>CAPQSW010000122.1:268-507 GCA_948688495.1 uncultured Lachnospiraceae bacterium | reverse complement strand
AATATGTGCACGCTCTTCCGCTTTGTTTAAATCATACTTTGTCCTTCTGGTGACAACGTCTTTCTGGTGCAGAAGATAGTAGTTCAGCATTTGGTGGATATTTAACACTTTCGGCTGGTTATCCACAAGGGCAAGCATAATTACCCCAAATGTATCCTGAAGCTGGGTGTGTTTATAAAGCTGGTTTAAAATAACGTTTGCGTTGGAATCACGCCGCAATTCGATACAAATTCTCATAC
>CAPQSW010000122.1:0-222 GCA_948688495.1 uncultured Lachnospiraceae bacterium | reverse complement strand
AATCTGTGATACCGTCTATTTTCTTATCACGGACAAGTTCTGCAATTTTCTCAATTAATCTTGCCTTATTTACCATATATGGCAGTTCAGAGACAACAATTCTTGTCTTTCCATTGGGCATTGTCTCCATATCCGTCACTGCCCGAACCTTAATCTTTCCCCGGCCGGTGCGGTAAGCCTGGTCAATGCCGGAAGTTCCAAGAATCGTTCCCCCTGTGGGAA
>CAPQSW010000121.1 GCA_948688495.1 uncultured Lachnospiraceae bacterium | reverse complement strand
GCGGGGCTATGTATGGCTGTCCTCATTGCGGTAAGTTAAAATTCGTCCCCTTCCGCTGCCACAGCCGTTTCTGCCCTACCTGCGGCAACTTATACGCCATGCAGCGCACTACCTCTATGTCCTTTAAGCTTGTCAATGTTCCCCACCGCCACTGTGTCTTTACCATTGACGAACAGCTCCGGGATTTCTTCCTTCAGGACCGCTCCCTCCTCGACTGCCTCTTCCATGCCGTAAACAATGTCGTTTCCCACATGTTTTTTAAGCAGAATAAATCCATGAACTTTACTCCCGGTTTCATCATGGTCCTTCACACCTTTGGCAGAGATTTGAAATGGAACCCTCATATCCACTGCCTGATTTCTGAAGGCGGCTACAGCGATAATGGTTTCTGGCGCAATATCAATTACTTCAACTATACCTACCTCCGCACTGCTTTCCGCACTGCCCTGCTGGGTGAAATGGAATCCAGAATCGGCCCTTCTTTTAAAAAGGTAAAATCCCGCTGTTACCG
>CAPQSW010000120.1 GCA_948688495.1 uncultured Lachnospiraceae bacterium | reverse complement strand
AATGTGGGGAGTCAGGTTATTTTCATCAGAATCCCAAAGACGGTTCAAAAAATCATAGAAGGTACCAACACCGGGAGTGTCGCCGAATTCAAAACCGCTGAGAATGGCATAAAGAGGGTTGATTTTGAGTTGTGCAGCCCACTCCGTCAGGGAAGTGACTTTAAAATCCAAGGACAACAGGTAAGAACGGTGCATGCAGGAAGGGGTTCTTGGCTCAGGTCCAAAGACAGAATATGTGCTTTTCAGTTTTTCATCGGTGTAGGAAAGGTCAAGATTCCAAAAGCGGTCAATGATATCCCATGTGGAACAGGCGATGGAATCAGGATTCGGATAATATTTACGTAAGTTTTCAACAACAAAGTTTTGGTAGTCAGAATGACTGCCGCAGTTAACAGGTAACAAATGAAATCGCCTCCAATCGAAAAATATGTCTTATAAATAAGGGCGCGAAGCGCCGCATTTTTCGATTGAATTGTCAAGTGTTTTGACAAAAAAAGTGGGGGATTATAATA
>CAPQSW010000119.1 GCA_948688495.1 uncultured Lachnospiraceae bacterium | reverse complement strand
GTATTAAATTAAATCAACCCTTTTCAGTTGATGTATATTTTTATTTCTATAAACCAAGTCATCCCTTACAGTAAATCCGACCTTTTCCCAAAAGGCATTGCCTGATACATTTTTCTCAAATGCCACCAATGCCACTTTGTGTATGCCCTCTGCTTCCAAAGCCTTCATTGCTGAATCGACTAGCTTTTTCCCAATTCCCTGTCCCCTATATTCTTTCCTGACCGTAGTGTGATAGATAAAACCTCTGCGCCCGTCATGTCCACTGATAATAACACCTATGAGTTTTCCGTTATCTTCTGCAACAAAGCATGTATTAGGATTTCGCAATAAATATTTGACGATTCCATCCTTTGAATCATCTGTTGTATTCAATCCCATGCCTTTGGTATGTATCCACAAATCATATATTTTTTCAAAATCTTCGATATTCATTCTCCTAATTGTCATTATCACCATTCCTCCTAACGAATCTTTCTGAATTTCTCCAACCGGTAATGCTGCTCATCATCCAGCTCTTTTATTC
>CAPQSW010000118.1 GCA_948688495.1 uncultured Lachnospiraceae bacterium | reverse complement strand
ATACTTTATATGGAATGAATAATCTGTGGATGTTATCAGGATTTATTCGTCAGAACAGACAGGTCTTGTTCCAGGAAGTTCAGAATAGCATGAACGGCTTGAAAAGTCCTGATTTCACGGAAACATGCAGATTTGGAAAGGAAACCATGCTGTCAAGAATGTTCCAGGTCATGGAAAGATTTCAGTTAAATAACTGTATGGTGGCAGAGGAGGTTTTGGGTTATACTGTGGCTACCCGGAGGATGTAAGCATACTCATTTACAACAAGGAATGGGAAAAATGTGCCGCAGATTATCCTGCAGGGGAACTGGGTGGAGCAGTGGGGCTTTGAGATTGGCTGCAGCGTGTCTGTGGAGTGTTACCAGAATAAGCTGGTTATCCTGAAAGATTAAAAAGGAAAAAATGCCGGGAGACAGGTTCTCGGCTTATTGTAATTTGCCGGAAGTCTGTGTATAATAGAAATAGATAATAGGGATTTTGAAAAATACACATTTTTCCGGCAGTGGTTTATGGAAAGAAAGCAG
>CAPQSW010000117.1 GCA_948688495.1 uncultured Lachnospiraceae bacterium | reverse complement strand
GTCCGTGTACTGCGGCCTCCTCGATATGGGCAAGGGCATGTTCCACGGTTCCTGCAAAGGTATGCATCGGAACGGTCCGGCCGTTCTTTGCCGCGTTGATTGCAGCCTCCGCCGCTTCCATGATACCGTTTCCTTTCAAGGCGGAAATTTCAACGACCTTACAGCCTAACTGCCTTGACAGCTCCTGCGTATTGATCTGGTCGCCAA
Organism: uncultured Lachnospiraceae bacterium; assembly: GCA_948688495.1. Taxonomy (GTDB): domain Bacteria; phylum Bacillota; class Clostridia; order Lachnospirales; family Lachnospiraceae; genus Petralouisia. Next base: position 323 of record CAPQSW010000117.1, on the reverse strand, counting down.
TCCATCATATTGATGGCAGCGACAACAGGGATGCCAAGCTCGGTAAGCTGTGTGGTCAGGTACAGGTTTCTCTCCAAATTTGTACCGTCAACCAGATTCAGAATCGCATCTGGGCGCTCACTGATGAGATAATTTCTTGCCACCACTTCCTCCAGTGTATAGGGGGAAAGGGAATAAATACCGGGAAGGTCGGTGATGGTCACGCCGTCATGCTTTTTTAACTTTCCCTCTTTCTTTTCCACCGTAACGCCCGGCCAGTTCCCGACAAACTGGTTGGACCCTGTCAGGGCATTGAATAATGTCGTTTTCCCGCAGTTCGGGTT
>CAPQSW010000116.1 GCA_948688495.1 uncultured Lachnospiraceae bacterium | reverse complement strand
AATATAAGCTTCTTCATTTACAACATCACCCATTACTCTGATTTCTGTCCCATTGGCATCTATTTTCATATTTTTCATTATCTCCAACCACTTCCTTTATCACAGATTATCCCTTATATGACAGCATATATAACAGACACTCTTGCAGCAATTTTTCTGGATTGTGTTCCAATTCTATTATCGCTTTTATCTCCGTTTTAGCCTTATACGGAATAGTGCTATTATTCTCAATAATGTTTTTAAGGCTTCCTTTACTGTTTTTCATCTAAATTATCAGACATTTACATATGCCCTCCTCATCACACTACAACCGACAAACCATGATGTATTCTTCCTCATTTTCGTCAATGACTTCAAAACCCACTTTCTGATACATACGAACCGCATAATTTACCTTCTGTACAGAAAGGGATGTCCGTCTGTAGCCTTTATTCTTTAAAAATTCAAGCATATCCCTCATAAGTGCTGTACCAATGCCCATATTCCTATATTCCTCATACAGTGAAATAGCAAATGAAGGCGTTTCATCATCA
>CAPQSW010000115.1 GCA_948688495.1 uncultured Lachnospiraceae bacterium | reverse complement strand
GCATTAATCTCTGTTGCCATCTATTTCTGAATCCATACTGCATATATATAATTACATGATTTTTATGCGAACCTAAATTAATATTCTACCTTTTTGCATATAATATAAATATAGCGTTTATTTCGTTATTGGCTTATTATCTTTAAGCCATTGTTCATATGCCTCCTTTATTTCTTTACGCGTAAGATTTTTAAAATCTTTAACCTTCCTATGGCAATATCTAATAAATTCTTTCGGATATTTACCATACCACTTATCTCTCCTTTTCTCGCTTCCACCTTTCATGATTCTATTTTTACCTATGTCTCTATCTCGAGAACGTTGAGCATATCCATTCTCATCTGATTTTTTTGACTTTGCTTGAGTTACCGTCCGGCCTTTTGTTCCCGTCCGTGTTGTCACTTTAGGACGCGGAATTGCTGGAGCTTTCGGTATTGGCAAAACTCTGGGACGCGAAACAGTCGGGGCTTTCGTCGCCGGCCGCGTTCTGGGTTTTGCAACTGATGGAGTTTTGGGCACAGCTGGAATACGGGGTTTAA
>CAPQSW010000114.1 GCA_948688495.1 uncultured Lachnospiraceae bacterium | reverse complement strand
TTCCCATATGTACCGCATAGCATTTCAGCACATAACAGTTATACCCTGCTTAGCCTGTGCATTGATAAGAATGCTGTAAACAACGTAGATATTATCACCATACAAAAACATATCGGACTTCTTCTGATGCAGGCTCTGAATATGGGAAAATTCAGCCACTATCAGATATTACAGCTATTAAACTGTCTGGATGAAACCTCGGATTCTTCCAACTGGCAGCTAAAAAACCATACCCCATATATCCACGACTTAAAAAAACAGTTGGAATTATACCCAGAATGCAAACTTTCTGTCGAGGAAATGGCACAAAACGCTTTTATCAGCAAATACCACTTTATCAGAAGCTTCAAGGCAGAGGTAGGGCTTACACCGCACCAGTTCCAAATCCAGAACCGCATCCGCAAGGCGCAACGCCTAATCCACGAAGCCGATACAATAACCGAAGTAGCTTTGACCACGGGTTTCTGCGACCAAAGCCACTTCATAAAGCAATTTGAAAAACAGGTAGGCTTGCCGCCTTTAACTTATAAATATTCTTCTGGAATTATCCCCCCAAATACCCCTATACCC
>CAPQSW010000113.1 GCA_948688495.1 uncultured Lachnospiraceae bacterium | reverse complement strand
ATCTATAAGTGATTTCAATGCTCTCATGCCCTACTCGGTCAGCAATCGCCACCGCCGAGAATCCCATGTCAATCAATAAGCTGATGTGGCTATGCCGCAAATCGTGAATCCGTATGCGCTTTACCCCTGCGGCTTTTGCGCCCCTGTCCATCTCGTGATGGAGATAACTCTTTGTTACCGTGAAAATACGGTCTTTCTTCTTTAAGCCATACAGCATACTGATATACTCCTGCATTTCCTCGCATAGAAACTTCGGCATTTTGATTGTACGGTTGCTCTTTTTTGTTTTCGGAGAAGTAATCACATCTTCCCCATGCAGACGCTGATAGGATTTGTTAATCGTGACCGTTTCCTTATCAAAATTGAAATCAGCGGCGGTCAAGGCTAATAATTCTCCCTCTCGGATTCCGCACCAGTAGAGCATTTCAAAGGCGTAAAAGGAAACTGGCTTGTCCATCATTTCATCCGCAAACCTCTTATATTCCTCTTTTGTCCAGAACAGCATTTCCTTGTGTTCCTCGCTCCCCATGTTCCCCGCCTTTGCCGCAGGGTTGGAGCGGAGGTCATAAT
>CAPQSW010000112.1 GCA_948688495.1 uncultured Lachnospiraceae bacterium | reverse complement strand
AAAATCAACAGCGCCCTTATCCTCAGCTTTGCGCGTGGGATGAATCAAGTCTTGATCCCCCATACCATCCTTGCCGTAAACGCTGAAGGTTTCACGTTCCTTGCCGGTATATGTAGTAGAAGCACCTGCATAAACAGGGGCGTCGCTGCCCGCCATTTCCAGCGTCATCAACGCGTTTTTGACTGCCTGATCGAGACTGACGTTTCCTGCGGAAACTGTCACGCCAAGAATATCAATGTTTTTAGCTTTTGCCGCGATAATCAACGCGGAGGCGTCGTCGCCCGCGGTGTCGGTATCAATAATGATTTTTCGCTTTTGCTGCGGTTCGTCAGACGCTTGAGTGGTTTCTGCAATTGTTGTAGCCGTTTCCAGTGTCTGCGAATTATCCTTGACGCCGCAGCCGTTCAAGGAAAGGGCGCTCACAAACAGCATAACGGCAGAAAGAATCACGCTAACCGAACGATTGAATATCAACTTCATTTTAACTTACATTCCTTTCATTATGATTTGTATATTATAACAGAAATATAAAAAATAATCCACCATAATTTCTAAGAACTACAAAATCAGTAATTAACTCAAACTTCCCA
>CAPQSW010000111.1 GCA_948688495.1 uncultured Lachnospiraceae bacterium | reverse complement strand
GAGCAGGACAGCTGGGAACGATGAGCAAGGAAGATTTTCTGGAATTACTGGAGTGACAGGCGGGAAAATGTAGTTTTTAAGAGTATTTCAAAAATATTTGAAAAAACATGAAAAAAAGTGTTGCAAATTGAAAAGAACTATGGTAATATAAATCTCGGTCAGCACGAGAGAAATGTGTTGGCCGAAGAATGGCTCCGTGGTCAAGCGGTTAAGACATCAGCAGGTTATCGGTTCGAGTCCGATCATCGGCTTTGTCCTTTAGGGACATATATGATTTTGGACCTTTAGCTCAGTTGGTTAGAGCAATCGGCTCATAACCGATCGGTCCTGGGTTCGAGTCCCCGAAGGTCCATTTATATTTTAATCTGCACATAACGTCTAAATTAAAGATGTTGAGTGCTCATAACAAGGCCCAGTGGCTCAGTTGGTTAGAGCGCCGCCCTGTCACGGCGGAGGTCGAGAGTTCGAGTCTCTTCTGGGTCGTTATGCCGGATGGCATGGCATATTATAATTATATATGGGATCTTAGCTCAGCTGGGAGAGCATCTGCCTTACAAGCAGAGGGTCATAGGTTCGAGCCCTATAGGTCCCATTTATGATGTGAGAACATCATAAGG
>CAPQSW010000110.1 GCA_948688495.1 uncultured Lachnospiraceae bacterium | reverse complement strand
GCATATCCCCAGAGCAGGTTACGGAATCTTATGGATATACGTATGACAAAAACTCGAATATCCTGATTGAGAGAATCTCCCAGACACATTTCGCGTCGGAGGAAGGGCAGATACGCGAAAGCAGGATCCATGCGTACGATGCGCTGGGCAGGCTGGCATCTACGGAAATCTGGGGACTGGACGGTATTCTGAAGAGTAAGACCACGTATACGTACGACAAAAACGGCAACCGCCTGACCGAAACCACAGGCAGCGAAACCACCAGGAACACATACAACAGCCTGAACCAGATGCTTACTGCCAAAAAGACGGAGGGAGCCACAGTACTGTCTGACAGGAGTTATGTCTATGACGCCAACGGAAACCTGAAAAGTGAGGCGGACAGCATTTTGGAGAAGAGCACGGAGTATGCCTATGACGTGGGGAACCGCATGGTACAGGCCGTACGGAAAGGAAAAGGGGATGCTGTCTTAACCCAGACAAACCGCTATAACGGCAGCGGTCAGCGTATCCAGAAAACAGAAGACGGGAAAACCACAAACTACTACTACCAGGGGACGGCAGTCCAGGCGACTACGGACGCGGAAGGAAATAAAACCAGCTTCAACCTGTATGGGCTGGAGGGCAACGTCATCGCATCTGGCAGGTATACGGGAAGCTGCGC
>CAPQSW010000109.1:296-669 GCA_948688495.1 uncultured Lachnospiraceae bacterium | reverse complement strand
ATAGCAGACCGTGCCTATGGAACCATCACAAGCATCGAGCATTGTCTTAAGGGCGGTGGGGATTTCATTATCAGGATAAAAAATAAGCCATTTAACATGTATGATGGGCAGGGAAAAAAGATCCTTCTTTCGGACTGGCTGAAAACCCTTGGCAGCGAAGCTGGGGAGATCAGCATTTACATTAAAAGCAGTGACAAAAAATTGGTTCCATTGAGGATATGTGCAAGAAAGAAAACGAAAGAAGAAATAACAATCGAAGAAAAACGGTTAAAAAGGCTAGAAAGCAAAAAACAGACAACATATAGCGATGATACCAAATTTACACATCAATTTATGTTTGTGGCTACTTCGCTTCCTACCTTAATTTCCGCAG
>CAPQSW010000109.1:0-286 GCA_948688495.1 uncultured Lachnospiraceae bacterium | reverse complement strand
TTGCTTGGCTTAGGGAATATCCCTACAAAAACAAAAGAATCCAGCGAAGTGTGGTTAAATGGAAAAATGTTTTTGGCGCTTTTAATAGAAAAATATCTTGGGGATATTGATTTTTCCCCCTCTTGGAACATCCGAACAGAGCCGGAGTGTGTGGAGAGAGATGAAATTGGTGTCCTTTTTGATCTATACAATGTTACTTCCAGATAAAGAAACTATCTTTTCACATGATTTTTTAGAGTTGTCTAAAAACGCTTTTATTGAAAAACGTAAAAAAAACCGACAGCAA
>CAPQSW010000108.1:483-695 GCA_948688495.1 uncultured Lachnospiraceae bacterium | reverse complement strand
GTTCAGATTAGCCGTTTGTATCATCTTCTCCAACAGCCAGTCCGTCTGAAAACCTGTGATGATGCGGTTGTTTTCAGCAATCCTCTGACAGGCGGACACTTCCGCATACTCTTTCTATTCCGCAGATACCATTTGCAGATAGTCCTCAATATGAAGTTGTCTGTTCTCAAATCTACTTTCAGTTACATTCATTGCCTGTGTCTCCTAAAGTT
>CAPQSW010000108.1:0-473 GCA_948688495.1 uncultured Lachnospiraceae bacterium | reverse complement strand
AAAATATATGGAACTCCTGAACAAAGATAATTGTAGTACTAGAGCGTGTTACGGACTTTCACCGATTAGATTGCGCCCATACTTGGCGCACAAACAACCAGGAAGGATCCCAAAGAACCCTTCCTGGTTTAAACTCATAAAAATTATCCAAGCAGTGACAACACACCCTGGTTGGACTGGTTTGCCTGTGCAAGCATAGACTGCCCAGCCTGTGCAAGAATGTTGTTCTTGCTGTATTCCACCATTTCTGTCGCCATATCGGTATCGCGGATACGGGATTCTGCCGCTGTCGTATTTTCCACAACGTTATCCAGGTTCGCAATCGTATGGTCTAAACGGTTCTGTACAGCACCAAGCGCGGAACGCTGTGCGGATACTTTGGAGATCGCATCTGCAATCGCGTCGATCGCATAAGTTGCCGCTGTGCCGCCATCATTGATGTTTCTGCCGTTTTCATCTTTGCCGATTACATC
>CAPQSW010000107.1 GCA_948688495.1 uncultured Lachnospiraceae bacterium | reverse complement strand
GACAGGGATCGTTGGGATAAATCTTCTTATCCTTGTGGACTGTCGTGGACTCTTTCTGCTCCCGGTAGAGAGCCTTTCTCTTGTCCTCATCAAAGATCTCGTTCCACTCCTCCAGATTGTAAAGCCAGTCCGCACCGGCTCCAACCATATTCTTGTAGAGCAGTTCCTTTTCAAAACCAAGATTTACCTCTGTGTCCTCCTCCATCTCGTCGATGGGGTTCGCCTTCTTTAAGCTGTCGTTGATGCCGTCCAGAAAGCCTGTCATGGTCATCAGATCTACTTCGTATTTGTCCGCCAGCTCCTTGACCGTGCCATTTACTGTCTCATCCGGAGTCTTTAAAAGCTGTGCATAGATTTCTTTTTCTTTCTGGAAATATTCCGACCAGAGCCTTTGCAGATCTCCCTTGTTCGCTGTCTCCGAATACGCCATATCGTGCCATTGTTGTAATAATGCCATTTTACTGTACCACCTTTATCCTGTATTCCCGGCCGGCGTTTCTTTCTGTGATATCCGCCGCCGTCCATGCGTCGCCGCATTTGCTACTAAGTATATACCATTTCATCCGAAAAGTAAAATTATATTTATGATGCGCCTGCTCCGGTAATTTCAGCAGAAAAACATTCAGGTATTTCTTCTGTACCCTGCAATTCCTCTAACATGATTTTCTCAATTTTGATGATATCCGGCTGCGTTGGCGTAAAGCGTACCCCTCTATATAGC
>CAPQSW010000106.1:454-738 GCA_948688495.1 uncultured Lachnospiraceae bacterium | reverse complement strand
GTGTTGTTACAGGAAAGGAGAAAGATATGAATACTAGCGGTATATATGGCATGGGAATAAATACATATGCCTACACAAACAACAATAGGAAAACAACAGAAACAGGTAATTTTGTAGATGAAGTGCAAAAGGCAGCAGAAAGCCGGAGTACGGAAACTAAGTCAAATTCATCAGCATGGGCGGGGGATATGGTTGTTTCACAGCCGCCAACGTACAACGGCTTCACTTATGACAGTTCTATTTCCAATAAGTCTAAAGAAGAAATGACAATGGACGAATATAAA
>CAPQSW010000106.1:220-444 GCA_948688495.1 uncultured Lachnospiraceae bacterium | reverse complement strand
GGTTTATGAATGAAATGTCAAAAATGCCTGTAAGTGCGTGGTATAGCTCCACTTGTGTCGGAGGGGCATTGACAATTACAGAAGAATGTTTTGAAAGAATGAAAAATGATCCGGAATGGGAGAATACTGTCTTAGGCATGGTAAGGAATATGTATTCATCAAGTGGGATTATGGGTTCTAAAATGATTGGCTATCAAGTTATCGGGGCTTCGCCGGAACAATGC
>CAPQSW010000106.1:0-210 GCA_948688495.1 uncultured Lachnospiraceae bacterium | reverse complement strand
GGAATACCTGTAAACAATTCCAATTCTTCACTTTCTGCAAGTGATGAAAAATCTTGGTGGGAGAAACGCCATGAGAAAATGGAGGAATTATTAAGGGAGCGGGAAAAAGAAGCTGTGAAAAAAGCGCAGGCACGGAGAGCGGCGGCACAGGAGAATTACTTGAAAAGTCAGCTAGAAAGTCAGCAAAGGTTACATAGTTTTCTTATGGAG
>CAPQSW010000105.1 GCA_948688495.1 uncultured Lachnospiraceae bacterium | reverse complement strand
CCATAACATGCCTAAGTGCGAAAATTTTCATAGTATTATCTTAAAACAACTTTTGACAACCCTCTATTTCCCGCCTAAATCTTAGCTTTCCTGCACTTTCTGGCCTTCCTCAAAACTTCGCCTTTACTTATGGTAAGGCTGTCCATAACATACCTAAATGCGAAAAATCTCGTAATATTATTAAGGACAGAAAATCTTTAAAATTTTCTGCCCTGTGATGCCCTACTTTTAAATGATATGATACTCCAAATAAAGTTTCTGACGATAACCATTATCCACCTTTATTCTGGCAATATCATCAAAACGCTTATCTTCTATCAGCCTTTCCATTAACATAAGCATTTTTTCCTCTCCACGTTTTTCTCCAATTTTCACATTCTCCTGGTCTCTCATTAACAACGTCATATACTCATGCCTCCATTCTCTATTCTTCTTGGCCTCTTTTACCGCTTCTTCCAGCCTCTCCACATAGACATCCTTCGGCTTCTTCCCTGCCACATAATCAAGGAACGCCTTTAATTCATCACTCACATCATCCAGAGTTCCTTTTGCATTGAGAAATATCTTTACCGCCTCATCACCCATAGAAATGCTGCAGTCTTCTTTACAGATATTTTCAAAGGTATAAATATGCCGCCCTTTCCCATATAAATCAAATGGACAGATAAATATAACATAGCTTCGCTTTAGCTCATCATAAAGCTGCCCCTTATCAATAAGCTGCAGGTCTATCATACTCTGATAATACCGGCTTCTCTTAGCAAGTTCCTTGGTATGGCTTACC
>CAPQSW010000104.1 GCA_948688495.1 uncultured Lachnospiraceae bacterium | reverse complement strand
ACCAATAGCACTGTGTATTCTTTTACGGTTATACCAGCCCTCTATGTATTCAAAGATTGCTCTGCGGGCTTCCGTTGAATCCTGATAGGTATGGAGATAGATTTCTTCCTTTTTCAGCACGGAATGAAATGACTCAATACAGGCATTGTCATATGGATTTCCCTTTCGGCTAAATGAATGCCGTATCTCCCTGCTGTTCAGGAACTTCTCAAATGATTGGCTTGTATACTGGCTTCCCAAGTCGCTGTGCAAGATAATCCCCTCTGTATCCGCGACATTCAGGCACGCATTCTTTACTGCCTGAACTGCCAGTTCCGCCGTCATAGATGTTCCATAGGCATACCCGATGATCTTGCGGCTGCATAGATCCATAACAGACGCCAGATAGGTCCATCCTTCTTTCTGAACATGGATGTAAGTAATGTCCGTACACCATTTTTGATTAATGGTTTCGGCTTCAAACTCACGTTTCAGAATATTGTCTTTATTATCCGGAACAGTTCCATGGTTGGCATGGTGGTTATACTTTTTTACTACAACAGAGCGCAGTCCCTGCTTTGCCATATGCCGCTGAACCCGTTTTATGCTGCAGGGGATCCCGCTGCCATTGAGGGTACGACATATTTTAACTGCCCCATACCGCTTCTTTGAATCTTCATAAGCTTCCTTTACCTTCTGGCTGAATCCCTCATATTCCTTCTTCCGGTTTGAGGGTACACAAACCAGAGCTTTGTAATAGGTACTCCTTGGAAATTTCAGGGCGCTGCAAAGCTGGGATACAGTATAATGGG
>CAPQSW010000103.1 GCA_948688495.1 uncultured Lachnospiraceae bacterium | reverse complement strand
CTGCCTTCCACGGTCAGCTCCAGTGCGGTTGTCACTTCCCCGAAGTTTGCCGCCCATGAGTCGAAATGGTATATCCCCATGCGTTCCAGTGTCCTTTTCTGCAAATAGAGCTGCATCACATACAGTTCGCACATGGTATTGCTCACCGGGGTTCCGGTTGCGAACACGATGCCCCTGCCGTCGTTGATTTCATCAAGGTACTGGCATTTCAGGTACATGTCCATTGCCTTCTTGGAACCAGTGCTGGATATTCCCGACACGTTGTTGATTTTGGAGAAAATCGACAAATTTTTAAAGTGGTGCGCCTCGTCCACCATGACGGAATCAATGCCCAGTTCCTCAAAGGTAATCAGGTCATCCTTGCGGCTTTCCTCTGTCAGTTCCTTTAGCTGTTCGTCCAGCTTTTTCTTCTGTGCCTCCATCTGCTTGATGGTCCACTGCTCTCCCTTTTCCACCTTGATTTCATCAATCGCAAAGGAGATTTCGTGTATCTGGTCCTGCAGCATACGCTCTTTCCGTTCCTTTGAGATCGGTATCTTCTCAAACTGCGAGTGCGACATGATGATGCAGTCATAGTCCCCGGTTGCGATACGGGACACGAACTGCTTCCTCCTGCTCTTCTCAAAGTCACGCTCCGTTGCCACAAGGATATTGGCGGACGGGTACAGCCGCATGAACTCCCCCGCCGTCTGCCCCACGATGGACTTCGGCACGACGATGACATTCTTGCTGGCAAGTCCGAGCCGCCGCTGTTCCATACATGCCGCCATCATGGTAAATGTTTTCCCTGCCCCTACACAGTGCGCAAGC
>CAPQSW010000102.1:605-815 GCA_948688495.1 uncultured Lachnospiraceae bacterium | reverse complement strand
TTTTGTTTTCAGTACGAAACTGGCGCACGCAAGCCAAAAGCAGACTTGACGGCTGCACTGGCACAGGCTCTTGACGTTGCGCCGCAAGCACTGGACATACCCGACATTGACAGCTACATCGGGCTTATGCACACCTTATTTGCCCTTGAGGACATTTACGGTCTTACCGTCAGTGAATCAGACGGTGAAATCTGCTTAAAAGTCAACAAA
>CAPQSW010000102.1:0-524 GCA_948688495.1 uncultured Lachnospiraceae bacterium | reverse complement strand
ACCTCTCAATCATTCCCCCACCAACAAACCACTTGACAGTAAGAATAATCGCACTCAAACGACTGTTATCAATTTGTTATCAAAAGACCTTTCCAAAGTCCGCAAACCCGCATAAACACTGGGTTTACTAAGCATTTTTGTTTATTCGAACTCTATAGTAGCCGGCGGCTTAGGACTCATATCATAGCACACCCGGTTCACATTCTCCACCTCCGAAAGTATCCGATTCGTTATCGTCTCCAGCACATCCCAATCCACTTTCTCAACAGATGCCGTCATAGCGTCGATTGTATTAATCGCGCGGATAATCACCATATATTCAAATACCCGCGCATTATTCTTCATTCCCACAGACTTAAAGTCCGGCACTACTGTAAAATACTGCCACACTTTCTTATCAAGTCCGGCCTTTGCAAATTCCTCCCTGAGGATTGCATCAGATTCCCGAACAGCTTCCAGCCTGTCTCTGGTAATCGCTCCCAGGCATCTGACTCCCAGCCCTGGTCCCGGGAACGGCTGACGGT
>CAPQSW010000101.1 GCA_948688495.1 uncultured Lachnospiraceae bacterium | reverse complement strand
TTGAAAATCATCTAACTGGAGTGGAAACGCAATATGGCTTTTATTAAAAATCTTCCCACGTTTCACACCCATTTCATAATGGTTGCCTTTTAGTCTTAAATGATACATTTCCTATCTGTCCTCCTCTTTGATTGAAATCCATACTTTGGAATGTCCATGTGCCGGCTGGCTGTCACAAATCGGATACACTTCAATGTCTGGCAGTTCAGCATATTTATATCCAGAGAACGGCAGCCATTCCATATAAAACCGTCTGAATACACTTTGGACATCTTCTTTAAAACGTCCATCATTCTCAAATATAACCCAAGTTGCCGCAGGAATTTCATACTCGTACATATCCGCAGGGGCAGGAGCATTGGTAGCAACGCCGATATAATAATAGATTTCTTTTGGACTTTCATATACACTGATTCCTAAAATCCCATTTGGCTCTTGATTAGATAATTTGCATATTTCCGAAAACTGGTTTCCCTGCAACGTGGTTTTCCAAAAATCGGGAACTATCCTTAAATTTTCTTCCATATCACAGGTCAAAGGAATGCGGATTCCCACAATATGCAGGGATTGTTTTTGCGCAATGTGATACACCATAGCGCTTCCTCCTGTTATTTCGATTCTAAACTGAATTGACGGATATGCTTGCAGGATACACCCCATAGCTTTCGCTGCTGTTGGCGTAATTCCATGAACATTCTGAAAAGCCCGATGAAAAGAAGTCGGAGAGGAATATCCATATTTTAATGCAACGTCTATTACCCTGCTGTCTGCCCGCTGCAATTCAAATGCCGCCTGCGTCATTTTTCGGCGGCGTATGTATTCCGCCAAT
>CAPQSW010000100.1 GCA_948688495.1 uncultured Lachnospiraceae bacterium | reverse complement strand
CAGCCAGACAGGAGGAATATGAAGAATTCAGCCATAAAGTGAAACAGGCTTACGATGATTCAAAACGGAGGTATGGCGCCGTCAAAATATGCCGTACCCTCAATGACAATGGGACACCCTGCAGCGTAAAGCGTGTCCAGAGGCATATGGCAGAACAAGGGCTGAGGTCTGTAGTGGTAAAAAAGTATAACCACAATGCAAACCATGGGGCTGTCCCTGATGATAAGGTAAATATCTTGGGACGTGATTTTGAAGCAGAAACCATCAATCAGAAATGGTGTACGGATATCACCTATATCCATGTGCTGAAAGAAGGATGGACCTATCTGGCTTCCGTAATGGACCTGTGCAGCCGCAAGATTATCGGATATGCCTATGGGACATCCATGACAGCGGAGCTGGCAGTGGAAGCGGTAAAGAATGCCTGCCTGAATGTCAGAGACACGCAGGGAATCATTCTCCACAGTGATCTGGGCAGTCAGTACACAAGCCAGGCATTTGAGAGTTATCTGGGCAGCCATGGAATGATCCATTCATTCAGCCGTAAAGGGAATCCCTATGACAATGCCTGCATAGAATCCTTTCATTCCGTATTGAAAAAGGAAGAGATCCATCTTCACACATATCAGGATTCCAGAGAAGCCCGAAGGGCAATTTTTGAATACATAGAGGGCTGGTATAACCGAAAAAGGATTCACAGTGCCATCGGCTATATGACACCCCAGCAAAAGGAGGATGAGGAATTAAAAAAATCAGCATGAATTTTCAACTTTTTGTGTCCAAAGTATTGACATAGGTCCAGTTTTTCTTCCGGCAGGCTCTCAAACACACCCTTATATATC
>CAPQSW010000099.1:299-909 GCA_948688495.1 uncultured Lachnospiraceae bacterium | reverse complement strand
AGAATAAACTGTCTGCCCCGTCCGTTCCAAACATACGGTACAGCCTTTCCTGCAGGCGGCGGTAATCATCTTCAAGGGCAAGGTACAAGACCGTTCCTTTTCGGACGGGATATTCCCACAGCGGCACTCCCATACTGGTATGGTACGCAATCTGCGCTATAAGAAAGCTCTTGCCGACTTTTGGCGCGCCTGCGAAAAGATAAGTGCCAGGGTAGAGCAGACCGTCAATCAAAGGCGGCTTGCTCGGATATACAGAATCATACAATTCAGCCATAGATACAGTTTCAAGAGCTTTTCTATTGTTTTTCGACGGGTAATTGGTTATACTGTTATTGTTTACATTAGGCGGTTGCTCCGTATCTGCGCCAACAGATACATTCGGGGCAGCCGTTTACGCCCCCACCCGCTTCAATCCTCTGCAATTCTGCAAGGACGGCGGCAAGCTCATTGCGGAGTGCCTTATACACCCTCGGATTGCCCTGCACTACCACGTCTTGGCATAAGAGCCTCCTTGTAATATAGTCCTGCTTGGTAAGCCCCGAAAGCCGCACCACTTTGTCAATCCGCTCATTTTCTTCGGGGGATACCCGAAAGGCAACAGTTTTATTTC
>CAPQSW010000099.1:0-290 GCA_948688495.1 uncultured Lachnospiraceae bacterium | reverse complement strand
GTCGGCAATCGCCACCGCCGAGAACCCCATGTCAATCAATAAACTGATGTGGCTATGGCGTAAATCATGAATCCGTATGCGCTTTACCCCTGCGGCTTTTGCGCCCCTGTCCATCTCGTGATGAAGATAGCTCTTTGTTACCGTGAAAATGCGGTCTTTCTTCTGTAAGCCATACAGCATACCAACATATTCCTGCATTTCCTCACAGAGAAACTTCGGCATCTTAATTGTGCGGTTGCTCTTTTTCGTTTTCGGAGAGGTAATCACATCCTCCCCATGCAGGCGTTGAT
>CAPQSW010000098.1 GCA_948688495.1 uncultured Lachnospiraceae bacterium | reverse complement strand
GGGTAGAAATTGGACAGGGAAAAGGGTAAGATTAAACACAGTCTGTATTTCACATGAACATCTCTTCCAACGAAATGAACAGGAGGTTTACCAATGGGTTACACAAGAGAAGAAAGGCTGAACATCGGAAGACAGATTTACAACAATGAAATAAGCAGAGGTGATGCAGCCATAAAGTACAAAATAAGCGAAGGCACCGCCAGGGATTACATGAGGCTGTACCGGGATGTGAACGGCCTGCCGCCCAAAAACCGGATGAAGATACGCATGGGTTCCTCTCAGCCGGATTTGTCTGAATATGAGTCCATGACAAAAGATGAACTGATTAAGGAGCTGGTGAAATCCAGGATCAGTGAAGCACGGTTAAAAAAAGGATACGAAGTGAAAGGAGCTGGTGCGCACAGGACAGTCACAATCTTCGACAACTGGAATATGAAATAATTCTGGAGCTGTCAGGCGAATTTCCAGTTCAGCTGTTATGCGAAACAATGGGAATTCAAAGAAGCAGTTTCTATTACTGGAAAAAACGCCTTGCTGATCCGGCGCCGAAAATAAAAGCTCTTGCGGACAATATTATTCTTTTCCGGGAATACCATATAAAATATCCATCGCATGGATACCGGTGGCTGAATGCAAAAATAAAACTTGACACAGGCCTTAACGTTTCGGATCCATATGCGCATAAATGCTGCAGACTGGCAGGGATTAAAAGCAGATCAAAGCATTACCGGTACAAAAAGCCTGGCGAACCCCGTAAAGTATATCCGAACCTGATACTGGCTGGAATCGGCATTGACGGTCCAATGCAGTGTATTGTAAGTGATATGACCGCATTCCGTGTAAAAGGCATATATTATGAACTGACATTATATATGGATTTATGGAACAATGAAATACTCAGCCATTCCCTGTCTGCAAAACGCGGCGATCGGATGACATATATCAGCGGGCTCAGCGA
>CAPQSW010000097.1:365-979 GCA_948688495.1 uncultured Lachnospiraceae bacterium | reverse complement strand
GTCATATGGCATGGATTACAAAAATCTACATAAAGGAGATTGTAGCTATGGAGGACTTTATTGGCAGGACAGATGCCATCACACGAACCGCAAAAGACGCCGTCTGCGTGGCAATCTGCGATGATGAGGCATTTATGCTTGACCTACTGGAAGAAAAAGTAAAGAAAATGCTCCCTTCTGGGGCAACGAAACGGTTTTCTTCCGGCAGGGAGCTGTTGGAAGACAGTACGAAAGTAGACATTTTACTTCTGGACATACAGATGCCGGGGATGGACGGCATGGAAACAGCAAGGCTTTTCCACAGGCAGCAGAGGGATACGCTCATCATATTTGTTACGGCGGCTTCGGAGTATGTCTTTCAGGCGTTTGATGTAGGCGCATTTCATTATTTAGTCAAGCCTTTGGAAGATGATAAATTCTTTGAGGTTTTTGGAAACGCAGTACAGGAGATAAAGCGCAGAAAGACAGGAAGCGGGGAGTCTGATGGAGAATACATGATGATACAGGCAGGGGGAGTCCATACAAAAATACTGTTTAAGGATATTATTTATGCGGAAGTATTCAACCGTAAAGTCATCATTCATACTATAAACGGCGATACGGAATATTATGGG
>CAPQSW010000097.1:0-253 GCA_948688495.1 uncultured Lachnospiraceae bacterium | reverse complement strand
AAACTGTCCGATCTGGAGAAAAAAGCTGGAGAGGATTTTTTCAGACCGCACAGGTCATACCTGATTCATTTTAAGTATGTGCTAAGGTACGATGCTGTGTCTGCTGTTATGGAAAACGGGACAGCGTTGATTGCAAAGCAGAATTATCCGAAATTTGTGAAACAGTATCTGAAATATAACCAGAGGAAAGGAAGGGAGATCAGGTGAGTCCGGTAGAATTATGTTGGAATATTACGTCTTATGTGTCGATTGT
>CAPQSW010000096.1 GCA_948688495.1 uncultured Lachnospiraceae bacterium | reverse complement strand
GAAACAGGCCTTTGAGGATTCCAAACGCAGATACGGGGCTGTCAAACTATGCCGTGTACTCAATGGCGCCGGGACACCCTGCAGCATCAAACGGGTCCAGAGGCATATGGCAGAGCAGGGACTGCGTTCTGTGGTAGTAAAGAAGTACAACCACCATGCCAATCATGGCAGTATCCCAGATGATAAAGTGAATATCTTGAAGCGTGATTTTGAAACGGAAACCATCAACCAAAAATGGTGCACAGATATTACCTACATCCATGTGCAGAAAGAAGGATGGACTTATCTGGCATCTGTCATGGATCTGTGCAGCCGTAAAATCATCGGCTATGCCTATGGCACATCTATGACAGCGGAACTGGCAGTGAAAGCGGTAGAGAATGCCTGCCTGAACGTCAGGGATACAAAAGGAATCATTTTGCATAGTGACCTTGGAAGCCAGTATACGAGC
This sequence comes from uncultured Lachnospiraceae bacterium, assembly GCA_948688495.1. Classification (GTDB taxonomy): domain Bacteria; phylum Bacillota; class Clostridia; order Lachnospirales; family Lachnospiraceae; genus Petralouisia. The sequence continues at coordinate 600 of CAPQSW010000096.1, read as the reverse complement.
AAAGGGTTTGAAGATTGCCTGAGCAGGAAAGAAATCCTGCATTCCTTTAGTCGTAAGGGAAATCCATACGATAATGCCTGTATGGAATCCTTCCATTCTATACTGAAAAAGGAAGAAATATATCTTCATACTTATCAGGATTCAAAGGAAGCCCGCAGAGCAATCTTTGAATACATAGAAGGCTGGTATAACCGTAAGCGGATACATAGCTCTATTGGTTATTTGACACCACAGCAAAAGGAGGATGAGGAACTCAAAAAAGCAGCATAATCTTTCGACTTTTTTTGTCCAAAGTATTGACATAAGTCCATGTGTTCATCAAACGGAAGGTACTCTGCAATCGTAAAGCCTACCACATTCGAATTACCAATGATGAGCTTTAACACAGCGGATAGTTTTTCCATTGTCATTTTGCCGCCCCCGGAACCATCGCCGGTAAGTTCGGGATTGGCAAAATAGGTAGAGTGGAAGAAATGCTCATCCAGCACATCAATGTCGAAGTGTATCAGGATATGGTCGAAACGGTTCAGGAATGCCCTGACTGCATTATCAGAAATGAACACCTGATCCTGCACCATATAGTCCACTCCTACATCATTT
>CAPQSW010000095.1 GCA_948688495.1 uncultured Lachnospiraceae bacterium | reverse complement strand
AACTGTCCTTGTAATTGATTTTTGTGCGTACCCGTATGGGAAATGCAGTCCGTTCAGACTGTATGCGGAATACTGTCCGCATTGCACACGCTGTTAAGTGGTACTATGTCAAGAAAAAGTACAAGTTAAACGTGGACTTTTTGTCGAATCAATGGAATCCTATTCCACCGTTTTCTGCGATCATGTCTTCCAAATCATCCAATTCGGTTACCATCTCTTCACGGAATTCCTGAATCCGATCCATGATGTCTTCCAGCAGATCACGCAGTTCTGCTCTCTCCCGAATCAATGTCTCCACGTTTTTAGACTTCATCCTGCACTTCCTCCTTTCATTTTATCTATTCCACCCCTTAGCCCCGCTTCTCACAGCAACTCTTAACCGGTTTCCTGCATTTTCGCCTCCATCCTCTCCAGATTCAAATAGGTTAGGCTTGTCATAGCATAGCTAAAACAGCTTAAAAGTGCATTGATTTGACAATAGCACATTATTTTTAGCTAATTTAATGTGCTTATGTACCATAAAACTTGACAATCACACATTATTTATATACAATATAATGTGTATAAAAAAGGAGTGATTGTCATGGGAACTGAGATTACAATAAAAACTCTTTTGAAAAATTCACCGGATGGTATCATTACGGCCAGACAGATCACAGAATCCGGAATGCACCGAAGCATATTGCAGAAGCTTGTAAAGGATGGAGAATTATATTGTTATGGACGAGGGCTTTATATACGGAGTGATATATGGGAGGATGACTTCCATCTGTTGCAGTGCAGGTATGGACGGGGTATCTATTCCCATGATACAGCATTGTACCTTTTAGGATATTCAGACAGGACACCGGCAAAATATACAATGACTTTTCCAAAAGGGTATAATGCGCCTTCCCTTAAACAGGAAAATATTATTGTGAAACGAGTTGTGCCAGATAATTATACACTCGGAATCATCGAAATAAAGTCACCCTGCGGGAATCCCATCAAAATATATAATCTCGAAAGAACATTATGTGACATTGTGCGTGGCAGCGGCAGTGATATTCAGATTGTAAA
>CAPQSW010000094.1:778-1068 GCA_948688495.1 uncultured Lachnospiraceae bacterium | reverse complement strand
CTTGGATATACTCTCTTAAAGAATCCAGCCACGCCTCCCCTTTCGTAAATGCAGCCACAGCCGCCTCCACTGCAAAGGAATTCGGTTCTGCCACCTCATCCGTATTCAGTCCCCGCCAGACCTTATGCCGCAGGTTTGGATTTGGAACGGCCACTGCTGCTGTCTGCAGCCCTGCCAGATTAAAGGCTTTTGTGGGAGCCATACAGGTGATGCTGGTATTCTTACAGTTTTCTGAAACCGAGGCAAAGGGAATATATTCCTGACCGGGACTGGTCAGATCACAATGGATT
>CAPQSW010000094.1:0-617 GCA_948688495.1 uncultured Lachnospiraceae bacterium | reverse complement strand
GAACCACTCCCGTACAGAAAACAAGCCACTCCTTTTCCATGGAAAAATGATGCCGTTTCTCCCACCAGCCCATATATGCCTGATACCATTCTTCAGGCACAATGGAATAGCCAAATACGCCATGGGCTGCCCTTTCCCTGATTGCCTCCTGAATTTCCGGTGCTGTCTGAAAATCCATATCTGCCACCCACATAGGCAGTTCCTGCTCTTTCACATCCCATTTCAGTGAATGGGTATTTCTCCTGTTGACAGGTTCATTAAAATTGTAAGGCATATTGCACCTCCAAACTATCGTATTTATTCCAAAGAAAATGTCACAGTCACATCCCCGTTTCCAAGGGCCTCTTCCCAACCCGCCAGATCATCAATATGTCCCAGCCTTGTATAGCTCCAGGAAGACTGGTTCCCAAAGGACCTACCTTTTCAAAGCCGGAATAGTCGCTCATTTGAAGCACTACCGGACTTTCCCGCATCATATCCACCAAAGCAGACACCGCCACGTTCTCTTCCAATGTGGCTGAAAATATCGTATCACCAACCTGTACCTTCATATTCATCACTGCATTCTCCTCTCCGCACGCAGTCAGAGAAAATGAGATAACCATAACCCACAGCAC
>CAPQSW010000093.1:456-1111 GCA_948688495.1 uncultured Lachnospiraceae bacterium | reverse complement strand
GTATACCACCAATGCGGAGGCTTCCAGACAGACGGAAATGTGCATGATCTATAACGAGGCATGGGGAAATGCAAAGAGGGGCATTCCGCTGGCGGGTAAAGAAGCGGTAAATGTGGAAGATATGCAGAGTAGCTTTGATGCCAAGGCATAGTGGAAAATTATCCCCAATAAGCCACAGCCTGACAAGGCAGGGTGGGCTTCTCCGGCGTTCCGGCAGATTGGGGAATCGGGGAACAGCGTTTGTTGGGAATGCAGGAATAAATTGCTCAAACTTGGAGGAATTATGAATAACACTGTTTTGGAATTTGAGTGCATTGGCATGGATAACGGAAGAAAATTTCCCATCGAATATACCGGGCGTGGGCAGGACATATCTCCGGAATTTATAATTAAAAACCTGTCACCGAATGCGAAAACCCTCGCTGTTACATTGGAAGATTTATCACATCCAATTAAGGATTTTACGCATTGGGTTATATGGAACATTCCTGCCACTGACAGAATAAAGAAAAATATTCCTGCTGGCAAGGCTGTGCCAATGTTGGGGAATGCTCGCCAAGGGATAGGATATGGATTTCACCGTTATGCGGGGCCGAAGCCGCCGAAAGGGAAAAAGCATACTTACCGTTTTACAGTCTACTCCTTGGATTGTGAA
>CAPQSW010000093.1:0-420 GCA_948688495.1 uncultured Lachnospiraceae bacterium | reverse complement strand
TGGTACCATATCCCCAATAAGGCCACAGTCTGACAAGGCAGGGCAGGCATCCCCGGCGTTCCGGCAGATCGGGGTGCAATGATGAGTAAGCACAAGTGAAGCTAACATACAGGGAGGAATGATAAGATGAAAGTTTTAGATGTGTTTTCGTGGTTGCCTGCAAAGGAGATAAGTATAGATGAATTGAAACAAATATTTATAGAGCATCTCAATGGGGTATATGGAGGGGCATACAAAGTTTTGCTGGAAATGCTGGATAGTGCAGATAAGAACATTCTCAACAGCAGGGCAGAACTGATTGAGGAAGGCAGGATGTTGCCTGCATTTTGAAAGGCGGAAATGTTATTGCTGTTGTAGGGTATAAGGAATAGGCGAAAGAAAATGATTAAGGCAGAATTTGGGATAATTGAAGAAATAGAG
>CAPQSW010000092.1:325-1116 GCA_948688495.1 uncultured Lachnospiraceae bacterium | reverse complement strand
AGCGTATGCAGAGGGAAATCAACAGCCAGTTGGAAAACAAGGGCATTGGAACGAAAGCCCAACAAGCCTTAAAGCTCCAACATGAGCAGGGGAAACTGGAACGGAAAGTGAAGTCCAGAGAACAGAAAGAAGCAGAGAAAGAGCAGCAATTCGCTCTGCGGCAGGAAAAGAAAAAAGCAAAGCACAGAGGGAGGTAATGTTCTGATGATAGCAAGAGAATGGGTGCGCTGCCCAATTTGTTCTAATAAGACCCGTGACAGGATTAGGGAAGATACGGTATTGATAAATTATCCGTTGTACTGCCCGAAATGTAAGCAGGAAACATTGATTGAAGCGAAAAATTTAAAAATAACAGTCATCAAAGAGCCAGACACACAGATGCAGAGCCGATGAACTTGTGGGAAGATACGGTACTTGAGAAATTTCCTTTATTTTGCCCAAAATGTAAGCAGGAAACCCTTATAAATGTCCGACAAATGAATATGTCTGTTATCAGAGAGCCAGACGCACAGACGCAGAGCCGATGAATTTGTGAGATAGTTTGAAATCACAATACATCGGCTCTGTTTTGTATTCCGCAATTTTTTACAATTCAAATAATAAGCCTGTTGGTATGATGTAAGCAGGCAAGAGAATTGTCAAAAAATTGAAAGGAAGTGTTGGAAATGGATTACAAAAATCTGTTTGAAAAATTCAACGAAGGAGGAAAGCTGCTGTTAAAAGATGCCACAGTTACATTTGACGCTATCCCGTGGTCGAAACATCCTGCTTCCCCCGGCGTGGAGCTGAAA
>CAPQSW010000092.1:0-315 GCA_948688495.1 uncultured Lachnospiraceae bacterium | reverse complement strand
TGGACAGTTCAGCTACCATCTTGTGAGGATAGCCCCTAATAAAAAGATTGGCAGCCATATCCACGAGAAACAACTGGAAACGCATGAAGTAATCTCTGGCACGGGCGTGTGCGTAAATGACGGTGTGGAATTGCCTTATGAAACGGGCATAATATCCATATTTCCCATAGGCGTACCGCATGAAGTGATTGCAGGGGATGACGGGCTTTGCCTGTTCGCAAAGTTTATGCCCGCCCTCTGCTAATAGCCCTATCTGGTTATATCTCTTTCGTATCGCCGAATGGCACGAGTGTCCCAGAGGGTATAGAGGTATTT
>CAPQSW010000091.1:267-1128 GCA_948688495.1 uncultured Lachnospiraceae bacterium | reverse complement strand
GAAGAAAGAACTGGAAGCGGCAGAAAAACGGATTGCGGAACTCTCCGCTATCTTCAAGCGGCTGTATGAGGACAGCGTGACCGGGCGCATATCGGACGAGCGTTTCACGGAGCTTTCGGCAGACTACGAAGCCGAGCAAAAGGAACTGAAAGAGAAAGCCGCCGCCTTGCAGAGCGAGCTTTCCAAGACGCTGGAAGCCACGGCAAACGCTGAAAAGTTTATGAAAGTAGTACGCAAGTACACCAGCTTTGAGGAACTTACCCCTACCCTGTTACGGGAGTTTGTGGAGAAAATCGTAATCCACGAATCGGAAGCCCTTGACGGGAAACGCCGGGGGAAGCTCCGCAGACAGGAAATCGAAATCTATTACTCTTTTGTCGGCAAGGTAGAATTGCCCGACTAAAGCCCGACCCGTCCGGCAGTCAGCCGGACAGGGAACGGCAAAATTTTTTACACTTCTTTTACTTCTTTATCTCACATGAGCAAAAAGCCAGGGCATGAAGCACTTCATACCCAAATAGGTGTAGCAAAAATAATGGATAAAGGAAATCCTCATAGGAGCCATTAACGGGAACCTGTCAACTATGTTCGGGGACGTAAACGAGAAAGTCGGCACTATCGCCGCAGAGGTAGGGCAGACCCCGCAAGGGTGGAACGCAAATATATTCTCCATGATACAGACCCTTAGTGAGAATGTAATCGTACCCATTGCGGGGCTTGTCATTACCTACGTCCTATGCTATGAGCTTATCAGCATGGTAACGGAAAAGAACAATATGCACGACGTTGACACTTCCATGTTCTTCAAGTGGGTGTTCAAGGCGTTTGTGGCAGTCTACCTTGTGACGCACACCTTTGACA
>CAPQSW010000091.1:0-257 GCA_948688495.1 uncultured Lachnospiraceae bacterium | reverse complement strand
ATCCAGACGGAACCGGCGATACCGTCAAGAAATATTTGTGAGTTAGCAAGAATCCTGATATAATGGGTGTAAACGCCCATCCGGGGCAGAAAGGCAGGGAGAAAAATGCACATCAGCTACAAACCGCTCTGGCACACACTGATAGAGCGCAACATGAGGAAAGAGGATTTAAGGCTTGCCGCCGGTCTGACCACAAATATGATTGCCAACATGGGCAAAGAAGGGAAACATATCAGCATGGATACATTAGTCCGCAT
>CAPQSW010000090.1 GCA_948688495.1 uncultured Lachnospiraceae bacterium | reverse complement strand
TTTGAGTATAAGAAACCGTTCCCCACCCTCCAATCTGAATTTCCAGAAAAAATTCAGATTGGAGGAAAAGATATGGAGGGCAAACGTCCCAAAAGAAGAAAGGACAAGTATAATCCTTATACGATATATGAAAGAAATGGGCATCACTTTGTCTCGTTTGAGGATGGACAGAAAATGTCGCATATACTTGAAATCAGTAAGGTACTGTATGAAACGTTTGATTCATTTGAGCTGGATGATCTGGTGCACTTTAACGTGTTGGACAGGCATATTGAGCAGTCGGAGGTATGGGAATCTCCTTTTAACAATCGGCGTATCTATGTAGTTCCATTCTAACACAGATATGCCGACTTTGGTGAGTTATTTTTGGTTTTAAGTAAGAAAAATGACAGAGTGCGTGGCTCTGCCCGAAAGATATTTCTTGTCCTTCACTAATAGGAGATTTCGGGTGGGGAAATCGGAACTGGCAATCCTGCCGCCAGCTACAGTGACATCTTTCGTCTGGGCAAAGCCTTTAGGTTTCCTGTTTTTTGACGGTTCTGTTGCTGATACTTCCGCCAAAAGGTTTAGGGCAAATTCTGTATTTGTCATGTTGTCCCAAAGATTTTCTTTTCTTAATCCTTTGAATTTTTTGTACGCCTGCACGGATTTTCCTGACCATGCCATTGTCAGGATATTGGTAAGGGCAGCATACTCTTTAGAACTGCTGATGCCAGAGTTATGCCATTCATCCGTTAATTCTTTTTGGATTTCAATGGAACGGAGACGTTGTGTAATCCATTTATCGGAGTACCCTTTTGCCTTATATGTAGCAACCGCACGCTGCATAGCTTTTTCGAGATCGGCAATCTCATCCAGACGTTCCGCCCCGACTTTTGCCAGCCATATCTTAAAAGGCTCTGCTTTGGGAGATGAAATGGACTGGATAATCCGTAAAATTCCTTCCACATTGGCAGCCTGTGTTTTTCTCATTTTTCCATCAGGAGCAAGCATTTGAAGTGGGGTACAAATTGTACCCCACTTAGAGGAAAGTTCTTTGTCACGCTGACGCATTTTTTTAATATATTGTTTCGGGTCTTTACTGTCGGATAAAAAATAAACAACATCAACAATCGACAGATACCATTCTTCTTCGCCAGAATGCCATACTTTTCTAA
>CAPQSW010000089.1 GCA_948688495.1 uncultured Lachnospiraceae bacterium | reverse complement strand
GCTCTTATGCCGGGACGTTGTGGTGCAGGGCAATCCGAGGGTGTATAAAGCACTGAAAAATCAGATGGCGGCAATCCATGAGGAATTGAAGCGCATGGAAAGCATAAGCCCGGACAATGACGAACTGCTCTACACGTTACAGGTAATTGCAATCACTTTAGACGGATTGAAAGGGGAAGATGAATGACAGAAAAAAAGAAATCGACTGCTCCTGTATCATCTGTTGGCGCAGATGGGGAACAGCCGAAAACAAAAAATCACACTGAAATTATAGCAAATGAAATAGCACAAATCAATCTGCAAGCCACAAATTGCCCGGAGAAATCCGGGCAGGGCGGCGGGCTTCAAACCGTTTCCATGACAGAACTGTATGATACGGTGTACCCGCCGAGAACGCCTGTTGTGGACGGCTTCCTGTATGGCGGCACTTATCTCTTTGTGGGTGCGCCGAAAGTGGGGAAATCGTTCTTCATGGGACAGCTTGCCTACCATGTGGCTATGGGGCTTCCGCTGTGGAATTATCCAGTGAGAAAAGGAACGGTGCTATATCTTGCACTGGAAGATGATTATGCAAGGCTTCAGCGGCGGCTGTCCGTCATGTTCGGCGTGGAGTGTGCGGACAATTTATTTTTCGCAACGCAGGCAAAGACACTGAATGAGGGACTGGACGGAGAATTAGAGGGATTTCTAAAAGAGCATAAGGACGCAAGGCTGATTATCATTGACACGCTCCAAAAGGTGCGTGAGGTCGGCGGGGACAGGTACAGCTATTCCAGTGACTATGAGATTGTGACAAAGCTGAAATCATTCAGTGATAAATACGGTGTCTGCCTGTTGGTGGTTCACCACACCCGCAAGTTGGAGTCCGAGGACAGCTTTGATATGATTTCCGGCACAAACGGGCTTCTCGGTGCGGCAGACGGGGCGTTTATCATGCACAAGAAAAAGCGCACGGACAACACGGCGGTCATGGATATTGTGGGGCGTGACCAGCCCGATCAAGAATTAACAATCGAATTTGACCGGGAACAGTGTATTTGGAAATTTCAGAAAGCGGAAACGGAACTTTGGAAACAGCCGCCCAATCCATTACTTGAAGCAATCAACGAATTTCTGACAGAGGAAATGCAGGAGTGGGAGGGGACGGCAACGGAACTTCTGAAACAGTTGCCGGATATGCAGTTATCGGCAAATGTGCTTTCCCGGAGATTAAATGTAGTGAACAGCCAGTTGCTTAATGA
>CAPQSW010000088.1 GCA_948688495.1 uncultured Lachnospiraceae bacterium | reverse complement strand
TTTTGAGTACAATGCGACCCGCATATTCTCGTGTAGATAATATTATCATAACGATAATATAAAGTCAATAAAAATCCGCTCCCTTTTTAGGGGGAGCAGTAAATCATTCATTTAGAATTTTCTGGTGGAGAAACAATTAGGAACTGTGCAAAAATAAATTTACTGTTTTGGCAATATATGGTATAATGGCCATACGGAGGTATGACCATGGAAGAACGAATTCGTATTATGCTGCCATTACTTGATGAGAGGCAGCGGCGCATATTTCTTGCTGCGGAAGCAAAAACATACGGAAGGGGCGGAATCTCCACCGTGAGCAGGCTAAGCGGTGTTGCCCCTTACACCATAAGGCAGGGGCTTAAAGAGATTGACAGCGGCGAGCCGATTGAGCGGAAGGAAAAAATGCGGCTCCAGGGGGCTGGCCGGAAAAAACTCCAGGACAACATCCCAGATATCGAAAGGCATATACAGGAAATTGTGGACGGCAGTACCTATGGAGACCCCCAAAAAGTACTGTCTTATACGACCCTCAGCCTGCGGAAGATCCAGGATATCCTTGCCGAAAAATTTCATATAGACATCAGCTTCCGCTCTGTCAGCAGCATTCTGGAAAAACTGGGGTACAGCAAACAGGCAAACCAGAAAATGCTCCAGGTTGGCGAACCCCATCCTGACAGGAATGAGCAGTTTGAATTCATAAACAGCAAAGCTGCTGATTTTCTTGAAAAGGGGCTGCCAGTGATTTCTGTCGATGCAAAGAAAAAGGAGAATATCGGCAATTTCAAGAACAACGGAGAGGAATACAGAAAAACAAAGGATCCACGTAAGGTTCTGGACCATGACTTCCCAATCCCGGAACTCGGCAAGGTTGCCCCCTACGGCGTATACGTATTGAATGACAACACAGGATTTGTCAACCTTGGCACTGACCATGATACTGCAGAATTTGCTGCGGAAAGCATACTCCGCTGGTGGACATGTATAGGGAGCCGGACTTTTCCGGAAGCAGACAGGATCTACATCAACTGTGACAATGGGGGAAGCAATGGCAGCCGTCTGCATCTTTGGAAATATGAGCTGCAGCAGCTTGCAGATTATACCGGCCTTGAGATCCATGTATCACATTTTCCGCCTGGCACATCAAAGTGGAATAAGATAGAGCACCGGCTTTTCTGCTATATAACGAAAAACTGGCAGGGTCAGCCGCTGGTTGATATAGAAACTGTCGTGAATCTGATATCAGGAACTACTACTGCCAAAGGCCTGAAAGTAAAATGTCAGGTCGATACAAACAAATACGAACTGAAACGTAAGGTCACAGATGAAGAATTTACAAAAATACAATTGTTTCCCTGTGAGATTTTGGGAAACTGGAACTATGTAATCAAACCCAGAAGGTAATTGTCAATGGATGAAAGTGTAAATTTATTTTTGCACAATTCCTAAACATCGGCTGCAGCGCTTTCTGGAAACAGTAGGTATCCTCAAAAGCGGCTAGTGTTCTGATATCATTGTCGTGTATTATGACCTCTGCAGTTAGGAGATTGTGCAGAAGTTTTCTAAATAATTCTAAATCCATCGTTTTATTACCCTGTGAGATTGCTGTAGGTTATTA
>CAPQSW010000087.1 GCA_948688495.1 uncultured Lachnospiraceae bacterium | reverse complement strand
ATGGAATACACTGCAAAAATGTTTCTATCACTTTTTCGGGAGATATTCCTACATTCAATGCACCATTGATGTGTACCTCTAACTGTGGCTCGCACCCTCCGGCAGTAAGCAGGCTGGACAGGGTTATCATTTCCCGTTCTTCTGTTGTCAGTCCTTTCCTTGTGTAAATATCGCCAAAAGCAAACTCAACAATGAATTTTCCTAAATCGGGCGCTATGTCCTCAAGGGACTTTATGACATTTTCGCCTCCTTTGCCATCAATTGCCTTTAACTGTTCCATGCCCTGTGTAAACCTTGTGTTTTCCATTTGATTTTGCCTCCTTTTTTGATTTCCGCAGGTAATGAGCCAAGCAGCCGCACTTGTGCGGATATTTGGCGAATACTGCGAGAGTCAAAATCCCTGCTGTTTATGGCAGGGTATTGACTAATAAGAGCATATTACTTAGAGTATAGTGTAAGTCAAGAACTTTTTCAGGAGTGATTTTTATGAGGATTGGAGAGATGGCAAAAGCAGCCGGGATCAGTGAATATACCCTGCGGTATTATGAGAAGAAAGGGTTGATCAGGGTAAGGCGTAATAATGCCGGCAGACGCTGTTATGATGAAAGTGATATGGAATGGATAAAATTTATCAAACGCCTGAAAGACACTGGTATGCTGCTAAAGGATATTAAGGAATATTCAAGGCTGCGGTATGAGGGAAATACCACTATGCCGGAACGTCTGGAAATGCTTGAAAAGCACAGAGAGTATGTGTTAGAGCAGCAGAAGAAATGGGCAGAATATCTAAGCAATCTGGACGATAAAATTGCTTTTTATAAGGATTCGATATTATGAGGAACATAACGGGAATTTGGAAGGAGAAGTAGTATGAGTGAAATTCGCAGGATAAAGTGCGGAAACGGTAACTGCTATATTATCGAAAATGGAGTTGGTGGAATATTAGTTGATACAGGAAAGAAGGAGTTTGCAAAACGGGTGATGGAGGCGTGCAGACAATATCATGTTAAACTGATTGTTTTGACACACGCACATTTTGACCATGCAGAGAATGCGGCACAAATATCAAATGCCTTAGGTATTCCCATTGGAATGAGTGAAAAGGACTGTAATCTTATTCAGTCCAATGCAAATCAGGGACTTTCCGCAGAAACTTTTTTGGGAAAAATTGTTTTGTCGGTTTCCCTCAAAGATTTTTCAGTGCGTTCTTTGGAGAAATTTAAGCCGGACATATTATTGAAGGATGGGGACAGTTTATCAGGCTATGGAGTCAACGCCAGTATTATTGCCCTGCCTGGACATACGGATGGTTCGATTGGTATTGATGTGGAGAATAAAGGTTTCATAGTGGGGGATGCACTGATGAATATGTTTTATCCGACCGTATCAATGCTGTTCCATGATAAAAATGAAATGTTAGACAGTGCAAGAAAAATCAGCAGGCTTGGCAATAGAACCATATATTTTGGACATGGTAAACCGGTGCCTAACAAACAGTGGGTAAAATAGCGGACAGTACATATGTTCTCCGATGCTGCAGTTCGGAGCGATTCGTACCAGATGGTAACTGTAAGCGCCATTCGTTTCTTCCGACGTCAGGATATGTTTTAACTCTACACCCGTAAAGTCAGGATGTTCCCTCCACGGAATGTCACTGAAATCTTTCGTGTCAGCAGGGGTGACCAGTTTCCCGTTATTAAAGGTTTCAAACGTATTCATTGTTCATGTCCTCCATTTTGTTTATAGAGCGGTCTCGGAAACTCTTTAAGCCCGAATTTCCGCTCTTTTTTCATGTTCTTCTTTTTTAC
>CAPQSW010000086.1 GCA_948688495.1 uncultured Lachnospiraceae bacterium | reverse complement strand
TTGATATATTGACCATCTATATATCTTGCGATCACAGGAAACATATCTTGAAAAAGAAGCACCGTTTTACGGTCAAAGATTTTCACAATCTTAATTGTGTCTGTAGGCTTGTGCTGCTCCTGCTTTTTCATTACCAGACGTTCAAATTTTTCTATTTTTGAACTGCATGGCACTAACCAATACAACCCCGTTCTATTGTCTCTGAACGCAAAGTAATGCGGACGCTTCGTGTCCTCATAATTGGCTTTCAGATAGGGGTCTTGTATCTTTGCGAAAAAATCATTTGACACAAAATACAGGCTTCCCGTCACAATTTCCATAAGCGGCTTTTCTCCCTGTACAATTTAAGCCCCCTGCCTTTTAGGGCAAGAGGCTTAAAAAACTTTTTCACGGTCTATTTATTATTCGCATGACCGGGAGCGAACCACGTTTTCACGGTCTATTTATTATCCGCATAACCGGGAGCGGACTACTTTTAAGGTAGTTTCCTACCTATCGTTATTATTATACGCAAGCCTTGCAAATATGTCAATACCACGAAACTTTTAATATGTAAATTTGTTTATTCCTGAAGTGAAAAGTTTATTTCCACTTTGAAGGGGGCCATGTGGATTTTACTCTTTCACCTATTTCCACTTTCCCATATGTTGCGTTTAGTCTTACACTTTCATTACCTGACAGCTGCCGGAAAGGCAGGTATCTATATGAGTAACTCAAATGCTTTTTCCCATTTAACTCTGGAAGAAAGGCGTATTATCCTTACTGGTATTCTCAATGGCTCCACTAAAACTGCCATCGCTAAGACCATTGGCAAGGATAAATCTACCATTGGCAAAGAGATCAAACTCCACAGGTCCCTTACCCATAAATGCAGGATGCCTCTGGAATGCAATCACTACCGCAAGTGTACCTTGGGCCGTCAATGCACCTTGGACTGCCCCGACTTCTCCCCCTTCCACTGCTCACGGCGTGACCGGTCTCCTGGTGCCTGCAATGGCTGTTCAAACTGGACCCGGTGCAGGTTTGACAAATATCAGTACTCTCCGGAAGATGCCCACAGGGATTACCGTGCTGCCCTTATTGACTCAAGGGAAGGCGTTAACCTTACTTCCCGGGAAGCAGAGGCTATGGCTGCTGTCATAAAACCCCTGCTTAAACAGGGACAATCCCCTTTTCAGATCGTTACCGGACACCCAGAGCTGGGCATTTGTGAAAAGACTCTTTATAACTATATCGAAAATGATGTGTTCCATGAGACTGCCGGGATCACCGTCATGGATCTGCGTCGCCAGGTATCCCGTAAGATCTCCAAAAAGAAGGCGCAGACATACAAAAAGCGGGCAGATCGTAAATATCTGAAAGGACGCACCTACAAAGATTACAAAGAATACTTATCCTAAAACCCACATGTTTTTGTTACCCAGATGGACACCGTTTATAACGATGAGACAAACGGCCCCTTTATCCAGACCTTCAAATTTGTTAATGCCGGCATCCTCTTCGCCATTTATCATGAAGACAAGACTGCACAATCCATGAAGGAAGGTGTTGACCTTCTCGAATCCGTCCTTGGCGCAGGACTTTTTAGAAAATATGTCCATATCCTGCTCACAGACCGCGGCTCTGAATTTACCGCTGCTGATGCCATGGAAACGGCTTTTGACGGCACAAGACGAACCAGAGTCTTCTATTGTGATCCTATGCAGTCCGGACAGAAAGGATCTTTGGAAAACAAACATGTCCAACTCAGATATATTCTTCCTAAAGGTACAGATTTAAGAGCGTTAGGAGTTACTGGCCAAAGTGCACTTAACCTTGCTCTCAGTCATGTGAATTCCGCTCCCGTGGAAATGCTCGGTGGAAGAAGCCCCCTTGAGCTGACTGATTTCATGTACCACGATTTATATGAAAAACTGGAGGCTTTCGGCATCCATAAAA
>CAPQSW010000085.1 GCA_948688495.1 uncultured Lachnospiraceae bacterium | reverse complement strand
CTCAGTACTTCTGCAGCATGGTCTCCGCTTTACGAAGCATACCAAGCGATTGCCAAAGCCTATCAGGTGGATTTTGTCATGCAGAGCATAGAACTGGGATGCAACACCTATATCAATACCGATTATTCCGGTCAGTATTTCCCAGACCATTATGCTGTGTCCGTGGAAGATGAAGCGTTCCTGACACCAGCAGGTATTCTGGCAGGTGAGAAACTGGAGCATGGAGAACTATTTACTACGGATGCTACTCTGATGGAGCGCTTTGCCAAGATGGGATATCCCGCAGATACACTGGAAATGCTGGATGCGCTTTTGGGAGATACAGGAATTGAAGTCCACTGCTTTGAAGATCCTTATTCCCTGAGTGATTTAACAGACGAGGAGGAATGATGTATGAAGCTATATGTATTATGCAGTTATGGAGACGGTCTGAATGATCCCGATGTCTCCACAGATTATCAGGAACTCTATGAAAAGATGGAGAAAAGCTACTGGATGACTCTGGATCACGTTTCCCAGACAGAAGAAGAACAGGAAAATACCTATCTGAGCGGATACAGCGCCAGGGCTGTCATACATGGTGAATGGATGGAATGGTCCATTACAGAGCTGGAAATTCCAATTTCCCGCCTATCATAAATCCAAAAGCGCAAATGTATTCTGAGCCGCCTGATTTTCGGGCGGCTCATTTCCTCCAACAGAACCCTGAAAACCCGGAATTTTCTTTTTCCCTATTGGATAGGCACATACTTTTTGTTATAATAAATTTACAATTATGGAGGTAACCATATGAGTATTCAATCGGACGTGGAAATGTTATCTATTCAGGCTTTGGAGTATTATGCAAGAGCTCATAAGTTATCTGAAGCCGATACGGTCCATTTATTCCACAAATATCAAGTTTTTGAAAAAATAATCTTACAGCATGAATATCTGCACCAGTTAGATTTTAGTGAAACACTCAATTACATCGAAGAAATTATAGATGAAGGCACATCCACCTTGATTTTATATCATGGCTCCAATATTGCCTTTGACCGTATTGATTTGTCTAAATCCCATAACCGCAGGGATTTTGGACGTGGTTTTTATTGCACCATACTGGAGAAACAGGCAAGCGAATGGGCGCACCGTCTGTATATGAGGAATCTATCTGGCAAAGAATATGTTTATCAGTATGTTTTTCACCAATCAGAATCTCTTAAAATAAAGCATTTTTATGCATTGGATGCCGAATGGCTGGAGTTTATCAAGAATAACCGCATCAAAGGCGGAATCCAGCACTCCTATGATGTTGTGATTGGTCCTGTTGCAGATGATAATACGATGGAAACTGTTCAGCTCTATATGTCTGGTATTTTGAAATCCAGTGAAGCTGTAGAAAGATTGCGGTATAACAAAGTAAATAATCAGGTTTCTTTCCATACACCGTATGCTTTGAAACATTTGAAATTTGAGATTCGCAAGGAGGTTCTCTCATGATGGAAGGAAAATATTTTTTTAATGGAAAAGATATTACTATGAATATGTGCATCCAGATTCGGGATGTGATTGACATTATTCAGGCAACAACCGGTTTGAATTTTCCAGACGCAACTTTGGCTTTTTATGAGTCCAAAACGTACAAGGCCCTTCAGAACACAGACAACACCCTATGGGCAGAATCTGCCGGTTATATCGCAGATCGATATTTTGAAGAATGTACAGAAACAAGCTGTGTTTAAAGAAATATTCCAAGCCGCTCATATTGGGCGGCTCTTTTCAGCAGCATACAAAAAGTGATTTTTACCTGCAAAACTCACACGCACGACGACCTTATTGCGGTATCTGCCTTATATGCCGCTACATCCCTATTGCTAACAATACCTGATATAATAGTCCTCCAGAGAGATATTACATTCTTCCTTTGCGTCTACAAACTGGTATTCCTTTATCAGTTTTTGTCTTTCCCCGGCATCCTTCTGGATCTTCATGATGATAGAGGCAACTATCATCCCCGCAGCAGTCTCCGTTGAAATAGCGTGCTGCTTCCGGATCGGAATAACAGGGAAACAGCCCCTCTGCATCTCCTGCCCCCAGCTTCCTTATCTTAAAATGCTCGGTTTTATATTCCGGGCATACGGTAAATACATCCATGTTCTGTCCCATCC
>CAPQSW010000084.1 GCA_948688495.1 uncultured Lachnospiraceae bacterium | reverse complement strand
GAACGCAGCGGAGAACACATGAAAAGCCGCCAAAAAGACTGCCGAGGGAACCAAAAAGGCAATCGCATTTGTCGGGCGACACCCAGCGGGCGTATGTATCGCCATAGGTGCGCTGCTACTTTTTATTATGATTTCTTCCGGATTATCCTCTTGTGGGTCTATGTTTTCCGGCATGATTAACGGCATTGTCGGGACTTCCTACACGTCGGAGGACGCGGACTTGATCGCCGTGGAAAGTAACTATGCGGCACTGGAAACGCACTTGCAGCGCAGGATTGACAATATCGAGCGCGACAACCCCGGCTATGACTAGCACCGCTATGACCTTGACAGCAACTGGGTAAAACAGCTTTCTCAATCAAAGTGTCCGAGGAGGAAACCGTTACACTCAAAGAGTATAAGGCTCTCCAGAAAGAGATCCAGCGCCTTAAGATCGAAAATGAAATATTAAAAAAAGCGACCGCCATATTCGCAAAAGAACAATAGCTGAGATTGTTGCTTTTATCCAGAATAACTTAACCAACTACTCTGTATCCCAGCTTTGCAGTGCCCTGAAATTCCCAAGGAGTACCTATTACAAGGCTCTGGTTTGTGTACCTTCAAACAGGCGGCAGGAGTATGAAAAGTTTGGCCAGAAAGTGAAACAGGCATATCAGGATTCAAAGAAAAGGTACGGAGCTGTCAAAATATGCCGTATACTCAATGACAGCGGGACACCCTGCAGTATCAAGCGGGTTCAGCGACATATGGCAGAGCAAGGGCTTCGCTCTGTTGTAGTAAAGAAATACAACCATCATGCCAATCACGGAACCGTTCCCGATGATAAAGAGAATATTCTGAAACGTGATTTCGAGACGGAAACCATCAACCAGAAATGGTGTACCGATATTACCTATATCCATGTACAAAAAGAAGGATGGGCCTATCTAGCTTCAGTCATGGACTTGTGCAGTCGTAAGATAATCGGATATGCGTATGGAACATCCATGACAGCAGAACTGGCGGTAGAAGCTGTTAAGAACGCCTGTCTGAATGTCAGGGAGACAAAGGGGATCATTCTCCACAGCGACTTAGGAAGCCAATATATAAGTCAATCGTTTGAGAGGATACTGAAGGGCAGGGAGATACTGCATTCATTTAGCCGTAAGGGAAATCCATACGATAATGCTTGCATCGAATCCTTCCATTCTGTATTGAAAAAGGAAGAAATATACCTTCATACTTATCAAGATTCAAAGGAAGCCCGCAGGGCAATCTTTGAATACATAGAAGGCTGGTATAACCGTAAGTGGATACATAGCTCGATCGGTTATCTAACACCGCAGCAAAAGGAAGATGAGGAACTCAAAAAGCAGCATAATCTTTCAACTTTTTTTGTCCAAAGTATTGACATAGGTCCCACAACCAAACAGTTTGAATTATTGTTTGGTTGTGGACATACCCTCCTGCGTCATCATCAAAAATTTTTCAGCAGCTTTGGAAAAGACCTGATATTTTTTCCAGATCATATACATTTCGATTTCGATTGTGGGTGTCAGAGGACGGAAACAAAGCCTGCTGTCACCGGAAGTATTGATAATCCTGTCAAAACAGATGGCATATCCAAGTCCTTCTTCTACAAGCAGGGAAGCATTGAACAACAGATTATAAGTCATAATGATATCCAGTTCCGAGAGGCTGCGTTTCATCCACCGGGAGATTCTCCCGCCCTCAGTTTCCTGCTGTGATATCAGCAATGGCTGATTCCACAGGTCTTCCGGAGAGACCGATTCTTTTTCTGCCAGAGGGGAGTCTTTTCGCATCAGGACACCCCAGATATCCTTTGACGGAAGTTTTAATGCCTCATATTTGTTCGTATCCGGCGTTCCGAATATGATTCCAAAATCAATCAATCCTTTATCCAGCTGTTCTTTGACAAAGACAGCATTGCCGCTGGAAATATGGTAATGGATTCCCGGATAAAGTTTTTTTAAGTTTCCGGCGGCTTTTGCCAACAGGCGCATTCCATCGGTTTCTCCGGCACCGATGTAGACATCTCCGATCACCACATTGTCGGAGCAGGTAATCTCATTTTCCGTTTTCTTTACCAGATCCAGAATTTCCTCCGCTCTTTTCCTAAGAATCATTCCTTCTTCCGTCAGCGTAACCTTACGGGAACCCTTTGTGCCGCGAATCAGCAGCTGTTTCCCCAGTTCTTCTTCCATGTTTTTAATCTGTGTGGAAAGAGTAGGCTGTGAGAGATGAAGGGATTCGGCAGCCCGTATAATGCTTTGTTCTCTTGCAATGGCAAGAAAGTATTGAAGTACCCGTATTTCCATATTATGCTCTCCTTCTTGTCTGTTTTTGGTGTCTGTTATGTTTGAAGATGCCATATACTTTTCAAGGCTTATGTACGATTCCGTAAAAAAATCCTAGCACAAATATCAATAGGTTTCAACTATAAAAGCAGATTATATATAAATA
>CAPQSW010000083.1 GCA_948688495.1 uncultured Lachnospiraceae bacterium | reverse complement strand
CTGTTGGCGTAATTCCATGAACATTCTGAAAAGCCCGATTAAAAGAAGTCGGAGAGGAATAGCCATACTTCAAAGCAATATCTATTACTTTCTCGTCTGTCCGCTGCAATTCAAACGCTGCCTGTGTCATTTTTCGGCGGCGTATGTATTCTGCCAATGACACGCCCGAAACATAAGAAAAAATACGCTGAAAATAATAGGGAGAACAACACGCAATGCGGGCGGCTTCGTCATATGATATTTCCTTGTCCAGATTAGCTTCTATATAATCAATGGCTGCTCCAAGTTTTTTCAACCATTCCATCTTCTTACCTCCTTGCAAACAAGAATAGCTTAATCTGCTTTATATTTCCTCTCTTTTTCTGCTATCTTTTGTAAACCTATATATAGTGTATCTGAATAAAAAATTCGTTTCAATAACTTCCCGAAAAGAAAAACGACAGAGCTTTTACCCTCTGCCGCCATATTGCCTATGCGTATATGATTTCCTCGTTCACTATCTCCCTCGCACACGCTCTTACATTATTCATTTTTCCTGTCCATTCTAAGGTGTTTTCTTCCTTTAGGCGTTCCGTTACGTTATGCCCTGCGCCTGTTTCATGCCCTCTATGAGCCGATAGACCTTACAGTACTGCTTTAGGTAGTCCAGATGCTGCCGCCCGAATAAGCCAATCGGCTGTTCTTTTTCGGGCGATAAGGCAAGGCAGGGGATAAGGTAATCTCCATGCCGTTCAAATTCGCCACCGATTTTTTCAAAGATTGTTTTCTCCATTGTATGTACCTCCTCTGTCATAGTTTATTTTGCCACCGCTGTTTTTCGTGGGCATTCCCTTTTTTTGCGGGGTTTCCGTAGCACTTTTGTCTTGACTGTCTGCTCCCCTATGTAACCGCCGAAGCGGTAACAGATTTTGACGGTCTGCTGCATCCCGTCCCCTGTTTCCGTTCGGTCAGACACCTCAATCCGCTCCACTAAGAGGTTAAGGTTCTCGGCGGTCAGTTCCGTTATCCCCACATGCCCCGCCATCAGTTCCGCCCACTGTACCGCATTGCTCTGGCTGTCTTTGACTTCCTGCAACGCATCCTCAAACGTTGCTATCTGCCCCAACAGCTTCTCCTACTCGGTCTGGTACTTGTCAATCAACCTTGTAAAATTCTCATTGGAGATACGCCCCATACGCACCAATTTTAGAAGAACTGACAAAGTTGTTGTCGGGTAATTTTACGTTTTTCAATAAAAGCATTTTTAGACAGTTCTAAAAAATCATGGCAAAAGAGTGTTTCCTTATTGGGAAGCAGCATCATATAAATCAAAAAGCTTACCAATTTCGTTTCTCTCCATATACTCCGTCTCTGTTTGGATGTTCCAAGAGGGGGAAAAATCAACATCCCCAAGATATTTTTCTATTAAATTGCCAAAAACATTTTTCCATTTAACCACACTTCACTGGATTCTTTTGTTTTGGCAGGAATATTTCCCAATCCAAGTAAGGATTTATATCTTTTGAACACAAGTTCTACCTGCCATCATAAACGGTAAAATTCCAGCACTTTTTCTGCACAAACAGATGCGGGAAGTGAAATTATCACAAACATAAATTGATGCGTAAACTTCGTATCTTCACTATAAGCCGTTTGTTTCTTACTTTTGACTAATCGGCAGCGGAAAAAAGCAAGGAAACGGAGATGAGATTTTGGCTGATATAAAGACGAAGGATTCCATAAAAGGCACAATCCGAACGCTTGACAAAGCCGCCATTGCCGGACAGCGTATGAAACAGGCGTATGTTCAGACAAAGGAAAAAGCAGAACACTCTACTCACGCTCAAGAGAATAGTGCGGAGGAATATGCCGCTGACCGCGTTGAGGGCGGCTGATACATAGAAATCACGAACATACATACTGAAATTTCTACGGTCAGAACATATAGAAACCCCGGTTATTATAATAACTGCACGAGATGAAATAGAAGAGCGGGCATTAGGATTGGATTTAGGTGCAGATGATTATTTGACAAAGCCATTTCAGTTGCTGGAGCTGCGGGCACGAGTGCAGGCTGTTATTCGTAGATTTTATGGGCGTACAAATCCCATTATAGAAGTGGGAGCGTTGACAATTCACCCCGCTTCTCGAAAAGTCATGTGGAACAATAAGGAAATTTTACTTGCATGTATTCGGTATAGTAAGCAATGGCAAAGACGATTTTTGAGGAATTAGGCGGCAAATACGAGCGGCATCTGGACTATCTGAAGCAGTACCGCAAGGTTACATACACCAATCTCCGCACAAGCGGCAGGCTCAACGCCTATCTTGCCGACATCGACAGGCAGGCGCAGGAACGCTTTGAAAGGCTCACAGGGGACATGAAACAGGCACAAGGCAATAGAACATCTAAAGGAAGAAAACGCCTTAGAATGGACAGGACGGCAGGTAACATAAGGGCGTGTGCTAGGGAGATTTGGGAGAAAGAAAACATTTTCGCATAGGCAGACAAAGCGGCAGAGTGTAAAGGCTCTGTCGCTGTTCTTTTCGGGGAATTCTGCTTTAACAATGTGAAACCGCTTAAAACAAGAGATTTAATAC
>CAPQSW010000082.1 GCA_948688495.1 uncultured Lachnospiraceae bacterium | reverse complement strand
GGGTAAGGGTCAGGACGTATAAGAAAGTTGGCAAGAAGACAAAATACAGCAAATGGTCTGCAAAGAAAGCGGTGACCGTAAGGAAGACGGGTAGTGTTGCTAGTAAGCACTATCACGATTATACAATTCCTGTTACGGAAAAAAGGATGGTAATGAGACAGGTTCCTTTCAGTCAGGCGAAGTATCCTCATAGCGGTGAATTTAATAAAAACTCGAAGGATTATTATCAAATAAGATACTATTGTAAAGAACAGAGTGCGGACGGAAAAACATATGAAACATGCTTGGATTTTTATTCAGATGCCGAAATTGCTACAATGATTGCTTCAGGTAAAGAAAATTGGACTGGCTGGATAGAGAAGAAACTAACATATGAAGATATATGTAACGATTGTGGGGAAATAATTACAGGAATTTACAACCATAAATGTACTGGGGGATGGCATAATAGTTTAATCGTAGTCGAGACCATTGAGCATAAAGCCACCCCGACAACACAGACTGTAACCGTCGGAAAGAAATGCTCCTGCGGGAAGATCAGATATAACTAAACAAATACTGAGAAAAAGGAGCCTTTTAAGGTTTCTTTTTTCAAGGAGAGACAGATTATGAAAAAATGGAAAAACTTTATGGCAGCAGCCCTTATAATTGTAATGACGGCAGTCCTTGCATTTCCCGCTACAGAAGTAGAGGCGGCATCTGCCCCTAAAAAAACGAAAATCACCTATCTTAAGTCTCAATCAGCCGGGAAGGTGACGGTGAAGTATTCAAAGGTGAAAGGCGCAAAATACCAGATCCAGGTTGCCACGAACTCCAAGATGTCTAAAGGGAAAAAATCCTATAAGGCGTCAGCAACTTCGAAAACTGTATCCTTGAAAAAAGGGAAGAAGTATTGGGTAAGGGTCAGGACATATAAGAAAGTTGGCAAGAAGACAAAGTACAGCAAATGGTCTGCGAAGAAAGCGGTGACCGTAAGGAAAACTGGTAGCGTTTCCAGCAGCCATGTACATTCTTATACAATCCCTGTTACTGAAAAGAGGACGGTAATGAAACAGGTTCCTTTCAGCCAGGCGAAGTATCAACTAGGAAAGCATAATGTGAATACCGAGAATTACTACCGTATAGAATATGGCGCTTTGACATATAACAGGATAAAAGGCTATTATGCGGTAAACGGCTACTATTCTGATTATAATGCATCTGGGGCACCAACAGCTAGTTATACTTTCCTAGATCAAACGTCTAAAGAAGATATGATGGACTTTCTTGAAAACGAGATAGGTTGGGTCGAAGTGAAATATAATATTTATGACATATGTCAAAAATGTGGATACCTTTATGGTAAAGACGAAGTGCCAGGGACAGATGCCTGCAAGTATTCGTGGCGTAGTTCAGAACTCGTATCCGAAGTCATCGTACACAAAGCTACCCCGACGACGCAGACCGTAACCGTTGGCAAGAAATGCTCCTGCGGGAAGATTAGATACAACTAAGAACTAAAAAACAGAATAATTGTAACAAAAAAGAAACCTTTCGGGGTTTCTTTTTTGTGTGTGTCAAAGTCCTGTTCTTTAAAGATTTTATCCTTCCATCTCTTTATTCCTTTCAAACTTCCATTCTCCCATATTACTTTTGCACGGAACCGGAGCTGTGACCGGGAACCGTCAGGGACAAAATATCCAGTGCCTATCCATGGGGTGGGGCTGTTCATATAGATATCAACCCAAAGAAAGTGAGGTATAAAGAGGATGAGATTACTCAGAAAGATCACAGCGATCGTGCTGGCGGTTTCGATGATCGCGCCGTCAGTGCTGGGAACAGCAGTTCAGGTGTATGCGGCAGACGCGGCGGCAGCCCCTACAGTGACGGAGTACCTGTCTGACAACCTGGAGGATGCGGATGCGGACAAGGCAGCCGGAATGTCCGGGGAGTACTGGGAGACAGAGGCACCGGCTGACGTGCAGGAGGCAGCGCAGATGTACGCGGAGGATGCAGCCGACGGCAAGGTGGAGTTTGATGCCAAAGGTGCGGAAGAAGTGGCTGATGGCGAGGCAAAGTCTGGCGCCAAAGGAGCAGAAGACATCCCGCTGGAGGACATGCAGGTCACCGCTGCTGAAAAGAAGTATGAGGACGGGCTGCGGGAGACGGCGCACCATGTCCGCGTGACGTACACCATCGCCAACAGGAAGTACCTGAAGGCAAAGACCATTGATGAAATGTTCGACAGCAACATGGACGCGTTCCTTGCATCCATGGCAGCCACAAGCCCGGTCTATGAGTCCAAGGAGCATGACGGCTGTTACGTGGCGTTTTTAAACTACGGGAGCATGAACGGCTTGAGCGACAGGATCGTGGATGCAGAGTTCGTCACGAACACGCAGGAGAACCCGAAGGACGTGAGCGGGGACATCGTGTTTGACAAGAAAACGGGGATTGTCTATATCCCGAAGTCCTATTATTTTGCGGCGGATGGAACGGAGCTTGGGTATGACCTTCAGGCACAGATCCTTGTAGCGCCGGAGCTGGAAAAAGGCGTAGAAGTGAATGTGGCGGTTGAGAACCACAGCGCTGCGAAGTCTGTTTTGAAGGACTGTACGGCGG
>CAPQSW010000081.1 GCA_948688495.1 uncultured Lachnospiraceae bacterium | reverse complement strand
CATCAATTCCCTGCTTTTTTAAATATTGATCCGAAACTCTTACAAAATTATTTTTTAACTTTCTCTTTACGTATTTTATTCTCTTTTTTGATTTTGTCCCTGGCGTTACTTTCGTCCTCGGGACTGCTGGAGCTTTCGGCGTTGGCAACACCCTGGTATTCGGGACTGCCGGAGCCTTTGGAACCGGCTGAACCCTTGGCTTTCTAATTACGGGCGGTTTCGGTATCGGACGGTATACAGGTACACGCGTAACAATAGGAGCATTCCTGACTACCCGCCCTGTATAATAAGTTGTCACCAACAATGCTATGGCTCCCAGCAAAGCCTTTCCTGCCTCATATGCTCTTGCTGCTGCCGTAAACAACGCAATCGCAGAATGCCCGCTCGGATCTATATACCCAACCGGATTATTTGCACAATACGTATACAGGTTCCAGGTCTTATATTCTTCATCTTTTCCCCTGTACGTATCCTGGCTGGTAAACCTCCCATCCTGCGGGTCATAGTACCTCGCATTAAGATAGTACAGCCCCGTGCTTTCATCATAAATGCCGCCTGTATAGCAGATTTCATTCTCCACATCCTCCGCCGCATACATAACCGTCTCGCCAAAGTCCGTATAGCGGTAAGCGACCGCACAGCTCCCGTCCGGCCTGATCAGGCTGGTGGTGCTGCCTTTTAAATCTTTCCCGCTGGTGAGGTATTTCGCGGTGCAGCTTCCCGTATATCTGCCGGATGCGATAACGTTGCCCTCCAGCCCATACAGGTTGAAGCTGGTTTTGTTCCCTTCCGCGTCCGTGATCGCTTGGACTGCCGTCCCCTGGTAGTAGTAGTTTGTTGTTTTCCCGTCTTCTGTTTTCTGGATACGCTGGCCGTTGCCGTTATAGCGGTTTGTCTGGGTTAAGACAGCATCCCCTTTTTCTTTCCGGACGGCCTGTACCATGCGGTTTCTCACGTCATAGGCATACTCCGTGCTCTTCTCCAGGATGCTGTCTGACTCGCTTTTCAGGTTCCCGTTGGCTGCCACCTTCCAATGATTCAACGGCACACACAGCCACAAGCTCGCCTTTATCATAAGACATTTGGCGCAGGCGCTCCTCATCTTTTTCATTGCAGCGTATCCACATCACTTCTGCGGCCTCAGACCTGATACCTGCCTCACTATCTGACGTACACTGATAAACCACCTCCCATTCTGCCTCGTCGGGCATGGCTCCTGTTTCCAGAAGTTCCTCCAAAAACGTGCTTTTAAAATCATACGCTTCCCAATCCCGCATTTAATTTACCTTTTCCTTTACTCAATAACTGTGGTGCCTTATGCCAATATTCTATCTAAAAAATATCCCCTTCTATCTTTTCCCATCAAAGGAATCTAAATCTTTTAGTCTTTCCACTTCCCGGCACGTAATAGAATCCAAATGTATTTCATCTACAATTCCCATAGTAATACAAGAAACGCCATCTATTTTCCCGTATTCGTTTACTTCCTGAATCTCAAGCGCCTCCTCGGAGAATCCTAAAATATAACCTGTTATATAGCCGCCCAAAAACACAAACTCTAACAATCTCTTTTCTTTCATGGCATATATGAGCAAATCCTGAAGAATATTCTCTTGCTGAACTTTCAGGCTCAGCCCTCTCCTATCCTTTGTTCTGCCTAATTGTAGAATTTTTTCTTCGTATTTACCATTCACAGAGCAACGGAAAACATTTTCTACGCGCAGCCACATATAACCGTCATACTCTCCACCCGGAGATATATTTTGCAAAAGCAACTGCTCTGGATTTAATGCTGCAATATATCCCACATTAAATTTCGTGTCATTTTCTGAATCACTATAGATGCTCACTGCCTTTTTTTCATCATTTATTTTTGTCAAAAACCTATACATAATAACCCCTTTCCATACATTCCGTCTTGTTCATTCTATGACTCCGTTAAAAATCTCTGGATGGAATATTGCAAGAAAAAATGTCGCAGTATTCCATCCTTATATCTCCAATATAAGCTATAAATTTACTATTTCTATATCTTTATCTGTTTTGACTTTTTCTACTATTATTTGACCTTTTATTAGGATTAGGTTTCCACTTTCCACTTTTTTTCTTCTTCTCTCCACCTTGATCCCGCTTTTTTCTTGCTTGCCCCGCTTCATGTTTATCTTTAGTTGATGGTCTAGCTTTTGACTTATGCTCTGAATATTCCCTAACTCTAGGCTGTGGAATAGCGTGCGCTTTCGTCGCCGGCCGGGTTCTGGGTTTTGCAACTGATGGAGTTTTGGGCACAGCTGGAATACGGGGTTTAAACACGCTTCTCTCCGGCGCCACAACACTTTCAATCCCTTTATAGATAAGTGCTGTTACACCCAGTGATACTGCCGCATTGCTGAGAAGTTCTGCTAATGCCGCTAATCCTCCAGCCGCAAGCGCTGCGTGCCCGCTCGGATCTATATACCCAACCGGATTATTTGCACAATACGTATACAGATTCCATGTCTTATACTCTTCATTTTTTCCCCTGTACGTATCCTGACTGGTAAACCTCCCATCCTGCGGGTCATAGTACCTGGCATTAAGATAGTACAGCCCCGTGCTTTCATCATAAATACCGCCTGTATAGCAGATTTCATTC
>CAPQSW010000080.1 GCA_948688495.1 uncultured Lachnospiraceae bacterium | reverse complement strand
CCTTCTGGCCCTGTGCGTGAAGTTTACTGTCCGGATCGTGGTACAGTTCTTCCAGTACTGGCTGTCTGCTTTCTGTGCAGCGGTATCCCTGAAAGGGTATCCTGCCGGCCTGTTTCTTTCTTGCACTCATTCTTTCTACCTGCCTTTCTAAAATGTTTTATCCTCAAAGCCCTGATCGGCGTTTGGGCAACAGCATAATAAAAAAGCGGAAATGACCATCTGCCAAATCCCTGGCGTCCATGGATCTCCATGAACCATAGTCATTCCCGCTCTCAAAGGGAAAGTGATCCCTTAACATAAAAAAAGCCAGTACACCACCAGCCAAAGGGCATAATGGTACTACTGGCACAAAAATACAAACTTAACAGCGTGTGCAATGCGGAAAGTATTCCGCATACAGTCTGGACGGACTGCATTTCCCATATGGGTACGCACAAAAATCAATTACAAGGACAGTTTAGCACAAGATATTGATTTAGTCAAGTTGTTAATACTATATATAGTGTTTTATAAATAACCAACAAAAGAAAATGCGCTCACACCTTTAGCCAGTTCGAGATTGTAAATATCTTCTGGCTCTTTACATCAATCATTGCACTCATGTTAAACACTGATAACAAAAGATTCGTTATAATATGGAATCAAAGTATCATGTGTCATAAACTTCATTCCTTCCGATTTTGCCTGCGCAAGCAAAATCCTGTCAAAAGGATCTTTATGCGGAGGAGCATCCTTTGTCCGTACCAAAGATTCTAACTCAGCCACATGTTTATTAAATACAGGCAACGAGAAAAAGCCATTCTCTTCACATCCTTTCTCCAAGTATTTCCCGCTGAATAAAAATGTTTCCGGATGTGCCATATGCTTAATCGTAATCTCCCACACGGAAGCGGTACTGTAATAGATTTCATTGTTCTCGTCAAGTATCATTGCCCTGGCTGTATTCGACAATTCCTCCGAATCCAGTACTGCCCATATTGCAATATGTGTATCCAGCAAAATCTTCATCAACCATCCACCTCAAATAATCTGGCTATTTCATCATTGCACTCGTCTATATCATGACCATCCGCAATAAATTTCTGCCCTTTCATACTTCCAAGCCTGCGTTTTTTGCCCTGTGTGGCAGCGCCATAATTTATACTCACACTCCTTGACTCTGATGGCAGCACAAAGCGCTGTATCATATCAAGAATAAAGCGCAGGCTGTCATCCGAAAGTCCTTCCAGAGATTGTGTAATCTGATTCTGCAATGTTGACATAACAGACACCACCTTTCTACATGATTTAGAAAACATATATCTGATTAAATCTTTACCTTCTGTCACGGTTTTATTATACTAAAGAAACCGCTTTTTATCAAGAATATCCAAATTAACATTACAATGGTATGGATGGTTGTATAAAAATACTGGCATGAAAAATATTATTGCTGCTCCAGGCAGCCTTTCCTTTATCTTACAGAACTTCCATATCAAACAAACTTAATTGCACTGGCTGCTCCCTTCTCTCTTTCTCTTTTTCCAGGCGCATCTGTTCCAGTTCTGCGATCCGTTCCTCTCCCAGCCATTTATCCGCATGGCGCCGGTCTACACTGAATTTTTCCAGACTTTCATATCCGTTCTCCAACAGTTTCTTTTCCAGGCGCCTGACTGCAGACTCCCGCGCCTGCCGCCGTCTCTCCCTTTTATTCTCAGAATCCCTTTTTTCCATATCAGAAGCATGCACGATCTGGATTCCGTTCCGTATATCCTCCAGGTCCTGCATCAGATCCCGGCTCTCCCTGCGTTCTGCACGGACATTCTGGATCTCAAAGGAAAAATACCTGCCGTGGTATTCAGAGAAAAACAGCTCCGTAAAATAGTGGTTCCGCACT
Source organism: uncultured Lachnospiraceae bacterium (assembly GCA_948688495.1). Lineage (GTDB taxonomy): Bacteria > Bacillota > Clostridia > Lachnospirales > Lachnospiraceae > Petralouisia. The sequence goes on along the minus strand of CAPQSW010000080.1, from coordinate 1,268 downwards.
TTCTCCTTTATCCTATCCTGGCAGAGCCTGGCGCATATCTTACAGATATCCATGCTCACCGGATGGTCAAAGAGCTTTTTCCCCTTGATGATCCGGGTATCCACCTGTCCTTCAAACAGTGTGCTGTTCAAGTCATTTCTGAGATAAGATATCTTCACATCATAAAATACATTCCCCTTTTTCTTATCCAGCTCATGCCCCAGGACCGGGCACATCCCTGCACATCTGCTTGATCCGCAATAATAAGGGTCATAGTTCATTTCCCATTCCAGGGTATCCCGGTTGAACCTCATATGCTCACGGCAGACTCGTCCATTTTTCTGCAGCCTGAAGCTGACCTCCTGTCTCCGTATCTCATCATCATGCAGCTTCAGGATATGCTCTACGCTCCCTTCATAGCAGTATTCCTCTTTCGTCATATGAACCTCACACTCATACCTGAGTACCTTATTCTCCTGAAGGTATTCGTGTTTCAGCTTGCATTCCTTCTTTTCATAAGGACAGCGGATGGTAGCCATATCATTCTCAAAAGTCCATTCAATCCCCATGTAGCTCATGTTGCTGTGACACTGGAGCCCTTTGCACTGCAGGCCGCAGGGCGTCCTGAAAGTCTGTTCAAAGATCCACCAGCGTTCATAGGTAAACCCTCCATCATAATTATCAAGGGTTTTCTCCTGCCACATGGGAACATCAACCCTTACATAGTCCGGATGATTGTCCACGGTATAGCCTTCCTCCAGCAGCCGTTTTGTCAGAGCATTGTATTCCTCATATTCCTTTTCTCTCATTCCATTCCTCCTTATAATCCCTGGCATGGGCGCATCCCAAAATAGTTTTCCATGCGGTCCCGCAGCCTTTCCGCTGACATATCATATTCCCCGGCAATACAGGATTCACAGCACGGGTATTTGTACGCCAGGGTTTTCGATAACCGGGCATCCCAGCTGTTTAACTGTCTGCCACATTTGTTACAGTCCTCTCCACCTTCCTTTCTTTCTTGTGAATGTTGTTGTATCCCTATATGCCTTCCGGCTTTCAGGCAGCAAAAAAGCAGGAATGACTTTCTTATTCCTGGCGTCCGCAGTTTCCTGTGAACCCGTGTCATTCCTGCTCTGAAAAGAGATAATAAAATTTTCCAAAATAAAACCAGCGGTATATCACTTACAGGACGTAGTGATACTGCTGGTACAATCATACAAACTTAACAGCGTGTGCAATGCGGAACTGATACCGCATACAGGCGTTTCTGACTGTATCTCCCTAAAAAG
>CAPQSW010000079.1:2908-3165 GCA_948688495.1 uncultured Lachnospiraceae bacterium | reverse complement strand
GATGTACAGAATGGCATAATGTATTGTCGCAGGAAATTGAAAATTCAAAGTGGTGTCGTAAAAGTGTCGTAAAAATTTTTGTGAATATGCCTGAAAGCCTGTAAATAAAGGGATTGTAGAAAAAGAACAACATTATCAGCCAGTATGTTGTTTTTACAAAGGTATATAACGAACAGGTAAAACGGTATGGGAGAAGCCGGGAGGCTGTCATGGAAACCATCCGCATCTGCAAAGACAGGAATCTGCTCCGCGAATTT
>CAPQSW010000079.1:0-2898 GCA_948688495.1 uncultured Lachnospiraceae bacterium | reverse complement strand
GGATTAGGCGTAATTATGCTGCCAGTGAAAGACGTGAGGCAGTAAGGGATGCAGTAGAAAATATGTTAAAGACTGGAAAAATGTCAACAGAGGAAATCGCCGGGTATTTTACGGAGCTTTTGATTTGTATCATTTTTGAAAAATTTCGAGCAAACGGAAAAGCTGAAAACCCTCAATTTATTGGCATTCGGGTCTGTCCTAAAATTTTATCGACATTGGAGCAGACCGTATTTAATTCTTTCTGATAATCCCGGTAATATATGGTAGGTTTTCTGCGTTTCATTTTTCTTCTGCAATAGATGTTCTTTTTCCGCTTTCAGCAGTTTGATGGATGGAAGCCTGCCGTCTGCTGACTGCCCTTGCAGGAATTTCCGGGCTGATTCGTAAAGCGCAATCTCGGCAGAGTGTTCTTTACGGAACTGTCCCTTTTGTTTTGATCTGCAAAACTGCAGGTAGACGGATTTATTAGCAAGGTACTGGCCGGTATAATGGATCTGCTCATTTAATATTCGGAGCTTATCTTCCGTATCTTTTAAAACCTTTCTGGAACTGGAAGCAAGGTTCTTAACCTCTGAAAATGAATCTTCCAAGGAATCTCTTGTATCATATCCACGTTCTTGTATATAAGCAACGGTCTTAGCCATTTCCTTTAGATTGGAAAGTTTTACTTTATTTGCATAAGCGGCATTTTGCTGTGCTTTCACACAATCCTGCAGGTTGGTTACAAGCCGCAGGTCTGACTTGCTAAACAGGATTGATACAGGAGCTTCCTGTAATGGATCGGATGGATGGTCTGCAGGCTGTTCCGATTCTGCATTAAGGGTTTCTCTGGCAATGGTTTCTTTTCTGTATTCTTTACTTCTGTATAATTCCATTAGAGAACATATAGGGAGATACCATATATAAAGAATGAGTGAGAAGTCTTTGACCTCTCACCCAACATTTCACAGAAAAGCAGGCTGTATTGTTATAAACCCTTACGCAAATGAGCCAATCTCGCATAGACAGCCCCTGCCGTCAAATGCACAAGCGGGGCAATTTCTTTTGTAGAGTAACCCTGCATTTTCAGCAGGACAATTTGTAACGTGCGTCTGTCCACCGTGATCAAAGCAAGGTACAGATTTTCGTCCTCAATCTCGTCCAGCAAATCAGCAACAGACTTTACCTCTGCCAGCTTCTCCCTGACCGCCATTTCCTGTCCTCTCGTCCGTGGTTGTATGCCATGCTTATTTCCTCCAATCAGAATTGATTGAGAGGGCAGGAAAATTGGCTTTGCGTTTGTTAACTAAATGCATTAGCCGCATAATGGCTTTACTTTTCCTCTACGGAAAGCCATATTTCAAAATTAAAATTATTGTCATAAATTTCAGCACTCGGATAGACTTCGATGCACATCCCGCCTGCTGGCTGATATTTACTGGTCGGGAAAAATTCTGTATAAATCCTCCGATACAGGTCTTGGAACGCCTCTTGCATTTTCCCAGTACAAGGGAACACCGCCCAAGTATTTGCAGGCACTTTCTCAATCGGCAGCCCTGCCGCTATATCACCGCCCGAATAAGCCGCTCCAATTGCATAGTCAAAATCCCCCTCTGTCAGGTTGTCAAAGCATATTCCAACAATTGCCCCTTCGAAGATATTTTCTGGATTGACGTATCTGCACAACGTGTCAATCGTTCCATCTGCTCCGCAAGCCGCCCATGTTGCGTGGATATTCTTCTGGCTGATTTCCTGTCCTCCTCCGTATCTGGCTCTTTTGGCAATGACCTCAAATTCTTCCCGTTTTTCAATTCTGTAATCCATTATCGTTCCTCCGTAACCATAGTATAGTAAACGAACAACGGCTTTTCCTGATATTCTATGCTTTGCTAAGTTTCAATTATCCCTGCTCACTAAAATTTTAAATCATGCAGCCTGTTATCGCTGATAAACTTCTTCTTTCTTGGGTCGCCCTCTGCACGGTAAATGGCTAAACTTTCCAAGTCAAATATGGAACTCCAAACTGTCTCAAAGTCTGGCTCATTGTCATATTGGCACATAAATCCATAATCGCCTTTCAAGAGCTGCTCAGTAGTCTCAATATAATCGTCCCTTACCTTCCCCGAAGAAAAGCTGTCTATGACAACCTTATACCGCTTGCGGGAATCATAATCATTCCCATTTGCATCGTCATAGTGCTTCATTTCATCAGAGATAAAGCTATTGACAGTACAAACAATCCTGTTTCCATGAAAGATTTCCGCTTCACGGACTTTTTTGAGAGTTGGCGTACATTCGATTACTACCATATTGCCGCTTTTATCGGCAAGTAAAATGTTACAGTTAGAAGCTATCGGCAGATTCATAAGTAACGAAACCGCCTGCTCTGTATCATTTGCCTTTTCAAGCAAATACCGTACAATAAAACATGAGTTAAACCCCGCCTTTATCTTTTTAAGTTCAGTCATTACAAACGTCATTGCCACGGCAAGCCCGTGTTCGTTCAGTCCCTCTTCCCCGTTGATGAAAGAGGATGTAGTGATATGAAATCTGTTTCCATTCCTCGGTGCGTAAATTTCACTTTTACATCCATCACGCAGATAGGGTGGCAAATCATTATTTCTGCCATATATCAATCTGCCATTTTGGGAATAGGCAAAAGCCGTACAGCCCCGAATCTCAATAGGGAAGTTATCTTCCAGATTATACATACAGCAGCCCATACACAGCATCCATGAAGCAAAATGCAGATAATCCGCTCTTATGGTGTCGCTTACCCCTCTTATTTCCTCGCACACTTCTGGAAAAAACTTTCTTAATATTTCCTCACTTTGTTTTCCATGTTCCAGTTGAAAATTATCTAACAGCAGCGGAAAAGAGATTTGGCATTTGTTAAAAATTTTTCCACGCTTTACACCC
>CAPQSW010000078.1 GCA_948688495.1 uncultured Lachnospiraceae bacterium | reverse complement strand
GTTCCTGCCAGACAATATCATAAATCTGCTCTTTGCTGAATATCCTGCCGGGACTCTGCGCTAACAAATACAGTATTTCAAACTCTCTATTGGTAAGCATAACCTCCGCACCATGTATGACTACATTTTTCTCTGCTAAGTTCAGCTTCATTCCTCCGATACTAAGGTGTTTTTCCACTTGAAGTACATTACAGCCTTCAAAGCGAGGGCTTTCACTTATAATCTGCAACATTCTCTGGCAGACATCTTCCTCATCCTCTGAAAAAGACAGTATCATCACCTTACCCATTATAACCACCTGCCTAACACTGATAAAACAACTTGTCCTAACTTCGTTCTAACGTCCAAAACGACCTCCCTTCCCGTTATACTATGCTGTTTTTCGCTCCAACCTACTCACTGGCATTTTGTTTTCGATATTCTGCGGGTGTTATCTTCAATACATCCCGAAAAGCTGTCGAAAATTTGCTCTGGTTCTCATATCCCACCTGATTTGCAATTTCCGCTATTGTACTTTTCGTCTGCCGAAGAAGCACAGCCGCCTGTTTCATGCGGTATTCTTTCATGTAAGTTCCGATAGGCTGTCCATAAATCCCTTTAAATGTGGCTTTTAAAGTAGCCGTATTGATAAGAAATTCTTTGGAAAGCTCCTCTATCGTAGAACGCTCCTGCAAGTTTGAAATTAGTTTTTTATGAATTTCCTTGACAATCTCCACCTGCGGCGAAGTATACATTTCCCGCTGTTTCTCTTTTGTTACGTCCACCATGCAGAGGAAAAGAAGAAGCTCCTGCACCTTTAGCTTAAAATATGGCTTTTGCAGACAGTCCGGAACAGAATAAAGCTCCGAAAAGATATGCTCGATTTCATCCTTCGCCCGCATAATAAAGCAATTTCCATCTGCACAAAACTTTTCCTTAAATTCCAATATATCAATTCCGCTTTCTGCCAAAGTCTGCGGCGGATATTCTGATACCAGCTCCAAATTGATAACAACGGAAATTCCCCGGTAATGCTTTAATGGAAACGCCATTTCGGAAGCACAGTTATCCATTGTATGAATGGACATATCACCCTCCCCAAGATACAGACAGGAACCGCTTAACAATTTGCTTCCCTCACGCCCTTCTCTGCAATGGTTGATTTCCAATATATTCTTCCCAAGCGTACCTTCCCATTCACAGCCTGTTGCTTCAAAATCATTGTAAATAAGCTGTATGCCCGGATAAACCTGATAAACTGTCATCAGTCCTAAACCATCGGCACAATCCATTTTATAGACCGTACAATATCCGTCATTATCCTTCGGAATAACCGCAGACAGCCCTTTTGTGTTTTTCACTAAGTTTTCCTGCATGGCAGTCCTCTCTATTCCTTCTATACTGTTAATCTGTTCCGCCAGATGTTTTCTGGCATCCTCTATTATATATCTTTTCTTCATAATATACTGCTCCAATCGGTAGAATTTACACTCCAATTAGAATTATATTCTATCTCCACCGATTGTGCAAACCAAGAAAAGAGCCAATACCTTATCAAATAAAGTATCGGCTCACTATACATTTCCTCACTCTATTTTGTTTCCGGCATCTTGCGAAATTCTGAAAGCATCATCAATACAGTAATCACAACCAGAACCGCATCGGTCAGGGCAATCGCCAGCCAGACACCACGAATCCCCATACCGCCAATCATCGGCAAAACCACACAAAGCGGGATAAACAAAATAATCTGCCGGAACAATACCAGCCAAGTAGCCTTATTTGCCTTTCCTAACGACTGGAACAGCGTTACCGCAATCAGGAAACTACCCTGTAAAATATAGGTACTGAACATGATCCGGAAATTCGTTGCCCCCGAAGCCGCCACGCCCGGTGTTGTAATAAACATAGAAAGCACCTTATCCGGGAATAATTCAACCGGAATGTAGAACAGTAAGGACAACACTGTTGCCGCCGTAATGAATACACCTGTCAATTTCTTTACCCGGTCATAATCTTTCGCACCGTAGTTTGTCCCTGCGGCTGGCTGAAATCCCTGACTGATACCCCAAAGAGGAACAAACGAGAAGTTCCAGAAACGCAGTGCAGCTCCTAACAATATCTGCGAATTTTCCCCGCCATACACAGATGCCACACGATAAATCACCGTCTGCTGTACCAGTGTCAAAACCTGCATCAGCAAAGCGGAAACCCCAACCGCCAGAACCTGCGGCAGTAATTCCCCGTCAATATGTATCCGTCCGATTTTTACATTTACGCTTTTCTTCTTAAAATACCATAATGTAATCACCGCCTGAATAAACTGTGAAAAAATCGTTGCATACGCAGCCGCTTCCACTCCCAACCCGTAAGGCTTTAAAACCGTAATAAAAATCGGATCAAGGATAATGTTCAGGATTGCCCCGCTTGCTATAATAGCCATTGCCTTTTTAAGCTGCCCTTCCCCACGAATGACCATATTCGCACTCTGGAAGAAGTTCACAAACAGGCTTCCTGCAAACACAATACGCAGATACTTTTCCGCATAGTTCAGGATATTGTCGCTTGCGCCTGCCAAAGATAAAAGCTGGCGGGTAAATACCATACCTATCACAGTGTAAATAACAGACAGCAGAAGCACCATTGCAATCAGGTTTCCCATAATCTTTTTTACGGTGTCCTGATCCTTCTTTCCAATCGCACGAGATAGCACCGAAGCAGAGCCTACCCCCAACATCGCCGCCGAACCCGCATTGATGAGCGTAAACGGATAAGATACGGATACCGCCCCCATTTGCGCTGCGCCTACCATCTGCCCTACAAAAATGGAATCCATCATGTTATAAAGCCCTACAACCACCATGCCAAGAACCGCAGGTATACTAAGCTCCAGCATGAGGGAAAACGGACTTTTCGTCAATAATTTTGTCCTTGTATCAAGTGACTGTTTCATCATGTTTCCTCCTTATATCTACATCTCGCATAAGCAACGAGCCAAGAACAAGCTTGCTTGTTTTTGGCGACTGCCTGCGGTCACATATACTCTGTATATGTGATAGCCATGCCTAACCATATAGAGTATATTAAAAGTCAATCCCTTTTGTCTGCTCTTATCCGAAGGACTTTTGCTCCAATCGGAAATATCTGCTCTATTGCACCATTTTTTCCAATAGCTGCAACGCTTCCTCCAGTTTCGGGTTTTCCGCATCGGTCTGTAAGGCTTCCCGGACACAGTTACGGATATGTGCCTGTAAAATCTGTTGGTTAGCACTCTTTAATAGTGCCTGTGTCGCTAAAAGCTGATTTGATATATCCACGCAGTAACGATCTTCCTCTATCATTTGCAGGATACCGTCTAACTG
>CAPQSW010000077.1:486-3382 GCA_948688495.1 uncultured Lachnospiraceae bacterium | reverse complement strand
CCCCTATTCCATTTACATTCATTTCTCAAAACCTCCATTACTATCCATTATTTTAATAGCAGCCCCTCCGTCATTCAGAGCCGCCCTCTGTGCCATATTGGTAATATGCACCTCTAAGCAACCTCCACCACAATCCTAAAATCCCCAAAACTTCGATGTCAGCTCCCGGTTTACGATGGATGAGAGAAAATTGGGATTGTTGCTCTGGAACATTTTCAGGCTTTCAAAGAAAGCGGCCTTGCTCCCTGTCTTTAAGCCCGCAAAAGTCTTATCCAACTTCTGATTTTTCACATTCTTCTCCACATATTCCTCCGACTGCTTTTCGTAATTATCAACCATCGAAGGATTCTTCTTTACTGCGCCTGCATACCAGTTTGTAAGGTATTTCAACGAGCTAAGCCCGCCGTCATCGTTTTTCCCCATCTTCTGGTACTCTGCGTATGCGTCCTTATCCATTGTCCGCATCATGTCAAGCGCACTTGTTGTCCTGACAAGTCCGCTCCCATGCCCTAAATACCTGCCCTGCGCCATACCGTAATCCAGGTTCCACTTGGATCTGCTTTTCCTGCGCTTGCCAGCTTCGCAATGGATTCCATCGCCTCCATGAATGACTTCCGACTTTCCTCCGGGATAAAGTTCTCCGCCGCATATTCTGCTTTCTTCATGCCGAGCGATATGTTCGCCTGACGTTCCTCCTCCGTCATGGAGCCGCTGTTCCCGACAAGGAAGTTCTGCCGGATGATGTCATACACAAATCCCTGATCCTCCTTGCCACAGTTCTCCAACGCAGACGCAACCGCCTTGTCTGCGCCGTACATCCCCGAATATGCCGGAAGATTATTTAAGGATTTGTCAATCTGCACAATATCCTTTTGGAATGCTGCATTTCTCGCCTCCATTGCTTCCCGATCTTCCGGCGCCATGCTATCCTTCCTGTCCTCCGCAAGAGCCGCCAGTCCATCGCCGGAAAACTCCACGATAACCGAATCCCCATACTGTGAACGGATGTCTTTCATCGCCTGCAAGGTTTCCTCCTTTGACATCTTATCCATGATCTTGTTGCCATGCTCATCCGTGGTGTTAAACTCATATTTTACAAGGGTGTCTTTCTTATATGCACCACTTCCATATAAAGGGATATTTGTTGTCCCTCTGTAAAACTGTCTATAATCAATATTCACAATCTGCACTCTCCTTTTATATAACCGCGGAAATCTGTTTGCTGTATAAATAAATCCAAAGAATACGCTTTCTTTAATCCGCACTCCCTTTATGCGGTTCTGCCGAAATAACCTCTCCCTGCACGGTGGATGTTCCCTTGTCACAAATTGCTATTTTAAAGGAATGCCATTCGTTGTATTATATAGTTCATCGGTTTTTCGAATATATTCGGCTTTTGCTGCCCTGTACATTGTCCAATTATGGAAAATAAGAAACTTCTCGTCATTCATTGATACTTTCGTTCCATCAATGATATTTTTGTATATGTCATATGCTTTCTTTGTATCTCCTGTCATCTTTTCAATCAGGCTGCTGCCGTTTTCTGAATGGTAAGCATCGTATGCCGTTTTGTATTCTTCGTACTCCTCGGCTGCGGTTTTTGCCGTTCCGTCAGCAATCATAGCTTTTTTCTTTTCTATCAATTCATCAATCTTTTCCTTCGCGTACGCCTCTGCACCTTTCTCTATGTCCTCATCTTTATGAGAAGCCGCCGGATCTGCTAACTGTTTCAGGCGGAACTCTGCTTTAGCCAGATTTGTAATCGTATTGTATGGGTCAACCATTGCCTTCCAACTAACGGGCAGTTTTTCATTCATAGAGGATACAGCGTTTCTGAATTCATCTATATCAGAACCGATATGTATCAAATCCATATCAGTATTTGTTTCCATTTTTTCAGCGTAAAACTGCTGTCCTGCTGCAGAAATTGTTACAGTATCCCTGTTTGCACCAGACTTCGTTTCACTCTCAACCCTGCCATCAGTATGAGACTCTGACGCTCTTTCGCCTGCTGTCGCCATATATGATGCCTGATTCATATAACGATTCATTTTAACATTCATAATCTGCACTTCCCTTTTCTTTATCTTAACTTATTATGCTTACCATCTGCCGAAATAATCTCCCCTTGTCCGTAAGAATTCTCCGAAGATCCGTCCAGTTCATCTTCATCAAGCTGCGGCTCCTCCGCTATGGGATCGTCATCATAGATTGCCGTGCCGTCATCCTTAATCTGATGCACCGCATCCGGGGCGGAGCTTGACGAATCATTTCCCTGTGTGGTACATCCACTGATTGCAGGAATCATTATTGCTATAATAAGCAATGTCAATAATCTACTTTTCCATATTTCACTAACACGCATTTTCCAAGTCCTCCAATTTGTTTGATGTAACAGCCCCCTGCTAATCAAAGCCACCTCTGCTCCCTTACAATATGTCTGTTCAATCCGCAGAAGCAAAGTTTATGCGCCTTTGCGGAATATGATATAAGCAATATCTCCTTATACCTTTATGTCGAAACCCGCCCCTTTGAGTTCCGATGTGCCAGAAATCGTTGCTATGAGGTTCTGTGTAACGCTTTTTACATCACTGCCAGCAGCAGATACTGTAAACATTTCCGTCAGTTCTTTCCCCTCTGCCCGTTTTTCCGCAGCCTTTTCTTCTGCCTTTTTCTCATCCCGCCTTTTAGCCGCTTTTTCCTCCTGCGCCTTCTTTTCTTCCTTTCTCTCCTTAATCTTTTCTTCCAGTTCTTCCCTTGCTTTTTCTGTTCCCGGATCAACTTCTACCTGAGTAACAACTTCTGTAGTCATACTGTCATATCCATTCATGGTAATATCACAGCTTATCATTTTTGCGCCACGCGATGCCGCCGCTGACTTTATATTATCAACTAC
>CAPQSW010000077.1:222-476 GCA_948688495.1 uncultured Lachnospiraceae bacterium | reverse complement strand
AAAGATAAATTATATTCCAGCCGTTCAGATGTTTTTTCATCACTTGCAGCTTTCGCTAAAAGAGAACTGTTTATATTTACTGAATAATCTTTGCTTTTCATACATTCGTACTTTTCAGTAAGATAGGACAATTCATCCTTTGCCGTCTTTCTGACCGCTGTTTCCTTTGCTGTACCCGCTCCCTCTGCCGCCTGCCTTTTGCCATTTGCAGAATTTGTGTAACCTGCATAAGCGTTTGTGTAATCTGTTACTCC
>CAPQSW010000077.1:0-212 GCA_948688495.1 uncultured Lachnospiraceae bacterium | reverse complement strand
AAATTGCCATAATCTTTATCCTCCTGATTGCTAAAATTATTATGCTAATCCTAACGGCAACTCATCTATCATTCAGAGCCGCCCATGCCCCCTTGTGGTAAGTCCGGGCAATTTATTTCATCATGCAGACCTACCAATACCCTTAAAATTATGCGCATTTTCTATACTTCACTTGAAACATTCGACATTTCATTTGATACAGTATCATTTTC
>CAPQSW010000076.1 GCA_948688495.1 uncultured Lachnospiraceae bacterium | reverse complement strand
CCATAAGACCAATGGCAAGAACTACGCTCGTCAATACCACTGTTACTTTCTTCATCATTTTCTTTCTCATTGTTTTTCCTCCTTTAATAACATTCCTGAAAAATTTCAAGGATTTCCTTGTGCGTCATTTGTTTATAACTGCCGGCAGAAAGACTGCAGGAATCTGCGATCTGCCTCAAATCCGTATTCTCGTCTGCCCCTAAATCACGGAGTGTAACGGGAAGTCCCACTTCTTTAATAAATCCAGCCAGTGCCTCAACCCCTTCACAGGCTGTTTCTTCCTCTGTCTTGCCCCTGTCCGAAATTCCCCATACATTGACGGCAAACCTCCTGAACTTATGACAGCCGCTTCTATAAATATGGCGATAGTAGACAGGATGCAGAACTGCAAGCCCTTCCCCCTGATTGCAATTTGTATAAGCTGCAAGCTGATGCTCCATCTGACGGCATTGGAAATCTGTCTGTTTTCCTAATTTCAGGATACGGTTCTCCGCCATAGCCGCATCCCACATTAGGTTGCTTTTTGCCCTATAATCCTGTGGGTCTTTGATTGCCGTCCTTAAATTCTGAATTACATTTTTCATCAGCGCCTCCGCAATGTCATCGGAAACATTATCTTCATCCGGTTTGCTGAAATAAATCTCCATCATATGGGATAATGTATCAAAACCGTCAGATACCATCTGCCTTTTGGGAACATGGCAGCTATAGGCAGGATCGATCAACGCAAATTTAGGGTTACACTTGGGATAGTCCCATCCTGTTCTGACCTTCAACGCTCTATTGGTAATGACTGCCCTTCCGTTCATTTCGCTCCCTGTTTCCATTTCCGTAACAACAGCACCAAGCGGAATCGGATCAAACTCCATAATTCCATACCTTGCAAAAAAATCATCCCAAAGATCGCCGCCATAAACCGCTGCCATAGAAACGGCTTTACAGCAGTCCGTCACGCTTCCGCCCCCAACGGCAAGAACAAAATCTATTTCATTTTCCTTTGCCAGCTTCGCGCCCTCCAGCACTTTTTCATAAGTTGGATTTTCATAAATGCCTGAAAATTCAACCACATTCTTTTCCGCTTTTGCAAGACTCTCCCGGATCTCATCATAAATACCGTTATCCCTGATGGAATCTCCACCATAAGCAAACATCACATTTTGTCCATAATGTCTGGTCAGGCAGGCAAGATATTCTTTCACGCAGCCTTTTCCAAAATATGTTTTTGTTGAATTTTCAAAAATAAAATTATTCATAACCACGCCTTTCCCCCTTGCTTTTTTAGTATAAAAAAACCGAGGCTTCAAAAGAAGTCTCGATTGGTTCATCAGTTTATACTTTGAGGTTACAACTCTGTTGTTACCCTGTTACAATACTTTCTGCAATGCCGAGAGGAATTTCTTTACCGTTACGGAAGGTTCCGGGGAATGCAGCAGGCCATAGGGAATAGAATAACTCCAATCCACAGGGATTACCTTTAATAAGGGATGGACATTATCCCATACCGGCACCGCCATCAGCACATCATTTCCATTCTCACAGCGGTTAAATACATCCACACTGTAAAAATCAAAATCCACGATGCTGATCTTACTGTGGTTCTGCCAAAGGTCATCCCGAAGTCTGTCCACATAATGGCTCCAGTCACGATGCATCAGCAGCAGGTTCTCCCCATATAAATCCTGAACCGTCAGTTTTATCTTATCCGCAAGACGATGGTGAATGGATACCGCACAGCATAATGGCTGCTCGAAAAGTTCAAAGCCCGCGCACTGGCGCAGGTTCAGCATTGTTTCATCAAAAATTCCTGCCACCACATCAATATTCTGTCCAAGGTTCTTCAATATTTCCCTTGCATTTTCCGGAGTATTCTCAAAAGGGACAAGCTGGAACTTGATCTCTGGACACAACGCATGAATTTGTGGCCAAAGTTCCACAAGAACCTGCGCAGGTGTCATCGGTGATGTTCCAATACGGATGATGTCTGTGTTTTCCTGCATGGCATTTTTCGCCCGTACCACAGAATCCTTACAATACTGGATAATGTATTTTGTGTCTTTATACAGGGAGCTCCCTGCTTTCGTCAGAGAAAGCCCTCTGTGGGTTCTTTCAAAGAGCTGTACTCCCAAATCTGCCTCCAGCAGATTGATCTGTTTCAAAACCGCCGTAGGTGTAATATATGCCTGCTCTGCCGCCTTGTTAAAACTTCCGGCATCTGCCACGCGGATAAATGTCTCCAGTTGCGGATTATACATTGCCTCACTGCCTTTCCATCCATTTTCATATCTTATATCGGGTTACCCTTATTTATAATAATATGTCTTTCTCTGAAAAGGCAATATATCTTTTGTTTTTAATGAATTTTTAATTCCTTATTTTCATTCAATAATCCCATATGATACAATGCCTGCACACAGTCCACATAGCCTTGAATATATGCCCTTAACTCTTGGGCAGAAGAAAAGTCCTCCTGGCATTCTTTGATTTCCTCCAGCTTTTCCCTCTGTTCTGTGGAAAGAGTTTCCAGAAAATCCTCCCACTCCTGTTCTTTTTCTTTCCATGCCTCCAACGCCTTTTCATATTCTGGAGTGCGTACATAACTTTCCCTGCTGACGCTCTCTCCGTTTAACCTGCCCAAAAACTCAGCCATTTTCAACCATACATCATTCATGCCATACCTCTCCTTTATTATCAGTATTATTTTGTACCAACAACCCACTGCTGATCCCTTATATTTCCTTGTTCTTCATCTTTAGAAGTATATTATCACTCCGTTTCGGTAAAATCAATTCTATACACTTCATCTTTAGAAGGGAATGCATTTATGAAAATTTACTGGAACGGAACCTCCAAAAACATCATTGGTTCCAAGATCAGACAGCTCCGGCAGGAAAAAGGATTATCCCAAGCCGCGCTCGCAAGCCAGCTCCAGCTGCTCGGCATGGAGTGCAGCGACCTGACCATCCTGCGCATCGAGCAGGGCAGCCGCTTTGTTCCCGACTACGAAGTTGCCATCCTCGCTAAATATTTTAACATATCAACCGATGCACTGCTTGAGCAAAAGGAAGCCGATTCATAAAAGACTGGAAAAGGCTTCCTTTTATGCTACTATCATTTCCTGTTTCTTTCCATCCTATCCCTTAAACGCATCCAGCGACTGTAAGATGTCCCCTAATGCACTGTCATCCAGTCCTGCTAATCCATTTTCACCAGAACTTTCCACCAGTTCAGCCGTTTCCTTTGCTTCTGCCGCCGTATTGCTGCCATTCGTTCCATTTTCCCGTTCCTCTATGACCTGCAGCACAATCTGTCGTATAGCTGCGTGATCAAATGCCCTCCCCGTCAGATCGGAACCCTCTGCCTGCCCTCCATTCTGGTACGCCATCACCGCGTCCACGATATACTGTGCCTTCCCCCGCTCCATACCATTCAGGAACTGCGCCACCTCCACATGGGCGGGATCATGCCTGTTAAATCCTACTATTGTCACAAACGGGTTCTTTTTCCCATACGGTCATCTACCTTTCTTCTGGATCTGGTAGAGCATACCATACCCTTTTGCGTTGGCGCAGAT
>CAPQSW010000075.1:1445-4183 GCA_948688495.1 uncultured Lachnospiraceae bacterium | reverse complement strand
CCAGTATGTATATGAGTATATTACATCTACAACAGGAAAATATCAAGAGATACTAACATTACTATATAGCGAAACAAAATTTTTGACGACGAAAATATAGATATTATAAGGAGTTTAATGGCTTTATTAAAAATCTAACTGTCAAAGACCCGCGCCATAATCTACAGCATCACGGAAACCGCAAAAGCAAATGGATGAAAAGTCTATGATTATGTGGAGCATCTCCTGACTGAGATACCGAAACACGAAGACGACACAGACTTATCGTTCCTGGATGACCTGCTCCCATGGTCACCGAATCTCCCGGAGCGTTGCCGGAAGTCAAATAAATATGAAGTGAAATAAGAACTGGAGCAAGCCTGCTACTATAGTACAGGATTGCTCCAGTTTTGTATAGGTATTCACGTTTTACCGTTTACGAAAAAACGATGGCGGATAAACCAGGAGGAGTTTCATTCAGCAGTTTTACCAGGACTGCCTGCTTAAGTTCGCGCCTATGGAGGGTAACGCCCCATAAGCACTAACTTTTGCAAATTCATAAATTTTATGTTATACTGAAACGGGGTGAGATTTATGAATACAAATGACTTAGTGAAATTACTTCCGGCAGGATATGAAGATGCCTGCTACGAGAAAAAAGCCATAACAAGAAAACGCATAATTTCAAATCCTCTTGATCTTTTGCGGCTGATTCTGTTTTATCTTTCTGGTAATAAATCGCTCATTGATGTAAGCCAGTTTGCTCTTATGAGCGGCATTGGTAAGATCAGCGATGTTGGTTTTATGAAAAGATTTCTAAAATCAAAGGAGTGGATCATTTGGCTTTCCCAGCATATCCTGCCCAATCCCGTGCTCCACTATAAAAAGCCGCGATGGCTGGAATCTTACTTCTTAAATCTGCGGCTTTATTATAAAATGTTTTTATGGATATAGAACGTGTCTGGCACCAGTTTTTGACAGACAGGCCGCTGGCGCGGCACTCCTGGATTAGCTCCAGCCATTCCTGGTCGCTGCGTATTTTCTTTGACATAGCATCATCTCCTGATAGTTATTTTGGAGCTGATAGCAGCAGCGGATGCCAGACAGATGGCTGCCGGACTGCTTGATCAAGAACTGATGTAGATATTCGCTCCAAGTTGCTATCATTATAGGGCAAAATCCTGTTCTTGTGGGACGGCAGGTTATTCATCGCTTACGAATATTGGCTTGTTCCTAAAAGCCGCTCCATATGCAGAAGTCTGGTCATTCACATTACTGATTCCCATTTCTAAAATCCCTCCATTGTTGTCTTTTATTTTTTAAGCAACGGCTCCTCTGTCATCCAAAGCCATTTCTGTTCCCAATTCCCCAATCTGCCAGAATAACGGTATTGCCTGCCCTGCCTTGTCAAGCTGTAACATATTAGCTATAAAGCCGTTGAAATTTATTTCTTATTCAAACTCACCAACAATACTGCCTTTTTGGATGATATGCTTTTCTGCCTTCTTCAGAAAACTTCTTTTCATGGAATTGGCACTTATATTCATTTCACAATCTAAGGAATAAACCGTAAAGCGGTAAGTATGCTTTTTCCCTTTCGGCGGCTTCGGGCCTGCATACCGATGAATACCGTATCCTATGCCTTGACAAGCATTCCCTAACGTTGGCACAATCCTGCCTGCTGGAATATCCCCCTTTATCCTGTCAGCGGCAGGAATATTCCAAATAAGCCAGTGCGTAAAGTTTTTAATCGGGTGAGATATATCCTCTAATGTAATAGCAAGCGTCTTTGCATCTGACGATAAATTTTTAATAATAAATTCCGGCGATATGTCCTGTCCACGCCCCGTATATTTGACTGGGAATTTCCCTCCATTATCCATGCCAACACATTCAAATTCCAAAACTGTATGATTCATTATCCCTCCTAGATTTCTCTACGCCTACTTTCCTCCAGCTATCCTTAATATATTCACACAAAGCCACTCTTTCTTCCCGAAAATCATTTATGCGTCTGCATATACTCTGATTTTACTTTATCAATCGTTTTGCCTCCAATGCCAAAATTTTTGTCCGGCACTTCCTTAATTGTTATAACAAAAAATTCTTGCGGCACTTTCATAATTTCGGAAGACACTTCCGTCAACCGTTTTATCAGTTCCTCCTTTTGACCATCTGATAAAGCTCCGCTTTCAACTGTAATGTAAGGCATTTTATCTCTCCTTCCTGTTATCCTAAACCACACCTACTCCTCCAATCCGCCGAAACGCCGGGGATGCCTGCCCCCATCCTGTCCGGCTATGGCCTATCGGGGATATGAAACCGTAAAATTCATTTCCTTCTATGCTTTTGCATCAAAACTATTCTGCGGATTTTCTACACCCACCGCTTCTTCACCCGCCAGCGGAATGCCCCTCTTTGCGTTTCCCCATGCCTCGTTATAAATCATGCACATTTCCGTCTGTCTGGATGCCTCCGCATTGGTGGTATACATAGTCCACCCATTATTGGAATAAGTCGCCACCATTTCCCCATTCTTATCGTAAAATTCTATGTAATCGCTGTTTCCTGATGGCAGTTTCTGATATTTCACTTTCCCTTCAAGCAGCGTTGCCACAAAATCTATCGGCTTCAGCACAGTCTGTCTGTTCCCTGATACAACTTTCAGCCCGGAAGTGATGATTCCCTTTCTGTCCGGGGACACTTCCGATGTGTAACTTTTCATCAGCTTATTAAATCCTTCGGATTTGTTTTGGAAC
>CAPQSW010000075.1:227-1435 GCA_948688495.1 uncultured Lachnospiraceae bacterium | reverse complement strand
CTCCGGTATTCCTCATCACTGATGCCGCTTTTCTTTTTGGAGAAAACATATTTATCATGAAAGTCAGGCAGATGGATACCTCCTATGCTTCCTGTCCCTGAAAAGTATCTGTTCTGCAATGAACCATTGGACGAATTAACCTGCATTATTCCACCCTCTCCTGTAAATTTCCTAATCTGTCCAGCACTTCATACATCCGGCTGTTCCCAAAAACAAAATTCTGCAAAGCAAGCGGCCTCCCATCCTGTTTGCTTTCATGGTACAGCTTCATATAAGCATCTCTCGCCTGATAAAAAGCATCTTCCAGTTTTTCTATCTCTTTTGTCGGCGTTTCCGAAATATTTCCCTGAAATGCCTGCCCTTGTGCCGCTATTCTGGCACAGGACTTCTGCCACTCCACTTCCTGCCCATACTGCATATCCAGCCATTCTGTCTCTTCTTCCTTTGTCAGCGGCGTCCCATCTGTCTTATAATACTGTTCATTTTCATGACGCAGTTCGATTTCTGAATACAGTCTTGCATAGCTCAGCCCGCAGGCATTCACTACATCGTGATAACCATACTGCCCTTTTTCTTCCCTGATTTCTTTTAAGATTCCAGCTCTCATATCGCTGAACGATGCAGCCGACTGCACTACCGTATGCTTTATTTTATCCATTAAGATTTCCCTGTTTTTCGATAATTGGGAAACTTCTAAGGAATCCCTGTGAAACACTTTCCGGTCTTCATTTTGGCTTCCCTGAGACTTCAAACACTCTCTATTAAGTTTAAGCCCTTCCTGCAAATGCACCGGATAATCTGAAATACTAACTGGCATACTTTTTTCCTCCAAACTCTAAAATAATTTGTGCCTTAACTAAGCCGCACTGCGCCCTATAACCTCCAGCACCATGCAATCCAACCGCAGACCAGATAATTTGCTGTTCAATGGCAGTTTCAAATAATTCACTCAAACAGATGATTGCTGTCCTCGCACAATTTATATCGTCATTCCAATACAGTTTATGTACCCGATTCCTTATGATCCCGGTGCATAAGATCTATGCAACATTGTCAAGTGATGGGTTTAATTTTGCCCACAACAAAAAAGTATAGACCAAATCTGAACATTTGTTCTATACTTTTTATATCTTCTTTATACCATTATCTTAGTTACATACAAAAACTTCTCTAATTTGTTCTACATAGTTCCCCAGTATCTGCACCGC
>CAPQSW010000075.1:0-217 GCA_948688495.1 uncultured Lachnospiraceae bacterium | reverse complement strand
CCCGTAAGTTCATAGGAAACTTCACGGTCTCCATTTTCATGTTCTTTGACGATTTCATTATAACGGGCCTCATATGTATCCATAATTGATTTCATTACATCTTCCACATTATAGTTTCCATCTTTCAATGTCTGGCTGCTGATTCCCCTCATTGCCGTATAATGTTCCCATGCTACCTCATTTGTATTTTGTATTGTCAGCTCCCTTGCATTGACAT
>CAPQSW010000074.1:1848-4271 GCA_948688495.1 uncultured Lachnospiraceae bacterium | reverse complement strand
AAGTAAAATATTTGGGTATGCAAGGGTGTCCACTGCCCGCCAGAAAGAGGACAGGCAGGTGGAGGCCCTCTTGGGGTATGGCGTTGACGGGCGCAACATCATCATTGACAAAGAAAGCGGGAGGAGCATGGACAGGCAGGGTTACCAGACTTTGAAGCGTTCGCTCTTAAGGAGCGGGGACGTCCTTGTGGTAAAGGAGCTTGACA
Source organism: uncultured Lachnospiraceae bacterium (assembly GCA_948688495.1). Taxonomy (GTDB): domain Bacteria; phylum Bacillota; class Clostridia; order Lachnospirales; family Lachnospiraceae; genus Petralouisia. The sequence goes on along the minus strand of CAPQSW010000074.1, from coordinate 4,065 downwards.
GGCTGTCCAGAAGGAAGGAGGATATCAGGTCAGAGCTGGAAGAATTAAAACAGGCGGGAGTCCGTGTAAAAATACTGGACATCCCCACGACCCTCACAGATTTCCCTGACGGTCAGGAATGGGTGATTGAAATGGTGAACAACATACTGATAGAGGTCATGGGCAGCATTGCACAGGAGGAGCGCAATAAAATCCGCCAGAGGCAGCGGGAGGGCATCGCTTCGGCAAGGTCAAATGGCGTTGCATTTGGCAGGCCGCAGGTTGTGAAGCCAGAGAATTGGAATGAAGTCATAGGGCGGGTGGAAAATGGGGAGATAACTTCCGTACAGGCAATGGAAATCCTCGGCATGAAGAAAACTTCCTATTATAAACTTCGTAAACTGGAGGGGTAAACGATGCGTGTAAAGAGGGTCAGCGGTGTATAGAAAATGGGGGTACAGAGGTAAGATTTGCGTGTGCGTGTGCTGAAAATGGGGGTACAGAGGTAAGATTTGCGGGTACATGTGCTGAAAATGGGGGTACAGAGGTAGAATTTATGAGTGTATGTGCTGAAAAATGGGGGCAGAGGCAGGCTTTTGCGTGTGCGTGTGCTGAAAAATGGGGGTAGAGGCAGGCTTAAAAAGCCGAGTGCTGAGAAAAAAGCTCACGAGAACTTAAATTTACGAGATGAACACTGAGGCAGATTATCTCCTTGCAGAGATTATTTGAAGGAGGTGAGTCTATATGTTTGAGTATGAGAAACAGAACCGTGTTCATCTGTTTCCTTTGAGAAATGACAGAGAAATAAGTGACAGGAAAACAAAGAGCATGAAAAACAGAACGGCTTCATAAGGAGCGAGGCAGCAAATCGGCTTGGGCTTGCACTACAGCCCAGAATATAACAAATAGGAGGAAAAAAGTATGGCTCAAAAATGTTTTTATTATACAGCCAAGGAAGTCATGGAGCTTTTTGGGGTATCACGAGCAAAAGCCTACAGAATTGTAAAGGAGCTGAATGAGGAGTTGGCTGCACAGGGATACATAGTAATTTCTGGCAAAGTGCCCAAGAAATATTTAGAAGAAAAATATTATGGCATGACAGCTGCACAGTAGAATGACGCTCCCCAAGAGGAAGCTCTCTTGGGGAGCTTTTAGAAAGGATATGGTAATATGACTGTTACTAAGAATCAGAAGGGGCTTTGGGATGTTCAGTTTTATTATAGGGACTATAGTGGGAAAAACATTAAAAAGCATAAGCGGAATTTCAAAACAAAAAGAGAAGCAGTGGAATGGGCTGAGAAATTCATGGTTCAGCAGTCCCACAATCTCGATATGGAGTTTTCTTCTTTCTGGCAGCTTTATAGGGAAGATATGAAAGAAAGGTTACGGGAAAATACGGTACGCACTAAAGATTATATCGTAGAACTGAAGATACTTCCATATTTTGGGAAAAAGAAAATTACAGATATTTCGGCGGCAGATATCCGGTGTTGGCAGAACAGCCTTATGAAACAGGGATATTCGCAAACTTATTTAAAAACAATCAATAACCAGCTTAGTGCGATATTTAATTATGCCATGAGATATTATGACTTACCTAAGAATCCTTGCTCACAAGCTGGTTCTATGGGAAAAGGGCAGGCAGCGGAAATGAAATTCTGGACACAGGAGGAATTTGAGGTTTTTATTGAGTTTGTGAAGGATAAGCCTGTTTCCTATTATGCATTCCTTACGCTTTATTGGACAGGGATTAGGCTCGGAGAGCTTCTGGCGTTGACCTTGGAAAGCTTTGACGCCGAAGAAAAGACGCTATCTATTACAAAATCGTATCAGAGAATCAACGGGAGGGACGTGATTACAGAACCTAAGACAACAAAAAGCAAAAGAATAATCACGCTTCCCGATTTTCTGGTAACAGAATTAGAGGAATATGTGGGCAGGCTGTATGGGATGATGGCGAATGACCGCCTATTTTCCATCACGAAATCCTATCTGGAAAAAGAAATGATTCGGGGAGTGGAGTTGTCAGGGGTGAAGAAAATCCGTCTGCATGACCTCCGCCATAGCCATGCTTCATTGCTGATTTCCAAACTTGGGGCACAGCCGAATTTAGTGGCAGACCGTCTGGGGCATGAAAAGGTACAGACAACGCTTTCCACATATTCGCACCTGTACCCGAACCAGTCCCGCGACTTGGCAGACAAATTAAACGGGCTGATGGAGGAAACAGACGACTGG
>CAPQSW010000074.1:0-1839 GCA_948688495.1 uncultured Lachnospiraceae bacterium | reverse complement strand
ACCAACGGTTGCCTTTCGCCCCAGTGCGTGGGCGAGGGCAATCATAGAGCAGCGAGCCGCACTAAGCGGCATATACAAGAAAGACTTTATTACAAGAAGCTGTGTGTACTCAAATATTGTTGTGGTTGGCAAGAAAGAGAATATACAGCGGATAGTGGATGCTTTACAGGAAATGCAGATGGTTATGAGGGAAATTGCCGGACAGATTCAGTCCGGCAGTTTCCCGCTGTCAGAGGAAAGCTATCAGGAATTAAGGAGAGATTATCTGGCGCTTGCAGTAACAGTAGTTGATATAGTGGACGGGGCAGCGTATCTGTTTGAAAAAGAACCTTTGGCGAACCGGAAGAATTGGAAAGCAGAGCTGGAATTAGAGCAGTGCCGCCAGATGTTGGGGCTTGATGCGGGAAAGGGAGATGTGATTGAAAAAGAGGATAATCCATGATATGATATTTAATGAAAAGGCAGGTGGTTTGATGGATACGGAAAACCAGACAGGATTAAAAAAGCAAGAGACTCTGGAAGCAATAGAGAAACTGTGTCTTTTGGACGACAATCTGATGACGCTGGTATTTGACAGGAATATTGAGGCCGCAGAGTTGTTGCTGAAGGTAATTCTTCAGCGGAGTGATTTAAAAGTATTGGAAGTGGCGGCACAGAGAGAATATAAAAATCCAATGTCTGGAGGGCGTTCCATTACCATAGATATTTATGCAAGGGATGGGTATGGGAAAGTCTATGATATTGAGGTTCAGCGTGCATCATCAGGGGCGGACGTCCATAGGGCGAGGTTCCACAGCAGCATGATTGACACAAAAATGCTGAAGGCAGGGCAGGAATTTAAAGAAATTCATGATTCTTATGTGATATTTATAACAGCGAGTGATGTTATGGGGGCAGGATGTTCTTTATATCATATCAATCGAATAATTGAGGAGACAGGCACATATTTTGGTGACGGTTCCCATATCATATACGTGAATGGAAGTTATAAGGATGACAATGATCCGGTTGGCAGGCTGATGCATGACTTTAGATGTTTAAGCTCTGTTGATATGTTTTATCCAGAGTTGGCAAAACAGGTAAAGTATTTCAAGGAGACGGAAGGAGGTCAGGAAATTATGTGTCAGGTATTTGAAGATTTAGCGGAAAAAAGGGTTACGGAGGAGAAAAAGGCTTCTGCCCGTCGGCTGATTGCAAGAGGAAAGCAGACGCTTGAAGAGATTGCAGAAGATACGGACTTGCCGCTTGAAGAAGTAAAGGAACTGGCAGGCTTGCAACTGGCATAGAAATTTCTGGTTCTATTGTACCTTTCTGGTTCTATTCTGGTTCTAAAAGCACTTGAGACAGCATAGAAGTTGCATATTTTAGAAGATTTAGGAGACTGAAAAGGGTAGAAAAAGACCGGAATATAGGGTAGTGGACTTTTATGTGTGACGAGTTCGAATAAACAAAAATGCTTAGTAAACCCAGCGTTTATGCGGGTTAGAAACGCCCTTAGCTGTGGGTAGGAACTCATGGCTAAGGGCGTTTTTTGTCGTGCTTGTCAATCAGTTTTTAGTTTGTCTTTAAATGATTCGACTAAGACATCGCTCAATTCCTTAGAGGGGACTTTCGCCCAATGCTGCGTGGTGTCAAACTTCGGGTAATTGTACCGCCACTGGTCGTAATTTTCCCTGCTGATTTCCTCGGCAGAGAGCTTGTCCGCCTGCTCTTTCCAAGCGCAGAGCATTTTCAGCAGCTCGTCGGCGTTCTTGCTTTTGTCTTTGCTGACTTTTAAGCAGATTTCACCGTCTGATTCACTGACGGTAAGACCGTAAATGTCCTCAAGGGTAAATAAGG
>CAPQSW010000073.1 GCA_948688495.1 uncultured Lachnospiraceae bacterium | reverse complement strand
TCTTACTGCCGCATACAGCCCGTAGTGCATCCATGCCCTCGCCGCCAGCCCCGGATTAAAAAGGACAATATCAAAAAAACGGTTCACAATCCCCGCCATAGAAGCGGACAGCCAGCGCAGTGAAAAGAACGTGACGGACAAAAATATCTTTTGGTTGATATTGCGCCTGTCCTCTGCGCACATCACGGCAAATGCCGCTAACGTGCCAATAAAATATGCAAGGATATTGTCTATCCGGGGCGGCATGATGTATAGAACCGCCATAACCACGCCATACGCTGCGCCTGCCTTAACCGCTTTGCTTCTGCCCGACATATAGGGCGATACAAATATTCCAAGGCATATACCCGCAACGATAAGCTGCACAATAATTGATACATAAGACGTAATATTCCAACATAATTCTACCGGGCTCACCTGATCTCCCTTCCTTTCCTCTGATTATATTTCAGATACTGTTTTACAAATTTCGGATAATTCTGCTTTGCAATCAGCGCTGTCCCATTTTCCATAACAACAGACATGGCATCATACCTTAGCACATACTTGAAATGAATCAGATATGACCTGTGTGGTCTAAAAAAATCCTCTCCAACCTTTTTCTCCAAATCAGACAGTTTCCCATAATATTCCGTATCGCCGTTTATAGTATGAATGATGACTTTACGGTTGAATACTTCCGCATAAATAATATCCTTAAACAGTATTTTTGTATGGACTCCCCCTGCCTGTATCATCATGTATTCTCCATCATCTGTTGATGTCATTCTATCCGCTGACGAGACCTCCCCAGGTAAGAACGCAATCTTTCGCTCCATCCATCTGCCACATTTACCACAATTAGTTCCGAGTAGTTATTGGACTTTAGTTTGTACGGCAACCTTATCCCCAACTGTAGCCTGATGTGATTTCTGTTCGTCAGACCAGAGCTTTGCCTCCAGCTTTCTTCAGATTCCACCTCACGATGGACACCCTTGCTCTTGGCTATGCACTTCCCACTACCAGGGCGTGTTACGGACTTTCACCGATTAGATTGCGCCCATACTGGGCGCACCGCAAAAAAGACGCATAGAGTTTTGATTCCCTATGCGCCCTGACGCTGTACTGCCTTCTTTTATTATGATTCGTCCGAATTCCGCTGCAACAGCGAAATAATCTGTTCCATATCTTTCGGATGAAGATGGTTTTTCCCTTCCGTATGCACCGCCCTGTCAATATCCGAAAGGCTGGAAATGACATACCCACTGTCCACAGGGCTGTTTTGATGAAGCAGAATCACATATCCGTCCACCCATACCCTGATCCGATGGGACTGAAGGTAATGCGCCAGCAGATAAACCTGCCTCTTTAACTGCCTGATTGGATTTTTTACCTGCTTTGCATACATATTCCCTGCATCCGTAATCTTTATTTTCTGCCATTCATAATCGTCTTCATCCCCTATCAACTGCCCGCTGTAATTCTTGACCTCGAAAATAAATACCCCGAATCTGTTGACAACGACGCAGTCCATCTCTGCCTGTCTGCCGTCATACGCTATTTCTATGTTCGTGAGCAGATAATCCCCTTCCCTAAGAACCCGGTGGATGACTTCCGCCGCAATTTCCTCCCCGTGCCTGCCTGCGCGCCTGCTTGCCGGTTCAAATGTCCAGTCTAAGGAAGACAGCCATTTTATAAATAGGACAGCCAGCCAAATGCACAGGACGGCCAGCCAAATCCCCGCCACGGCAATCACCGCCCATTTCAGCTCCATATACGTTCCTCTTTCCCGTTTCCTTTATCTTTTTCCCGCTGCCTGCGGCAGTGCGCGTTCCAAACACCCATGTCCCCATTGCCGTGCGCAGGCCATGAATTATTTTTAATGCCTGTCCCATCAATGAAAATCTGCCGCTTTCTGTATCATTTACTTCTCGCAAGCCTTTTTTATGATGCCCACATCCAGCCCTTTGCCAATAAATTGGACAACGTCATGGTGGTTCTCTGTAATAAGCCAGTCAAATTTTTTGTTTGTAATATAATAGTCCGTCGGATATATCGCCTCATTGATAATAAGGTGGGCAATGGCGGGAACGCATTCCGCTATCCAGTATTTTACCGTCTGCCTGTCATCTTCCAAAAAAAGGTATATTGTTTCACATCCCACAATTTCCGCAAGGCTTTCCATCCATTCATGCGAGGCATAGTTATTGCTGCCCACAACAAAAGAATAAATTCTATCCATATCCTTCCGGAAGCCGCCTTCAATATTAGACCAATATAACCCATGCCCTCTTGCATATTCGCCATCTACAAACTTTTCCAGTAATCTTCCATAAACGTTTTGCCACTCATAAACGCCTGCATTTCCCTCTCCTAAAGATACATGAACTGATTGGATTTTTCATCTGCTTTACAGCCATAATTTACACGCAGAAATTTACATAACTGCTATTTTTCAGAAAGTCACTAAATTCTTTCAATTCCCGTTTCTTATCTTCTGAAAGACTGTTAAACTCTATGTTTTGTATCGCGCCTTCCAATGTATATAAATGCACCAGACACACATTCGGGTATTTTTGCTTTAACCTGAGAAATGCGTCTTTTGCGCCTACTTCCATCAACTTCCCGGAAGATTCAATGCCAACGGAAGCCAGCTTTTTCTCCATTTCTTTGCCAATATTCATCATTGACGTCAATCCTGCCATAGTTTCCTCCAATCCCTAACCGTCCATGCTGTCTTCAGACAAAGATTCTACAAATTCCCGAAAACTCCCTGCAATACGATGGAAGCATCCATCCTCCAATTCTCCCAAATCCATATACACAATATAAACCTCTCCGTCCTCCAAATTGACACAAATCGGATTCGCCCCATAGTCATTAGCAAAGGGAAAATAAGAGGCCATCAATGGGGATTTCCCTTTGAACAATAAATATTTTTCCTCCGCTGTCCCTATGGGAATGTCACAATAACGATATTTTAACGGAAGAAAAACTTGAATCTGTGTTTCAATATCTTCCCCTTCACAATAGAAAAACGGCTTTGCAGGTATTCCGCCATTATAAGACAGGTAGTGTTCTACAAAATCCTCTGGAAATGTAAGTCCCAGATTTGCTTCGATTTCCGCTATATCTTCTCTGGTAAGCGCTTTACTCATTTTTTCAAACATATACAGCTCCTCCGTAAATCCTGATTTTCTCTCTGTTTATCTTTCCGATAAACTGGGAATATATTTATAACTCATTCATCATCGCTATAATACTTATCCCATTTGAAATGCTTTATGCCAATTTTCGTTTCAACAGCACCATCCCACTGGACACAAAATCCAACAGACTTTAACTCATCAGCAATGATCTGCCCTACTTCCCGGGCAGTTGGTTTTTCAAAGTAATTGCCAAAGGAAAGATACAATAGCGTGCTGTCCCCATGTAAAATATGCCCCAAATCCTGTTCTGTATAGAAACAGCAGCCTACGACCTTTTGCCCCTTTTCATGTAACTTAGCAGCAGCTTCATTGCAGTCTACAAATCCATCCGACTGAGTATATCCAGAATAGTGTAATGCTACAATTCCCTGCTTTAACAGAGAAGTGAAAGCCATATCTAATTTCAGGAAATTCTCTTGATTGCCCGTATTTTGATATTCTTTACGAAGCATTTCTATTATTTCCAGAAAGTCATCTTCCGTTAAATTGTCACATTCATCCGGGTAGTTATCTTCAATATATTCTTCACAATCTTCTGAAATCTCATCATTTGACAAAAAACCAGCTTTGATATAATCGATTATCATTTCTTCTAATTCGTCTGCACAACATTCGTCTTCTATTTTATTTTTCCACTCCATAAAAATTCTCCTCCTATTTGTGAAGAAATCCCGGCTCAACAAATGTGATTTTATTCATTGCTATCCCTCTTAAAAATTTCCGATTTTCGCTCTGTTTATCTGCTCAATCAAATACCCCACTATGCGCACTGCCATCATTTTCTGTATATGTCGAAATAAAGCGAGGTTCACGCTTTGTGCAATGATAAAACCGCATCAATATACCTACAGCATCCGCTTTCATCTCTATTCCTAAACGAACTGCCAATTCCTGCTGTACCCCGGATAAATCAAAGCCAATATCTTTGGCATCTTCCACATGTTCCTCAAAAACTTCTTTTGCAAACTCACTAAGGCCATCCCTGTCTTGATATTCATCTTCATCTAAATAATCCATCCAATAGGGGCAATTTACCATGAATTCAAAAAACTCTTTTAGGTTATCCGCTATTCTGCCACATTCACCTTCACTTCCCCAAAAACCTATGGAACCGTCTTCCAGCAAAATGTATTCACTTCCACTGCCTGCTTTGGCAAACGTTTTCCCAGGGATATTCATACT
>CAPQSW010000072.1:4663-4926 GCA_948688495.1 uncultured Lachnospiraceae bacterium | reverse complement strand
TATCTGTCCACCGCCATGAGTTGCTAAATCGCTGATTGTCTGGGCTGTGTCCACGTTATACGCCCCTCTTATAATCGACTCTGTAAGCAGCGTGCCCTTCGCTCTCTGCAGCGGCTTGCATCCCTGGGACACCCGGAAACGGTTGATTTCCTCGAATATCTGGTCTGAGTATGCCTCATTGTAAAAAAGCTCAAGTTCTTTAGACGGCTCCTGTATTGCCGGGGGTTCTGCCGGCGGCTGTACCGGGCTTGGGTTCTTCACCG
>CAPQSW010000072.1:0-4653 GCA_948688495.1 uncultured Lachnospiraceae bacterium | reverse complement strand
TTATCACATAGCCTTTGGATCCTACATACCTGTCCCCTATCCACTGGTTCTTCTGTACTGCGCCCCTGTCGTTGAAATAATATTCTTTCCCGTCAAGCTTCTGCCATCCAGTGACGGCTGCACCGTCCGCTTTTGAAAAGTAGTAACGGTTCCCCTTCAGGTTCTTCCAGCCATACTGTACGCTGCCGCCTTTTATCCAGTACACTTTCCCATCATAAGTAATCAGCCCAGAGCCGTAACGTTTCCCGTTCTTTGCAAACAGGCAGCCCTTCCCATCTATTTTTTTGAACCCGGTATATGCCGCGCCATTCTTCTTTGAGAAGTAATATTTCTTCCCTTTGACGGTTTTCCAGCCTTTCTGAAAGCGTACACCGTTCTTCTCGAAGAAATATGTCTTACCTTTTATCTTTTTTAAACCGGAGGCTTTCCGGCCTTTGGCATCATAGTAATAGGTCTTGCCCGATTTTTTGACGAATTTATTCTTTGCAGCCCCCGCTGTCATTCCCACGGACAGGATGCAGACTGCTGTCAGTACGGCAAGCCCGGCTTTTTTCATGCATTTCCACACACTCTCACGTCTTTCCATCGAATCGCTCCTTCCCTCTTTCTATGCTTCTATTTTACTCCTTCCTGCTGAAAACATCAAGGTTTTTTATAGTTTTGGCTTGTCCTTTTAAAATCCCTGAGATATTTTTTTATCCTTCTCTATTCTTTTTCTGCCAATTCTATCATACTGCGCAAGCGGCGTGTTGTCTAGGTCGTTTTACGTCGCGTTTTTTTCTCTCCGTGCCGGATTTCGGCACACATCCTATTATAGTTGTGGCTGGAAACCAGATTGCCTCTGGAATACTATACATGTTTTCTCCCTTCTTTCACCCGGCGCAGCCCCGCTGGGTGGGTGGTGTGGTTAAATATTTCTGTAATCGGATTCGCTAAACTTTAAAGAATCATCATAAATTTTATTAAGTTTCTTCTCTATTGGTTTTCTGGAGAGCACTAATTCACCATCATCAAAAGCAAATACAGTAAAATTGCATCTTGTTCCATTGAGTTTCAGCAAAAAGCCCTCTTTATAAATTGTCATTGTGCCTGAGTCTATAATGTAACTGGATGTAAGATATAAGTTTCTTTCCAAGGTCTTCCTCAATGTCCGCTTCTTTGTTTCTGGCATATTGTTTAGCATGTCCATTGCGATTTCATAGTTTATACTATTTTTCGTTGTCCATATCCTCCGTCCTTTGATAATATTATTATACACCAGATTATAGTGTATTCCAATGCGCAATATACACAAAAATATAGTGTATAAATCGTGCAATCTATACGCTATCATACAGTGCTTATATATGATATACTTATCTTTAGAAAGGAGCGCCATTATGCCAATACAATACAAAATAGATGTTTTGTCTGAGCTAAAGAAAAAGGGATTTTCTACATACCGCCTCAGAAAAGAAAAAATTCTGGGGGAAGCTACTATACAGAAAATCAGACAGGAGGAGCTTGTTTCATGGGACAATATGGCAACCCTGTGTAGATTGTTAGGATGCCAGCCGGGGGATATTGTGAAATATTCAAACGACGAAGCACTATAACCCGGGAACTAATCATCTGTCCATTCTTCTATACTGCAGTTCTTTCTCTCCGTGCCGGATTTCGGCACGCTCCTGTGCAGCTATTTTTCTGCGTGTCGAATTCCGGCACGTCCATGTGTAGCGACCCCAGCAATATTCTCTTACATGATTTTTACGTAACAGTTCTGTTTGTATCGGCTCTCTGTGTATTTCCTTATTCTAGGGAATCCCGATCATGAAACACCCTTTCATTCTTTTTCCTTTCCAGTGTGCCGAATTCCGGCACGTTATTGTTCGTAATCATTCAACCCATAGGTTCAACTCAAGCTCATTAGCAATTGTTCATTAACAATTCCTGTTATCATTACACAAAACTCTGTTGTGCCATCAGCGTTTCTTTTCATCTTATAGCCAGAAATTGGTATCATTTCTGAGCCAATCTTTAATACATTGCCATCTCTAAACGTCGTAATGGTCATTTCCGTTCCTTCTATCCCCAAACATTCCAAACGGAAGTTTAGCTGAAGGTCATTAACAGTTCTTATCTTTGATGTTCCACTAACAGAGCCTTGTACCTTATAGCCTGCAATCGAAATTATTTCAGAGCCGGTTGATAATAGATAACAGGGTCCAGATACCGAAATACCCACTTCATTTTTGATGCCCATTCGTTTCCAATACCCTTTTTCCAAACTGGCTTTTAGCGCAACGGTATTAACATATTCTGTTATTGTCAGGCAAAGCTCTGTTGTCCCATCAATAAAAGGTTGCACTTCATAGTCCGAAATCAGAATCTTTTCGGAGGCGGTTTTTAGTGCATAGAAGCCATTAGCTGACTCAATGACTATTTCTGTTCCCTGTATATCTAAACGTGTAAGGCGGGATTTTAAATCAAATTCATCACCTGTTCCTGTCATTTTCAGGTAAATCTTTGTTGCTTCGCCACTGGATCCCTGTACCTTGTATTCTGAAATCAAAATCTTTTCGGAGCCAATCTCCAATACCGGACAGCCACCAGATACAAAAATAGCCACTTTCTTTTTACTGCTCATACGTTCTCCTTTCCAACGTGCCGAAGTCCGGCACGCTCCTGTGTTTTGGGTATAAAAAAGGCCCTTCTTTCGAAAGGTCTTGTAAAAAAGAAACACGCAATGCGCATTTCCCTTCCTCTATTTTTATTAAGTTGTTAAACGCCTTATCTTACTATTTTACAACTATTCAAATGTATTCTTGCTTTTTATTCTTTTCCAATTCTATCATACTGCACAAGCAACGTGTTGTCCAGGTCGTTTTAGGTCGTTTTACGTCGCGGTTATTTTTCCGGCGTGCCGAAATCCGGCACATCCATAGCAGACTGCTGGTGCCTTATCGGATGGAACGCCGCCTGACTTCCTCAACCATCATCAGACTCTTATTTAATTCACGCATTCTTTTCGTATGTGCAATTAATATCAAGAACACTATAACTGTTATGGATGCAGCAATTACAGCAAAAACTACGAAAACTATTTTCGCAGTCCCTGCTCCATTGTCTTGTCCTGAAACGGCATACTGTATGAGCTTTTCCATGAATGAAAAGAAATATCCCCATACATCCCTGAAAACTGACAGGAAGATAAAAAGCAGAGAGATGGCTGCAATACTCTTCCTGTGTTCATATTCCGATTTTAAGCTTATATACTCAAAATGCAGTTCATCCTCTTCCATTCCCTGAAGCCGCACCAGTTCCTGCCTGTAGGTCTCAAGCTTTTTCTTCCTTCTTTCCTGATAGGAAAGGGACATTATGCAGCTTTTTATTTTTCCACCGAAATCCGCCATAACTGTCATATCTCCTGAACCATAATCATACGCCTGCCGTTTAATCCTCTCCGTCTTTTCCCTGCATCTGGCTTAGAGGCAATTCTACCTGGCCCTCCCATCTTTCTGTTTTCTTTGCTTTCCCATGCCCGGTATTTTTCTTCCCTGTCCCCTGCAGCCCTCCCATCCGGATCAGCTCCACGCTGGTATAGCTGCTGTTGAACATGTCTGCCAACAGGCGCAGCCCTTCCTTCCGTGTTTTTTCGAACACGCTGTGGCTATACCCCCATGACTTCTCTACATCCGCATAAAGCCTTTTGTCCACATACAGCCCTTCCAATATCCCATAATAAGGCTCCTGGAGGGCAAGGAAGCACCCCCACAGCCGCCGGATGTCCTCTTCCTGCTCGGACAGGCGCCACATCTGCTCCCTGATTTCCATGCCGCGTTCCTGCCTCTGCCTGTAGTAGCGTTCCAGCACGTCAAGGTTGTCTGCATGCCTTCCTCCACCGGATACCCTTGAGGCAGGCCTCGCCGGGATGGCTGCTGCTTTCAGAAGATCATCCGAATCATCCAGTTCTTCCAGCTCATGGTACAGCAGACGCATTTTGTGCTGTATACCTTCCAGCTGTCTCCCTTTTTCTGACAGAAGCTTCTGTGCCTCTTCTGCCGTCAGCCTGTGTTCCCTGTTAAATGCACTGTTTCCCATCCTTTTCCCCTCCATGCCATACGAATAGCCGCATCCGGCTTACGTCTTCAGGTGCTGAGCAGCTGTTTCTCCAGCTGCTCAAAATCATAGTCCCTCTGGTGGAAATTATTGAATTTGTTCGTGGATGCCCCTTTTGGCTTTTCTGCCTTTTTCTTGCCAGGATAAGCGGCGTCAGGCGCTCTGCTGTTTGCCTGGTGGTAAAGCCCCATAGTCAGCGTGGCATTATACAGGCATGTCAGCAGGTACGCACGCACATTCTTGATTGGCTCGCTGCACCGCTTCAATGATTCCAGCACATACTGGATATGCGGCATGTCCAGTTTCGCAAGCTGCTGTCTGACAATATCCGCTGGAATCTCCTCAGGACCTATCCGGACTGTCCTGCGGCTCGTACAGTAGGTTTCCGCCAGTATCTGCAGAATCCCATCCAGCTCAGGCCTTCTTTCAGGGCAGTCAGCGAGAAGGGCATCAAAAGACAGCTTTTCCCGGAAGAAATCAATGGCCACACAAAGTCTGTCCCCTCTATCATCCCCCTTCCGTCCGTGTTCCGATGCACTCTGGCCTGTAGATGGA
>CAPQSW010000071.1:2604-4982 GCA_948688495.1 uncultured Lachnospiraceae bacterium | reverse complement strand
TTCCTTGACTTTGTGTTGTCTCATATCAGTGTTGTCTCCTTATTCTGAATCAGGCAGGGAGACAGTGCGTCTGCCCTGCCTATGGTCAATACCTGAAATCGGGCTTCCTGCAATCTGCTGTTCGATAAGGAACGGAAAGACTGCTTTCTTTAATTAAAAGAATAAAATTCCTGTTTCAGGAAGGTTTCCTGCCTCTGGCCGGATTTCCCGGCAGTGCAGGGAATGCGTTATTCGCGTATTCTCCTGCATACAGTGATAAAAAAGCAGCCCGGTCAATACAGGCTGCTTCTTATAGTTCCATATGAAGTTGTAAGTCTTTTTCACCCCCCCCTGCAGCAAAAAACGCAGCCAATATCCGGGATGAGGCAATGCCCCGGTACTGCTGCGCTGTTTCTGCACATAATTTTGACAATATCAATTTTAACATATGACTTTTACGGTGTAAATCGCACAACCGTGCCAGTTTAAGAAATTGTTGTGCCATTTTTATAGCACGTTCTAAAAGCGTTGGTACAAGCTCTGTTGGATACTGTTTGCGGATTCTGGGAACAAATATACTGATAGAAATGGTACAAACGCTTTTAGCGTTGGCTGAAAATGGAGGTCGAACAGATGCAGGGATTAGGAAAACGGATCCAGAAATGCCGGGAGGAGGCAGGAATGACGCAGGAGGCGCTGGCAGAGCGCGTGGGGATCAGCTGGAATTATCTTGGGGCGATTGAACGGGAAGTGAAAACACCGAAGCTTGCCACCCTTGTCAAGATCATCAATGCCCTGGAGGTATCAGCGGATGATGTGATGCTGGACGTGCTTCGTGTTGGAAGGAAGGTGCGGTGTACAAAGTTAGAGGAGAAACTTCAAAGCCTCCCGGATAAGAAACAGGAGAAGATCCTGCGGATTCTGGACTTTCTCATTGAGGAAGAGAGAAGATAACCTGTGCAAGTGTACGGATTATTTTTTTAATATTCATTTAATACGCAATATAATACTGAAAAAATATAGAAATCAAGTATTATATGATGAAAATGCGGTCTGTGTTTGCTATACTGATTCTGATAGCGTTGGGACTATATCTATTGGAATCAAGGAGGGAGTATGAGCAGAAACAAGGCAGTATTTGGAATCGGTATCCTGTGTTTTACAGCAGGGATGTATTTTGGAGGAGTTTTAGCAGGGTTTAAGAGGCAGGAGCTTCCGGCTGAAGAACTGGAAATGAGGAGGACATGGGAAAGGCAGGAACAGCCTCCGGCAGACAGCACGCTTGCTGATCCGTCAGAGTGTTATCTATGCGGGAGCCATAACCGGAGCCTGATGGGCATGTTCCGGGGAAGGGACGACCTGGGAGTGATCTGTGTCAATGACTGGTATGTGATGGATATGCAGATCCGGAATCTGGACGGGATGGGCGGAGGCGGTTCCGGCTGGACCGTTGGTGCAGAGGGAGCCTGCAGTTTTCAGACGGACCGGAATCCAGAACGGGGAATTTCAGAGGTTACAGTAGAATATGGTACAAACAGTATCTTTGATGTGAAGAAGGTGCAAGACCACTTGTGCCAGACCTGTCTGGATAAGTTATTGGAGGTCATGGATTGTTACGGATATGAAGGAGAAGAATCAGGGGCAAGGGATATATGTCTGGTGGATTTTCAGACGCTGGAGTTGTATTCCCTGCAGGAGCATTACATATCCCATTATATCCGGGATTATTATGTCCAAGTAGACGGACGGGATGGCAAAGAACTGGAGGTAACAGGCATCTATACACCGGTACTGGTGAATGGGGAGCGGACAACAGACGTTGCAATGGAATCGGAAAACAAGTATAATTGACCTAACTTAAATTAAGAAAAGGGTGTCTGTCATGATAGAGTGTATCGTTGTTGGAACTGACGGATTTATAGGAGCGGTCTGCAGATATTTAATAGGAATGATCCCGTTGAAAGAAGGATGTGTATTTCCAATCAAAACACTAATGATAAATATTGTGGGTTCTTTTCTAATTGGAATTGTTACTGCATTGGCAATAAAAACAGATTTTCTGAATCCCAGGACAGTGTTATTCCTGAAGGTCGGGATATGCGGAGGCTTTACTACATTTTCCTCCTTCGCATTGGAGACAACAGATTTGATGAAAGACGGAAAGATGCATCTGGCGGCCATTTATACTGTACTCAGTGTTACGCTTGGGGTACTGGCTGTATTCGCAGGCCAGAGAATTGTCAGGAAGGGATAAGAGGACGATGAGCAGAAGGGGATATGTTCCGGAGGATGAAAAACAGTTTGCCGGGAAGCAGTTAGAATTGCTACAAAAAGCATCAGATGAAGTGCAGTTCCTTCTGGACCGGGGATATGATGTCAAACCTGTCACGACATTTGTG
>CAPQSW010000071.1:457-2594 GCA_948688495.1 uncultured Lachnospiraceae bacterium | reverse complement strand
CAACCATTACTTGCTTTCCGAGAGGCAGCGCCTGGCTCTGGCAAGGTCGGTGTCGGCAAAGGAATATATTCAAAAGCGGATCAATAAGGAATTATTGCAGACAGGAAAGGAATATCTGCCGGAGATAGTGCATATAGACGGCTTTAATACGATTATTACATTGGAAGTAGCATTGTCTGGATCACCTGTTTTTTACTGCAGGGATGGAGTACTGCGGGATCTGGCCGGATTACGGGGAACATACCGAGTGATTGATAAAACACAGGAAGCGATCAGGCTGTTGCTCGGACATCTGGAACTTTTGAATATATCGGAAGCCGTTTTTTATTTAGATGCGCCTGTATCTAATTCTGGAAGACTGTCGGGATTAGTTCGGGAGTGTTCCCATGAATATAATATATCTGTGCAGACGCAGATCATCCCGGATGTGGATCAAGTTTTAGAACAAATGGAGGGTGTGATCAGCGGAGACGCTATTATTCTCAACCGCTGTCAGAGCTGGCTGAATGTGGTTCCTGCGATTGCCAAACAGATAGAATCTGTTTGGGAAATCCAACTGTAACTTCTTGCTATATATGAAATGAGTAAAAAGGATGTCAGAGTATGAAAAAGATTTGGAATAAGAAGAAAATAGTTCTTCCATTGTTGGCAGGGGTGATATTGCTTATTACAACATTGTGGTATGTAAACGACTACTATCATACAGATGAAAACGTACAGGAATATTTGCAGACAAAAGAGACTGTTTCTGTAACAGAGATGTCTGACGGTCTATATCTGGATGGGCCGGGAGATAATGCGGCAATGATCTTCTATCCAGGTGCAAAAGTAGAATACACGGCATATCTTCCATTATTGAGTGATCTGGCAGAGCAGGGAATTGACTGTTTTCTTATCAAGATGCCGTGTAATCTTGCGTTTTTCGGGCAAAATAAGGCGAAAAAGATTATGGATTCTTATGAGTACGATCACTGGTATCTGTCCGGACATTCTTTAGGAGGGGCGATGGCCGCATCCTATGCTTCCGGGCATCTGGAGAGTCTTAATGGTCTGGTGCTTCTGGCAGCCTATCCGACGAAGAATTTGAAATCGGATTCCTTTTCCGTCCTGTCGATCTATGGCAGTGAAGACGGAGTTCTGAACATGGAGAAGGTGGAGGAAGGAAAAAGCCAGATGCCTGCAGACTATACGGAAATCTGTATAGAAGGTGGGAATCATGCACAGTTTGGAAACTACGGAGAACAAAAGGGTGACCATACCGCAGGGATTAGCCGTGAGGAACAACAGGCGCATACCGTGGAGGCCATTTTGAATATGATGGAATCTCATAAGGATCAGAAGCAGGAGGAAGCAATGATGACCTATGAGCAGATTAGCCCGCAGGAAGCAAAAGAGAGAATGGATAAAGAGACGGATGTGATTATTCTGGATGTCCGGACGCAGGAGGAGTATGATTCCGGGCATATCAAAAACGCAGTATGCCTGCCGAATGAAGATATTTTAAGAGAACCGGATATACTGCCGGATAAAGGCCAGCAGATCCTGGTATACTGCCGGAGCGGAAACCGGAGCAAACAGGCGGCACAGAAGCTTGCAGATATGGGATACGAAAATGTTCTGGAATTTGGCGGGATACTGGATTGGCCTTATCCGGATCTGGTAGAATAAATCAAGGTAAAAGGGGAGACAAAAATGATCAATAGGGAAGACATGTTGGAACTGACCAGGCGGATGACGCCGGCCCGGACATCCATAACAAGGATTGCCGGGTGTTACATAGACCGGGAGGGGGAGTTTGACGGGAGCTTTAATACCAATTTCCTGAAGCTGTCTGGCTCCGATAGAGCAAAGAACCTGAAACTGGCAAAGACGGTGCCGTTTTCTGATACCAATAAGAATCTGAAGAAATATAAGTTCGCGCCGAAAGCGCAGAGATCGGGAAGCATGTGGCAGTTACTCATGGCTATGAAGGAATGCGGGCTGAAGAACGACGCGTTGATGGATACCTTTTATGATGTGGTGATGGAGCGTTACCATGCAGATTCAGAGTATGCCGTCCTGGTATTCCATGACCGCTATGACATTCCGGCAAAGGCATCGGATAAAGAGCGGCTGGGAGAATCGGAGGAAGTGTTTG
>CAPQSW010000071.1:0-297 GCA_948688495.1 uncultured Lachnospiraceae bacterium | reverse complement strand
TGAAGAAAGACCCAGAAAAATGAACGGCATCGTTTTAGCGGTGCTGTTTTCTTTTGTTGATTGCGAGCATCCCATGATACATACCCCTGCGGGGTGGGTTTGTCCAGCAATGTATAGAAACCGTCCGTCCGCAGATAATAATTAAAAAAGAAATTGAGGTGAAGACATGGCGGTTGCACATAAAGGAAGTATTTCCATGGGGCTGGTGTTGATTCCTATAGGAATGTATAAGGCAACCCAGGATCATGATATCCATTTCAATCAGCTTGATAAGGAAAGCAAGGCTCGGATCAAGTA
>CAPQSW010000070.1:838-5045 GCA_948688495.1 uncultured Lachnospiraceae bacterium | reverse complement strand
CTCTTGGAACAGCCATTGAAGTAAATGTCCTAAGGAGGGACCCAGCAAAGCTGGGAGGATGCCTTAGGACTCTTGGAACAGCCATTGAAGTAAATGTCCTAAGGAGGGACCCAGCAAAGCTGGGAGGATGCCTTAGGACTCTTGGAACAGCCATTGAAGTAAATGTCCTAAGGAGGGACCCAGCAAAGCTGGGAGGATGCCTTAGGACTCTTGGAACAGCCATTGAAGTAAATGTCCTAAGGAGGGACCCAGCAAAGCTGGGAGGATGCCTTAGGACTCTTGGAACAGCCATTGAAGTAAATGTCCTAAGGAGGGACCCAGCAAAGCTGGGTGATCGGTAGCGATAAAGTAAAACCTTAGGACTCTTGGAACAGCCACTCATGCAATTTGAGAATAAATAAACTATGGAAAGGGATGCATATATTATGAAGAAAAAAAGGAACATCACCATGCGTTTGATGGCAGGTTTGCTATGTACCGCAATGTTTGCAGGAAACGGAGCCGTATCATTGCCTGGGCCGCATACGGTACAGGCACAGGAAAGCGGCAAAGGATATGCGAAAAGGCAGATGGAGCTCTTAGACAGGGGGGTTGTGGCTGTGAAGTCCAGGGACGGCGTCTATCTGTCCTGGCGGTTTCTTGGTACGGATTCGGCAGATACGTCTTTTGATGTTTACCGGAATGGGGAAAAGATTACGGAAGTCCCAGTTACAGACAGTACCAATTATCTCGATGCTTCCGGTACGGCAGAAGCGAGCTATGTAATACATACGTTGCAAAACGGAGTGGAGACGGAACAGAGCAAGCCTGTGTCAGTGTGGGAGAATCAGTATCTGGATATTCCCATTGACAAGCCTGCACCGGGAATCACGCCGGATACCACTAAGACCGAAGAAGAAAGAATCTATGATTATATGCCCAATGATGCGGCATGTGGGGATTTGGACGGCGACGGGGAATATGAAATCGTCCTGAAATGGATGCCCTCCAACTCTGGGGATAATATGGCGGACGGCTACCGTGGGAATGTCTACCTTGATGCTTATAAGTTGAACGGCAAGAAACTGTGGCGGATTGATTTAGGGGTCAATATCCGCGCCGGCGCACATTATACGCCGTTTCTGGTATATGATTTTGACGGTGACGGTTATGCGGAGTTAGTATGCAAGACGGCGGATGGCACAGCAGACGGCAAGGGAAATGTAATTGGTGAGGCAGGAAAGGACTGGAGGGATAACAGAGGAGTTATCTTGCAAGGACCGGAATATCTGACCTTGTTTGACGGCCGGACCGGCGAAGCCTTAGATACGATCAATTATGAACCGGGACGCGGGATTCATGGAACGGAAGGTGTTCTGAACAAAGATTACTGGGGTGATTACTGGGGCAACCGAAGCGAGCGTTACCTTGCGGCGGTGGCATACTTAAACGGCGAAACGCCAAGCGTCCTGGTGAGCCGCGGATATTATGTAAATTTTGGCATGACAGCCTATGACATAGTAGATAAAAAGTTTGAGAAACGCTGGTTTTTTGACACGGCAGAGGAAGGAAATGAGACATTTGCCGGGCAGGGGAACCATAACCTTGCAGTAGCGGACGTGGATGAAGACGGATATGACGAGATTGTCTTTGGCGCCTGTACGATTGATCATGATGGAACTGGCCTGTATTCCAACGAGTTTGGACATGGAGACGCCATCCATGTAGGAGATTTTGATTTGGACAATCCGGGGCTGGAGATTTTTAGCTGCTTTGAGGATAATCCTGGCGCCGCATTGCGCAAAGCGGCCACAGGAGAAGTTATCTTCCGTTATACGGCTGAAAAAGATACCGGCCGCTGTATTGCCGGGAATTTCCGTGCGGATATTCCGGGAGCGGAATATGCGGCTTCCATGACGGGGGATATGTGGGACAGTGAAGGTAAAGTGATTGGAGAATGGAAAGAAGTCACAAAATGGCTGCAGAATTTCGCAGTATACTGGGACGGTGATTTGGAGCAGGAAGCGATGGAGCGCACGATGATTGAGGGATATGGCAAGGGACGTGTTTTGAATGCCCAGGGTGTAACATATATCAACGACACCAAGGCAAACAGCTCCCTGGCGGCAGATCTGCTCGGCGACTGGCGTGAGGAAATTATCTGGCCCTCTCAGGACGGCACATTCTTACGTTTGTACCACACAACCTATCCGACAGAATACCGCATTGCCACACTGATGCATGATGCGCAATACCGGGTGCAGATTGCCACACAGAATGTCGGATATAACCAGCCGGCGCATACGAGTTTCTTTTTAGGAACCGGGTATGATCTGCCGAAACAGCCGCAGATAGAAGTAGTGAAGCCCAAAGAACCAGGGAGTCCTGGAGAACCAGGAAAGCCTGTTGAGCCGGAAAAACCGGATAATCCAGGGGAAACGGTTACACGCCTAAAGGAGACATCCAAGGTCAGTGCATCACAGCTTGCAACAGCCTGCCATGTGAAAATAACGTTTGGCAAGGTAGGCGGGGCAAAGGGATATGAGGTTTACCGTTCCACAAAGCTGTCTTCCGGTTACAAAAAGGTAGGTACGACAACCAAGACGTCTTATACAGATAAGAGTGTAAAGACTGGGAAGACTTATTATTATAGAATCGTGACGAAGGGGAGTAAGGCGCAATACAACAGTTTACAGAGCAGGAAATATGCAAAAGTTACAGTTCTTGCGAAACCGAAGGCTACGGTAAAAGCCTTAAACAAAGGGAAAGTAAAGGTTTCATGGAAAAAGGTAAAGAGGGCCTCCGGGTATGTTATTTATGCGTCGAAACGCGCCTCAAAAGGGTTTAAGGCCGCTGGAACCATAAAGAAAGCAGCAGCAGGAAACAAAACGATAAAGACAGGTGTGAAGAAGGGAAAATGCTACATTAAGATACGTCCGTATAAGCTGGCAGGTGGAAAACCAGTATATGGCACGTATTCCAAGACACTTTCTGTTAAAGTAAAAAAATAAACTGTTAAAATGACAGGAGCAGATATGGTAAAAGAACAATATAAATGCCTGAAAATGGGGCAGGAATTGAGGAAAAATCTGATAGATTTGAAGAAGGAACTGAAGGATGAGGCGGTAAAGGAAGATTTTCTTGTGCTTCTTCAGGGAGATTACAGCTTGTTTATAGATCTGATGAAGGATGCGGACCCTAAGGTGCGGAAAAATGCGGCCTTAATTTTAGGAAGGCTTGGACAGGATGAGAATGTGTTACCGTTATTTGAAGCTTATAAGAGGGAGCAGCAGTTATTTGTAAAGAGTGACTATCTTAAGGCGCTTTTTGCGCTTGACTGTTCTGCCAGCAGAGAGGAATTGGCAAAGCGTCTGGCAGAGCTTGAACAATATCATCCTGCTGAGGAAGAAGAAAAGCATATCCGTGAAGAACTTTTGGCTTTACGGAAGCTGGCGGACAAGGGGGCTGCCCATAAGAGACATAAATTTCAGGGATATGGCGATACATGGGAAGTCATTCTTACAACAGGAAAAAAGTATCAGCAGATAACAGCGGAGCAGATAACGGCAGGAAAAATTACAATTTTAAACAGCGGGGTACGCGTTGTCACAGACCACCTCAAATCCGTTCTTCCAATTCCCACATACCGGGAATTGTTGTTTCCATTGAATGTAAGGAAGGTTCCAGGAGATTTTAGGGAGGCGGCAAAAGCCCTTGCAGGTTCGGATTTGCTGGATTTGCTGCAAAAGGCGCATAAGGCAAAGGATGGTTTTTACTTTCGCCTTGGACTGCAAAGCCCAAGGTCTTTAGATGTGCGCAGTACATTCATCAAGAAATGTAGTTTTGCGTTGGAACAGGAGACCGGTGGCAGGCTTAAAAACTCTGCGTCTGATTATGAGATGGAAATCCGCCTGATAGAGAATCGGGAGGGTGAGTTCCTTCCATTGGTGCGGTTGTATACATTTGAAGAAGAACGTTTTTCTTACCGGAAGAATACAGTAGCCGCTTCCATACGGCCAGAGCAGGCTGCATTGGCGGTAAGGTTGGCGATGCCCTATATGCAGGAACAGGCACAGGTGTTAGACCCCTTTTGCGGCGTGGGGACTATGCTGATTGAGCGGGACAGAATATGTCCGGCAAAAGTGATGTATGGGGTTGATATTTTTGGAGAAGCCATTGCGGGGGCGAGGGAAAATACAGAACTTGCCGGCAAAGAGATTTATTACAT
>CAPQSW010000070.1:0-828 GCA_948688495.1 uncultured Lachnospiraceae bacterium | reverse complement strand
CATTAACCGGGATTTTTTTGCATTTACACACAAATACCTTTTTGATGAAATTATTACGAATATGCCGGTCAGGGGAAAAAAGACTAAGATGGAACAGGATGGGCTCTACGCATCATTTTTTGAAAAGATGGGGGAGCTTATGGAAGACGGGGGGAGAATTATCATGTATTCCAATGAGAAAAGTTTTGTAAAAAAGCAGCTCCGCCTGCACCGGGAGTTCACCCTGCTACGGGAGTACAGCATGGATGAAAAAGATAATTATTACTTATTTGTTATAGAATGCAGTTTTTCCGCTTAACCTGGCAGGTTGTTAGGACGGGAAATTTGAAAAAAATAAAAAATCATATTGACAATTCCGGCGATATTTGTTATTATTCTTAAGTCGCTAAGGCGATGCAACAATATATAGCTGCTTGCGGAAGTGCTGGAATTGGCAGACAGGCAAGACTAAGGATCTTGTGTCTGTATAGACGTGTGGGTTCAAGTCCCATCTTCCGCATTGGTTAAAAGTGTGGGAAACCTTGATTTTATTGAGGTTTCCCCATTTTTTGTTACTGGAATAATTGGTTACAGTTGGTTACATTTTTCAATAAGTTTATCTGAGTGCCCTTTCAAAGGCATCTGTCCTTTTATCCCATGAGACAGTTGAATAATTGTAAAACTTTGCTGTTGTTTAATCGTTTTAACACATTATTGACCGAAAACTCATGAAGCCGTTCGCCTTCTTCGTTTAATAACAAATATTCGCTGTTAAAACCGTTACACTCATTATGATCCAAAATCATTTTGAGATATTTTTTGCACGCTCCGGCAAATACAATTTACGCT
>CAPQSW010000069.1 GCA_948688495.1 uncultured Lachnospiraceae bacterium | reverse complement strand
CATTAGTTCTTTTCTCTAAAATGCAGATTATGCATTTATATCTATTTTCCCTGCTCTTTCTCTGCTGGGACAAAAACAAGCAAATCTTGAATTTCACATTCCAAAACGGTGCAGAGTTTACACAATACAAAAGTGTCCA
This sequence comes from uncultured Lachnospiraceae bacterium, assembly GCA_948688495.1. Classification (GTDB taxonomy): domain Bacteria; phylum Bacillota; class Clostridia; order Lachnospirales; family Lachnospiraceae; genus Petralouisia. The sequence continues at coordinate 5,018 of CAPQSW010000069.1, read as the reverse complement.
ACCTGGTAATGTCATTCTCACAATATCTGTCAACCTGCCTCCAATTCATAGCCGCTTTCAGCGACACTTTATTTCGGTTCAGTCCTTTTTCCTCTATTAACTCTGCCAGCCGGATTTCCAGATGACCGTAATTTTCTTCCACCTTGTCGCCTCCTGTCGAAAAATGATACCCTGTTTTCCTTGCATTTTCATTTTATACTTGTTATAGTATTTTTGTAATCTTAAAGAAGTATTATAATACTTCTATCATAAACAAACGTTTTCACAGGAGGAAAGGAATGGAACTGGACTACTTTAAAGACACTGTCTTTGAACTGCTTAACGATTCTGATGATATGGCAGTCAAGGACATTCAAACGAAAGACAAAGAAAATATTTTTACGGTACTGCTGATGGATGGAAGTCATTTTGAATCAGAGTGCCGCCAAATATACTAATTTAAAGAGGAACAGGTGATGTTATGGATATGAAAAATTTTGCCGCCATGCTTTTAAAAGACATTGAAAAATCTGGGCTTCCTATTGCAGAAATAAAGCGCATACAATCAGACAAAGGTTTATTTGCAATAGAAACTTCTGATAATAGCGAGTTCTTGATTAAAATTGCAAACAGGGATGCCAAACGCGAAACATTTTTTCTGGAGATAGACGAAACGGAACGCAGAATCCATGAGATTTACGAAAAGTACGTCAGCAGTTGGGAATATGACGAGATTCTTATGAACAACGATTTCGACATTGACTGGCTGGAGGGTATTCTGGATATGAAAGATTACCGCAAACTGGAAAATATTATCTTACAGTACAGCTCAAGGAATGATGAGCTGCTGTTTACTTTGGGATTCAAATATGCCTGGTCTTTATTTATGGAATGTGCCAAAGACAATGATAGCGCAAATTCCGCAAAGTTGAATTCCAACACTGATTCTGCATAACAATAACCTAAATTTTTCCATATGTTAGGCTGGAACATTTAAAAAGCATGGTTGTCAAAAAAGGGGCTAGGGGATTTCCCCTAACAAGTGCCGGAGGTTGTCGCTCCCCATAGGGGCGTGGCAATCCAAAGGCGTTGCTTGCTGGTATTGTGTATTGATTTTTTGTCCGCTATCTGTGTCCGACACTGCCTCTTTTACCAGCCGAAAAAGAAATCTTTCACAGGCTTTCCCACCATCCTATTCCACCAGAAATCCACCAATTTTAAATCTATATATGGATTTTCTGCAAAGAAAATAGAGCAGTTTCCCGCTCTATCTCCTTAGTATATATCCATTTTTCTGGCATGATTTTCCCCGGCAGTCTGCCAATTCTTCCAGCAGCATCTTCTTTTTATCATCATAATTTTTCGGGCAATCTACCTACTCCTTCAGCAGTATATCCCCTTTCCGGCACGACTTTTATCATAAATATACCGATATATCCAGTACAGATTTACTAACAATACACCAGCTCTTTCAGCACAATCTCCTCTGCCGCGGAACGAACATTATTCATTAATCCGACCCATTTCATCTGTTCTTTTTCCTTTAATTCTTCCGTAATCCCTGCCCCGGCTTTCATCTGTTCCGTGAGAAGTTCCAGCCTCGCCCTGCATTCTGCATCACATTCATGCAGATGCCTGTTAAGTTTTCCGCTTGTCAGCAAATCCAGATACAGCCCTTTATGGTAGTTTTTAAGGTACTCCAACCTCATGTTTCCATATCTACCAATCTCATAATCTTCCCCCTCCGGTAACTTCAAATCCGGGTAATAAATCCCATCCGTTCCCTTCGTATAGCTAATTCCATTTTCACCAATGATGTGTTTTCCCATGATTTCCTCCCATCCGGCGACTTAAAATTATCCTGCTGTCGGTCGCCTTTTTCGTAAATTTTTATTCCATTGCGGTCATATTGTTTTCATTTTATCAAGCTGACAGAATGTTCGGGTAACAAAAAACGGGTATTGTTTAAACAAATATCTTCTAAAAATTTTTCTTTTTCGGCTGGTAAATATAAGGCTGACTGCAATCAGTTTTCCCCTTTCAGCCCATTCATGGTTTGTGCAATTAACTGGATGGTATAGAGCAGTTCATTATTGTCCCCGCTGCATTTTTCCAAGCGTTTTAATTCCCCATAGATTTCTGCCATCTGGTTGCGCAGTGCCTTATATACCCTTGGGTTGCCCTGAACCACCACGTCCCGGCACTGTAAACGACGAATAATATAGTCCTGCTTGGTAAGTCCCGACAGGCTCACACAGCGGTCAATCAGCTTTCCTTCTTCCTCAGAGACATGGAATGCCACTGTTTTATTCCTCCATCTTCCCTTGTAATCAAGCCTTTTTTCCATAGTTTCAAATCTCCTTTCTCCGTTCCGGCTCAAATTCCTTATCCATATGAAACTGGATGACTGTACAGTTATCCGTCTGCGTAAGGCTTTCCATACGCTCCATATCCAGCTTATCCGCCATTTCCGTCTGCTTGTTGGGGAACAGATGCGCATAGCGGTAGGTGATGTCTATGCTCTCATGCCCTACCCTGTCCGCTATGGCAAGTGCCGAAAACCCCATCTCAATTAACAGGGAAATGTGTGAATGGCGCAGGTCATGGATTCTGATTCGTTTCACATTTGCAGCTTTTGCTCCCCTGTCCATTTCGTGATGGAGATACGATTTTGTGACCTGAAACATCCTTTCATCTTCACTGATTTCATAGAGCATACTGATATACTCCTGCATTTCCTCACATAAGAAATGCGGCATTTTTATCGTCCGGTTGCTCTTTGCTGTCTTAGGGGAAGTGATGACGTCCCTTCCCTTTATCCGCTGGTAGGATTTGTTTATCGTTACGGTATTGCGCCCAAAATCAAAGTCCGACGGAGTCAACGCGAGCATTTCGCCCAGCCGGACGCCACACCAGTAGAGCATTTCAAAGGCATAATAGGACAATGGCTTGTCCATCATCACGTCGGCAAATTTCAGGTATTCCTCCTTCGTCCAGAACAGCATTTCTTTGTGTTCCTCACTGCCCATCGTTCCGGCTTTCTGCGCCGGGTTGCCCGGAAGGTGGTAAAACCTTACGGCATGGTTGAAAATAGCGCTTAACTGCGCGTGGATGGTCTTTAAATAGGTCGGGGAATAGACCTCGCCATTCTCGCCTTTATAGGCAAGCATTTCATTCTGCCATGCAATTACGTCCTTGGGCTCAATCTCCGCAATCTTCCGCTCCCCGAAATAGGGAAGTATCTTCGTGCGTATCACATGGCTCTTGGATTCCCATGTGTTCTCCTTCACCCTTTTCTTCTTGTCCGCCTCATAGATTTCAAAGAAACTGGCAAACGTCATGTCAAGCTTGGACTCGCTTTTGAGCATGACTTCCCGCTCCCAGCCCAATGCCTCCCTTTTGGTCGCAAACCCCCTTTTCTGCGTCTGTTTCCTCTCCCCTTTATAATTCGTGTATCGGTAGATGACGCGCCACTTGTCGCCATCCTTGTAAACAGCCATATAATCCTGCTCCTTTCCCCGGAGCTGATTGTGGCAATAATATAATCTGCTATCAGCACCCGGCAACATTTTAAAGATTCCTGCATTTTCCGCTGTAACATAACTCCCAATGAAAAAACTATCTACTGTAATATAATTCTTTGTGGAAAACTACTCACTGTAACATAACTTCTCGCTGAAAAACTGCCCTCTGCAACATAACTTCTTATAGAAAACTACTCACTGTAACACAACTTTTTGCGGAAGAAATTTGTGTTCACCCTGCCCGATACTGTCAGGTAGCCAAGTTCGCGCATTTCTGTATTCAGCTCCCGGACAACCTTGTAGGCATAGGATTTTGAGACGTTCAGCTCCTGCGCCACTTCCTCAACCGTCATAAAATTTTTGCCTTCCATTATCCATCCTCTCCTTTCCCTGTCTTATTCCCAACTTTTCTTCCTGCTTTCCCCCTTTCCCTCTTTTATTCCTGATTCCTCCGTCTGCCCCCGTAAATCTGCATTTCTTTCCAGACACCAGTTTTTACCGGCAGTTCCAAATGTGACTAAATTTTTTTGTTTAGTCTATGTATTTCCTATATTACTAAACTCACTAATTTAAGTCAAGTGTTTTTGAGCAAAATCTTAACTTTTTTAATTTAATTTCTTCTTGCTATCTTCACTGTGCCATGCTATACTGTACCCAACAAATTTGTTTAACTATCCAGCTATAGCGAAATTGCGCTGACATGGCTAAACAGCAAAATAATTATACGGAGGTCTGCTTATGGCAATCGGAAAACGCATCAAACTTTTTCGCAACCGGAAGAACCTGACGCAGAAACAGCTTGGCGAACAACTCGGCTTTCTGGGCAGGACTTCCGACGTGCGCATGGCGCAGTACGAATCGGAGGCGAGGATTCCCAAACAAAACCTCGTGAAACAAATGGCGGGCATACTCGGCGTCAGCCCCCATGCCCTGACTGTGCCGGATATTGACACATACATTGGTTTTTTACATACCCTCTTTGCATTGGAGGACATATACGGATTCAAGATAACGGAAAAAGACGGTCTCATCTGCCTTTACCGCGATCCTTCCACTTCTTCCCCTGTTGATACAGTCAGCAATATGCTCTGGGAATGGCAGCAACAGTCAGAAAAACTTGAAAACGGCGAAATCAGCAGGGAGGAATACGACGAATGGCGTTACCGATACCCGGAACTGGACACCAGCCATCACTGGGCAAAGACGCCTTCTCAAGAAATGAGTGATTACCTCATTAAAAAATCAGAGAAATAGACAAAGAAATGCAATAATAAAAACCTTGCTGATATTCAGTTTTCATTTCAGAAGATCAGTAAGGTTTCCTTATGTGCCATATTGAAATATATAAATCATTCTCTGAATAAGAAAAAAGTGTTGCCAAATCGTTGCCAGTCACTAAACTATTCTGCTTGCAACCAGCATAAATACTGGGTTTTTCTCATCCGTTTAATTACTCGAACTCGACTTTTCCTAACTAATTTTGCTTAGGATTTATTCTCTGTTGAGTATGTAAAT
>CAPQSW010000068.1:5057-5355 GCA_948688495.1 uncultured Lachnospiraceae bacterium | reverse complement strand
ATCCAGAACCATGGCATCTTTTGCCGTAACGTCATTCATCCTGGCTCCCCAGCGCATATTAGGAAGAACATATGGAATGTTGGACATACTTTCCATTCCTCCTGCTACAATCACATCCGCATCTTTTGCCTTTATAATCTGTGCAGCCAATGTTATGGCACGTAAAGCGGAGCCGCATACTTTATTAATAGTCACAACAGGCACGCTGTGAGGTATTCCCCCTTTGACCGATGCCTGTCTGCCCGGAATCTGCCCCTGTCCAGCTGGCACAACCATTCCGTAAACCACTTCATCTACC
>CAPQSW010000068.1:1534-5037 GCA_948688495.1 uncultured Lachnospiraceae bacterium | reverse complement strand
TTTATTCTCTAAACTATTTTATATCTGTCTGGTTTGCGCCTTGGTGCACCCGGTTCCTAGACGGGATAGCCAAATGTACTGAAGGCTAACATTTTCCCACGGTCAGGCGCATACCTTTCTTTTAAAATTTCATCCGCATCAGCCTCTAAAGGAGCTGTTAGCCAGCAACTCCCCCATCCTTTTGTATACGCCATCAAAAGCATATTCTGAATGGACGCAGCCACGCTCGGAATGACAGAAGATTCCTTTTTGATATATTCGGTTTTCTGTAAAAATACCAGTATCAGAAGCGGAGTGTTTCCGTATGGCGCGTTGGCCAAATATTGCTTCTTTTACATCCGTTACCAATTCGCTCACATTATTTGTCTTTAAATACTGGTGTCCTTTTTTCCAGAAATGCTTTCATACCCTCTACCTTATCTTCCGTAGCGGATATAACGCCAAAGAGAGCTGCCTCATACTGCAACGCGCTCCGCAAATCAATTTCCGATCCATAGTTGACCGCATGTTTAATAACATCTAAAACATTAATACTTTTATTCATCAGGTCTTTACAATAGCTGTCTACTTCCGCCATCAGATTCTTCTGCTCTACTACGGAATTTACAAGTCCAATTCTATAGGCTTCTGCTGCGTCAATCATACGCCCTGTCATAAGCATCTCCTTTGCCTTGGTAATACCTACAATTCTTGGAAGACGGATATTTCCACCAAAGCCGCAGCATACGCCCAGTTTGGATTCAGGAGCTCCGAACTTTGCATTATCAGAACAGATTCGTAAATCACAAGCCATTGCGATTTCAAATCCTCCCCCCAAAGCATATCCGTTGATAGCCGCAATAACCGGCTTGGGACTGTTCTCAATTGCAGAACATAACTTGTGCCCTGTAAGAGCCCATTTGTAGGATACCAGTCCATCCATTTTGAGCTCTTCAATCACATCTCCACCTGAGATAAATGCCTTTTCACCAGCACCGGTCAGGATGATAACCCGCACTTCCTGATCAGCTATTAATTCTTCCAAAGAGTTCTGCAGATGAAAAAACGTTTCCCAATCAATAGCGTTTAAAACCTTCGGTCTGTCGATTGTAATAAAACCTTTTCCATCTTTTTTTTCTACAAATACTTCCTTCCTTTTTTTATCTTCCATTATTCCTTCACTCCTCCTATTCTCCTGGCAAGTTCCTTTTTACCCTCCAAATTGCCCTGTCTTGCAATCATGATTTTCTGAGCCTGGGGTGAACCGGCTCCATGCATGGACTCTGTCCTGTATCCAACTGCAGCCGTCCCTAATGCCAGATTCTCGCAAAGCCGTAATTTACATACATTGGCAATAAGTAAATCCACCATATAGTTGCCTGCTTTTGTCTGCCAGCCTTCTGCTGAGGATGCAATCCCTAAAGCGTAGAGCTGTTCGTTGATCTGCGTCATTTCAATTAGCTTATCTTTTACATGGCTTGCCTTTTCCGTACCATTATACTGGGCAATTAAACTGGCTGCGCCAATTGCTACATCTCCCACACCGCTCTTACAGCCTCCGTAACTGTTTCTGTGATATCCGGCAAACCGTTCAACCAGCATACCAGCAAACTCGGTTTCGCCATTCAGGTAGATATGTTCGTTGGGAATAAATACATGGTCAAAAATAGTCAGAGCTTCTACTCCACCATACTTTGCATTTCCCAGGTCAATGTCCGCCCCTTCTTCCATCTTCCTGGTATCACAGGACTGACGGCCAATAATTATGGTAATCCCCGGCGCATCCAGAGGAACGGAAAAAGCGATAGCATAGTCCTCCTGCCCCGGACGAAGCGCCTGAGTAGGCAGCACAACCACCTCATGAGCATTGGTAATTCCTGTCAGGTGTGCCTTAGCTCCATTTACTACAACGCCGTCATGCCTGCGCTCTACAACCCGTAAGTAAAGATCCGCATCCTGTCCTTCCCCGCCAATCGGAACGCTCCTATCCCCCTTCGGATCGGTCAAGGCACCGCCTACAATCAAGTCCTCATCCTGCACCTTAATTATAAATTTTTTAAAGCGTTCAAAATAATCCGTCCCATATTTCTCGTCAATCTCATATGTCGTAGAATAAAAGGCATTGGCGCAATCCATAATAACGCATCTCTGGAAACATGCTCCAGTCCTCTGCCCCATAAGCCGCTGCAACTTAACCTTTTTATCTTATGGCCTGTAAATTGGGATGTGGTGGTCATCAAATCTTCAAATTCCGGCATAAATGCCATGTCATATGTTTCAATCAGGCAATTCATTGACGGTTTAAGAATTGGATGATCTACAGGATTCTCTACCTTTTTTCCCTGAATATAGATGTTCCGTTTCATTTTCCGTATGCTTTCTACATACTGCTCACTTGTCATTAATGGCATATCTATTCTCCCTTCTAATCCACTATTTAAGGCCCATTGCCTTTCCAATTACCATCTTCTGTATCTCATTTGTTCCCTCATATATCTGGGTTATTTTTGCATCCCTCATCATTCTCTCAATAGGGTATTCCTTGGTATATCCATATCCTCCAAAGAACTGCAGACATTTAACAGTTGCTTCCATTGCCAAATCAGAATTATACAGCTTTGCCATGGCTGCTTCTGTTCCAAATTCCTTTCCTTCATCCTTTAATGTTGCTGCTCTCCAAAGCAGCATTCGTCCTGCGTCCACTCTTGTCTGTAGGTCTGCCAGAGTGAATTGTGTGTTCTGAAACTGAGCGATTTTTTTCCTAAACTGTACCCGCTCGCTGACATACTTCACGGTTTCATCAATTGCTCCCTGGGCAATTCCAAGAGCCTGTGCTCCCATGGATATTCTTCCCGCATTAAGGGATGCCAAAGCCACCTTCATCCCGCCGCCTTCCATCCCCAGTATCTGGCTTTTATGGACCGCACAATCCTCAAATATAATTTCCGCTGTCAGAGATCCTCGGATTCCCAGCTTATGTATATGTTTTCCTACAGAAAATCCGGGGGTATCCCGATCCACAATAAACGTGGTGAATTCCGGACGGCTTCTTGCATCTTTTCCAGTTACAGCCACTACAATATTGAACTCATTGGCTGGCGCGCTGGAAATAAACATCTTTGCGCCATTTATAATGTAATAATCTCCATCTTTCACGGCAGTGGTAAGCATACCTGAGGAGTCAGAACCAGCATTTGCTTCTGTTAACGCAAACCCCATCAGGTGCCCCTGTGCCATCAGCGGCATATAATGCTCCTTCTGCTCTTTTGTCCCGAAAAGCTCTACACAGTACATACTGACACCCGCATGAGTAGACACGATACTTGCCGTGGAACCACATACCTTTGCAATCTCCTCCATTGCTAAAATGAATGACAGAAAATCTAATCCCGCCCCACCAAACTCTTCTGGATAGGCACAGCCTAATACACCTGCCTTTGCCAAAATTTTAATTGTTTCCTCTGGAAAAATTTCATTTTCATCAATTTCAGCTGCAATTGGTTTTATTTGTTTCTGCGCTATAT
>CAPQSW010000068.1:0-1524 GCA_948688495.1 uncultured Lachnospiraceae bacterium | reverse complement strand
TATATCACGAACCAAATCCCTAACCATGATTTGTTTTTTCGTTAACAGAAATTCACCCATTCACCTTTCCCCGCTTTCTTTTAGTTTGTTTATAATGCCTTGTTTTCTTTACACCTTCATTATATGATCCGTCTTTGCCCGCGTCCAATTCGTAAATTTTGACATTATGTTGAAAAAAAGTCATACTTAATTTAACCTGTTGTGCTAGTTGATATAGAAAAACTTCAACAAAATATGCTATCCTATAGTTGTACACCACTACGACTATGAAAGGAGGCACATGATGTTGAAGTTTCAAGATGATTATACCACTCTCATAGCAACTTTTGAAGATTTTATTTTGCTTGTTTACACGATTATTGATGACCTGTACCAACAGTTTGTCCCTGCTTCTGTTTCCCAAAGAAGAAATGTGGATGCCGCAAAAATGTCTGACTCAGAAATTATCACCCTGAGTATCTGCGGTGAGCTTATCGGGATGGATTCTGAAAATGCCTGGTATTCCTTTGTGAAACGTAATTATCGGCATCTCTTCCCCATGCTTTGCTGCCGTACCCGGTTTAACCGCACTAGGAGGGCACTTTTACAGGTGACAGAACTGCTCCGGCAGAAACTGACCCAGTCCTTTCCCATACCAGCCAGCCGTTATTTTGTGATTGACAGCTTTCCCCTTCCGGTCTGCAAGTTCGGGCGAGCGCGTTATTGTCGTTCATTCCGTGCGGACGGGGCAAATTACGGAAGGTGTCCTTCCAAAAAAGAAACTTATTTCGGCTTCAAGGTCCATGCCCTGATCACGCTGGAAGGCTATATCACAGCATTTGAGGTCACCCCGGCATCCGTGGATGACAGGGAAGGACTCCGTGATCTCGCGGAGAAACGCTGTGGCCTGGTAATCCTCGGGGACAAAGGGTATACCGGAGAAGCTCTTTTTGATGACATGCGCAGGAAAGGGATATGCCTGATGTCACTGAAACCTTCTAATTATAAGAATAACTGGCCCACAGAAATACGGAAGCTAATCTTCCGCTTTCGGCGAAGGGTAGAAACGGTATTCTCGCAGCTTAGTGAGCAGCTGAATGCAGAAAGGGTACTCGCGAAAAGCTTCAGGGGGTTATGCACCCGGTTGCAGAACAAGATATTGGGACATAACCTGTGTATGGCATTCAACAGTATATTCCAGGCACCCTGTGACATTGGAAAAATCAAGCAGTTAATCTTCTGAAAATTTTAGCTTTCAGAATTAGAGAGGGACTTTTTGGGCTTTTTTAGCCCTGTCATCAGATTATGCTGTTTGAATTATGTAAGTAGCACAACAGGTTAACTTATCTTAATCCCGGCGAAAGTGGTGGCACAGTACCTATGAAGCGGGAATAAAAAGCCCGTGGAGGGATAGCCACCAGTCGGATTTAGAATCAAATCTGAAAACATAACAAACACAGCTTCGAGTATGACAAAGAAAATCCTAACCGAAAGGGGTGGGTGCCTGTGTTGACTTCGGAGCAGCAAAAGCACAAACCGAAACAA
>CAPQSW010000067.1 GCA_948688495.1 uncultured Lachnospiraceae bacterium | reverse complement strand
TACCAAGCTTTTCGCAAAGGCGCTGGCTCGAAATATTATAATCCTCCGTATAGGCATATATACGTCTTGCCCCTTTTTCCCTGAACAGATAGTCGAAGAAAGCGTGGGCAGCCTCATATGCATATCCTTCGCCATGGTACGTTTTATTCAGCATCCAGCATGGACTGAACGTATCAAGCGGCGAATCTCCTTCCTGGTCATGAGGTTCAGCATGTTCAGGATATGCGTCTATCTCACCGATAACTTTTCCTGTCTCTTTTAGTACAATGGCAAAATAATATTCTGTCTCTCCAATGCGGTTCTTCATTTCTACCCTTGCCTCCTCAAGCGATTCCAGCTTCATACAGGCAAAACAATTTACCATAGGCTCTTTTAAATATTCAAATACATCTGCGGCATCGCCTTCAAGAAATGGGCGCAAAAGCAGTCTTTCTGTTTCAATGACCATGATATCCCCCTTTACAGACAATGATTTATCATTCCATAAATCCGTATTCTTTATACCTTTCAAGCATCATTTTTATCCTATAAAGTTTATTTTCTGAATCATCTGTTCCAGTGACTCTTCAAATTTTGCATCATCCTCTGCTGTCCGCTTTGCAGGCCCTCTCAGATGATGTTTTGATTTTGAGCGCCGCATTTTCTTGCTGATATGCCGTTCCATGAGCATGCGGTCGATATTCTCATCCGTATACCATTTTCCGCTCTGATGGATCCCATAAGCTCCTTTCCCCAGAATCATAGCTGCCACCCCATAATCCTGCGTTACCACCAGATCTCCCTTCTGACATAGGCCAACCAGTGCAAAATCCACTGCATCCGCACCGGCTCCTATCACTTTGACTTCACTGTACTCAGACTGCAGTACATGGTTTGTATCACACAGAAGGATTACAGGTATCCCATATTTTTCTGCCATATGCTCCACAATCGGAACAACCGGGCAGGCATCTGCATCTACTAATATCTTCATATGAGTATCTTCTCCAGTCATATCCATTTATTCTGCCCCTAGAATCTCCCTTATTAATTCCATATGCGGCCTGTCAGGATTCTTCTGATAGACATTTACATGGTTCAGATCCCCGCACCGATCTGTAAATGCCGGAAACAAGAATCCACATTCCGGTTCTCCCGGCTCATATTCCCCGGAAAGCGGGCAGATTACACAGATCAGGTATTCAAACACTTCCTCCGATTCTCCCAGCCGCTCTTTATCTAATGCCTTCGCCGGAATGTCATAGCGGTCATGGAATACCAGGACGGCATACTCTGAAGCTTCCGTCAAACTCCCCCTCCCGGTCTATGTAACACCCGGCAACCCTTGTTATGGATGTCCGGGTCGGCGTCATCCGCCTGGTCAGTTCCAGCATGTCTTCCCGGTTAATCAAGTCCGTATCCTCCTTCTTATTTCATCAAAGTCCTTATCTGTTTTTCTGTCGCGTCCGTATAATGTTCCTGCACATGTCTGTAAATACGTGCCATGGATGCTTCCGGCGTCTCTTTATATGCAGATGTTACCAGATCATATCCCCACAATTCCTCCGGCGTCATGTAGACGGATACTGCCATACCATATTCCGCGCCCTTCTTATTGCGTTTCTGCCGGAAATCGCGGATGACGAGATAGGTCTGCATCTGAAGCTCAGTAATTATACCGCTGAAATTTTTTTCGCCGCCCTTATAAAATCCTGCCTGCTTTTTCAGCTCATGGCTCATCCATTCTTTCTGGTTTTCGAATTCATCCATGATTTTCTTGCAACGCATATTTGTCAGCCCATCTTCCCATCTTGCATCAAAATCATAGCCGTCTCTCCGGTAATTTGCAAAATAGGGAAACCACTCTTTTGAAATAAAGCCCGCCTTTTTGTGAAAGAACTTCCCATATGCCACTTCACCGCTCCTCGCTATGATTTCACGCCATTCCCAGGGATCCTGCTCTTTATTCCCTGTCCACCAGTAACGGTTGGAGGTATGCTCCTCTGCAGAAAAACCATCTATCTCATTTTTAAACAACGGCAGAAAGCCAATCTCATTGATCCAGTTTATTAATTCCCTGTAGGAACGAATCCGGTATGGATCGTCCCAGTCCATGCCATACATTGTCCATACCCCATTTTCCACTGCCATAACCTGTTTCTCCTATTTTTTTCTTGTCTGTGTATTACAGAATTCATTTTTTATCAGAAAAGGCAGCTGCCTCTTTGATCCATTCCATCAGTTCATCATCAATCTTGTTTCTATCTGATACAAGAATATGGTGCGTCCACCGATTCGGATAAGGCTCTGATGCCGCATCAATTCTTGGTGATTCCAATTTATGATTCAGCCCAAACGTGATGACAATATAGTTATCCGGACAGTCTTTCTTTTTCCGGATTCTTGCGAAGGAAACGCATGCGAACAAATGTCTGTTATAAAAGGATATCTGTGTCTTCTGGACTTTTATCCGTATATCTGTAATCTCTTTTCTTACGCTGCTTTCAAATGCTTCATAGAGCGGCAGCGAATCCATATGCTGATCAAAAAAAAGTAAAATATCCTGATCCATCATCGTCCATACTCCTTTTCACACCATTTTGCAATCTCTTCAATTAATTCAAGCGGCAGGGGCTTATCATAAGGAAGCTGTATGGCTCCTTTGCTAGTCTTATATTCCTTAAGCCTGTCGGCAAATATCTTCACCGCTTCCGGGCCGGGATACAGACCTATGTGCTTTTTAAAAGCCGCAAACTGTATCAGGTTATGTTTTTTCCAATAAGTCGGCATACTCCATGATATCTTTTCCACCGCATCTGGTATTGCGGATTGTATTGTGTTATTTACCTGCCGCAAAAAGGACCGTGCCTGCTCTGGCTGGCGTTCTATATATTCTTCAATTGTTTTCGGAGCTTCGCCGCAGTAATGATCCTGATTTGTATTTTTAAATGTACGGCCGCATTTCGGACACTTCCACATTTTGTTCGCCTCTCTTCCTGTTCATCTACGGAGGATTTTATCCATAGATTTTCCTTTGGCCAATTCATCAATCAGCTTGTCCAGATGTCTGATTTCCTGCATAGGCGGCTCATCGACTGACTCTACACGGATTCCGCAGACCACACCTTTGATTGCTTTCCGGTTTAGATTTGGAAACGGTGCATTTTGAAAAAATCACCATAAGTGACGGATTTATTTCTGGCATTTTCTATTTCTTCCGTACTATATCCGGTCAGCCAACAGATAATTTCATTTACTTCATCTATTGTTCGTCCCTTCTTTTCTGCTTTAGCAACCAGCAGCAGATATACTTTTGCAAAGCTCATCGCATACACTTTTTCATTGTCCATATTATCGTTCTCCTTCATTTCCTACAGAATCAAAGACACTACTTTCTCCAAGCCAATATTTCTGCAAAAGAATATGGTGGAAATATAAAGTATCTCAGAGCTGGATCTTCCAAAGACATTTCATCTGCTCCAAAATCAAAGGCATAATATTCAGCCAGCTCTTACAGCGGTTTAAAATAATAGCGTCTCCGCTGATCACGCCCTCTCTCTGTTCTAAAACCCGGTCCACATCTGGGATGATCTGTGTCTGCACAGATATATTATATTCGTGGGAACACTCCCGGATTAATCCCGACAGTCTGCCGGAATTAGATACAGGCGCATCTAAATAAAAAACGGCTTCCGGTATATTCAGAAGTTCCAGATGTCCAAGTAGCAGCCTGATTGCTTCCTGCGTCTTATCAATAATGTGGTATGTTCCCCGTAATCCGGCCAGATCCCGCAGCACGCCATCCCTGCAGCAGAAAACGGGAGAACCAGACAACGCTACTTCCAATGTGATAATCGTATTAAAGCCGTCTATATGCACCGTCTCTGGAAGATATTCTCCTTCCATCTGCAGCAGCTCCTTATTCATCCGTTTCTGAATATATTCCTTTGCCGACACCGACCTTGCCAGAGCCAGGCGCTGCCGCTCCGAAAACATGTAATGGTTGCCCACAAATGTCGTGACAGGCTTGACATCATATCCCCGGTCTAAAAGAAACTGAACTTCATCTGCCGCTTTTTGCAGCAATTTCAACTCTCTCCCGGTAAACTGCTTCTCATCCTCCGGTACATATCCCCTTCTGCTCATAATCCCCTTATCCCTTCCTGACGATTTCCTGGCCTACAAATACAACCAATACTCCAAGTGTAACACTCCGTACAGTTTCAAGATAGGTCAATTATACTTGTTTTCCAACTCCTTTGCAACGTCTGCTGTCCGTTCCCCATTCTCCAGCACCGGCGCATAGATTCCGATGACTTCCAGTTCTTCTCCGTCCCGTCCATCAATCTGAACATAATAATCCCGTATATAATGGGAGATGTAATGTTCTTGCAGAGAGTAAAGTTCCAGTGTTTGAAAATCCATCAGGCATACGTCCCTTGCTCCGGATTCCTCCCCTTCCTCTCCATAACAATCCATAACCTCCAGCAGCTTATCCAGACAGGTCTGGCATAAATGCTCCTGCACTTTCTTTACATCAAAGATACTGTTCGTGCCATATTCCACCGTTACTTCTGAGATACCCCGGTCCGGATTCCGGTCTGTCCGGAAACTGCAGGCTCCCTCGGCGCCAACAGTCCATCCGGAACCCCCCTCCGCCCATTCCGTTTAGATTCCGGATCTGCAGATCCATCACATACCAGTCATTGACACAGATTACTCCAAAATCATCCCTTCCCCGGAACATGCTCATCAGACTCCGGTTATGGTTCCCGCACAGATAACACTCTGCCGGATCCGAAAGCGTGCTGTCTGCCGGAGGCTGTTCCTGTCTTTCCCATGTTCTCCTCGTTTCCTGTTCTTCAGCCAGAAACTCCGGTCTCTTAACCTCTGCTAAAACTCCTCCAAAATACATCCCTGCAGTAAAACACAGGATGCCGATTCCAAATACTGCCTTGTTTCTGCTCATACTCCCTCCACGATTCTAATAGATATAGTTCCAACGCTATCAGAATCAGTATAGCAAACACAAACAGCATTTTCATCATATATTGCCGTATTACCATATATTTCCAGTATTATAGTGCGTGCCTATTGTTTTCAGATAAAAATAACCTGCAAAGCACAGGCTATTCTCTTTCTTCCTCTATTAGAAAATCCAGAATCCGCAGGATCTTATCCTGTTTCATATCCGGAAGGCTTTGCAACTTTTCTTCCAGCTTTGTACACCGCGCCTTCCGTCCGACACGCAGCACGTCCAGCATCACGTCATCCGCTGATACCTCCAGGGCATTGATGATTTTGACAAGGGTGGCAAGCTTCGGTGTTTTCACTTCCCGTTCAATCGCCCCAAGATAGTTCCAGCTGATCCCCACGCGCTCTGCCAGCGCTTCCTGCGTCATTCCTGCCTTCTCCCGGCATTTTTGAATCCGTTTCCCTAATCCCTGCATCTGTTCGACCTCCATTTTCAGCCAACG
>CAPQSW010000066.1 GCA_948688495.1 uncultured Lachnospiraceae bacterium | reverse complement strand
ATTCGAACCTGCGACCTCCTGGTCCCAAACCAGGCGCTCTAGCCAAGCTGAGCCACACCCCGAAGGATTGATTGTAATTTCTTACAACGCAAGATATATTATATGTGATACAAGTCTAAATGTCAACTATTTTTTTCTTTATTCTAAATATTCTATCCGAAAATGTGCCTCTCCCTTACTGTCAGTCTCCATCAATGCATAAGATGGACGATGTCCATCCTGCCGGGGATAGGACACGCTCCCTGGATTCAACATCGTAATTCCTTTCCCATAATCTAAAAATGGTCTGTGGGTATGGCCAAACATCACGATATCCATTCCACGTCCCAAAGCCTCCTTCCGCAAATCCTCTGTCCCCATGGCAACGTAATAATAATGCCCGTGGGTAAGCAGAATCTTATATTTTCCAACCTCTATCTCTTTCTCCCTCTCCAGCTCGGAAAAAAAATCATTATTTCCAGCGACAATCTCCAGAGGGCAACCTGCCAGTTCTGCAATATATTCCTCGCAGCCCTCGGCGTCCCCCAGATGTATCATCAAATCTATATCTGTCTCACGTTGCAGTATTGCCTTTAAATTCTCATGCCTGCTGTGTGTGTCACTCACAACTAAAATTCTCATAACATCACCCCTGCCTTCCAATCGCCATCATATCCGCATCTTTTGCAAATCACTTCTCCAATTTCTGTCTCATGGCGCGAAGCGCCTTCCCCCTGTGGCTTAGCTGATTCTTTAACTCCTCCGTTAACTCTGCTGTGGAACAGTTATACGCATCTAAATAGAAAATCGGATCATAACCGAAACCATTTGCCCCGGAGGGCTCCCACCCGATATACCCCTCAATCGTTCCTCTGGTAACACAGATTTGTCCGTTTTTATCCGCCGCAGCAATGGCACATACAAACCGCGCCGTTCGTTTTTCCTTAGGTACGCCCTTAAGGCGCTCAAGAATCTTCTCGTTCTTTACCTTATAAGGCGTATCCTCTCCCAGATATCTTGCAGAATAAATGCCTGGCTCCCTGTTAAGATAATCGATCTCAAGGCCGGAATCATCTGCAAGTACAACCACCCCTTCCTCATGAATCTGCGCCGCCACAGCGTTTGCCTTAATACATGCATTTTCTTCAAAAGTCTTTCCATCCTCCACAATTTCCAATGCAATGCCCGCTTCCTTCATAGATTGGATTTCCATGTCCCAGTCCGATAAGATACTGCGGATTTCCCCCATCTTATCCTGGTTCCCTGTTGCAAATATAACCTTTTTCATCTGTACGTTTTCCTTTCCCTGATCATTTAAAGCTGTCATCTAATACCCTTCATCAAGCGCACGCAGAATACCATTGTATATTCCCTGCGCTGCTTTCTTCTGGTATTCTGACGAAGTCAATTTATTCAATTCTTCCTGATTTGTCATAAATCCCACTTCAATCAATGCTACCGGAACTTCACTGTTACGGATAATGTAAATGCTGTTCCCATAAGTGACGCCATTATTTTTGCTGCCCATGGCCGCCGTAGCCTCTTCCAGACAGATTTGTGCCAGATGTTTGCTGCTGAAGCCCTCCTCACTCTTTTGCTCATCATACATAACTTCTGTCCCATTATAGCCTGACATCAGACCGTCTACCGTGGAATTGCTGTGGACACTGATAAATAAATTGGCCCCTGCTTTCCCCCCAAGCTGCGCCCTCTGCTCAAACGTCGGGTTTACATCCTCCGTCCGGGTATAATAAACCCCGATATTCCTGCCGTTGTTATCCAAAAGCTCTTTTAACTCTTTGACAATAGCAAGATTAATATCTTTTTCCATGACGCCCTGTTTGATTGCCCCGGGTGCACCGCCGCCATGTCCGGCATCAATAACTACTACTTTATCATAAATATCCTGCGGACGCACAAAATCCATATACAGACGTCCGTCCTCCACCGTACACTCTGGTTCATAGACTGCATCCATAGTAATCTCTATTATACCGTTTGCCATATATAAATCATTGATATTATTGCTCCTTCCCAACAGGGGATGATCCACAAAATAATCACTTTCAACATCAGGAATCCGGATAGTAATAAGCTGTTTCACATAATTATTTTCTACAACCACCTCATCCATTGACATCCCCTCCGGCAACTCTACACACAACTGCTGCTCAAATTCTGCTTCCTCCGAATCCTGTGCCTGTTCCGTATTATAAGCCAGTATCTGCAGCCCTGACATCTGTCCCTGCTGCACCCTTTGTCCATGCGTCGCTGCATAAAAACACAACGCGATGCCCGACACAATCACCATAGCTAAAAACAGTGATGCATTTTTTAAAATTCTGCTTTCCATATCTTTTCCTCTTTATATCCATCCTATCACTGATGTCATTATCATTCTTCCCCAGCAATGGTACTATACACTTTAAGGCACAGATTACACTTCTGATTCTGCTCCGTATTCTCCCAACGGTTCCCCCCTGCGCTAATATACCCTTCTCCATCTGCCAGGTCAACGTTAGCGGTCATCTCATCCGCTATATATTCAATCGCCATAGGATGCACAGAGCCGGGCGTTGTGATATGCAAAATAACTGCATACTTCTCATTTGGCTCTACCTGAATATCCTGATCAAATTTAATTGTATAATATCCGGCATTGGCAACATTTCCCTCAGCAACTTTCACCCGGTCTTCAAGGGATTTTGTATTTTTAAAATCTTTTGCAATAAAAATTTCATAGGAGGTTTCCTTTCCAGTAGCATAAAAGCCTGCTGCTTTTAAGGTTTCTTTCGATTCTGCGGTATATACATTGGCCCCAAAAATGCTGTCCGCATGAAACCCAATCTGACCTACCCAGCCGCACAAATCCGACTGATAAATCCTGTCATAATTATCCGGTTCTTCCACACCTGTATAAATTACATTATGGATACCAATATTGACATCATAATAGGAAACATAAAAAACTCCTCCATCTCCAAAGTCCCCTCCCCAGCTGTTCTGGCAAAGGAACGCTCCGTCTCCTTCCACCTCAATGTTAAAATTTTCCTTAGGATAATTATCATCCCAGCCCATAATTAAAATCTCATGGTTTGGTTTTTCGGCGCCTATATAACAATATGCAGATTTTTCCTGATTATAATAGGGGGAATTGGACTGTGTATTCGTCAGTGCACTGTAAATTGCCGTCTGTACGCCGCCGTGCTTAAAAACAAACTCCTTGATTTTTTCAAAATCCTTGCCTTCAATCAATTGTACTTCCTGTACATGCTTTACAGCCTGTAAGTCCTCCCTTGACTGCCCGTCACCGTATGGGTCATCCTTTTCATACACCGGTCCCTGCCATGCCGTAAGATATGCCATACCCATCGTATATTCTCCACCCGCTGCCTGCTCCAATACGAAACTGTTCTGAAGGGACATATGATCCGGCGAGAATTCCTGAATTTCTTCCGGCAGCATAGAAGACTCCATGGCCGCAAGTGCAGCAAAGGCCCAGCAGGTACCATAGGGACCCTGGTTTTTTACCTTGGGCGTACGCTCCCTGTCGCGCAAATCATACTGTGGCGGCAGGATACTATTCCCTTCTGCCTTATTGACTGCTATCCCCTGGTTTTTCTCAATATTCCAATCATAATTAAATTTTAAATTCTTTGCAATCGTCTCTACCGGAACATAATATTCTCCGTCTTTACAAATCATAGGAGAATCAACATCTTCCTCACGTTCATTTACTGTCACGCTATCCTTATCCAGTTGAAAAGTTACAATATCAGAACGCTTTTCAAGCATGAGCGTCTTTTCATTATATAGATGGGAACTGCAGTCGAAACTTTCTCCCAGCATGGATACCGGCACCATAATATTAAGGTTATCATTCATATAAATGCCGTCTTTTTCGCTGGTCAGCTCCTTGCTGTCTACCAGCACAGACAATGGTTTATCATTTACCGTCTCAGCAATCATCGGATTCCAGATTCCCTGTTCCAGCCGGGCACCCCGAAATTCTTCTATTCTTTCGTTCTTCGTACCCACAGAGGAAAATTTAACCGCCAGGGCAAGAAACAGCGCGATTGCCATGATTATATATTTCTTTGAATATTTCACGAAACTTCCCTTCTGTAACTCGTATACTATGACATCTCTTTGCCTTGTGTCCTCTGGGGATTTGGCCTTCTAGGAGGCTTAGGACCCAAAAACTGGTAAAAATAAGTCTTTATCATGCCATTATAAATCTTACGGTTCTTGTCCGCTTTTTTTCCAATATAGCGTTCTGCATCCTCATAACTGGTAATCAAATACGCAGACCAGTCATCCAGACGTTTTAATGCTTCCCCGATCTCACGGTACAGCCCCGGAAGATTCTCCTTCTCCTCCATGCGCTCCCCATAAGGGGGATTACTTATAAGAAATCCATATTTCTTGGGGTGGTTCAGCTCTGAAACAGAACGCTGCTGAAAATGAATTAAGTGATCTACTCCGGCACGTCTGGCATTGTCTCTTGCTATCTTCACAACATCTGCATCAATATCATATCCCTGAATATCCACAGAAATATCCGTATTGATACATTCTTCTGCCTCCTCCACGCTCTCGCGCCACAACCGCTCCTCTATGAGATTTGTCCAGCTTTCTGCTGTAAAACTACGATTCATGCCTGGCGCTATATTCGCTGCCATCATAGCAGCCTCTATCAGAAATGTACCGCTGCCGCAAAAAGGATCCACCAGAATCCTATCACGCCTCCAGGGTGTAAGCATAAGCAACGCAGCTGCTAGCGTCTCCGTAATCGGAGCTTTGCCTGACAGGGGACGATAGCCTCTTTTATGTAAGGAATTTCCAGATGTATCAATGCCCAAAGTCACCTCATCTTTCATTAGAAAAAGACGGAGTGGATAACTGGCACCACTTTCCTCAAACCATTCAAGATGGTAATATTCCTTCATACGCTCCACCATTGCTTTCTTTACGATGGATTGTATATCTGAAGGTGAAAACAGCTTACTTTTGATGGAAGAAGCCTTTGCGACCCAGAACTTTCCATCCGCTGGGATATAATCTTCCCACGGAATCTTTCGGATCCCCTGAAACAATTCCTCAAATGTCTCTGCATGAAACTGCCCTGCTTTTAGGAGCACACGTTCTGCAGTACGCAGGAAAATATTGGCACGGCAAATTGCCTCCTCATCTCCCTCAAAGGTCACTCTCCCATCCTCCACCTTTGTAATCTCATATCCGAGCTCATATATTTCTTTTTTTAATACCGCCTCTAATCCAAAATGGCAGGGGGCAATCAACTCATATTTCCTCATCCAGCTTCTCCATGATAAATTGTGATAAGTCTATATTATCTTCTTGCTTGCCGACTGTCAACATTTTTATCATGGTCTAAATCCTGCTGCTGCAAAGCAGAAGGCTTCCTTCTATCTTGAAGCACTGCCTGAAATCCCCCTACCACAGTCACAGCCTGATACCCTTTCCTGCTCAGTTCCCTTGCTGCCATCAGGCTGCTGGAGCCCCTGTCACAGTAAAGAATATACAGCTTATCTTTCGGAAGATATTTCTGATACATTTTCAGGTCTTCATAAGGGATATTCCTCGCTCCCTCTACATGAATTTCCTCAAATTCATCCTTACTCCGCAAATCAATGACCCAGGTATCCGGACGCTTACGGTATTCGTTAAATTCCCGGACACTGATCGTCTGAAATTCCATAGAATCACCTCACTAATATGCAGAAACAGATTACCAAATGTTATTCCGGTAATCTGTTTCTACATTATATTATGCAATATTCAATTTTTTGTACCTATTATCTCTCGTAAGAGTTATGGCAGTCAGAACCACTTGCATTTGTGCTGTTCTTGCTGCTGTTCTTACCGCTGTTCTGTGCATTGCTGTTTGTGCCGTTCTGAGAAGATGCATTTCTTGCATTATTCTGAGAA
>CAPQSW010000065.1 GCA_948688495.1 uncultured Lachnospiraceae bacterium | reverse complement strand
CCCATCGCCTTCCTCTAATGCAAACAGGCGGTCAATGGCAGTCCTAATCTGACCGCTCATATTCCAGTAATACAACGGTGTGGCAAGTACGACCACATCGCATTCTTTTACCGCAGGATAAATTTTATCCATATCATCTCTTTGGACACAAGGGCATTCCCTGCTGCTATGGCCGCCAAAGCAGCCCTTGCAGCCATGGATATCCATACCGTCAAGGAAAAATTCTGTAACTGTATTTCCTGCTTCTTTTGCGCCTTTCGTAAATTCTGCTGTCAAAGCTGCTGTATTCCCCGCTTTCCTGGGGCTTCCATTTAGAATCACAATCTTCTTGCCCATATTCCCCTCCTTAAATCTCATCTGCTAAAGCCGCTGCCTTTTTGCAGCCATCCGTCTTGTCAATGTCACCCACATTCAGAACCCCAGGGATCAGAACCTCGCCAACCATTTTCCATTTGTTCAAAGCACACATACGCTCCATGGGGATACGGACTCCATCCATGACCGACATATCCTCTTCCTCGCAACAGGTGATCAGCGCACACTCCTTGCCAGAAATGTCTTTACCGCTTACTACGAAAGAGAATATCCGGTCTATGACACCCTTGATCTGTGCCGGGATAGAGTACCAGTAGACCGGCATAGTGAATACAATAACGTCTGCCTCCAAAATAGCTGGCGCTATCGTATTGAAGTCATCATCAAAGGTACATGCTTTCCCTGTGGAATAGCATGTTTCACAGGCACGGCATCCACCTACCTTTTTCAAGGCGGCATCAAAACGGGTAACTGTATGCCCTTTCTCCTCGGCGGCCTTGATAAACGCATCCGTCATGGCAAAACTGTTACCATTTTTGCGCGGGCTTCCTGTAATAACAACAATTTTCTTACTCATACAACGATTCCTCCTTTTTTCTTCCTTCTTGTTTTTTATAATAAGCCATACCAAAACCTATTCTTTAATCCGGCTTTCATAATCCTTTCAGCCATTCTGTCACCTGCTCCCTGCAATATGGTATATCGCCGCAGTATATCTCCAATGGTTCTTCCACAACTGTCCCGCTGCACACTGCTTTTATGTCCTCTATGCTTCTGCCTGCACCGCCTCCGCCATGGGTCACCACAGGTATGACAGATTTCCCTGAAAAGTCATAACGATTCAGGAACGCCTCTACAGGTTTCGGTATCGTATCCCACCATAATGGGAACACAAGGAATACCAAATCATACCCATCAATATTTTCCGGCATATCCACAAGCTCCGGCAGTTCCTGACGCCCCATTTCCTCACTTGCCGCCGATACAGTATCGGAATAGGAAGACGGGTAATGTTCTTTCGTGTTGATGGAAACAATATCCCCGCCTGCAGCATCCTGTATCATCTGCCCGATCACCTGGCTGTTCCCCAGGAATTCCTTTTTCTCATTGAGCAGCAGGGATGCCCCGGAGACTGCGTCCACACCATCAGCAAAGTCCGTATTGCCAACCCTCGTAAAATATACGGTCAGAATCTTTCTGCCGTTAAAATCTACGCTTTCACCTGAGATAACCGTTTCCTGATCAACCTCAACTGTCAGAAAATGTCTCTTAACATAGGGCAGCAGCCATACATCCATAAGCACCGCCAGAAGGGAGATCAGTATTACCAGAGCAGCCGGAAGTACCTTATATTTCTTTTGTACGCGGCCAAATGTATGAACCAGTACATGGAACGCAATAAGCACAAATCCGGCCAAAGCTAAAACAGCATGTATCCGTCCAATACCCGCCATATGGATGCCTGTATGGAACAAGTATCTGGAATTGATAATGCCTGTCAACAAAATAGATGCCATATCTGCCGCTAAGGCAAAATTTACAGCAACCGCAATCTTTCTTTTCCTGTTATAAATACCTTTCTTTATTGCTTTATACCACTTTATGTTGATGATATTATGAATTATGGTCATTGCAATAAATACAATGCCAGCCACCTCATGGAAAGGAGCGCCTGTAAAGGAATACCCCAATAATGCTATAAACAGCAATCCCAATATGATATCAATGGCTTTTTTTACCCTGCCTGTGGCATTATATTTATCCATGTCTGACCATCCTTTCTTTACTCAATTCACGCCTTATTCTGGGATTGATTGCACCCCAAAACAATATCAGGCTGAATAAAGCACCCACCGCATCTGATATCGTCCCTGCATAAAAAACATATCGTATATCCAGAAACAACGGCAGAATGCAAAGGCATATCATATATACAATTTTACGAAACAGCGACAACGGAAGCGCATATTTGACCTTTCCCATTGCAGTCAGACCATCTACCAAGGCATACTGTACTGCAATACCAAGCAATGCAAACGTATACATACGGATACTGCCCGCGGTCAACTGTATTGTGCCTGACTCCTTCAAGAAAAATCCTGCAAACACCTCCGGTAATACCTGCACTGCAATTCCCAATGTTCCGATGTATACTCCGCATAATAAAAACACATAAAGAAAAGCCTGCCGGATCTTTGTATAATTTCCTGCCCCATAGTGAAAGCTGAATATCGTTCCACATCCTGTCGTGATCCCCTGTGCAGGACAGGCTACTATCGTCATAAAACTCTGGATAACCGTAGCACAGGTAATCAATATATCCCCCTGCGAATCTCCGCCGTATTTCCGTAACGAAGTATTCAGAAAAATAATAATCAGGTTATCCAATATCGTAATCATGAATGACATGCATCCTATGGACAAGATTCTAAGTACAATCTTCTTTTGCAGCCTGCTTGGGCACAGGCGTACCGGAATAATCCTGCTGCGCAGAAAACAGATTACATAAACACAAGTGCAGCATTGTGCAATAACAGTTCCCCATGCTGCCCCCGCAATTCCCATACCACACCCAAAAATCATGATAGGGTCAAGAACCACATTTACCACAGCTCCAAGTGCCACTGAAATCATGCCCTGCCTTGCAAACCCCTGTGCCAGAATAAACTGGTTCAGCCCACATCCAAGAAGCGATGCAAAAGTCCCGCAGACATATATTGTAAAATAAGTTTCTGCGTAAGGGTACATATCTTTGCTGCTGCCCAGCAAGTAAAGTATTTTTTCCCGGTTCAGTAAAAGCAGGGGAGTTACTGCCGCCGATATAACTAAAATCATAAAAAAGGCATTTCCAATGATCTCCCGCGCCCTGCGCTCCTCTTTTTGCCCAAGGCTGATGCTCATATAAGAAGCCCCGCCAATCCCTACCATAAATGCAAAAGCCGTCAGGGCTGTCAATGCCGGCGCACAGACACCGATACTCGCAAGGCAGAGGCTTCCTGTTTCCGGTATTTTACCAATAAAAATGCGGTCTACAATGTTATATAAAATATTAAAAAGCTGACCGAACATTGCAGGAATCCCTAAACGGATGACCAAACGGCTTACGGGCGTCTCCTCCAACAATTCCTGCGTGGTTTTAAATCCAGACATATACAGCCACCTATAAAAGAACAGGCAAGGCTGCATTTCCGGCATACCCGCCTGTTCTCCACTTTCTCCACTGTTCTACTTGTGACGGTTATTTCTGAATGGTATCGGAATTCTGGTTATATGCCTTTGCAACGCATTTCCATTCGCCATCCATCTTCAACAGAAGCAGCACATCCGTAAAGTCAATGCGGTTGCCCCAGCCTTCTTCCAGCACACGTACAACAGCCAGGGATTCCTCAACCATCAGGACGTCCACACGAGCCTTGAAATTATCGCCGCCGGGTACGGTATCCACATTGTGGTAGAACTGATCAATAGAGCCATGCTCCAGCTTACCGTCCAGATAGCCGAACAAAACAGCTTCATCCGTGAACAGCTCCTTTGCATATGTGCTGTTTCCCTCGGCAACACTCTTGACAAACTTCATTGCAGCAGCCTCTACTGCCTGATATTCCTTTAATTCTGCTCTCATTGTAATAGCCTCCTTAAATTTTTTTGACATTATATAAAGCATTCTGCCTCATACCATAATGAATAGATTAAATATTGTTCCCTACTTCATAGCCGTCCCATACAGCATGAAGGATCGTGCTGACCTTCTGACCATCGCCAATCTCATAAACGGCAGCACCGCATCCTTGGAGCTCCTGCGCCATGGATGGAACTGGACGGAAACCGACTGCGATCACAACCGAATCTGCATCAAATGCCTTTTTCTGACCATCGCTCTCCAGAATAACCCTGCCATCTTCCACAGCAGAAAGACGGTGGTTCTCCAATACAGCCACATGATGATGTTCAAACAGATCCGGGATCATCTGGCCATTTGGAATCGGGGATGGGATACCTGCCGACAAAATCTTAGGCAGGGCTTCCACAACCGTAACCTCTTTGCCGTCCTGTGCATATTCTAATGCCATTTCACAGCCAACCAGACCGCCTCCGATTACCATGACTTTTTGCCCGACTTTTTCCGGATGTGCAAATGCTTCCATACAGCCGATTACCTTTTTATCATCTATTCCCGGCACTTTCGGCGTGACAGGGACGGAACCTGCTGCCACAATGATCACATCTGCATCCATATTGCGGAGCTGGTCAGCAGTAACAGCTTCCCCGGTATGGATCTCCACAGGCAGTACCTTTAATTCATTCTGATACCACGCATTTAATTCCCGTACCTCTTTTTTGAAGCTGTGGGAGCCGCCAGGAATCAGATTGCCGCCCAGAGACTCATTCTTTTCATACAAAGAAACTTTATGTCCACGCATGGCTGCGGTTCTGGCAGCCTCCATACCGGCAACACCGCCACCCACGACCACAACCTTTTTCGGCTGTACGCAGGGACGGAGCGCATACCTCACTTCCCGCATTGCTGCCGGGTTTACTGCACAGGTAGGCTGTTTTCCCTGCTGGAGCCTTGTGATACACCCCTGATTGCAGGCAATGCAGGGACGGATCTTCTCCGTATGTCCGGTCAGCACCTTGTTTGGATACTCCGGATCTGCTAAAGCAGCACGCCCAAGGACAACTGCATCAATCTTACCATCCCGTATCGCCTTTTCCGCAATATCTGCTTCATTCATGCGGCCGCCTGCCAGAATCGGGATATTAACGGCTTCTTTTGCCTTCGCTGCCAGTTCCACCAGATACCCTTTCGGCATATACATAGGCGGGCAGGCATAGTAGAAGGAATCGTAAATACCTGTATCTACATTCAGACAGTCATAGCCATAGGATTCCAGCAGCTTCGCTATCTCAATCCCTTCTTCCAGTGTACGGCCAATTTCCTCCTCACCAGTCAAACTTGCCTGCTCAAATCCTTTTACAAAGGTTTTCAGTCCAAGACGCATACTGACTGGAAAATCACTGCCGCATTCCTGCTTAATACCTTCCAGAATTTCCTTTGCCGCCCGTAAACGGTTTTCCAGGCTGCCGCCATATTCGTCGGTACGGTGGTTCATCATGGACAGGGCAAACTGGTCAAGCAGATACCCCCAGTGGATGGAATGTACCTCTACACCGGAAAAGCCTGAATCCTTTGCAATTTTAGATGCCTTTACAACAGACTCAATTTTAGATTTGATCTGGTCACGGGTCAGCTCCGGTGAGACTTCCCCCGGATGCCGGAAAACATGTACAGGAGATGGTGCCGGAAGATTGAGGTAATTCCGCCCAAGTCCCATAGTAATCTGAGCAAAGATTTTTGTACCGTAAGCGCCTGCCCTCTCATTCAGTTCCGTTGCCGTCATCTTAAACGCATCCGGATTCTGTAAGATTGTCGGGCCAACCCCGGTATACGGATCAACGGTTCCATCCGCTGCGATTGCCCCGGTAAAAATCAGACCAAAGCCGCCTTTCGCCCTCTCTACAAGATATTGTATCGTTTCGTCTTTCAGACCACCTCCCGGAAGATGGTGCTGTCCGCCGCCAATTGGTGCCATACAAAACCTATTCCTAATGGTCAGTCTGCCAATCTGGAGCGGCTTTCCTAAATACTCATAGTTCTGCATGTCTGTGCCTCCTTTACCTGCAGGATTGACTTTTCCTGCTGTTGATATTATAATTATAGCGAGAA
Source organism: uncultured Lachnospiraceae bacterium (assembly GCA_948688495.1). Classification (GTDB taxonomy): domain Bacteria; phylum Bacillota; class Clostridia; order Lachnospirales; family Lachnospiraceae; genus Petralouisia. The sequence goes on along the minus strand of CAPQSW010000065.1, from coordinate 57 downwards.
TGAAACAGAAAACAAGTACGCACCTTTAAGTGCGATACTAACTTATTAGTTATATAC
>CAPQSW010000064.1 GCA_948688495.1 uncultured Lachnospiraceae bacterium | reverse complement strand
CTGCCAGAATACCCTGTCGTCATGGAAATGAATGGTGTCGGTCCCACGCTTGGTCCACAGCTCATGGCTGAGATTGGGGATGTGACGCGTTTTACGCACCGCAGTGCACTGACTGCTTTTGCAGGCGTTGACCCCGGAAAAGATGAATCCGGACAGCACGTCCGTAAAAGTGTGCCTACCACAAAGAAAGGCTCTCCTTATCTGCGCAAGACACTCTTCCAGATCATGGACGGTCTTATCAAGCGTTCCCCCGTGGATGATCCCGTTTATGCTTTCATGGACAAGAAGCGGGCACAGGGCAAGCCTTATTACGTCTACATGACTGCCGGGGCAAACAAGTTCCTCCGCATTTATTACGGGCGGGTAAGGGAATATCTTTCCGCACTGGCGAAAGCCGAAAATATTTAAACAAACGTCCTTGCTTTTCATCAGACCAGCGTGCTGCGGTGGTCTGTTTGTGGTACTTATTTTTCAACCTGTATAAAATTTTCAAAGTTCACAAATTTCTGCTTGACTTTTTATTTGCAGACTTATTCTACCATACAATCTCTATTTCCTCTACAAACGAATCGGTAAATATTTTTACGGGACGAACAAAAAATCAAACCAGAACACACGCTATCGAATGTTCTGGTCTGATTCCTGCTTTCCGCTCTTCTAATCCAATCTAACCGGATCCTCCTACCCGTCCGGATATATTTTATATCAATTGCTATTTTATTTAGTTCTCGCTGTCAAACTGCCATTTTCTACTGCAATCAGTATCGTATCCTTGCTCTTCACCTGATCCGACAAAATCAATTTTGCAGACAGTGTCTCCACATATTTTTGAATATAACGCTTCAACGGTCTTGCACCATAGACTGGATCGTATGCATTCTCTACAATAAACTGCTCCGCTTCCGGCGTCAATTCAATCCTCAACTCTCTTTCCGCCAGCCGCCTGTTCAAATCATCTACGATCAGATGAATAATCCCGCCTATATTATCCTTCGTCAATGGCTTAAAGAGGATCGTCTCATCCAGCCGGTTCAAGAACTCCGGCCGGAAGTGGTTTCTCAGATCTCCCATAACCATCTGCTCTGCTTCCGGCTTGATCGCTCCCTGTGCGTCAATGCCGTCCAGAAGGTAATTTGCCCCAATATTTGACGTCATAATCAGAATTGTATTCTTAAAATCGACGGTCCTTCCCTGAGAGTCTGTGATCCGTCCGTCATCTAATACTTGCAGCAGCACATTGAACACGTCCGGATGCGCTTTCTCTATCTCATCGAAAAGTACCACAGAATACGGCTTTCTTCTGACGGCTTCCGTCAATTGTCCCCCTTCCTCATAACCTACATATCCGGGAGGCGCTCCGATCAGCCTGGATACCGAATATTTCTCCATATACTCACTCATGTCGATCCTGACCATATTGGCCTCATCGTCAAACAGGGATGCCGCCAGCGCCTTGGCAAGTTCTGTCTTGCCCACACCGGTAGGGCCAAGGAACAGGAAGGACCCGATCGGCTTGGTGGGATCTTTGATCCCCGCCTTAGATCGAATGATAGCATCTGTTACCTTTGTCACGCCTTCATCTTGGCCGATCACCCGTTTATGCAGTTCATCGTCCAGATGCAGCGTCTTATTCCGTTCACTCTCGGTCAGCTTGGATACCGGAATACCCGTCCATCGGGAAATAATCCGCGAGATCTCCTCATCAGATACACTTTCATGCACCAGTGAGAGATCTTTTGATTTCACCTGTTCTTCTTCAATCTCCAACTGTTGCTTTAAGGCCGGCAGTCTGCCGTAACTGAGCTCGGCCGCCTTCTCGTAATCGCCCTCACGCTGTGCGATCTGGATCTGGTTGTTGATCTCATCGATCTCCTCACGCATTTTAGACAGTTTCTCTACGGAAGCCTTCTCGTTTTCCCACTGCGCCATACGATTCTTTAGTTCTTCTTTTAACTCCGCAAGCTCCCGCTGCAGGTTGGACAGCCGCTCTCTGCTCAGCGTATCTTCTTCTTTCTTCAGAGCCGTCTCTTCAATCTCCAGCTGCATCACCCTGCGCTGCAGTTCGTCCAGCTCCGCAGGCATCGAATCTAATTCCGTCTTGATCAGCGCACAAGCCTCATCTACCAGGTCGATCGCCTTATCCGGCAGAAAACGGTCGGAAATATAGCGGTTCGACAATACTGCTGCACTCACCAGCGCATTATCCATGATCTTCACGCCATGAAACACCTCATAGCGTTCCTTCAAGCCACGCAGGATGGAGATCGTATCCTCCACTGTCGGCTCATCCACCATAACCGGCTGAAAACGTCTCTCCAATGCGGCATCCTTCTCAATATACTGGCGGTATTCATCCAGTGTGGTGGCACCAATACAATGCAGCTCACCCCTTGCCAGCATAGGCTTTAACATATTTCCGGCATCCATGGCGCCGTCTGTCTTGCCCGCACCCACGATCGTATGCAGTTCATCAATAAAAAGAATGATCTGCCCGTCACTGTTTTTCACATCATCCAAAACAGCTTTCAGACGCTCCTCAAATTCGCCCCGGTACTTCGCGCCCGCCACCAGAGCACCCATATCCAATGCAAAAATCTTCTTGTCCTTCAAGCCTTCCGGCACATCCCCTCTGACAATACGCTGTGCCAGTCCTTCTGCGACTGCAGTCTTACCAACTCCTGGTTCCCCGATCAGCACCGGATTGTTCTTCGTCTTACGGGAAAGAATACGGATCACATTTCGGATCTCATTATCCCTGCCGATCACGGGATCAAGCTTCTGATTACGCGCCTTTTCTACCAGATCCTGACCATATTTCTCCAACGTATCATAAGTTGCCTCTGGATTGTCCGAGGTGACTCTCTGGTTGCCCCGCACTGTAGACAGCGCCTGCAGAAAACGTTCCCGCGTGATGCCAAACTCCCGGAAGATTTCCTTGATCTCCTTATTCGGATGCTTTAGCATCGCTAAAAAAAGATGCTCCACAGACACATATTCATCGCTCAGCGCTTTCGCCTCATCTTCCGCATCAATCAACGCCTTATTCAGATCCTGGCCAATATAAATCTGCCCTCCCTGTACTTTCGTGCGCTTGTTCAATCCCTGCTCCACGCGGTTTATAAAATACTCCTTCTGTATCTCCATCTTCTCGATCAGTTTCAAGATCAGGCTGTCGTCAATGGTGAGAAGACTATAGAGCAGATGCTCCTGCTCAATTTCCTGATTACCGTATTCATAAGCCAATTTCTCGCATTGCTGCACGGCCTGCATAGATTTCTGTGTAAATTTTGTAAGATTCATACCAATACCCATTCCTTTCTCTCAATCTGCGAATATACCACCACAAGATGCCAAAATGTCCTGCGGCCTTGGGATTGCCTGCGCAGATCTCGTCAATTCTTTATTCCTCTACATCTGTTTGATGCGTCATTTGTTCTATTGACACTATCACAATACAGCGAATTATTAGCACTGTCAAGAGATGAGTGCTAATAAATTTATTAAATTTTTGCAAACCTTGTGTTTATGCGTGTTTACTGGTTTTTAAATCTCTGTAAAACGCTGAATAACAGATGTTATACCCCTTTTCCTAAAAAATAAGGATTACCCAAGCACAGATACTTGAATAACCCTTACTCCACATTAAAATCACTACATTAGATAATTAAACCCTTATTCCTTTTCCCCTGTGAGGATGACTTTTAGCATAGGCAGACGCTTCCTCGCTGACCTGAATCAAATCCATTTTATCAAAATATTCTCTTCGCCAGAACGTATAATCAAAACTATCTCTTTTTATCATAGCTACAAAGCGCTCCGCATCAACAATACCCAGTCTTTCAACTAAACACGCAAAACCGGCATCCATAAGTTTACAGCACTATTCATTCATCAGTCTCCAATCTCCCTACTGCCCTTTTTAACCATATCCTGAGTATGCAGCTTTGCTTCCGTTCCTAAAGGTATCCTAATTTGTGTCTGGTCATCATAAGGTCTGTTATAACAACAATTATCCATATATATTTTCATAATATTTTTTCGCTTCTTAATTCTCCCCTGACATTAATGACTGATGTTGTATCATTTCCTCTTTCGTTTCCAGGCACAAGCACCCCAGACGGCCATTCTTATCACCAGAACCACAGTCACAAATATAAACATTTCCTATCCTGTTCTTCCAGATGCTTCCCCCGCCTTGGTTCTGATGCCCACACACAGAGATATAACCATCAATTCCATTCTTTAAGAATTCCTGTTCATCTCCCTCACCCCACATATAATAATCGTCCCTATATGCCTTATGGGGATGGGTCGTCATTGCATGTGCCAGCAAATATTTGACACCTTCTATTTCTATGCATTCCTGCACAGGCCATTCTAAAACCACCTCTGCCAGATAAGCATCAAGAGGGAACTCAACATCTATCATCCCCACCCCATAAACATAGAAATCATCATACTTGCCCTCCGGTATATCCGAAACAAGCGTATAGTTATCATAATGTCTAATGTCCGTCCGTAAAGCAAACGGAAATACGGACCACACGCGATATGTATTGTCTTAATTCCTTAAATGCAACAGCCATGCTAAAACTCCTTTCCCAGAACATACTCTGCAATAACATTTCCATATACCGCATCATCCTCCGGGTCAACTAAAATCTGAAAAGCAGTTACTGTTTCCGTGTTCTTGAGAAATCCACATTTTTCTAAAACCCTGGCTGCCGGACCATTCTCCGAAATGGTAGCGACATAAAGCTGATCTACAAGCAAGCTTACCCTTTCCCCTCTTCGTTTATCCATGTAAGGTTCCCATCAAATGCTTCCTCGCAAAGTCTTTTTAAAGCCTCTGTACAATATCCCCGATTCCTATATGGCCTGGAAATATAAAACTCTGCCTCGAAGCGTTGATGTTGGTATCCGATTCCAACATATCCAATGAAATGCTCCCGATGTTCCTTTTCAAATATTGCATAAAAACAGCTTTCGTTTACCTCAAAGTAATTCTGAAACATCTGTATATTCTTTTCCGTTGACGCAACGCCAGAATAGATTCTGAAATCCCCGTCTTTATGCAGCATATCCTTAAAAAAATCATTGTCTCTTTGATTCTTACCGGGAAGCAGTATTAAATGCTCCGTCGTAAATTGTCTTTCCATGTGTACTCCTTATCTCAAGACCTGTTTTTCATCAATCACACATCACATCCGCCATCTGCGCCAATGCCTTCTTTTCCCCTCTCGCCACACGGTCTTTGAACTTTTGTATTCTTTTGTCTTTGCAAAACATCACATCCATTCCGCCCGCGGCAGTCAGTTCTTCTTCTGTAAAATATTTTCTTCGCTCCCGCAGAATACGGATATAATGATCCAACATACGTTCCATGCCATCCACGCCCTCCGGCGCCAGAGAATATTTGACATCCCCCGAACCGCTTAAATCCCTGATATTTTCCAGTGCGATATCCCCCGTCAAAAAATACCTGAAAATGCTCCCGCCTGATCCATTCCAGATGCTCCTGTGGACTGCTCCAATAAGAGGCAAACTTTCCTTCCGGGAAAGACGCCTGCAAAAAAGCCGGCACATAATCCCAATAAGGTTTTTTCCCCGCAGAGAATTTAACTGTCTGTCAGGAAGTATCAATACATTCTCCCTTCCCATGCCAAGCGCAAATAATGTACTTAATTTTACCGTAATCGGCATAGATGCGGGCAGAAGTTTTTGCAGGTTGTTTCCCTTGATCAGCTCCCTTAAGAAATCATACTTGCGGTATATATTTCCCACCTGCCGGATCACCTCCATATCGTTTATCCTGACAATGGTATGCCTGAGTGGCAGCCAGAGGCTGAACATCGTGTCCGCTTCCAGACAGCCTCCTGTCAGAACACAGTCCCTATCATGCCATCTGCGGTATTCGTCATGCGCTTCCACATTATCGTAATATTCTCCGGCAGGCTTATGGTCGTCATACCGGATCCACTCTTCTATTTTGCTTCTGATGGGCTTGTAATTATCTTTTTTGCTCATAAAACTCTCTCCTTTTTATGTACGCTTACATTCTTATATAATAAAAAATGAGAAGGCAGTTTTTTCCACCCTCTCGCTTTTATTTTACATATTTATATTTCATGCTTAATACTTGTCCCTTATCTTATCCAAGCGCCCACTTTTTAAATCCCCTTTCAGGGAATAGTACTTTTCTTCCTTCTCGTCGTAGACCAGTACCGGTATAATACCGCTTCTTTCTACACCGCCATCAATATAATAATGACTCCAACTGTCATGCCATACATCATGAAATTCCCTCTCATTTACAATAGAAGAAGTTGCCGTATGTCCGGCTATGATGTCCCTGTAAAACGCACCTATCGTCGGCGGATACTTACTGACAAAATAATAATCCGGCGTGCCCACATTCCACCAGTCACCTGCTTCCTCGTCAATCCCTGCATGCACAAAAATCTGCGTATCCGTCGTATAATAATAAGGAAGCCGTCTCATCCATGCCAGTAATTCCTTATGATTATCTTTTATGCACTGGCGAATGAATTCATACACTTTCCCTGCACGCTGCTTTACTGCCAATTCTTTCAGTTTCGCCATTTGCTCCTTATTTAAAAATGTCCTGCTGGTATTAAGGTTCTCATCTTCTCCGATCCAGTCCCGGTTTTTCTTTTCCAGAAATTCCACGAACCATTCTTCATGATTCCCCCGTAAGACAATGACCTGCTCAGCGCCGCACTCCTGCTGTATGTCGTAGACTTTTCGCAATACTTTGTAACTTTCAGGCCCTCTGTCTATGTAATCACCTAGCAGAATCAGC
>CAPQSW010000063.1 GCA_948688495.1 uncultured Lachnospiraceae bacterium | reverse complement strand
TTTGGGACGTTTGCCCTCCATATCTTTTCCTCCAATCTGAATTTTTTCTGGAAATTCAGATTGGAGGGTGGGGAACGGTTTCTTATACTCAAAAAGACGAGCCGTCGCTGGCTCGTCTGTAGTACTTAACTTTATTTCAATACGTAACCTATTTCCCTCACCTAATGTAATTATTTTCTCCCTCATTGCATTTTACATTTAATTACTTAACCTTCATCTATGCGTAAAAAATGCATTACACAAAACATAGCGCAAACCTAAGCCGGAAACTCTTTGTGCAGCTAAAATATTAATCGAAAATTCACGCAAAAAAACAAGGCAGATAGAACAAATATTCTACACCTCCTTACTCTTTTTTATATCATTTTTCTCATAAAACAATTAAATACAAATTCATTATTCCAATATTCTTTCATATCCGGCTTCGTAAACTTAATACTCATATTGTGCTTTTCTGCAAAATCAAGGAAAAAGGACTTTTCATAAAAAAACTTTGGTAAATCCTGATATCTTTCCTCGTAATCCTGATAAAGTCCTCTCCTGAACTGTATAAATTCCTCTTTTTTATCAATATCGTGGATATCTATGATTCCTATGGACTGATTTGCCTTGTTATACATTGCTTCCAGGACTTTTTTTGCATATTCGTAACTGTCAAAATAGGAAAACACGCTGTTGGACAAAACTGCGTCATACTTGATATTCCATGATAAGTTTGCTGCTTCCTCACAGATAAGTTCTGTAGGATTTGTTAATATCCTGCCTGCAATCTCAATCAAATGTGCTGCATAATCCATTCCTCCAACATCGCAGCCGTCATTCTGAAACAAATAAAGATTGGCTCCACAGCCACATCCCACTTCAAACACACTGGAAATCGCATTCGATTTAAACCTGGGGCTAAATTCCAATTCATTTCTGGTCTGCAGATATTGATCATAAAATTGGTCATACTCCAGCATACTGCCAGTAGAATCCCAGCCGTTGATCCGTTTCAGTTCCATAAAAATTTCTTTGGGATTTTCGCTTCTTAAGGTGTTTTCATTTTCGGTTCTACGCTCCCATACCTCATGCCATTTGTTCTTTTGTATGCTCATTCTTTTGCACCAACCTATCTTAAGTTCTGGATGCCTTTCGTCGATGTTACTCGGAAACGTCTTTCCCGATTAACTACTAATCCCCATGTCAGCATCTGGAAAGCGTACACTCCTCATAAAGTGCAACCGCTTTTGCAAAACGTTTCAATCCATCTTCCAGCCGGCTCCGAGGGCATGCAATATTCATTCTGATAAAAGAATTTGCATTTTCCCCATACTGTCGTCCTTCTGACAGGTACAATCCTGTATGCTCCCGCAGATATCGTGTAAATTCCGTTGCACACCCCTGCATTTTCCGACAGTCCAGCCACATTAGATAGGTCGCCTGCGAGGAAACTGGCCTGATCTGTGGAACCTCTTTCTTCAGATAATCCTCCACAAAATTTTTATTTTCCTGAATATATTCTCTCAAAGCATTAAGCCATGCCTCCCCCTTCGTAAAAGCCACCACCGCCGCTTCTACCGCAAAGGAATTCGGCTCTGCAACCTCATCTGTGTTCAGTCCCCGCCAGACCTTATGCCATAGGTTGGAATCAGGAACAACCACTGCTGCTGTCTGCAGTCCCGCCAGATTAAAGGCTTTTGTGGGAGCTATACAGGTAATGCTGCGCTTTCTGCAGCTTTCCGAAACAGATGCAAAAGGGATATATTCCTGGCCGGGGCTGGTCAGGTCACAATGAATTTCATCCGAAATCACAATTACATGATGTTTCCTGCACAGATCGCCAACCCGCCCCAGTTCCTCCCGGTTCCAGATTCTTCCTACCGGATTGTGGGGATTACACAAAATCATCAGGGTAGTCTGCGGATCGGAAAGTTTTTGTTCCAGATCCTCAAAATCCATATGATAAGTGTTTCCGTCATATTGCAGCGGACTCTCTACAATATTTCTTCCGTTATTCACAATAGAATTGAAGAAAATATTGTAAACCGGTGTCTGTACCAGCACATTTTCCCCCACTGTCGTCAGCTTGCGTACCATACTGGAAATGGCCGGAACCACCCCTGTACAGAAAACAAGCCACTCTTTTTCCATGGAAAAATCATGCCGCCGCTTCCACCAGCCCAGATAAGCCTGATACCATTCTTCTGGCACAATGGAATAGCCAAATACACCATGGGCGGCTCTCTCCTGGATGGCTGTCTGGATTTCTGGCGCTGTCTGAAAATCCATATCTGCCACCCACATAGGCAGCTCATGCTCTTTTACATCCCATTTCAGTGAATGGGTATTTCTCCTGTCTACAAGTTTATCAAAATCGTAAGGCATCCTGCACCTCCAAACTTTCTCTCAAATTGATTCGCAAGGGTCAAATACCCCGCTGCCTGCAACGTGTATTTGACCGCCAAAGGTCATGTGGACTCTATTCAAGCGAGAATGTCACCGTCACATCCCCGCTTCCAAGGGCTTCCTCCCAACCGGTCAAATCATCCACATGCCCCAGTCTTGTATAACTCCACGAATTGGAGCCATAAAATATAACGATCTGGTTTCCATTATATAAGACAATATCTCCTGCATGGGTTGTGGTCTGACTGTTGTTTACGGGAAGGCTTGTTCCCAAAGAACCCACCTTTTCAAAGTCGGAATAGTCACTCATCTGAATGCTCACCGGATTTTCCCGCATCATTTCCACAAACGAAGCTACTGCCTCATTTTCTTCTAATGTGGCTGAAAATACTACATCGCCAACCTGTACCTTCATATTCATTACAGCCTCCTCTGCTCCATTTTGGATATCTGCTTCTGTGCCAGCCATTTCACTCATTTCCGTTTCCGGTACAGCTTCCCCATTCCCCGTATCTACTGCTGATTCTGTCATGTTTGCTACCTCATCGGAAATGGTGTCCGGCTGCATTCCCTCCGCCTTAGTTTCCATGGAATCCATAGCCTCGGATTGCACATCTGCATTCTCTGATCTTTCAGAAAGATCAGACAGAGGTGTCCCTTCTTCCAGGGGAGATTCTGCCTGGTCAACAGGCGTCTGTGCCTGTATATTTCCACATGCTGCCATCGAAAATATAACTGTCACAACGCACAGCAAAGCGCAAAATTTTTTCATATCCTATCTGCTCCTCTTTTTCTATGTTATCGTTTCACATAGGGAGTGCCCTTATAAAGACAAGGACTCCGAACAGGCTTAGCACTACCCCGAAAATCCGGTTCACCCTCTGAAAACTGTTTTTTAACTTCTTTTTTCTGGCCAGGGAAACTGCAGCAGTAAGTCCTCCCCACCAGAGCCAGGTTCCAAGAAACACTCCCAGAACTACCAGCCAGCCATTCCCTTTTGTGCAGCCTCCTGCAATGCCAAACCAGGAAAAGGCAAATAGAAAGGTCAGGATTGCTGCCGGATTTGTGATCCCTACTGCAAATGATGTCAAAAACATCCTCCATCTTCCCGATACTTCCGGAACCTCCGTCTCTTCTCCTTTTCGGAAGAACAGGCGGATTCCCAGATACAGCACGATTGCTCCGCCCACCAGATGAATAACCGTCTGATATTCCAGAAGGAAATCGGAAACTATGGTCAGTCCAAAGGCCCCGATTCCTGCATAAATACAGTCTGCCACAGAGGAACCCATTCCCGTAAGGAGGCCGGCCTTTATCCCGTATTCCCAGGTTCTCTGCACGGTCATGGCTCCCACTGCCCCCACGGGTACACCAAAGAGCAATCCAATCAGAATCCCTTTCAAAAGCAGGCTCATACTGCCTCCTTCAGTTCTCTTCTGCAGATGATCCTTGTCTTTTCCGGATCTACCTTATCTTTTTCAATAATCAGTTCATCAATACTGTCTGCTCGGATTACTCCGCCGGAAGGGTTCATCACGCTGCCAATTTTCCCAGTTATTTCCGCATCTACCGTAGAATACTCAAAAGCAAGGGTGGTATTGAGAAGTTTACAGTTTTTCATCACCAGATTGTCAATGTAGCACATCCCCTGAAGGCTCTCGATGATGCAGTTTATAAATGTCAGGTTCTTTGCGTTCCAGCCCAGGTATTCACCGGAGATAAAAGAATCATATACCGTCACATTCTCTGTGTTCCAGAAAGCATCCTTTGAAAGCATACGGGCATTGTGGATCTCCATATTCTTTACCCCGTCAAAGGAGTAATTGCCCACCAGCTGGAAGTCCCTAAGCACCATATTCCGGCTGTTCATGGCGAAATAGTCGCCTTTTGCCGTCACATGGTCAAGCTCCACATCCTCGCAGTTCCAGAGGGTTTCAGCCGCATTGGGAAGGTTTACATTCTTCAGGTTTACCCCCCGGCAGCGGCGGAAATTCTTGGGAGCCTCGATCACCGCATCCTCTACCGTAATATGATCCGTATACCATACGCCTGCACGGGCCATCTCAAACCAGGTACAGTTTCTTGCCATGATATTTTTGGTATACCAGAAGGGATACTTCCATTTAAACATGCAGTTCTCCAGCTCGATGTAATGGCTCTCCTTCAGCGGCGATTCCCCATCTGCAAAGATGCTGTCATAGATTTTCAGATCCGCCTCCTGAAACAACGCCCTTTCTCCTGTCAAATACTCCTGTCTGATTTCTCTTGTCTTCATGATTTTTTCCTCCTGATCATTAAAATTTTTAAACACAATTCTCTGCGTTCTCTTTCCCATCCTGCTGTTCTTTCCTGAACTCTATGATAAGGATACCGGACACAAATAACATGGCTCTAACATAAAAATAAACAATTTCTAAATGAATTCTTGCAGATTTCTCAACTCACCCGGCTATCTGCTTCCACCTTTTTGAGTATCTTTGCAGGCACACCTCCCACGATTATACCGGGCTGAACATCCTTCGCAACCACTGCTCCGGCAGCTACGATTGCCCCATCCCCAATGGTAACTCCCGGCAATACTGTGGCATTTGCTCCAATCCAAACATTTTTCCCTATATGAATAGGCTTTGGAAAAAGATTGCCCCGGTACTCCGGGTTCTGCTCATGGTTTAAAGTAGCCAGAACAACCATCGGGCCAATCAATGCCCCGTCATCAATATAGATGCCTCCCTGATCCTGGAACCGGCATCCTCCATTAAAGAAAACATTCCTCCCGATATGAATGTTTTTTCCACAGTCCGTATAAAACGGTGGAAACATTCCAAAACTCTCATCCACTTCCCTGCCTGTAAGAAGGGAAAACAGCTCCCGTATTTCCTTCGGCTCATGATAAATGCAATTTATCATGGCGGTTATTTTCATTGCCTCCTGGCTCAGCTTTCCCATATACCGATGCACATCGGAGCCGCACAAAATCTTTTCCCCGGAATTCATAATTTCAATAAAGGTTTCTGTGGTCATAAAATCCTCCTGTACTCTTTGATTCTCCTTCTTGATTGTGAAAAAGCATTGACAGTGCTTTACTCTTTCTTCATCCTGTATTTAGTATATAGAAGCACCAAACAAATAGCAAATACTTATATTTAATCAATTTCAATAGAAAATAGTTATAAAAAGAACCCCTCTGCTGTATTCGTAAGCAACAGGGATTCTCTCCATAAAAAGATATTAAATTTCTTCCAGCATCGTGTTCAGTTCTTTCAAAATTAGCGGGATATGGAATCCCTGGGGACAATGCCCTGCACAGACACCACAGCCGATGCAGGCTTCAGGACGCTTTTCCTTTGGCAGTTCTTTCAAATGACTGATACGCCATACACCCTCAATCTTTGCCTCATTATAATTTTTAAGTAAAAAGGGGATATCCAGCCCTTGTGGGCAGTTCGGTGTGCAATAGCGGCATCCGGTACAAGCCACCGCAAGGTCGGAATGCTGAATTCTGGCTGCTCTCTTTATCCTTTCCTGATCTTCCTCTGTCAGGTCTGCCAGCAAACCACCATGCACCGGTTCCATTACCATCACCGGTATTCCTGCTTCTCCTCCATACCCATTCCTCACTCTGCTTTTCATTTACGGCTGTGAAATCTGGATAATCTTATTTCCCCATCCCTCCAGTACCGGATTTTCTTCCACTGCCGTTATAAATTCTTCAGTCGCCTCAAATGTGCCGATCTTTGTATATTCTGCTGAAATCTCTGCATCATGGTAAAATAATACGATGCGGTTCGGATCAGAATAAAATACATCTCCTGCCTTTGCTCCTGTCACCGTTTCTGAATTGGAGGGAATCTCATACCTGCTGGGGATGTCATAATACTGCAGCACGCTGTAGTCTGCATCTGTATCCCGTTCATAGATAGGAAGCCTCCAGTCAGAAGTTCCTACATACCTCGCAATAGCTGCGGCAGTCTCATTCTCTAAAAGCGTCATCATAAATGGCTCACCGCTATACCCGAACCGGACTTCCAGCTGTGTACCTCCACTTTCCGTTGTCTGATCCCCGCCAGTCTGATTTTCCATATTCTCTGTATCTGTACTATTTTCAGAAAAATCGCCTGTTCCGGTATTGCTTTCCGGTCTTTGTGCTTCCGTCCTCTCCTCTCCGATGGATACAGTGTCCCTTACACTTTCCGCATCTCTATTACTCTGGCCGCACCCTGCCAAAAGTGAAGCAGAAAGTGCCATGACTGCCATCAATCCCATTATCCTTTTGCCCATATTTGTTCTGTAGTAGTTGTTTTTCATCTTATTTTCATCCTTTCCTTGATTACTGCCCATTTTTTCAGGGCATAATGGTATACCCTTGTGGCGTTTCCTTATTCTTGCCTGTCTTCATTCCTGTTTGCCTTCCGTCTCAGTTTTCCTGTCTGATACAAAACCTTTCATGTTTCCGCTGTCAACACATTCATGTCCTCCTTTCCTTAGTCCTGGCCATATGGCCATACAGGTATCCTTTAGGGCTTCTGATCCTGCCTGATAACAGCCAGGCGAACCCAAAGAATAAAAGTATTACCATACTCCCCGGAAGGAGGACGCTTCCAGGCGTGTTCCCCGATGCGAAATTACTGATTCCTGCCAGCCGCATAACAGTGGATACCACAGGGTCTGTGAATCCCATAGCAGCCAGCGTCCCGATCACTGCCCCGACTGCTGCCACAATTCCAAAGCGGAAAGCAAAGGAGAATCGAAGCATCCTAACAGAACATCCGATGGATTTATAGATTCCCATATCCTTCTGCTCCGCATCCAGAATCTTTGTTCCTGCCATTCCAGTCACGACAAAGATAAATGCAGCGCTCACTCCATACAGGAAAAGAATCAGCATATGCATGGCAGAAATAATCCCAAACAGTCCCGGCCATGAATTTTCATGGACATGGACATCCCCGCCCCAGATCTGTTCCAAAGCCTCGGTAATAGCCTGTTTCTGTGAAGGATCTGCCAGAAAGTAATGATAGCACCACAAACGGCTGTCATCTTTCCCGATGGAAAGGTAGCCTTCTCTGCTCATTCCCAGATTCGCCCCCATATCATTGGCACAATGATAGATCCC
>CAPQSW010000062.1:7181-8201 GCA_948688495.1 uncultured Lachnospiraceae bacterium | reverse complement strand
CTTATTATACATGAGAAAGTGCCTTGTGCGTTATTTTATTTTTCAAAAAGTTGTAAAGTGGTGAGATTCTTATATATTACTGAAAAAAGCTTTTTCGTTGCATTTTGTGCTTCATCATTTTGAAATTTATTGTACCAGAGCATTGTATTAAAAATTCCCGGGTTTTCAGTTGCATACTCATAAAATGCCCGACATATTGCTTCCAACGCTTCATATCCGCTGACGCACACCGCAGCCTCAAGCATTTTCGCTTCCACCTGTTTCCAGCCAAAAAGCATAATTTCTCTTTGCAGATCGTCAATTCCTTTGATGTGATTGTAAAGCGACGGCGGCTGGACGTTCAGATTTTCCGCAAGCAATTTCAGTGTGATTTTTTCAAAACCTATTTCATTTGCCAGTTCTGCTGCTTTTCTTATAACAATTTTCTTGTCAAGTCCGACCCGTGCCACATTGTTTTCCCTCCTTAAAAACTATTCTTAATAAGATTATAACTAATATAAATAGTTTTTTCAAGCGATATTTTCTGAAAATTTCGTGAACATATGATGAAAATCGTGTGATATCCAATGAAAATTTGTAAACTTGAGGATAACATTTAATATCTGTACCCAATATATTGTTTCCCGTTTCACCGTTATAAACTTCTTGATTATTCCATATAATTACCAAGATTGCCTTCATTCACTGGTCCTGGATTTCACCAGCTCCTTAATCAGTTCATCTTTTGTCATGGGCTCATATGCAGACAAATCCGGTTGAGAGCAACTCATGCTTATCCATTTTTACCCTTGGGAAAAGGTCCTTCCTGCCTGTCCGCCGGGAGGCTTCTGGCTGCTTCCCAAGTCTGTCCATACGGTCAAAATAAGAGCCCAACAGAGAAAGTTAGCGGGTCTTGCGGCAGAGGAATAGAAAGCGAAAAGGTATCCCATTACCAGATCCAAGTCCAGCAGGCGGAGCTTTCTTTGATAAATTTCTAAATTTCCCAGTCAGATACCAGACACCTAAAACAAAATTTACGCA
>CAPQSW010000062.1:0-7171 GCA_948688495.1 uncultured Lachnospiraceae bacterium | reverse complement strand
TTTTCAATCCAGCTCTGATCATTTGAATCATGACAGATAAAACCTATTCCTGCTCCAGTTTCCCGGTATAAAGCTGATAATACATCCCTTTCTTTGCTAGCAGGCTGTCATGATTTCCACGCTCTACAATCCGCCCATGATCCAATACCATAATTACATCCAAATTTTTGATTGTAGAAAGCCTGTGTGCAATCACAAATACTGTCCTGCCTTTCATAAGCTGATCCATGCCTTCCTGTACGATTTTTTCTGTCCGGGTGTCAATGCTTGAAGTAGCTTCGTCCAGAATCAGCACCGGAGGATCAGCCACCGCCACTCTCGCAATCGCCAGGAGCTGACGCTGTCCCTGGGAAAGGCTGCCGCCGCTGCCCCTCAAAACGGTTTGATACCCTTCTGGCAGTTTCATGATAAAATCATGGGCATTTGCCAGTTTTGCAGCCCTTATTACTTCTTCCTCCGTGGCGTCCAGCTTTCCATAACGGATATTATCCATTACTGTTCCCGTAAACAAATGCGTATCCTGCAAAACAATCCCAAGGGAATGACGCAGGTCTTCTTTCCTGATCTTATGAATGTTAATCCCGTCATATCGTATTTTCCCATCCTGAATATCATAAAAACGGTTCAGCAGGTTGGTAATGGTTGTCTTCCCGGCTCCCGTTGCCCCTACAAATGCCACCTTCTGCCCCGGTTTTGCAAAAATCTCAATGTCATGCAGAACGGTCTTTCCTTCTGAATATCCAAAATCCACATGGTCAAAGACCACATCCCCCTGCATGGGGAACATTATATAAATCCGGTTCTTCCGCCAGAACCTCTGTAATCCGTTCCCCCGATGCCCTTGACATAATGAGCATCACAAAGGTCATGGATACCATCATCAGACTGATTAGGATATTGATAACGTATGTAAACATACTCATAAGCTGCCCTTCTGTCAGACTCCCCGCAATGATCATTTTTGCTCCCATCCATGAAATCAACAGGATGCAGGGCAAGCACGGCTGCCAAGACGATGATCACCACCAGAAAAATCAATGCGAAGCGGGGATGAATCAGAAACGTCATCACCATAGCGCTGACCAGCATAATCGGCGCCCTCACACAGATGCAGATTGACATCTGAAATGCCTGCTGTACATTCATCACGTCTGTCGTCATTCTGGTCACAAGCCCTGCCGTGGAAAACTTGTCTATGTTGGAGAAAGAAAAAATCTGTATCTTTTCATACATAGCCTGCCTTAGATTCATGGCAAAGCCGGAACTGGCGCTGGAGGCTGTCTTCCCGGACTCCACTCCAAAAAATAGCGCCAGCCCGGCCATCATGAGTGGGATAATGACCTCCATAACGACTTCCAGAATAACAAACACAGGCGTGAGGATGGCATCTTTTCTATAATCTCCAATCTGTTTCAAAAGTGTTTTAAACATAAATGCCGCCTGTTTTCTACTAAAATAGTCTGTTATTACCATTCCTTTTTATGAAGCCGGATGCATAGCCCTATAAGCATCTTCAATGATAGAAACACACTTCTCAATTCCGAATATACTGCTGTCGAGGCATAAATGATAATTAAATGAATTCCCCCATTTCTGATCTGTATAATACCGGTAATGGTCTGCCCGCAGCTTATCCCTTCTGGTAATCAATTCCTCCGCGTTTTCCTCTGTAAACTGCCCTCTCTCCATACAGTGTTTCTTTTTAAATTTCATATCCGCATGGATAAAGACATTCAAAACATCCTTTCTGTCCCGCAGAATATAATCTGCACACCTTCCTACAATCACACATGGCCCTTTTTCTGCCAGCTCTTTTATAATCTTTGCCTGCGAAAAATAAAGCTGATCCTGTAATGGCTGATAGTCCTCATAGCTTCCCCGCCCCGCATAAGACAGATGCCTTGCCAGGTTGGAGAGCATACTGCTTTCCATATGCTCCCCCTTTTCTTCCACAAACTGTGGATGAAAACCGCTTTCCTTAGCCGTCATTTCTATGATCTCCTTATCATAGAACGGAACATCCAGCCGCTTTGCCAGCTCATTTCCAATACTGTGTCCGCCGCTTCCACACTGTCTGCTGATTGTAATAATCTTTCCCTGCATAAATACCTCCTAAATTTTTTTCCAGTATAATTTCAACATAATCAGAGTCGTTATAAATGCCAGCACGTCTGCCAGCGGGCCTGCCCACAACGCACCTTCTACTCCTAATGACAGCGGCAGTAAGATTGTTGCAGGAAGAAGGTACACAATCTGCCTGGACAGAGAAAGAACCGTTGCCTGTGTAGGTTTGCCAATTGACTGGAAGAAAATACCCGTTGCCATCTGCAGCCCGTTGATTGGACACGCCAGAAGGAAAATACGAAAACATTTCACCGCAAACTCATTATACAGTTCTGATTCTGAACCAAACAGCCGGACAATGCTCATAGGCGCAAACTGGAATACCAGAAATGCCAGGATTAAAACGATTGTAGATACTGTCAGGATAATGCGGTATGCCTGCTTCACCCTGTCCTTCTGCCCGCTTCCATAATTGTACCCAAAGATAGGCTGCGCCCCGGTCGCCAGTCCAAGCAGGACAGCGGAAACAATCTGGTTTACTTTCATGGTAATGCCGATTGTTGTCAGCGGGATCTCTGCCCCATATTTCGATTCTGCTCCATAGGACACCAGTATATTATTTGTAACAGCCATGACAAGCACAATAGCAATCTGCGTGATAAAACTGGATATACCAAGGCTGCTGACCTTTGCCATAACCTTCCCAGAGATTCGAAAGCAATCCTTATCCAGCTTGATGCTCTTAAACTTCCAGATATATGCAAAATACAGAAAAGCATTCAATATCTGCCCCGCAATCGTTGCCCATGCTGCTCCTTTTACGCCCCAATGGAATACAAAAATAAAAATCGGATCAAGGATGATGTTGGTAATACATCCCACAAGCAATCCTGCCATGCTGTATTTCGGGCTGCCATCCGCACGGATCATCCCCGCCATACCAGAATCAATGGAAGAAAACAGAATCCCATAGGAAATAATCCGTCCATAATCCATTGCATACGGCAGGATATCTTCTGTCGCGCCAAATAAAACACATAAAGGCTCCAAAAACAGGTTAAACAAGGCGCAGAGAACAACGCCTACAATTACCATGACAGATATGGAACACCCCACGCCCCTGGCCGCTGATTTTTCGTCTCCTTCACCAAGTTTCAGGCTCAGGTATGCCGCAGCGCCATCGCCAATAAACAGGCTTAATGCAATAGCGATTACCATCATCGGCATGACAACATTTGTAGCGCCATTCCCAAGATACCCTACCCCCTGCCCGATAAAAATCTGGTCAACGATGTTATACAGTGCGTTGACTACCATAGAAATGATGCTTGGAACAGCAAACGTAAGTACCAGTTTCCCAATCCGTTCCGTACCAAGTGGATTTGTTTTTGTTACTGTTGTATCCATTTTTACCTCCTAACTCAAAATACATGATGAAAACACACAAAACCTATCCGTACCTGTTTCCCCTTTCCGTCAATTCCATATTTTCCTGCATTTTTTTCAGCACATCAGAGAAAATCCTTAGTTCTTCTTCCCCAATTCCTGCTGTCAGTCTCTTTTCCAACAGGGCAATATGCCTTTCAACCTGCTCCTTCATTTCCACCGTATGGCTGGTTGGCAGTATCTTTTTCAAGCGGTCATCATAAGAAACCTTTTCCCTGCGGATAAAATCCTGTGCCTCCATTTTCTTTAAAAGCGTGGAAACAGATGCGCTCCGTATGTTCAGTTCCTCTTCTATATCCTTCTGATAAATCTCCCTGTCCGGATATGACACCAGCACAAAGTTCAAGATCCGTATCTGTGTTCCGCAACGCCCCGTTGTCGTATCAAAAACTCTTTTTATCTGACTGGCCAGCCCCAGAACAGAACCAGCACACTGTTTTCCATCCATAGTTCACGTCTCTTTCTTCAAACTGATGCGGAAAACGGCAGCCAGTTCATTTTCCAATGCATCGCAGTCTGCATCCTCTCCTATTATTTCAAGTGCCATATTAGGGGAACGCCCCATTTGTAAGACTCCCAACAGGCTTTTACAATCTATACAGCCAAGCCCGTTTTTTAAATTCACATCACAAGGGAACTGATTCACAATACGAACCAATTCTCTCAGTTTATCCGCCGAAGGAATATCAATAAAATAACTCCTCATTTCATTCCCCCTCCTTTCCTTTCATAAGGCAGGACAGCTCCACCGCCCCGCCCGATCTGCATCTTAATAATCCATGTCTTCCCCGCCGCCTGCCATCTTTGCCACACGCTCCAGCAGTTTGTTTTTATCAAAGTCAGAAGATGTATCTGCCGCCTGGCTGCGAAGCGTCCGAACCCTGTCCTCAATTTCCTTCCGGCTGCCGCCGTCTACGATTACAGTGGTATCCTTCGTCACCTTGACGGATTTTGCCTTGCCAAGCATATTCATCTTGACATCCTTAAGCTGCATTCCAAGTTCCTCGATAACCGCTTCGCCGCCTGTCAGGATTGCAATATCCTTCAGCATTTCTTTTCTGCTGTCGCCATATCCAGGCGCTTTTACCGCAGCTACCTTTAAGGTTCCCCGCAGCTTATTCACGATCAGTGTTGTAAGGGCTTCCCCTTCCACGTCATCCGCAATGATTAAAAGGTTGCTCCCTGACTGTGCTGTCTGCTCCAAAACAGGAAGTAAATCCTGAATATTGGAAATCTTTTTGTCCGTGATCAGGATATATGGATTTTCCATATTCACAGTCATTTTTCCTTGTCGTCACACATATACGGCGGAAATGGCCGCCACTTTTGCAATCTGCTCTTTCCCGGTAACCGGCCTGCTCATATCCTCAATCTCAGTGGCTTTACCCATAAACTAACCCTGAAAGGTGCAGTCTCCTATCAGGTTGAGCCTGGTGCAGATGCCCGCGGTAATCTTACCCGTATTGACAATGCCCTGGACAAAATGCCGGAAAGTTTGGAAACCTGCAAAATCAAGCTGTCTAATCTGCTCCAACAGCAGGAAGCAGCAAAAGCAGAGATCGGCAAACCGTTCCCGCAGGAAGAAGAACTGAACGAAAGTCTGCACGTTTGTCAGAGCTGGATGCGGAGTTAAACATCGGCGGGAATCAGCCGGAAACAGCATAACAGTATGCATGGGCAGTGGCGGCGGGAGCCCCCCCCACCCTGCTGGCTACTGTGTCTGGAAATACACATAAAAAGGCAATAGTAAAATGCGTAAACATATGGTATGATAATAATGAAAGGAAGGCGGTATCGTTATGCATAAATTTAAACCTCTGAACGATTTTATTTTTGGGAAGACGTTCGGTGAAAAAGGCGATGAAGAACAGCTCCTGTCTCTGCTGAATGCAATCCTGGCAAAAACAAAACATAAGAAGCTTGTTAAAATTGAAATTGTGGAACACAGGACATTCACGGCAGAGATTGTTGGTGACAAGACGAGTATTCTTGATATCCGTGCCGTGGCCGAGGACGGCACAAGGATCAACATTGAAGTTCAACTACGTGATTACGGGAACATGGACAGAAGAAGCCTTTTCTACTGGAGCAGGGAGTTCGCAGGCGCGCTGGCGAAAGGCGAGGACTACAGCCTGCTGTCCAATGTGATTGCGATCAATATCGTTAATTTTGAGGCGGTGGCGGTTGATGATTTCCATACTGTGTTCCATCTCTGGGAAGATACTCACAGGGACTGCCTTCTGACGGATGCACTGGAAATACACTTCATTGATATGAAAAAGTTCAAGGCCCTGCCGGGCAAGGATATTAAGAACAATTCCCTTCACCGCTGGCTCACCTTTTTTGACCAGAACATTTCCGATGATACGCTAAAGGAGTTGATGGATATGGATACAGCGATTTATAAAGCGAATGAGAAAATGGAATTCCTGGCGAATGACAAGGAAGTGCTGCGGCTTTACCACTTACGTGAGATGGCACAGATTGACTACAACAGCGGCATGAAGAAAGCAAAAGATGAAGGCAGGGCGGAAGGCAAAGCAGAAGAAAAAATAGAAGTTGCCCGTAATGCGTTAAAGATGAATATGTCTGTCGATGATATAAGCAAACTTACAGGATTGTCGCGGCAGCAAATAGAGGATATTAAAATTTAATTCTCCTGATTACTAAAACCTCTTGTGTTACAGTATTTCAAAACAGTATTGATGTTATGGCATACAAAGCAGATTAAGAAGGCAATGCCTGATATATGATCTATATGTGGGAAACGTGGGAAGCCCGTTTCCCACATATTATTTATAACCCTACATCAGGAATGGCGTAAATCATTCTTATTTTCTTTATATTTTATCATTTGTGGTAATGTGGGAAATGTGGGAGTATAAAAAAGTGTTTTATAAATCCTGAATCCGTGAACATCGCCGCGAATATATGAGGCACGTTGTTTTGTCATCGTTGATAGTTCCGTTTTAGCATTGTACCTTGAAAATCATATATATTAGAGGTCGGCAAACAGACCACAGTGCATATGCCTGTGCTGTATCAGCTTATTCAGTTATTGACTATTAAGACACGGAAGCGAAACTGTCGTAAATCCGCTTGAATGTGAACCGCCAGCGGTTGCTTCTGCCTATGGACAGTATCAGGCGTCCTGCATGCTCAGTTAAATGGCCTGCAAACTGCATCAGGTTACTGATGATTGTGCGTATCCTGCGTCGGCGGACTTTCTTCCGTCCTGGGTCATCACGCTTTTTCAGCGATTCCTGGCCTACAATTCTCAGGATATTATAAGCAATGATTGTAAGTTCAAGCACAAGCTTGTTGCTGTCAAATTTTCCCGATGGAAGTCTTTCCACATCCATATCTGTCTTTATCTCGCTGTGGTACTGCTCACTTTCGCCGTGTGCGTGGTAAAGATCTATAATGTTCTGGTCTGACAAAGGCAGATTTGTCCAATATGTGTCAAGCTCAATATCCGGAACAATGAAATACTGTCCATGCTTATCAATCGTACGTTCGGTGATTTCATAGATGGTGCGTATGCCTGCCGTCTTCTCTGTTTTATTAGGAAGCGTGTAGGTTACATCGCGGAATGTCTGCCCGATGTAAACGGTCTTTCCATCCCTCGGTTTTTGGATATTCGTACAGCAGTCCTTCACAG
>CAPQSW010000061.1 GCA_948688495.1 uncultured Lachnospiraceae bacterium | reverse complement strand
GAATTATTTATCAATGGAAATGTAAGGTTAGCTTATGAAGTAATGGAGAAACATATAGCAGTTCCTAATACAGATATTTTTTATGATGGAAAATGTTTTATACCAGAGATGAATACTGAAAATGGTGAAGTGGATAATCAAACGCTTTTTTTATATCATCAAAATGAGAATATTTTATGGGCGGATTACTATGGCGGAGAAATAAAAAAAGGAAGTATAGTTGGAACGGTTGCTTTGAATGGAGAAATAGATTTTTATTATCAGCATATTAATTTGAGCGACCAGATAAGAATTGGGAAATGTCACAGTGTACCACAGATTTTAAGTGATGGCAGAATAGAACTGTCAGAACAATGGCAGTGGCTGAATGGCGATAAATCAAAAGGTTCGTCAATCGTTGTAGAAAAACCCAAAAATATCTATTAGGCTATCTTGGTAAGGATAAGATAACCTTGCTTGGTCATTCTTGGGGAACATATTTCGGATGTAACCTTGTTCTTGAATATCCCGACGGATTATAACATAATTGCAGCAGTTGTATTTAATCCATATTACTCACTTGGAGATATTTACAATAACATCACTTCGGATTACAGCGTGTATTTGGAGTTTTTAGGCTCAAAGGAATTTGAAAAATTTTCATTACTTGGCAAAACTGACTATAAAGTGCCATTTTATAATATAAACGGAGATAGGGATTATCAGACGAACTTTAGCCTTGCACAGAAATATTTTGACGAAATAAACGTTCCGTACAAGCAGATGTTTATTATGAAAGACACTACACATGGATTGCTTGAATCAAAATCGGAAGAATTTTCAGATATATTACTACGGCTATTAAAAATCGACATTTTTAATAGCCGTACTTTTCAATGTATTTTAGCTTTTGATGCCGAAAATAGCAGGATACTTTATCTTCGCATTTCTGTAATCTATGTATAAATCTTCTGCTTTATTACGAATTTGCTCCCTTGTATGCGGAATTATTCCGCTGTGTATGTTCTGTTTTAAACTGTGGTTTAAGCATTTCATCAGGGTTTATTTCCGGTGAGTAGGGGTGATGTGAAGAACAGCTTAAAAGGTATTTGATAAGAACAGCGTTTATCTTCCCACCAAGAAAATTGGCAAAAACAATCCCAAAGCCGCCGAGATTGAACCAGACAACACCGCAAGGCAGAATCCTGCAAAATTGTAGGATTATTGCAATACTACAGTAGGATTTGCGTGCTATGATTTTCGTACATGGAAAGTGAACTTCCGGATTCATTTTCGATGTACGAATTTTTATATGAAGAAAGAGGTGTTGTATCTGTGAATTTATTGGAAGTAAAATCAATTTCTAAAGTCTATGGAGAGGGCGATACCGCTGTACATGCCCTGAAGAAAGTTAGTTTTTCGGTGCCGAAAGGAGAATTTGTGGCAGTCGTCGGGGAGTCCGGTTCCGGAAAGAGTACCCTTCTTAATATGGTCGGCGCGTTAGATACGCCTTCCTTTGGCAAAATATATATCGGCAGTAAGGATATCTTCGCGATGAAGGAGAAAAGCCTTACCGTCTTTCGGCGCAGGAATATCGGGTTTATTTTCCAGAGTTTTAATCTGATTCCGGAGCTGACGGTGGAACAGAATATCATCTTTCCGGTACTGCTCGACTACCAGAAGCCAAACCAGAGATACCTGGAGGAGTTGCTGGCAGTATTGAATCTTACGGAACGCCGGCATCACCTGCCGAGCCAGCTCTCAGGCGGTCAGCAGCAGAGAGTGGCAATCGGACGGGCGCTGATTACCCGTCCCGCTCTCATCCTGGCGGACGAACCAACCGGGAACCTGGATACGCAGAACAGCAGGGAGGTTATCGGACTCTTAAAAGAAGCTTCAAAAAAATATGAACAGACGATCATCATGATCACCCACAGCAAGGGCATAGCACAGACAGCGGATCGTATTTTACAGGTATCGGACGGAGAAATGACAGATTTTGGGAGGGTGCAAGACGTCCGGGGGACGTCTGTTATGCACGGACCGGAATGGAAAGGAGACAGGGAATGAAAAGTTATCTCAGCCTGATTCCGATCTCTGCACGTGTACACAGGCGGCAGAATCGTATGACACTTCTGTGTATTATCATCTCAGTGTTTCTTGTTACGGCTATTTTCAGTGTGGCTGATATGTTTGTCCGGACAAACAGCGAATCCCTGCAGGAGAAACACGGAAACTGGCATATCCGGGTCAACGGTATTTCACAGGAGACTGCAGAAAAAATCGCGCAGCGTTCAGATGTCGCGGCCATCGGTTGGTGTGATTTCTTTAATGTGGATGCGGATCAGCCCTATTATATCGGCGAAAAGAAAGCCGCCTTGTACGGCGTGGACGACACCTATATCACTCAGCTTGTCAATGCGCTTGAAGAGGGAAGTGTTCCGCAGAACGATAATGAAGTGATGTTAAGCAGCAATGCAAAGCTTGCTTTGGACGTACAGGCCGGCGACCAGGTGACGGTGCATACGCCTGCCGGGGATACGGTTTTTACGGTATCTGGCTTTGGCTCCGATGATAAAGAATATTATAGGGGGCAGACGTATCTGGCTGCCGTGTACATGACAAGAGAGGCGTATCATGCAATCATGGAGGCAAATACAGTGGGAGAACATCCATCCTGCTATGTGCAGTTTCAGAAGGCGTCTTCCGATACTGCCGCAGATATCAGGGAGCAATATGGACTGGCAGATGAGGATATTTCTGACAATACTGCTACGATGGGACTGTCAGGGCAAAGCAAGAATAAATCTATACAAAATATATATGGAATCGCAGCAGTGTTGTTTGTCATGGTATTATTGGCAGGAGTATTGATGATATCCGGAAGCCTGAATAGTAATATATCTCAGCGGACAAAATTCTTTGGCATGATGCGCTGTGTTGGAGCAAGCCGCCGGCAGATCATTCAGTTTGTGCGGCTGGAAGCCCTGAACTGGTGCAAGACGGCTGTACCTGCGGGAGTCATTTCAGGCACACTGGTCAGTTGGGGGATATGCGCGTACCTGCGCTATGGTATCGGAGGAGAATTTGCCGCCATGCAGGTATTTGCCATAAGTCCTGTCGGATTGCTGAGCGGCGTATTGGTCGGTGTTGTTACTGTTTTGTTAGCGGCGCAGTCACCTGCAAAGAGAGCGGCTAAGGTTTCCCCTGTTGCAGCGGTTTCCGGTAATTCAGAAACCGTCCCGGCGAGGCGGCGTGCGATCAAACGGGAAGTTGGAAGAGTAGAAAGGACGCTGGGTATTCATCATGCAACCGCTTCTAAAAAGAACTGGTTTCTGATGACGGCATCTTTTGCACTTACGATTATTCTGATTCTATGTTTCTCGATTGGTATGGATTTTGCAAAGGGGCTGATGCCGACGCTGAAATCCTGGCAGCCGGATATTACCCTGAACGGTTATGCCAATGCGCTGGTACTTGAACAGGATGTAAAAGAGAAGGCGCTGGGGATTCCCGGTGTTAAGAGCGCCTTCGGAACCGCCTATCTGGACAATGTTCCGGCTGTTTCTTCGCGGCAGGGAATCGACCATATTAATCTGGAGTCCTACGATGAGTTTTTATTTGAAAGCGTAAAAGATGAGGTGGTGGAAGGAAATTTGTCTGATATTTATGGAGACAGCGATATGGTTATGACCGTTTATAATAAAGATAATCCTCTGAAGGTAGGAGATACGGTTCAGATTGAAGGAAAAGAGGTTACGATCACCTGTTCTGTCACGGGAGCCCTGTTTTCAAGTGAACTGCTTGTCATCTGTTCTCAGGAAACTTTTGAAAGACTGACCGGAGAGCAGGGACTTACAATGGTCGGCGTGCAGCTTGGCGGCGATGCGGATGACGAGACAGTACGGCAGATCAGTAAGCTTGCCGATAGCGATGTGATGTTTTTAGATGGAAGAGAAAGCAATAAGGGAAGTAATACCACTTATCTTACTGTAAAGGTGGGCGTCTATGGATTTCTGGCAATTATAGGAATGGTTACCTTGTTCTATATCATTAACAGCATTTCTATCAGTGTGGCGGCGAGGACGAAACAATATGGCGCCATGCGGGCAGTGGGCATGGACAGCGATCAGCTTACCAGGATGATAACGGCGGAAGCATTTACCTATGCCGTATCCGGTCTCGTGGCTGGCTGCGGAATCGGACTTCCACTCAGCTATTTCCTGCATACTCTGCTGATCACACGGTATTTCGGAATGGTATGGCATCCGCCGGTGACAATGCTGTGTGTTATTGCTGTGTTTGTGGTGACCTGTGCGGCCGTGGCAGTATACGCTCCTACAAAACGGATTCGAAATATGGCGATTACGGATACGATTAATGAACTATAGGGGGAACAAAATCGTAGGAATAAGAAAGATGGCTGCCCGCAGACTGGAGAGGGATATATGTTCTTTTCGATTAAAGAGCTGTAAAGAAATAAGGGGGGGGGGAGATACGGACAATGGATATGGGATTGGTCTTAAAATATCTTGATGATTTAAGTGAAAATAATAACCGGGAATGATATCATGCACATAAAGTGGAAAGTGAAGCGGCCTGCACACAGTTTGAGGAACTGGTGCGGACGCCCATTTTCCGTATCGGGGAATTTGACAGTACTATTCTGCATAACCAGGCGGAAGACTGTATTTTCAAGCTGGTTCGGTATCCCCGGTTTGGCCCTGATAGGTCACCGTTTAACCCATCCTTACGTGCGCATATTTCTGTTCAGGGAAAGCGGCCTGTTCCAGTGGGATATTACCTCATGATCAGGCCGGGCGGACAGTCTTTTCTAAGGGGCGGATTGTCTACGAATATGTTCAGGGATGCGACTGTTATGATCCGGGATTATATTGCAGAACATGGAGACGAGTTTGGAGAAATCATTCATTCTCCTGAGTTCCTAAAATATTTTGCGGTACAGGGTACGGCGCTGAAAAATGTTCCTGCCGGGTATGATAAGGAGCATCCGCAGGCAGAATACCTGAAGTTTAAAAGCTGGTATCTGAAGTATCCGGTGGCAGATGAGGCACTGAATGATTCCGAGGTTTTTATAGAGGAAACGGTGAGGTTGTTCCGTATTATGAAACCGTTTAATGATTATCTGAACAAAGCGCTTGATGGATTTCAGATGCCTGCAAGATAGAAACAATTATAGCTCGGATTAATTTTCCTAATTTTGTTTTAGGGCATATGCAAAAACCGCCCCTCAGTCTGCAAAAGAGGGACTACTCCTTGTAAAGAGCGATTACACTTGATAAGATAAATCAATCCAGTGGCAATCCAGAAAGGGGTATATTATGATTCGGAGACTATTAAAAAGCATTCTTGGTGAAAACTTTACGGAAAACAATGCAAAACTGGCTGCTGTAAATTTTGGTATCATTCTGCTGATGTTTGTATTATCCGGCATTATGCTGTTTTTCCTGCCGGAGCAGATTTCCATCCTGCATTCGGGTACAACCTATTATCCGGTTCCCAGTGTTCTGGGAGTATGGCTGTTCCCGGTGATTGCATTGATTGTAAACCTGCTGTTTATCTGGCAGAACCGCCTGTCTAAGATGAACAGCGCCATCTTTGTGATCCTTCTGGCAGCTATGATGGTTTCCTATATAAATATGATGTGAAGGCTGTATTCGGAAAGGCTGTCCTATGAAACGTATCTTATGCAAAATTTTATTTTATAATAAGGCGAATCCGGTGGTCGCTGCTTCGCTATGTTTCATAGGTGCTTATATAGGATATTTAGTCTGGTACATACTGAACCATTATCTTCCGGCTTCGGCAGCAGATAACAGCTATGTGCTGGTATCGCTGCTGTCGGCCTGGTTCTGTGCATTTTTGGGAATCTATCAGCTTCCGGACCAGTTGTGCATGAACCGCCGGATTCAAACGATTCTTTGTTATCCAGTGGAGGTACGGACGATACTAAGTGTCGTGGGAATGAGGGTTTTCCTGCTGCAATCGGGTATCTGTGCCACATTCCTTTACCCGTTTTTCCTCTTTGAAGCACATCACCGGAAAGAGGCGGCTTTGGCAATGCTATTCTGCTGTATCCTGACAGTCGCTTTAGATATTGCAGTTATCCTGTTCTCGATCCTGATCAGCAGATTTTGTGCCAGTGATATCGTGGGATATGCTTTTGTTGTATTTCAATACGGTTCTTTTCTAATACTTGCCTGGCTTGCGGGAAATACAGTTTTTTCATGTTTTCAT
This sequence comes from uncultured Lachnospiraceae bacterium, assembly GCA_948688495.1. Classification (GTDB taxonomy): domain Bacteria; phylum Bacillota; class Clostridia; order Lachnospirales; family Lachnospiraceae; genus Petralouisia. Next base: position 2,467 of record CAPQSW010000061.1, on the reverse strand, counting down.
AAACCTGGATTTTTATCTGACAGTGCCGGAGTTCTGAAGCGATACATTACCGGACAAAGTCCAGCCGCCATGCAGGGATATGAATTACGGAGTATCCTTTGGATCTGGGGCGCAGCATTGACAGGCATGACCGTCTTAATGGCGGTTCTTAAGCTTGCCGCTAAGCATTGGTATGTGCGGGGATATCTGAATGTACAGAGCTTCCGCCATAGAGAAACAGAGAAACAACCATCAGTATCTCATATTAAACACCCGTATTTTCTGCTGGAGTGGAAACGCGTTACCAGAAACAAGGAGCTGATTTTCTTCTCCAATATCAAGAACATTATAACAGTGGTAATCCTGTCCAGACTCCTGTTACACAATTTCAGCCAGTTTGGCCTTAAAGGAACCTGTGTTGAAGAACTGTTTCTGCTGATGTCCTGTTGTTCGGTCAACACCATCTCCAGTACGGCCTATTCCAGTGATGACAATAAATCCTGCTATGCGTTTCTTCCTATTTTCGGGCGAAGGCTGTTTTTATGGAAAACAATACAGGGATTTCTGTGGGGAGAGATTACCGTACTTTTATTTTGGTTTATCCTGATCGGTTTTGAAAGGCCGCCGGTTATGAACACCTTCCTGCTCCTGTTTTATGGCACTTCGATGAATTATGTATGTGTGTGGCTGGGAGTCTGTATTGATTTGAAAATGCCCAGGATCGTAAACAGTACGAACGAACTGCTCCATGGGAACATAAGTAAAGTGATTGTATTGATTACGGCAGCAAGTTTAACAGTCGTGGAAATCATTCTGGTCGGCGGGAAATGGGTTCCTATTCCGCTTCTTCCATTCGCCTGTCTGGCAGGCGCCGGAGTGGCGGCGGGGGAGTACGGTTACTGGAAATTCTGCAAAGGAGATTTTTATGATACAGATTCATGAATTGTCTAAAAGCTACGGCAGCCGGAAGATTTTTGACAGGGTATCCTGCCAGATGGAAAGCGGCCGTATCTATGCCCTTGTGGGGATGAACGGGATTGGGAAAACAACGCTGCTTCGGGCGATTACACAGCCAGAATGCATGGATTCAGGGAAGGTTTTGATTGATCATATTGAGAGCAGCATATTTGAATCAAAATACCGTCTCTTCTATGTCCCGGACAGCAAGGAGATGTTTCTGAATCTTACCGGAAGGGAGTATTTGAGATTTATAATCCAACTGTACCGGCAGAAACCGGAGAAAGCGGAGATTCTGCAAAGAGGATTGATGGGGGCTTTTAAGCTCGATGGGGCGCTGGATGCATATATTGCGAACTATTCTTTGGGGATGAAGCAGAAAATATACATGGCCGCCGCTCTGTTGTCCGGGGCAGGGAATTTTATTTTGGACGAACCGTTTAACGGGCTTGATCCGGAGAGTATCTCGACATTAAAGGGAATATTGGCAGAGCGGCGTGACGAGGGAGCTATGGTTTTGTTCTCGGTTCATAATCTGGAGCTGGCGCGTGGTTTTTGCGATGAGGTAATCCAGATTGATGGGGAGCATAATATTATGTCCGCTAAAGAATTTAATGATTATAGGTGGGTTTCAGGGGAGACGAAGGCAACAATATAGAGTAAATCAAGTTCAGTGTAACACTGGTGTTGCAGGGTAACAGTTCTGCCGAAGGCTGAACTGTTACGTTACAGGAAAGGAGACAGGTATGAGTATTACTAATTTAAGCAGCATAGGGATGAACCCATATGACTACGCATGTAGCAGAAAGAAAACGGCAGGTATGAAAAATTTTGCCCAGAAGGCGCCGGGGGCTTCGGAAAAAAAGAATGCGGCTCAAAAAAACGGTTCATCTGCATGGGCGGGGGATATGGTAGTCTCCCAACCGCCGAATTATTCCGGTTTTACATATGACAACAGCGTATCTAAGAAATCCAAAGAAGAAATGACCATGGACGAATACAAACAGTGGTTCATGAATGAAATGTCGCAAATGCCCGTCAGCGGATGGTATCGCTCTACCTGCGTGGGAGGAACACTGACAATTACGGAAGAATGTTTTGAGAGAATGAAAAATGATCCGGAGTGGGAGAAAACAGTATTGGGTATGGTAAGGAACATGTATTCCAGTACCGGTCTCATGGGTTCTAAGATGATTGGGAATCAGGTCATCGGAGCAACGCCGGAACAGTGCTACGGGGAAGGGATACCTGTTAAAGATGATTCGCCGCTTAACACAGACAATGAAAAATCATGGTGGGAGAAACGCCATGAAAGGATGGAAAAGCTGATGGAAGAACAGGAAAAAGAAGCATTGAAAAGGGTACATGCCAGGAAAGCTGCGGTACAGGAGGATTATTTGGCAGATCTGGTGGTAAGTGAGTAGATAATAGTATATTATGATATGGGGGAAATTACAGAGGGACAAAAGAAAATAATTAAGAGCTTTTCTTCGGGAGTGTCAGAATTTTCCTGTAAGTATTCATAAAATGC
>CAPQSW010000060.1:8400-8737 GCA_948688495.1 uncultured Lachnospiraceae bacterium | reverse complement strand
CCCATCCTCCCGGACTTTGTAATGGTACAGTCCATGAACACGAAGGGGTACACCGGATTCAGCGGGCGTGACTGCCATTCCTTGACCTGTGGCAGGATTTTGTCTGTGATTTTACTTACCATTTCTGCTGACAGTTCAATTCCATACAGGTCGTTCAGCTGGTCGTGGATATCCCGTGTGCTCATGCCTCGCGCATACAGGGAAATCACCTTTTCCTCGATGCCGGAGATGTCCCGCTGGTATTTCGGTATCAGTTTCGGCTCGAATTTGGACCTATGTCAATACTTTGGACACAAAAAGTTGAAAGTTCATGCTGATTTTTTTAATTCCTCATCTT
>CAPQSW010000060.1:0-8390 GCA_948688495.1 uncultured Lachnospiraceae bacterium | reverse complement strand
CTGGGCACATCAATCTGAAATTCTCCATACTGGCTCTTTAAGTTTTTGGGGAGTGCCCATTGCGTTTGTTGTCTGTCTGTAAGTTTCCCTTGTGGTTTTTCTCATAACCGAGGGCAGCGTCCAGCTCTGCCTCCATAAGTTCCTGGAGGATATCTTTGAAGCTGTCCCTGAGCAGGCTGTAAACATCAGCCACGCTGTTAAGGTTGTTATCTGCAATAATCTGTCGTATTTGCTGTTTTGCTACTGGCATAAAAACACTCCTTTTCGATAAGAATTTGCATATCCTAATTCTTACCAAAAAGGAGCCATTTATTTCCAAAAACACAAACTTATTTACACTACCTCATTGACTGTCTTGATATTGGCTGGTGCGCGGTAAAATTCTGTTTCATTTAAGGTTTCTGGATTTGCTAATCATGTTGTCCATATCCCCAACGCATGAGTTATCCGCTTTACTAATAATTTCAGATAGGTACGTGTGTGCTTCTTCTTCTGTGAATCCCCCCAAATCCCTCATATTCAATACGCCGAGGGCAAGGGACATCAATTCCGGGTTTCTCTTCGCCCACAGTTCTATGAGGGCTTCATCCGTTGTCACAGGGCTGACAGTAACAATAAAACTTTCCCCACCAGCGGATTTGATAAATATAGTGTCCGTCTCATCATCCAGTGACAGGTCAGAAAACAGCGCGTCATGTTCATTCAGCATTTCAAACAGTAAATCCTTTAATTCATCTTTGTCCATATTACATTATCCTTCCCTTTATGAGTTTGTATCAGCAAAAATATCCCTTTTCATATCTAAATAATGGATATGAATTATATAAACGTATTTTAGCCTATATAATTCATGTAATAATATCATATCAGCCTATACAATTCAAGTAAAATTAAATTACATAGGCGGTGAAAGTTATGGATTATTATAAAATAGGGCAGCGTATCAGGAAATTCAGGAAAGCATATAATTTATCACAGGAACAGTTAGCAGAAAAAGTAGGCATATCGACAACACATATGAGCCATATTGAGACGGGGAACACAAAATTGAGCCTGCCGGTTTTTGTGGAAATTGCGGATGCCCTGTGCGTACAGACGGATGAACTTCTCCACGACATGCCCCAAAAGGACAAAACAGCCATAAAAGGGGAATTGGAAGAAATACTGGATTCCTGCTCCATGCAGGATATGCATATACTGGAGGATGTAGTAAAAGCGGTCAAAGTATCTCTGGATAAATACCGGCAACCAAATTAAAAGATAAGCAATTGAGGGATATTCCAATAGAAGCATATTGGAATATCCCTTTTCCTATCCGGATTTTCGGCATGATTCTTTCAGAATATCCGCTTTTTTGGCAACTTCTGATTGATACTTCTTATATTCATCTTCTGTAATAATTCCCAGACTGAACATTTTTATCAAAGCTATTTCAATATATACAGAGAGAGGATTTTCACGATACCATTCTATTAATATTTTTTCGTCGCTTTTCAGTTCCTTATATAAATTCTCAGTTTCTATTTTTTCCATTATAAAATATTCCTTTACTTGTATTTTAATTATATAGACATATTATAGCCCATACAATTTATGTAATAATATCATATTAGCCTATACAATTCAAGTAAAATTAAATTATATAGGCGGTGATATTTATGAATTACTATAAAATAGGGCAGCGTATCAGGAAATTCAGGAAGGCATATAATTTATCACAGGAGCAGTTGGCAGAAAAGGTGGGCATATCCCCAACACATATGAGCCATATTGAGACAGGGAACACAAAATTGAGCCTGCCGGTTTTTGTGAACATTGCAAATGTCCTGTGCGTACAGACGGATGAACTTCTCCACGATACGCCCCGGAAAGACAAAACGGTTATAAAAGGGGAACTGGAAGAAATACTGGATTCCTGTTCCATGCAGGATATGCATATACTGGAGGATGTAGTAAAAGCGGTCAAGGTGTCTCTGGATAAATACCGGGAGACGGACTGATTTTAAAGAACAGAAAATAATAACAGAATGTAATTTTCACCATATTTAATATGTATGGAGCAGGGCGGCATATTGTCATAAGCATACCGCTCACGTTCTGGTTTTTATAGAATATTCTTCATCCCTGACAGAAAAGGCGATTTCTCTCAACGTCTTTCCACTACCTTTTGGGATTTGATAACAAAAAGTGTATGATTACACGCGAACTTGGGATTTGAAGATTTTTCCACTTTCTCCACGTTTCAGGATTGGGCTTATTCTATGTCTGTCCAGTTTTAATCTTCCATTAAATATACAGTGTGGGTAACCGGGCTGTAAATTTTTGCAAAACTTATGTAAGTCACCGCTTATGGATTTATGAGGTAACCGCCACACGGTCACTTAGTAACCGAACCGTGGTCTCTACATTATGAAGAAAGAGTTATAAAATAATCATGTGAACGGAAAATGAGCCGGCATATCCGGCAGTGAAAAGGGGGAGGGAATGACAGTGGAGGAATACAGAGAATTACAGGCGGTGGATTTTGAAGACGTGGAGACAAGCAGCCTAACAGATATATCAAAAGTAAGGGTAGACAGAAATCAGCCATTGGAAAAACGCAGGCAGCAGTATCTTGAGAAGGTGGGGAATCCATATCTGGTTCGGGCGGGAAATGTGAAAGTAAAGGTAAGCTTTGCGGATAATGGGGTTTCTATGGAAGATGCCTTTGAAAATCTGTTATTATCCGTTTGATTTGGCATTCTGCAATGGACAGATAAGACAGTGGATTTTAAAGTATCTGTTATGAGTCCAATTCCAGACAGATAGCTGAAAAAATATTCAAAATAACAGCGGACAAACGGAAAGATGTGCGTTACAATAGCTGCAGGACTAAATCTAATGCGGCTCTTTCTATTGTTATGGAAGGTTTTCTTTCGGATTCTTCTGACTAATAAAAATAGAAGGAGTGGTTATCTATGGTTGCCAAAAAAATCTATCATGCTGCCATCTATGTCCGGTTATCGAAAGAGGATGGCGGTGTTGCCGCTGCGGGCAAGGCAGAGAGCAACAGCATTTCCAACCAGAAAAATTTCATCAAGGATTTCCTGAAGGACAAAGAGGATATTGAAGTCGTATCGGAGCGTGTGGACGACGGATACAGTGGTTCCGATTTTGAACGCCCCGCATTTCAGATGATGCTGGAGGACATCAAACGAGGTGTTGTGGACTGTGTCATCGTCAAGGATTTATCACGGTTTGGGCGGGAATACATTGATTCCGGCATGTATATTGAGCGTCTGTTCCCGGTGCTTGGCGTGCGATTTATTGCAGTCAACGACAACTATGACAGTCTGGATAGGAAAAACAATTCGGATGATATCATTATTCCATTTAAGAATCTAATCAATGACGCATACTGCAGGGATATTTCCATTAAGATACGGAGCCATCTGGAAGTAAAGCGGAAAAATGGCGAGTTTATCGGTTCGTTTGCTGTCTATGGCTACCGGAAGAAAGAGGACGACAGGCATAAGCTGGAAATAGACACTTATGCAGCGGGCGTGGTGCAGGATATTTTCCGCATGAAGTTACATGGTATGAGCCAGGATGCCATTGCAAAAAAGCTGAATCAGTCTGGGATACTGCCACCGGCGGAGTATAAGGCGAGCATAGGGAGCAGCTACCAGTCCGGTTTCAGGGTAAAGGAAAAAACGGAGTGGACTCCGGTGGCGGTAAGGAGGATTCTGAAAAATGAGATTTACATCGGGAACCTTGTGCAGGGCAGGCAGACAACCCCGAACCATAAAGTAAAGAAGGTTTATGTGAAAGAAAAAAGCGACTGGATAAGGATTGAGAAGAACCATGAGGCAGTCGTTTCGGACAGGGATTTTGAGGTGGTACAGAGGCTGCTTGCCATGGATACCAGAACCGCGCCGGGGAATGGGGAAGTGTACCCGCTGTCCGGTCTGGTCGTGTGCGGTGACTGCGGCATGCCGATGATCCGCAAGACGACAAGGGCAGGCGGTAGAGTGTATTCCTATTATATCTGTGCCACCAACAAAGCAACAAAGGAATGCCGCCCCCACAGCATGTCAACGGAAAAACTGGCATGTGCCGTGCTGGAATTGTTACGGAAACACATTGAAAATATCATTGATTTGCAGAGGATTCTTTCCTTTATCGGTACTATCTCATTCCAACAGATGGATATGAAAAAGTTAGAGGAAAGAAAAGCAGAAAAGCAGGCTGAGGTGGAATGGTGTACGGATTTGAGGGGAATGCTTTATGAGGATTTGAAGGACGGCATGATTTCGGGTGACGAATACCGGGAACTTCATGCCGCCTATGAGAGCCGAAGGAAAAATGCCCAGCTTGCCATCTGCCAGATTGACTTGGAGATGGGGGAGATTCTGGAACGGAAAAGCAGAGGCTTTGTGTGGCTGGATTATTTTACGGAGCACCAGAATATTGAAAAACTCACAAGAAATGTGGCAGTGTCACTGATCCGTGAGGTCAGGGTGGTGGATAAAAATTCGATAGAGGTTATCTTTGATTTTAATGACTGTTACCGAGAGTGTATGGATAACCTGGGCAGGCTTGGGTATGAAATTGGTTGTGATGGAACAAGTAAAGATATTCAACTTAAAGAAGTGGAGAATTTGGCAGAGGGAAACATTATGTCAGCAGATACAGGGCAGGTATCAGACGGTGTTGCCGAAACCGCTGTGATGGAACGGAGGGCGGTGTGATATGGCAAGAAAAAGTAGAAAAAATGTTCCTTCTGTTATGGTAGAAACAGAATGCAGCTTGCCCGTGGGGGCAGTGACGAAAACAGCAGGTAATTCTGTAGTACAAATATTGACAGATTTGGAAAGTATGGCAACTATCTATCATGCCGCCATTTATGCAAGGCTGTCCTATGAAACAGAGGAAAACCGTGAGAGGGACACAGTGGAAACACAGATTGCCTATCTGAAGAATTTTATAGACAGACAGGAAGATATGGAACTGGCAGACATTTATGCAGATGTTTCTTTCAGCGGAACAAACTTTGAACGGCCGGAGTTTGAACGCATGCTGCAGGATATTCGGGCAGGGAAGGTTGATGCGGTGATTACGAAAGATTTAAGCCGTCTTGGCAGGAATTATATTGATTCCGGCACTTATATTGAGCGTATATTTCCACTGTTCCATGTACGGTATATTGCCGTCAATGATGATTTTGATACGAACCGTGAGGGGACGGATTTGACCATGCCCCTGAAAAACATCATCAATGAATGGTATGCAAGGGATATTTCGGCAAAAATCCATGCCTGTTACCAGACCATGTGGCAAAACGGGGAGTATGCCTGTGGTCGTCCGCCCTATGGCTATAAAAAGGATGCCGTGGCAAAGAAACTGATTGTTGATGGGGAAACAGCGCCAATCGTAAAACGGATTTTTGAAATGTACCTAAATGGGCTTACCTATTCTGAAATTGCAAGAAAGTTGCAGCAGGAGGGGATTGCTTCGCCTCCAAAGCACCGTTATCTGAAGCAGGGGAATAGGGAAAAGGCAGAAAAAACGAGGGACTGGTATCATCTCCATGTCAAAACAATCCTGACAAACCGGCATTATGTGGGCGACAGCGTGCATGCCACAAGGAAAGGCGGATTTAATAACCCGGACAAAGACAGGCGGGTTTCAGAAGAAAACTGGCTGATTATTTCCGATACCCATGAACCTCTTGTCAGCAGGGAAGTATTTGAGGAAGTACAGAAGAAAATAAAAATGCGTGTGAAAAACCTCCATGCCCATAATGCAGCACTGGAACATGAAAAAGCACCGGAAAATTTCTTTCCGGGGAAATGTATCTGTGCATGCTGCCGGAAAAATATCGGGGTTGTCCGCAGCAATACCGGGAGTAATTACTTTTATTACCGGTGCACTACTACCATGTTCAACCATCATATGAAATGCGCAGAACATGGAAGGATGAAATATCGGCAACTCCATGACACGGTATTTCAGGTAATTAAATCCCATATGAAACTGTGTATGGAAAAGACAGGGCAGACAAGGGAAAGAAACCGCAGCAGTTACGGTGTCCGTCAGTATAACTTTTATGCAGGGGAGATTGCTAAAGTGCAGAACAGCCTCCGCAAGGTAAAGTCCAGAGAAAGAGGTCTGTATGAAGATTATAAGGACGGCATTATTACAAGTGAGGAATATTTACAGTACCAGAAGTCCTACCGAAAACAGGCTGCAGAACTGGAAAAGTCAGCAGAGGAAATGCTGGAAAGTCAGCAGTGCTATAAAAAAGATTTTCTGTTGGACGAGGAATGGGATGCCGCAGTGAAGAAATTCATCGGAAAAAGAAAACTAACGAAAGAGATGGCAGATGCGTTTGTGGAAAGGATTGTACTGGATAAAGAGGGAAATGTAGAGATTACGTTGAAGTATGATGATTTCCTAAAAGAATTATTACAGACAGCAGGGGAGAAAGCGTGAGAAGATGTTCTAAATCTCACACTGGAAGAACGCAGAGACAGCGTTCTTCGTAAAAGGATTGGAGGCCATGATGGATAAAAAGGTGATTGCCATGTATCTCCGTCTTTCCGGCGAAGATAAGGATATAGGCAAAAAGAAAGCAACAGCATAGCAAACCAGAGGCAGCTGATACTGGATTATATTCGGTCAGACAAAACTTTGTCAGAGTGTGAAATCAGGGAGTTTGTGGATGATGGTGTCAGTGGGGCGAGGTTTGACCGGGCTGCCTTTCAGGAGATGATTGAACAGGTGAGGAATGGGGAAATACAGGTAATCATTACCAAAGATTACAGCCGCCTCGGCAGGGATTATCTGGAGGTCGGGAAATATATGGAGTGCTTGTTCCCTTTACTTCATGTGCGGTATATCGCAGTCAATGAACGTTATGACAGTGACAATTATGCCGGAAAGACAGGCGGCATGGAGGTCGGCATAAAAAATATCATCAACATGATGTACAGCCGGGATGCCTCCAAAAAGGTGATGGCGGCAAGGAAAGTCCTGACAGAACAGGGGAAATTCATTGGATCCTTTGCCCCATATGGATATGTGAAATACCTGGGAGATAAGCATAGGCTGGTTCCCGATCCGGAGGCGGCAGAAGTGGTAAAAAGGATATTTACGCTGGCGGCAGAGGGTAAGAAGTATAAAGAGATAGCAAGAATACTGAATGAGGCGGGCGTTGAAACCTGCCTTGATTACCAGAAAAGCCATGGTAGGGAGAGAAAGCATGGTACGGAAATCAAGGTACACCAGTGGTCGGCTACTACAGTGATGGATATTCTGTACAACGAGGTTTATATCGGAACAATCGTCAATAACCGCATTGAGCAGAACCAGAGGACAGGCTACAAGTCAAAGCGTAGAGAACCGGAGAAATGGACGGTGGTGGAAAACTGCCACGAACCCATCGTCAGCAGGGAGCTGTATGAGGCAGCCCATGAAAAGCTGAATCGGAAAAGCCAGGCGAAAAAAGTGAGGTCCGGTAATTCTTCTGCGAGGCTTTTTCTCTGCGGATGCTGTGGTCATGCCCTGATAAAGCGGCATGGAAAATATAAATGCCCCGCCAATCTGAATCCGACAGAATTAAACTGCAGTGAGGTAAAAATGGATGCAGAGATTTTTGAAAATACAGTGCTGACTTATCTCCGTGTTACGGCAGAATCCTTTTTGCAGGATTTGGAAAAGAAAAGGGTAATACAAAAAGAAACGCAGGGAAATGGGCCGGATGTGAAAATAATCAGTCAGAAGATTAAAAACCTGGAGAACAGAAAGTTTCAGGCATATGACGACTACACAAGGGAGAAGATGTCGAGGGAGGAAATGCGGAATCTTCGGGACAGGCTGCAGGAGGAAATCAATACATTGAATGAAACTCTGGCAGCCAGGGAAAAGGAATTGGCAGCGTTATCCCCTGTGCCGGATGTTTCGGAGGAAGAATTGACAGTGATTGCGGGGCTGTCGGAATTTAATCCAGAGGCAATCCGGGTGTTAGTAAGAAACATCACGCTATTTGAAGATGGGAATATAGAGGTTGTGTGGAATATGGATGATTTTTTGAAGGATGCCTAAAAGATGGATTAAGGGAGGCTGGGAATTCTAAGGGATTTTCAGCCTCCGGTATTTTTTGGATTTTACTTGACACGGGCAGATTTGCGGCATAGCCACATCAGTTTATTGATTGACATGGGATTCTCGGCGGTGGCGATTGCTGACAGAGTAGGGCATGAGAGCATTGAAATCACTTACCGTTACGCTCATTTGTTTCCGTCAAAGCAGGCAGAAATGGCAGACAGGCTTGACGATTTAGGAAAGGGGGATTTTTGATATGTCGAATAAGAACTTAGATAACTGCAACCGATGGAGAAATAAAACTG
>CAPQSW010000059.1 GCA_948688495.1 uncultured Lachnospiraceae bacterium | reverse complement strand
GTCTTCGGAATCTCTTGTATCTCTTCCGTTACTTCCGGCTGCGTTATATCAACTGGCTGCTCCAACTCCGGCAATACGATATCTTCCAGCTGCAGCTTCGGCTCCGTTTGCTCTAATTCCGGCAATGTTATATCTTCCAACTGCAGTTCCGGCTCCGCCTGCTCCAACTCCGGCAATATGATGTCTTCCAGCTGTAACTCTGATTCCAATTCTGGTTGCTCTAATTCCGGTAACACGATATCTTCCAGCTGCAGTTCCGGCTCTGCTTGTTCTAATTCCGGTAATGTTATGTCTTCCAGCTGCAGTTCCGGTTCCGGCTCCGGTTCTGGTTGCTCTAACTCCGGCAATACAATGTCTTCCAGCTGCAATTCTGGCTGTTCTATGTATTCCGGCTGCGGATCCTCCGGTGTCTCCGATAATTCGGGCATCGCTAAATCATCCGGCAGCAGTTCACTTGTTTCCATCTGTTCTGGTATTGCTGCATCAAACGAAGGAAATTCCACATCTCCCAAATTCAGCATTTCTATTTCCGACAAATCTAGCTGTGCCGGATCATCCTCGGTTATCGCTATGTCCTCTAATTTCAGTTCGTCTTCTGTCTCTGCAAATTCGGTCAAATCTATATTATCCAGCTGCAGTCCCGCAGTCATCTCTATATCTTCCAGCTGTAATTCTCCACCCATCTCAGGCAGCACTGCATCTTCCAGATGTAATTCTTCCGTTACCCCAGACAGCCCTATATTTTCCGGTGCTTTGTCCATCCCCCACAATTTAGACAGATCTGTATCTGCCAGATTCATTGTTTCTCCCACTTCTGGGCTTTCTGTCTGTATGCCATCCGTTTCATCGCCAACAAGTCGGGGCATTTCCAAAGAATCCAAATCCCCTTCAAGCTTTATCTCTAAGTCAGGCAGTTCCATATCTGGAATATCTGGAATTTCAGGTATCTCCGGTATCTCGATTGAGTCAAGATTTATCTCATCTAATAATATTGGTTCTTCCACTGCCGGATCTTCTGCCGTTAACTGCTCCATCGCAAAATCTTCCGATATCTGTAGTTCTTCCGGTACCACGCTTTCCTCTGCTATCTCATTTCCCAATGTCAATGAATCCTCAGCTATCCCGAATATCCCTGCATCTTCATTTTCGATTAAAGCATCCGCAGATACTGATTCTTCTGATTTCGCATGTACCGACTCCGACAAGGAATTTAACAAATCATTTAAATAATGCTCCTCTGAACTCATGTTAATCCCTCCCTGCATTCCAGTAAAAAGTCAACTGCATTCTCACTTATACTTACTCCTTTTTCCCCCAGCTCCTCTGTCAGCTGGTAGAGGGAGCCGTTTATCCTGAAAAAGCTGGCTTTCTGATTGTAGAATCCAACCTTTTCAAACGGCCACCTTATAATATTGGGTAAATTCATCTCTACACCCAATTCAAGAATACACAATTTTTTATTCAATGTCATCTGAAGCCATTTCGTATATTTGCCCCACTGCACTTGATAACCGTCCTCAAGGTAGTTATTCTCACACAATATATTATTGAAAGCCAATGGCTTCCCACATACAGGGCACGTCGGAATTTCAAGCGAATCCAGCCCTACCCCATCCAAGATTGCCTGATTCACAAGTTCCGAATATTCTCCTGAAGAATACAGCTCATTGCTGCACTTCGCACTACACTGTAGCATCGTATAATTTCCACATGGCTCAACGACTCTATCCACGTCAAAAGCCGCTTTCTTGATATTCTCGTCAATACAAGTTGTAATTATAAAATAGTTTTTGTCTTTAATCATGTCATAAAGCACCTTGTATGCCTCAATCAGCTTTCCATCATTATGTTCTATCAGAAAGCGGTGCTCCAAAAAGGGAACAGTCCATTCCAGTGTTTGATTGATATCCACTTCCTCTAACGCAGACATAAGCCTTGGAAATTTACCAATATCTCCAAAGCTCTCGTTAAATTCCTCTCCGATACCTACCAGAACCATATCCGCATCTGCAATCTTTTCCAACAATATTTTTTGCATCTCAATCATTTCTGTCCTGTCCATGACGTCTCCTAACTTATGAGAGCCGGGCATTTATCCCGGCTCTATCTTTCTACCTTGCAAGTAATTCGTCAATAACCTTTACAAGATTGCCAATTTCAGGTTTTGATAACTGTGCGTCCGCACCCAAATCTTCACCCTTTCTTCTCATTTCTTCATTTACAAGTGATGAGAAAATAATTACCGGTATATGCTTTGTCGCGTCGTCTGATTTGACAAGCTTCGTTAAGCGGTGTCCATCCATAAGAGGCATTTCAATATCTGTAATAAGCAGCTTAACATCATGATTCAGTGTTCCTGCATCTCTGCACTTTACTATGTACTCCCATGCTTCCTCACCGTTCTCTGCCTTAATGACATTATCATATCCGGCTTTCTTGAGTGAGTCAATGATAAGCTTTCTAAGAAGTGAAGAATCCTCCGCGATCAGGATAGGAACTTCCGTCCCCTCTCTTTCCCCAAGGGCTTCAATCTCTGTAACTTTCAATCCGGTCTCCGGATTAATGTCCGTAATAATCTTCTCAAAATCAAGAATAATAATCAGCTTCCCATCAATCTTTATGATACCTGTCGAGATGCCATCCTCTGCCGTAGTAACTGTAGCACCCGGCTTGATGATATCAACCCACGAAACCCTGTGAATACCAATTACCGAATCAACATGAAATGCAATATCCAGTTTATTAAAGCTTGTGATAATAAATAAACCACCCGGCTGAGACTGCCCGCGCTGCAGACAGTTGCGCAAATCAATCGCCGTAATCATCGCGTCACGCGGCATAAATATACCTTCTACGCTGGGATGCGCATTGGGTACAGGTGTTACAGGTGAGTACGGAATAATCTCTCTGATCTTTGCCACATTAATACCATATGAGTTTCCGTCCACCACAAATTCTAATACTTCCAACTCGTTTGTTCCATTTTCCAAGAGAATCTTAGTCTCCATATTAAACCTCCATTCTATCAGACAATTGAAAATATTTCTTGTTTTTTATTCATATTTTCAATCTCTTTATTATCACTGCTTTGCAGAGTGTTTATCTTTTATTAATTATAACATATGTATAGGAATAAATACAAATATTTTCAGAAAATTTTTATCAATTTCTCCGCTCCTCTTTTAACTGGTAAAATTACTTTAATTTCACAGTACAGCTTTGACCATTTTCTGAGGATATTTGTAAGGTGAGGTCATGAATTTCCTGTTCTGTCATTTCTCCGATCTCTGCAACAATCACCGTATCGACCGTCTCTCCTGCAGGAACAACATCCATATAAGACATCAAATCATTTGGAATCATTGTATTCAGCGCCGAGACAGCGCCTATTTCATTTATTTTCATACGAATCTTTAGTCCGTATTCAAAGAAACTACAGTTCACATCCTCCTCCGGCGACCCTTCGAGGTCAAAATGAACCACAAGCAGTTTCTTTCCCTGAGCAGCATCCACGCTGAATCCGGTATTTTCCTGTGGATAAGAATCACATAATTCAAATGACTGGAATCTGATAATCACATCATCTATTCCAAGCTCTGCCGCCAGGTCAATATCCGCAGACGACACAATTTCTGCTTCTGTCGTTTCTTCCGTCTCAGACGGAGACTCCTCCTGCGGCACATCGGTTCCTGTATTCTCCTGCTCCTCCCCCTGTGTCTGGTCTGTCTCTGTTTCCACGTTAGTCTCTGTTTCGTCCGTCTCCTGCAAATCTGCCTTCGCCGCTGCCACTTCCTCCTCACTTACAATTTTATAATTATATTTGGGTGAGTATTTTAAGATGAGCCCTGCCGCATATTCTGCAACCAGTTCAGACTGTTCTGCCGTAAGTTCCGGCATGGAATCCACACAGCCGGTCAACAGCATTGCCGACATGGCAAAAAGCCCCAAAACTTTCCCCTTTTTCAAACGAACACCTCCATTTATTTGGTCTCAAGTTCAAACCAGAACTCTACTCCATTGGTATAATTGATAACACCGTACTGCTGATTCATGGATTCCATGATTGCCTTTACGATAGATAATCCTACTCCGCTGCCTCCATACTCACGTGTTCTTGCCTTATCTACCTTATAGAATTTCTCCCAAATATGCGGAAGTGCATCCTCCGGTATCGGTTCGCCTGTATTAAACACGCTCACACGCACCCTGTTAGCATTTTCGTCTTCAATAAGCCTATATTTAATCTCAATAACTCTGTCACCATTTGCATGGTTCATTGCATTACTGAAAAAATTTCGTACAATTTCCTCTGTCTTGAACTCATCTGCCCACACATAAATCGGTTCATGGCAGGCAAGACGAAGTGTAATATCATTTTGATGTATTAAAATATCTGCTGATGCCATAAAATTGCTGACAAGCGCTACAATGTCAAACCGTTCCATTGTCACAACGTCATTGCCAAACTCAAGCTGGTTCAAATCAAGAAGCTTTTTGACCATTGTGTTCATCTTACCGGCCTCATCCATAATGACATCACAGTAAAAATTCCTGTTTTCCACATCATCATCACTGATGCCTTCCTTCAGTCCCTCGGCATAGCCCTGTATCAGCGCTATCGGTGTTTTCAACTCATGTGAGACATTCGAAAGAAACTCTTTGCGCATTTCATCTATCTGCTCTTTTTTCTCAATATCGCGCTTCAATTCATTGTTTGCGGTTTTTAGTTCACATATTGTCTTTTCCAGTGCGCTCGAAAGTTCATTGATATGTTCCCCGAGCAAATCTATCTCATTTTGTCCGCGGCTTTTATATTTCGTCTCAAAATCCAGCTTTGTCATCTTCTCGGATATTTTTTTCAATTCCATAATTGGCCTTGTGATTCTTGTTGTCACAAACCATATCAGTGCGGCGCTTACTAGTGCGGCCGCTAGTCCCACATACGCAAGGAACTGATTCGCAATCTTTACGCTATCGCGTATGCTTTCAAGCGGTGACCGTATCAGGAACAAATTGCCGTTGTCAAGAATCCCCCACATTTCCAGATATTCTGTAGCTGTTGATTTGTCCATTACAGTCGCCAGAGAATAGTTGTTGTTTTCATCCAGATAAACGGTATCGCTGGATGGTTTAAAAAAATTGTCGTACAGTCTGCGCAGGAGTTTGTCTGCATCTCTTGTGCTGGACTTAATAATATTCGACCCCACATCAATTACCAGAAGACCAATATTATACATGTCACATGTTTTGCGCAGTTCAATATCGAATTCCTCCGATGTGATATCCCCGTTTGTCACCACTTCGTTAATTCTTGAATAAGCGTCCTTAATTGCATGTCTCTTATTCTGTATATAAAAATTTTCAAGAAAGCTGTTATTGATAATCAGGCAGAGAATGATCGTACCCGCCATAACAGCGCTAAATATAAGGGCAATCTCCCGCTTTATAGAATGTTTCATATCTTTTACCTGCTCTTTACACTTCAAGCTTATAGCCCATTCCCCAAACGGTCTTTATCAGTTCTCCTTTTTCCCCCATCTTGCTCCTGAGTTTTTTCACATGTGTGTCTATCGTTCTGGCATCGCCAAAATAATCATAATTCCATACACTATTTAAGATTTTCTCTCTTGATAGTGCAATTCCCTTATTTTCCATAAAATATGTCAAAAGTTCAAATTCCTTAAAGCTTAGGTCAACGTTCTTTTCATCTATTGTAACTACGTGCGCTGCCTTGTCGATGGAAATTCCGCCGTATTCCAGAATATCCGTTTCTGCCGTCTGGCATGTCCTGCGCAATATTGCTTCCACCCGCGCCACCAGTATTTTAGGGCTGAATGGCTTGGCAATATACTCGTCCACTCCCAGCTGGAATCCCTGAAGCTCATCCCGCTCATCCGTGCGTGCCGTAAGCATAATAATCGGAACCTTAGAATAATTTCTCACTTCCCTGCACACCTGCCACCCGTCCATCTTAGGCATCATCACATCAAGAATTATCAGCGCTATATCCTGATTCTCAAAAAAAATGTCAAGCGCCTCACTTCCGTCACCTGCTTCCAACACCTCATAATTTTGTTTTACAAGGAAATCCTTTACAAGCTTGCGCATTCTGCTCTCGTCATCTACCACAAGTATTTTGAGCTTCATCATATCAAAACCATATCCTCATTTTATTTTCGGTTGTTTACTCGGCAATCAAAAGCTCCTTTTCCTTTTCCCGAATTACTTTCTCTCTGTCTGACAGCTGACGTTCCCATTCAACGTAGCGATCCTGAATAGTCCTCTCATAATTTAATACGGTTGGATTGGAGCCTGTCGTCGATATCACGAACATTATAAGAACCAGAATCAACAGACCGATATTTATTATTATTGAAGTTTTCCTGCTGAAAAATTCCTGTTTTGGTTTTTCTTTTTTTACTGGCTTTTTACTTGCCTTTATTCTCTCGACAGTCTGGTTTGCGCTCTCACGCATACTGTACACACCGGACACCGGAATATCTGCAACGGCCTCGTCTTCTGCCGACTCCTCAACAAGCACCTGCTGAAGTTTTTTCAGATAATGATACCCAACCGGTGTCTTAAATACTCGGTTGTCAATTGCCTTTTTGTATACCGCGCTTACCATTTCCGGATTTTGGTAATCCATTTTCTCTTCAATTCGCTCTATGCGCAGCTTTTCATTTCTGGCAAGCACTGCATCATCCTCGGTTCCAAACTGAAATCCGTCCACAACCCATCCTGTCTTGTCTGCCATTCGCATTCCCTGCCTTTCACTGCTATCTGTCAGTCACTGCCCTGTTCTTCCCACTGTTTATGTGGTTGTCCGAACAGTAACCTGTCCCCGACAAAAGTAGTGGAATGCAATCAGAGCTCCTCTATGATTTTATAGGTATCCTGATATAATACTTCAAGCTGCTTCATCTCGTCATCCAGATTCATATCCTGAGCCCTTAGTTTCTCCACCATCGGTATCAGCAAATGATACAAATCATTGATTCCAAGATTTGACACAAATCCCTTCATGGTATGTGCCCCCTCAAAAGCTTCCTTGCTGTTTCCCTTTTCATAAGCTTCCTTCAGTTTGTCAAAACTGGAATCATCAAGAAACTTCTTGAGGCACTTGAAATAAAGTGCCTCATTATTTAAAAATCGTTTCATGGTTCCGTCTACATCAAAGCCTTTTCCTTCCAAAAATTCCTTTTGACCAGCATCCATGTAGTTTTCCTCCATCCAATTAATCCTGCATCAAACCGCTTACATCGAGTATCAGTGCAATGCTTCCGTCCCCAAGCTGTGTACAGCCAGAGATGCCATGCACTTTCTTCACATAAGGCGGTATCGGTTTTACAACGATCTCCTGCGTTCCAATCAATTCGTCTATCAGTACACAAAGCGAATTTCCTTCATATTCAAGAAGAAGCATTACACCATCTTCAATGTCTGTCACAGCATCTTCCAGATCATACTTCTGGCTCAGTCTGAGAATCGGATAACATTCACCTCGTATCATGACATATTCTTCACCATTCGGTTCATGTATGATCTGATCGTCTGTCACACGTATGAACTGCTTAATCGCACCCGTTTCCATAACAAACTTGGTATTACCGTTCCTCATGACAATACCGTCAATAATTGCCATTGTCAGTGGAATCTTCATCGTCATCGTGGTTCCTTCGCCCTCGATGGAATCAATGTCAAGCACACCACCAATTTTCTGGATATTCTTAACCACTACGTCCATACCCACGCCACGTCCGGAGAACTCTGTAACTTTCTCTTTCGTGGAAAATCCGGGGAATGTAATAAACTGGAATATCTCCTTGTCTGTGTAGTCACTCTCAATACGGTTGTCTGGAAGAATACCGTTCTCCCAAGCTTTCTTGTATAGTTTATTTCTGTTAAGGCCTTTTCCGTTATCTCTTACGGAAATCCATACCTTTCCGCCTTCATTCTTGGCTTCAAGCGTAACCTTGGCAGGCTCTTTCTTTCCGGCAGCCGTTCTCTCCTCCGGTGTCTCCACTCCGTGATCCACGGAATTTCTAACCAAGTGCATCAACGGATCCGAAATGTTCTCGATAATGTTCTTATCAACTTCTGTCGTATCGCCTATCATCTCAAACTCAATATTTTTTCCAAGCTTTCTAGACATGTCAAATACCGTTCTGTTCATCTTCTGGAACGTATTGGTGAGCGGCATCATACGCATCGACATAATGAGCTCCTGCATTTCAGTCGTTATCTTCGACAGCTGCGATGCTGCTTTCTGGAAATTGGAAAGATCAAGGTTCGGCACCTGTAAATCCGGATTTTGAAGCACTACTGATTCGGCAATAACCATTTCTCCCATCAGGTTCATCAGGCTGTTCATCTTATCGATGCTGACGCTCATAAATGCCTGCTTGGTCTCTTTCTTCTTTTTCTTGGTTATCTGCTTTGCTTTTCCTGCCTCTTTCTGAATGACATAATCACCAGGCTGAGGTTCTTTTTCTACCTTTGGTATCTCCGGTGCTGCGACAACAGGTTCTGCTGCATCCGCAACAGGTTCATCCGAAAATCCTCTCTCGAACTCTGCATTCGAGCACTCCTCAATCTCAATTCCGCTTATCTCGGAAGTCGTGTCAAGGAGGTCATGAAGCTTGCTCTCGGTAAAATCACCACGTACCAGCATCAGAAAGCCTTCCGCCAGAATCGTTTCCGAGCAAGTCTCATCCGTCAAAATATCTTCTGGTGTGTAATGCACATCCTCTGTAAACTCTTTTAAAGCATATGTAGCAGAATAGGCGCGCAGATTACTCATCTGCGTATCCTCATGGTATGTAATTTTAATGCGGAAACATCTTGCCGCTCCTGACGCCTGTGGCGCTATATAGAACTGATTCGGTCCCAGTTCCATTGCAGCGTCCGTTTTGGCAGGCTCTGCCTTCACTTCCGGTGCGGGTTCTTCCTTTGACGATGATATCACTCCCTTGAGCTTTTCAAGGAATTTCTCCATCATCACAATCAGCTCGGAATTGTCCCCATCAGGGTCATTTCCGTCCTTTATCTTTTCCATTTCCCCGTTTATAAAATCCAAAACCTGGAACACGATCTCTGTAAGTTCCATATGTGGTTCTTCGATGCCGATGTTTTCTCTCAAGTAGTAGAATATATCTTCCAGCTTGTGGGACACCTTCATAATATTATCATACATCATAACACCAGAAGATCCCTTGATGGTATGCATTATCCTGAATATCTCGTTAATACTGTTTTCGTCAAACGCATCATCATCCTTGGTTTCCAGTACAATTTCTTCCAAATTCTCTAAAAGCTGGCCATTCTCATAAATATATATGTCCACCATTCCGTCTAAATTGAATTCCTC
>CAPQSW010000058.1 GCA_948688495.1 uncultured Lachnospiraceae bacterium | reverse complement strand
CTCTCCTCAAATCACCTTCTACCATCTGAGTCTGATCAATCACTTCACTGATCCTTTTCACTTCTTCGTCCGTTAAATCTCTGACGCGAGTATCAGGGTTTACTTTTGCTTCCGCAAGGATACGGTTAGAGCTTGCCCTTCCAATTCCGTAAATATAAGTCAACCCAATCTCAACACGTTTTTCTCTTGGTAAATCTACACCTGCGATACGAGCCATGTGTGTTGTACACCTCCATAAAATTTTCTTTTCGATTGATACTAACCGGCAGAATCTGCAACAAAATCTGCCTGACAAAAGACAGCCATATACAGCTACGGTTGCTCGTCCTGAAATGTGTGTATACTGCTGCATAGTCCTCTGTACTGTTCCACTCCTGTTCCCTCGGTATCAAAAAACAGAAATCCAGCCGTACACGCTGGCTATTATGAATAGCAAGAACAAATCCTCCATGTCTTGCTACAGCCGCACATAAATAATTGCAAACAGATATTATAAGGTAGTTCTGTTCGCTAAGCTCAAGCTGCGCTTATCCGCTTGCTTTCGCTAATCTCCCAGAACGGGCTTCGTACTAACCTCATGCTGCGCTTAAACTTGCATTCAGTAAGTGCTCTAGCCCTGTCTCTGTTTGTGTTTCGGATTCTCACAGATTACTCTGATACTTCCTTTTCTTTTGATAATCTTGCACTTTTCGCAAATAGGCTTTACTGATGATCTTACCTTCACAGTGTTTCCTCCTTTCTGCTTGGTCCAAATGGACATGCTAAACTAACTTTTACGCATTTTTGCGCGCAAAAATGCTATGCTCCAAAAGCGTTCAGCTAACAGTATAGCACCCAAGCCCTGAAAAATCAAGGGTTTTTTAATTTTTCATTGATAACATTTCGCCGGATTTCAAAAACTGCAGTTGGTTTAAAGGAGGATTTTTCCATTATCCTCCTTTGCCACTATTTCAATCAAGCAGGAACACCAAGCGTGTTTGATCCTTCTTCACCGTCACATTGACTACGGTCTTTTTTCCATTCATGGATTTTATGGTAATCTTGGTTTTGCCTGCCTTCTTCCCGGTCACATAACCCTTTTTTGAAACTTTTACGTTCTTATTGGACGACTTATAACTCACCCGCTTATCCGTTGCATTCTTAGGCAGAACGGAAACCTTTAGCCGGACAGTCTGGCCAACCTTCAGGACAAGCTTTTTCTTTTTCACCGTTACCTTTTTTACCGGAATGTCTTTTTTTACCGTTATATTTAATTTCGCATACTTTCCATTATATGTCTTCACAGTGATAACCGCAGTTCCTTTTTTCCTGGCTGTCACCTTACCGGAAGAAGACACAACCGCCACAGACTTTTTATTTGACGAATACGAAATGCGGCTGCTCGCTGCGTTTTGGGAAAGCTTCACTTTAATCTGGAACGTTTTCCCAACCTTCAACGTCTTCTTTTTCGCATTCAATGTAACCTTGCTCGGGGCATTCTTGACAATTACATTAGTGACCGCATACTTACCATTGGAAGACCTGACCGTAATACAAGAGGAACCTGCCTTTTTGGTCGTCACCACACCTGTCGGCGATACAGTCACGTTATCGTTGGATGCAGTAAAGGTCAGGGCTTTGTCCGATGCATTCTCAGGAAGGACAGAAGCCTTTATCTGGAAGGACTCGCCAACGCCAAAGGTTCCCTGTGCCGGTTTCACACTGACGCCCGTTACTGCAACCTCCGTACCATCTGGTTTACCGGTATCTCCTAATCCTGTTTTCTCCTTCACCGTTACGCTGACAACTGCATTTTTTCCATTGGAGGAGCTTATCGAAATCCGGGAAGTTCCGACCCTGTTAGCTGTCACTTTTCCATCCTGTGTCACACTCACATTGCCATTCAAAGCCGTGTAGACAAGCTTTTTGTCCGATGCATTCTCAGGAAGGACAGTGGCATTCAATTGCGCGGATTCCCCAACCAAAAGGGTTAATTCTTCCGGCATCACTATGATCTTTTCAACGGCAACCTCCGGGTCTATCGGGTCTGTCGGGTCTGTCTTTTTTGTCAAAGTAACAGTAATACCATCCACTGTTCCGTCAACGGAATTACCATCTTCATCCGTTACCGTCAGCTTGCAGAACATAGGCACCAAACCTTCCGTCTCCGAAAATTCTGTCTCCAGATTCTCGAAGGAAAAGGATTCCATGTTCATTCCTGCCTCCAGCTGCACTTCCTTTGCATAGGACGCTGCCTTTTTCCCACTGCGAACCTCATAATAATCAGCTGTAACTGTAACGTTCTTTGCAGAAGCAGCATTTGAAATCACAGTCGCACTGACAGTTCCGTTCAGCTTGTTATCTGCCCCGCAGACCACACTTGTCTCTATGTCATCCACTTTCAGGGGATTTTCTTCCGATGTCGCCACAAAGGAGCTTACCGCCTGACCGTTATTCCTCTCAATCTCTTTCCCATCAATGGAAACGTTCTCTGCGTCAAGTGCCTCTATGGTAATTGTGTCATCTTTTGCAACCTTAACAGTTGCACTGTTTCCGTCCACTTCTATCGTGCGCTCCATGCCCAGATCGTTCATGATCGTGAAGGATGATATTTCCTTCTCCTGGGAATCCGAATGCAGTTCCATTTGCAGCTCGTCGTTCTCTGCATTTTCTTGACGCACCTCTAAAACTGCATCCTCATCAGACGAAGATATGATTGCAAAGTTTTCCTCAGAGGCAAGATAAAAGGTAGTCTGTTCTTCCTCCTCCCCTGCATTTTCTGTATCCTCCGTGTCTGTCTTTGCAGTGAGCTGGTAATTTCCTCTGGGTAAGACAAAGCTCTTAATCCCTGTGAAAACATCTTCCTGCGCAGCATGAAATCCCTTCTGCTCGTAAGCCCCCTCTATTTGTTCGATTCCTTTGCCCTGTGTATCCGTTACGTTTCCATTTTCCTTGTCGATGGAAAGGTAGAGGGAATTGTCTTTTATATCGCTATACAGCTGCACCCCTTCCATCGCGCCTGCCACGGAGCTGTACGGTATATAAGAAGCATAGGTATACGCCTCATCGCAGATTCCACTGAAATCCTTTTTAATTGCCACTGTCTGCAATAAAAAAGGAAAATTCGGGTCATATATCTCCATCAGATAATTTCCATCGCTGTCCTGCTCAACAGAAACCGGGATCACTGCATGGCCAGTGAACTTATCGTAAAGCGCCAGAACGACAGGCTCCGCATTTGAGTCAACGCTAAGACCACCGGAACGCTCAAACTCCTCTACCTTCAGAACCAGACCTTTGTAATCCTCCATATTTTGGACAATGCTTCCATACGCTCCTGAAATAACAGGCTTATACTGAGAAACCTGGTATGCCTCAATTAATTTTGTCAGCGGCGCATCTTTGTCTTCGGGCGCTTTTACACCGTATAGATTTTGCGCAGATGCATCATAGTCTTCTACATTAACATCCGGGTTTTCATAAAACTCCAGCGTAGAGCTGGCCATCCCATAACACGAACCTCCCCATTCCCTATCTATGGCATAATAGTAAGAACCCGTGGTAATATTTTTCATGACATCCACATACCTCTGTCGTGGAATACGGTAATCAGCTTTATATCCAAACGAATCGGCGGAATTACTAAAAGAATAGTGATCCTGCTGCTCTGTATAGAACTTATCCTGCCCCTGTACTGGGACGCCATTCCACGCGCCTCCTAGCACTTCCCAGGATGCCTGGGATTTACGGTAATAAATTGTCAGGCTGCGGCTGCATCCTGCAAAACTGTCATCTTCGCGTTTTTCGGGAATCGCGCCATAAAAATACACTTTTTCCAGCGCGGCGTCACCCGAAAACACCATGCTTCCGATTTCCGCCACCCCGGCAGGGATATTGATTGTGCGCAGACTCACGCAGTCCTTAAATGCCCCGGACTTGATGGCTGCCACGCTGTCCGTTACAATTACATGATCCAATACCGTACAGCCGGCAAAAACTTCCTCCTCCAAGGATGTAAGGAAAATTCCAAACGCCACATCCGTAATGGCAGTACAGCCTTTGAAAGCCTGGGAAGCAATCGTTTGGGCTTTCGTCAACATAACATCCGTAAGGGAAATATCGTTCTCAAAAGCGCCAATGCCAATCTCTTCTACCCCTAATATATTTATAAAGCAAAGATTTCCGCAATCGGCAAAGGCATGGCTGCCAATCCGTTTCATAGCTCCATCCGTTTCCAGGCGGATGAGCTTTTCTGCCTGGCAGAAAGAAGAATCCCCAATACCGGAAATAGATGCCGTATCGACAGTCTGGATAGCATCCATGTGTTCACTCCAGGGCGCCGGATTGTCACTTGTGAAATCAGGAATCTCCCCGGAACCCGTAAAGGAAAGGCGTTCCTCATCTGCCTTATATTTCCAGGAAACGCCGTCGAACATCCCTTCTTCCACCCTCGTATTATCCGGGTCCCAATCTGCGATTTTATAGGATTTCCAAAGAGCACCATCCCATCCCAGGGACGATGGGTTGCGAAAGATAATCAAACTGGATGCATTTTTTTGTATACTCGATGCAAAAGCCAATGTCGGCGCATCCCCCGGAAAATAAATGGAATTTAAAGCTGAATTATCTGTTATCGCACAATCTGGAATGTTTTTCATGCCTACAGGCATATAAAGTTCCTTCAAGGCCGTGGCGGCACAGATCGCATAGCTTGACATGCTTTCTACCGTTTCTGGAACCTGATAAACCACGTCCGCCTTACTGGGCAAATAAAAATACAAGTGCGTATGTGCTTTATCATAAATGATATTTTCCTCTGCATCGAAATACGTGTTTTCTTCTGCAATTTCAATTGTCTTCAATGCTTTGCATTTATCAAAAACCCGTATTCCAAATTCCCTTAAACCTGTTCCAAAAACCACATCCGTAAGGCTGCGGCAATCCTCAAATGCATTGTCCCCCACACTTTCCATGCTGTCCGGGAAAGAGAGGCTTTTTAATTTCAGGCAGGTCATGAACGCAAAGCTTTTTATCTCCCTTAACGTATCCGGGAAATTCACAGTTGTGATGGATACTGCCTCACAAAAAGCATAGCTGTCTATGACCTCTGTGCCGTCCGCAATGTTAACCGTTCCCTCCGTAGAACCAAGCGTATATGCGATTGCCCGATAAGGATTGCCGGAGGTTCCTTTTTCATATAATACATTGTTCTCAACTAAAAAACTTGTGTTCCCGCTTGCTACGTCAATGGTCTGTAAACTTCTGACGCCATGTAAAGCTGCCTCCGCAATGGACGCTGCCTGCTTTGGTACGGTAAAACTAGTGAGACCTGTGTAGCGAAAGGCTCCCGTCCCTATGGTAGTCACACTGCCGGGAAGGGTAATTGATTCCAAAGCAGAACAGTACTGAAAAGCGCCTTCACCTACCTCCGTCAGGTTCTTGGTACTCTTGAATTGAACCTGCGCAAGTTCACTGTTAAAACTAAACGCATCTTTTCCAATTACCTTCACCCCCGTCCCACATGTAACGCTTGTCAAAGCGCAGCACGAAAACGCTTCCTCTCCAACGGTTGTCAGGCTAGCCGGAAGCGTAACACTTTGCAGGCTGGAACAGTATAGAAAAGCTCCATTTCCGATTGTTGTCAATTTAGTTCCAAATGTAATTGTCTCTAAGAGACTATCATACTGAAACGCATTGTTTGGAATCTCGGTTAAACCAGGAAGACTGACGGACTTCAAGCTTGGATATCCTTGAAATCCTCCCGCCAGGTTTGTAATCCCACTTCCCAGCGATATGGATGTGATTGTTTCCTGATTAGCACTCCACGGACAGCTGCTGGTATCTAACGTACCGCTTCCTTGTATAGTGAGCTTATAGGGCGTGCCTTCATTTAAGTCCCAATCCACCTCTTTATCTTCCGTCAATGTCCATGTGAACTCACCATTAACACCACATGTTCCTGACAAATCACCCGCCGCTTCTGCTGTAAGGATCTGACTGTCTGTGCCAAACGGTATGGGCATCCATCCCATTAGCATTGCAAGGACCAGTAAAAAACTAATTGCTTTTGTTCTTATTCTTTTTTTCATACTCATACCTTCTTTCTATATTTTATTTTTCCCCTATTTTGTTACTTTAAATTATACTTGCTTTTGCAGACGAAACAAGTATTTTTTGCAAAAAAACAGCCCTATTTTACAATTGTTTTGTAAGATAGAGCTGTACATGCTGAATTTAATTATAGAATACTGCCTTTTGTTTCTATTTATCCCTCCAGATAATCCTGCCCTTTGTCAAGTCATACGGAGACATCTCAATTGTTACCTTATCACCCGGCAGAATACGAATAAAGTTCATCCGCAGCTTTCCGCTGATATGCGCCAGAATTTGGTGTCCGTTCTCAAGCTCCACCTGGAACATCGCGTTCGGCAACTTCTCTACAACTTTTCCTTCTACTTCTATCACATCTGCTTTTGACATTCTATTCCCTCCTGAAACCAGTATGTTCTTGATATAGCTTAATCGCCCTTTTTATTTCTTCATTCCGAAAATCCTGATGCGTAAAGACTTCTGTAATATCTTTCGGAAGATTTTTGATAATTTGAATGTGTTTCCTGTTCTTTTTTTTGGGTTTTTCCATGGGTTTTAATTTCCCATCTGCCAAATAAACCAGATTGGCTTCTTCCTTTATAATTACATAAAGACTGTCTTTGTCGTGTCCTGATCTGGAAATTGCCAGCTTAATGTCCATTTACTCGTCTCCCATAATACTCAGAATTTCCGGTTCGCCGGATGTAACCAAAACCGTATTTTCATAATGAGCAGACAAGGAACCGTCCTGCGTCACTACCGTCCAATCATCATCCTGCCATTCCACATCAAAACGTCCTGCATTAATCATAGGTTCAATCGCCAATGTCATACCTGCCCGCAGTCGCACGCCTCTGCTCTTCTGAGCAAAATTGGGAATCTGCGGGTCCTCATGCAGATGGGTGCCTACCCCGTGCCCAACCAAATCACGTACAACTCCATAACCAAAACTCTCCGCATATGCACTGATCGCATTGGAAATTTCATGCAGATGATGTCCTTCCTTCGCATACTTAATGCCTTCAAAAAAGCTTTGTCGGGTTCTTTCTATTAATAATGCAGCTTCTTGGGAAATCTCACCAATGCCATGCGTCCTGGCCGCATCCGAATGATAGCCCTTATAAATTACACCAATATCCAGGCTTACAATATCTCCCTCCCGGATACGCCGCTTCTTCGTGGGAATCCCATGAACGACCTCGTCATTGACCGACACACACACAGATGCCGGATAGCCGTTATAATTTTTAAATGAGGGAATGCACCCATAACTGCGGATAATATCATCTCCCAAATGGTCTATATCCAGCGTTGTCATTCCTTCCCGCAGCTCTTTTCCCAAAGTCTCATGAACCTTTGCAAGAATCTTTCCGGCTGCCCGCATCAATTCAATTTCCCTGGCTGACTTAATAGATACTGACATATTTTACGCCCCCAGTATATCGACAATGGCGCTAAATACGCTCTCCATTGGCTGTGTTCCATCTACGCTCTTTAAAATTCCCTGTTTCTGGTAGTAGTCGATTAACGGCTGCGTCTGCTCATGGTAAACATTCAAACGCTTCTTTACTGTCTCCGGCTGGTCATCATCACGGAGCACTACAGGATTGCCGCAACGATCGCATACACCCTCCACCTTTGTCGGTATGGAGACAATATGGTAAGTTGCACCACAATTTAAACAAGCGCGCCTGCCTGACATACGATTCACAATATTTTCATCCGGTACGTCAACGTCAATGGCATAATCCATTTTCTGGTTAATCTTAGTAAGGGCTGCATCCAAAGCCTCTGCCTGCGGAATCGTTCTTGGAAACCCATCCAATACAAACCCGTTCTTGCAGTCATCCTGTGCAATGCGGTCCATTACCAAATCACAGGTCAGTTCATCTGGCACTAAAAGCCCCTGATCCATATATTCTTTTGCTTTCTTTCCCAGCTCTGTGCCAGCCTTTAAATTTGCACGGAAAATATCTCCCGTAGAAATATGTGGAATGGTATACTTATCTGCAATCTGCTTTGCCTGTGTTCCCTTGCCTGCACCTGGAGCACCCAACATAATAATTTTCATACAATCATCCTCCTATAATAATGTTTTTGCCTTCCTCCTATTTAAACAATAATGCGCCATGGGAGATACCCTGCGGCTTCTCCCAGGCACACATTATTAATTACTAATCATTCAAGAATCCTTTATAATAACGTACCAGCATCTGGGATTCAATCTGCTTTAACGTTTCAATAATAACACCTACGATAATGATGATGGACGTTCCACCAAAGGATACGTCTGCACTGAATACTCCGTTAAAGAAAATCGGAATAACTGCCACAATCGTAAGTCCGACTGCTCCGATGAATACGATATAATTCAAGATCTTTGCCAGATAGTCACTGGTAGGCTTTCCTGGCCTGATACCCGGGATAAAACCTCCCTGATTCTTCATATTATTTGCAATTTCCAACGGATTGAACGTGATGGAAGTATAGAAGTATGCAAAAGCAATGATTAAGATAATATATACCAGCAAACCAATGCTGTAAACCGGCTGTTCCGGATCACACCAGTAAGACTGGGACATACCATGAAGAATCTTACTTCCAATACCGTTTCCATTCCCTTTTCCTGCAATGGTTGCAATAACCACCGGGAACTGCAGAATTGACTGTGCAAAGATAATCGGGATAACCCCTGCTGTATTTACTTTCAGAGGGATATGGCTGGATTGTCCTCCTACCTGTTTCCGTCCCTGAATTTTCTTACTATACTGTACCGGAATCTTACGCTCACCATCCTGAAGGATAATGACAAAGACTACGGTTACCAGGATTACTGCAAGAATCACAAGTGTTGCAATAATTGCATTACCTACGTTGGGTGCATTCTTGATAAACTGATTATAGAGCGTCATCAAATCTTCCGGAATACGAGAAATAATATTGATAGTCAATACAATGGAAATACCATTTCCCACACCCTTCTCAGTGATTCTCTCACCAATCCACATCAATACTGCTGAACCAGCCGTCAAGGTTGTAACCATCATGATTACATGCAATGCATCAAATTTATCCATATAACCGCCGCGACCAAATCCAATCGCCATAGCAATTGACTGAATCAATGCAAGGGCAACTGTCACATAACGTGTAATCTCAGCGATTTTCTTTCTTCCATCTTCTCCATCCTTCTGCATTTCCTCCAGCTTGGGAATCGCAATGGTAAGAAGCTGCATAATAATGGAAGATGTAATATAAGGGGTAATGTTCAATGCAAACACTGACATCTGCTCAAAAGAGCCACCAGTAATGGCATTAAAGAAGTTCAGCCCGTCTGCTCCCTGGCTCGCAAACCAGTCGGAGATTACATCCCCTTTGACACCAGGCAGAGGCAGCTGTGAGCCCAACCTGATGACAATCAGCATAATAAATGTATAAAAAATTCTATTTCTTATATCTTTGATTTTAAACGCTTTACGAAGTGTCTCCAGCATCCTTAGATCACCTCTGCTTTTCCGCCCAGAGCCTCAATCTTTTCCTTTGCACCTGCACTGAAGGCATTTACCTGTACGGTAAGTTTCTTGGTAAGCTCACCATCTCCGAGAATCTTAACGCCATCTCTTGGATTTTTGATGATTCCCCGCTCCATTAAAGTCTCTACCGTTACAACTGCATCATTATCAAATACATCCAATACATGAACATTGACTGCTACAATGTCCTTAGAATTCCTGTTGGTAAATCCACGCTTTGGAATTCGTCTGTATAATGGCATCTGGCCGCCCTCGAACCCAGGTCTCGGTGCGCCGGAACGTGCTTTCTGACCTTTATGTCCCTTACCTGCTGTCTTACCATTTCCGGAACCATGTCCACGGCCTCTTCTGAAATTATTGCTGTGCTTAGAGCCCACTGCCGGTTTTAAATTTGATAAGTCCATTCTGACACCTCCTTACTTTTGTCTTAGATTTCTTCCACTTTCACTAAATGTCTCACGTGTCGGATCATGCCTCTGACTGCATCATTGTCCGGCATTTCTACAGAATGATTTAATTTCCTTAAACCAAGTGCCTCTACGGTCTTGCGGTTCTTAGGAACTGCGCCGATCGTAGATTTTACAAGTGTAATTTTTAATTTCTCTGCCATTTTCCATGTCCTCCTTAACCGAGTATCTCTTCTACAGATT
>CAPQSW010000057.1:351-10578 GCA_948688495.1 uncultured Lachnospiraceae bacterium | reverse complement strand
CTACTCTATTATGTGGAAACATTTCTTCTGATGATAGGATTACTGAAAGAAAAGTGAAATCAATGAAAAATAATCAAATTAATTTCTTGGATTAACTTTTATTATTTGTCTGAAAATGCTGTTGAAATATGGGCGATATTATCGAATTTTGTCAGGGTGTCTTAGTTTCCGGCAGATACGGACACAGAAAGCTGAGAAAGCCCGTAAATCCGCCACTTTCGGCACTACATAGCTTTCAAAATTACATTATTTCCGTGTGCTTTTAGGGGCATTTTTACATTAGCGAGGGTGCGAACGGTTGTTCTGGGGTTCTTTTGCCTGATAGTATATACTCGCAGGCAAAACCCTTATACGAACACGGAAACTGTCTGTATTATCACGGAAACCCGATGGGAGTTTTCGTGATAATATAAGGGTTTCCGTGATAGTATATGAGAAAAACGGTAAAAATCGAATGAAAAATAGGTATGCGTAAAAATAGGCACTTATTCGGTCAATCTTCCATTATCATTCCATTCCCCATACATAACTCCCTTCTTGGTATTTTCAATCAGTTTCTGCAGCCTGCTCTGAAATAGTTTTGGTTGCTTCTTTTTAATCTGTATGCTTGCAACATATCTATAATGTAATTCAATCATTTTCACAGAAAGCAATATCGAAAATCTATTCTTTGATATAAAATTTTTCCCGATATTTTTTAGGTGATGTTCCGCATTGTTCCCGAAACAGTTTCCCAAAGTAGCTGGGGCTATTGAAACCGCAAGAGCAGGAAATATCTGAAAGTGTCCGGTCAGTGTTTACCAGCATCATGGAGGCCATAGATAAACGATACTCGGTCAGATATTCTGAGGGAGATTTTTTTATAATAGCATGGAAACAGCGGAAGCATTCTGTCCGGCTGATTGACGCAGATTTTGCGATATCATCAATACTGATATGCTCGTTGTAATGCCCATGGATAAACGATAGAAGTTGTTTCATGCGCTGCTCCTGCACCTTGTTTGCGGCAGGAATCTGCCCTGTCTGTTTGTCGTGCAGGATGCGGATAGTAAGAAGCCGCCATATCTTACATACCATTTCAATAAAATGGAGTTCATAACCTGTCTCCTTGTCGGTAATAGAGCAGATTTCCTGTATTCCGGATAACAATGGCTGGTCATCCGGGTTTGCCTCTTTCAAAGCAATATCGGTTATCTCTGATTCTGTTACAGGCTGGACAATCTGGTGTGCAGTACTTTCAAAGGGCTTTTGAAAGAATGTAACAGGGAGTACTAATTCAGCTATTACTGTATCGGGAACAAGCGCTCTGGCGCTGTGCAGGCAGTCGGAGTTAAGGAAAATTCCGTCTCCTGGGTGGAGTTCTTTGCAGAACTGTTCCTGCCCATTATAAATGGTAAACTGTACAGTTCCCTTTCGTACAATTCCAAATTCAATTTCTTCATGCCACTGGCACCCCCATTCTCTATGCAGATAATCATCAAAATTATCAATGCAGATGCAAAGAGGGATGGAATTGCAGCTATATGGGAAATGCTCCCGCAAATCCGTCCCGATTTGTAAAGCTTTTAATTGCATGAAATATACCTTCCTGGTCAGAATGGTTCTATTTTTATATAAATTGGTACAATTATATGTTTATTATATTTATTTCTGGCGCTATGATTATATAGCATATGCAGAATTATGTCAAGAAGAGAGGTTTAGTTAAGATGAAACAGGTAACAGATATGACGCAGGGGAAACCGGCAAAGCTGATTTTGTCGTTTGCGCTGCCGTTGATACTGACAAATGTAGGACAGCAGCTTTATATGATTGTGGACAGCTCCGTGGTAGGCCGTGGAGTCGATCTGAAGGCTTTGGCGGCTGTGGGGTCGGCAGACTGGATTTACTGGCTGATCCTCTGGACGGTAATGGGGATGACCCAGGGCTTTGCCGTTTTTATTTCCCGCTATTTTGGTAAGCAGGATTACCATAATGTAAATAAAACGATTGCCATGTCCACAATTCTGTGTGCTGTGATTGGCATCATACTGACTGTGGCCGGCCTTCTGGCTGCAAAGCCGCTGCTTGGACTGCTAAAGACGCCGGATGATATTATTGGTGATTCCGTCATCTATTTAATGACGATGGTTGCCGGTACATTGATTGTTACTGCTTATAATATGGCGGCTTCCGTCCTGCGGTCATTTGGTGACGGAAAATCGTCCCTGCTTGCCATGGTCATTGCCGCTTTCCTGAATGTGGGACTTGACTTGGTGTTTGTGCTTGTATTCCACTGGGGCGTTTTCGGGGCGGCCATTGCATCGGTTACGGCACAGCTTTTCTCTTTCCTGTTCTGTCTGGTGCGGATCAGAAAAATTGAATATGTCCGGTTTGAAAAAAATGACTGGAAGTTTGATGGCAGGATGGCAAAGGAAATGCTGGTGTTTGCCCTGCCGATTGCGTTGCAGATGATTGTGATTGCTGTCAGCGGAATGGTGTTCCAGTCTGCCATCAATTTACAGGGGAGTATTTTTGTTGCCGGTTATACTGCCATGAATAAGATGTACGGCTTGCTGGAAAGCACTGCCATTTCCTTGGGTATGGCAGCGTCCACTTTCTTTGCGCAGAATTACGGGGCAGGGGAGAAAAGCCGTGTGCGTGCCGGTGTCAGGACGGCGGCGGTCATCTCTGTCATCATGGCTGCCTGCGTAACCATTATTATGTTGTTGGTCGGGAAGTACCTGTTGCAGATGTTTATCAATGCGGCAGAGGACGGGGCGGAGTCCTTACAGATTGGTTTCCATTATCTGATCATTATGTCTGCCTGTCTGGTGGTACTGTACCTGATCCATGTTTACCGGAATGCGATGCAGGCGTTGGGAAATTCGGTCTGGTCTATGATTTCCGGGTTTGCCGAGTGCGGAACCCGCATCCTTATGGCAAAGGGAATTGTGCTTCTGCTTGGGGTGGAGACACTGTATTATGTGGAGCCGGCAGCATGGATGGGGGCGCTTGTTTTTATTGCGGCCCCATACTACTATTATCAGAAAAAGCTGCTGTTGCAGGGCAGGGATTTGGGAAAAATCTATAATTAATCAACAGGAGGGTTTATGATGAACCGTATTATTACAATCGGCCGGGAGTTTGGAAGCGGTGGCCGGGAAATTGGAAGGCGTCTGGCCGAGGCGCTTCATATGGATTATTTCGACAGGGAAATTATTACGGAAATTTCCCAAAGGACACAGTTGGCGGAGGAATATGTACAGTTGGTTGTTGAGCGTAAACCACATAAGTTATACCCGATTACGATTGGGCGTACTATGCAGCCTGTCATAATGCCTGTTTCGCAGACGGATCAGTCCATATATATCGAGCAACACCGTATTATTAAGGAGCTGGCTGATAAATCGCCCTGTGTGATTGTGGGCCGTTGTGCAGATGAAATTTTGAAGGAGTATAAGCCAGTCCGTATCTTTGTGTATGCGGATATGGAAAGCAGGATAAAACGTTGTCAGGAACGGCGCAGTCAGGAAGAATCCTATACGGATAAAGAGTGGCGGCAAAGAATTATGGAAATGGATAAAAAACGCTCAAAATATTATGAGTTTTATACAGGAAAAAAATGGGGAGATAAGCAGAACTATGACTTTTGTATCAATACGTCATGTCTTGAAATAAAAAGTTTTGTTCCGAGGTTTGCAAGGCTTATCGAAGCGGAAAAAGATATTTAGGAAGTGCAAAATAGAAATCAGAGCGAAATGGGGGATTTGAATATGGGTAAGGTATTAGTTTTATCTACCGGATTTCGTAAGAATGGAAATTTTGACTGTATGGCACAGGCGTTTGCAAAAGGAGCAACTGAGGCAGGATACGAGGTGGAACATATCGGCTTGTCGGGCAAAGAGATAGAATGCTGCCGGGGCTGTTTTGTCTGCCAGAAAACAATGAAATGTGTGATTCGGGATGATGTGGCCGACATTCTGCAAAAGATGAAAACTGCGGATATAATTGCTTTTGCTACGCCGGTTTACTTTTATGGAATGTGTGGAGCGATGAAGAATTTTCTGGACAGAACCTATCCGCTATATCCCGGCAGCTATCATTTCCGAGATATCTATCTGCTGGCATCTGCTGGAGAAGATTTGGAAACAACTGTTCAAGGCACAGTGGAGGGCTTAAACAACTGGATTCGCTGCTTTGACAAAACAAGGCTGGCAGGTGTGGTGTTTGCTGGGGGGATTATGGAGAAAGGCGAGATTGAAGGGCATCCAGCCCTTTTACAGGCATATCGGACAGGTAAAATGGTACAAGCATATGGAAAACATTGAAATTATTGGTGCGTCCGAAAATAATCTGAAACATATCGATGTAGCAATTCCCAAAGGGAAACTTACAGTGCTGGCAGGTGTTTCCGGCTCCGGTAAAAGCTCTCTGGCCTTTGATACGATTGCAGTTGAGAGCGCACGTCAGTGGCAGACTTCTTATCCGCTCTACCTGCGGAATAAAATGCCCCATTTTGAACGCCCCAAGGTGGATGGAATTCACAATCTGACTCCTGCAATAGTCGTTGATCAGAAAGCAATCGGTGTCAGCAGCCGCTCCACCGTGGGGACGGCTGTTGACGTTGCCCCGCTCATTTGTCTATTATTTTCCCGTATGGGAGAACCCAGCGCGGGTGGTTCTATGGCCTATTCATTCAATCACCCTATGGGAATGTGTCCCCACTGTACCGGCCTGGGGAAACAGTTGGAGTTGGAGGAGGACAGCCTTTTTGATACGGACAAGACTTTGCGGGGTGGCGGCATCCTGTTCAGTCAATTTTCCGCCGGGTGGCAGGCCTGCTTATATCAGACCAATCCGTTTCTTGACCCGGACAAAAAGCTCCAAGACTTCTCCGCGGATGAATGGGAAATCCTACGCTATGGGACAAAAGAATCCCTGAAAGTTGAGATACGCTCCAACAATACCGGTAGAGTTGACCGGGTGGACTACGAGGGTGTTCTTCCCCGGTTTCGCAGGCTTTATCTCAACCGGGATATTTCCAGGTTAAAAAAAGGATTGCAGGAAGAAATATTGTCTCATGTTCATCAGGAAGCATGTAAGGTCTGCGGAGGCACAGGGCTGAATCTGCAGGCTCTGGCATCAAAAATCAATGGGAGGAATATTGTCGATTATTTTGAAATGCCGGTATGTGATCTGTTGCCGGTACTTGCAAAGATTGATGATCCTGTGGGTGTGTCCCTTACAAAACAGATTATGGCTTATTTGAAGCGTATGGCTGAGGTCGGTATCGGCTATCTGTGCCTGTCACGCTGGACAGACACATTGTCCGGCGGAGAAGTACAGCGCATTAAGATAGTGAGGAATTTAGGGAGCAGCTTGAGCAACATCACTTATATTTTTGACGAACCCACCGCCGGCCTGCATCCCGCCGATGCAGACAGGATTGGACATCTGCTGTCAGACCTGCGGAATAATCATAATAATGTGTTGGTGGTGGAGCATAGCCGCCAGATGATTTCGTTAGCCGACCATATCATAGAACTGAGGCCGTTGGCCGGGACACGGGGCGGCGGGATTGTCTATCAAGGAAATTTGGAGGGGCTCCTCCATGTGGATACAATCACCGCGCAGGCCATGCGCCGGAAAATTAAAATCAATCCGGTTCCCATGTCCTGGACGGAGGGCTTTGAAATCAGGGACGCTCATTGTCACAACTTGAGGCATATTGATGTGACGATTCCAAAGGGAGTGCTGACCGCGGTTACTGGTGTGGCTGGTTCCGGCAAAAGCTCTCTGGTCTGCCATGAATTTGTAAAACATTATCCGGAGGCTATTGTGTTCGACCAAAAACCTATTGGCACGTCCATACGCTCCACACCTGCAACCTATACAGGTGTCATGGAAGAGATACGGAAGTTATTTGCCAAAGAAAATGGTGTAGGTGCCGAATGGTTCAGCTTTAATTCTAAAGGTGCCTGCCCGGTCTGTAAGGGGAAGGGGGAAATTTATTATGAAATGGCTTTTGCGGAGTCTGTGGTGGTTTTGTGTGAGGAATGCCAGGGGCGGCGCTTTAATCCTACGGCATTGAGCTATACCTGCCACGGGAAGAATATTGAGGAAATTATGGCACTGACGATTGAACAGGCGATGGAGTTTTTTTCGGAGAAAAAGGTGCGAAAGCCTCTCCAAAGTATGATAGACGTTGGACTGGGTTATATGACTTTGGGACAGCCCACCAGTACTCTGTCCGGCGGCGAAATTCAGCGTGTTAAGCTGGCAAGTGAGCTGCACAAAGAGGGGAATATCTATATTCTGGATGAGCCGACTACCGGCCTGCACAGCCGGGATATCGAAAAGCTGCTTTTCCTGCTTCGGCAGTTGGTGACGCAGCGCAATACTGGCTGTGCCCATGCCTGTAAATACTGCTATGCATCATTTATGAAGCGGTTTTCCAACCATTCAGAGCCGTGGGGTGAGTTTATTGATGTGAAACATTGGCCGGAGCTTAAGAATCCGAAACGATATGCGGGAAAGGAATTGTTCATCGGTTCTGTTACAGACCCTTATCAGCAGGGGTGAAGGAGGGCAGCCACAGGAAAAATTATTTCTTTTAAGATGAATACAGCCTTTTGCAGGAAGAGTGGCGGGCTTTTTTAATAAAAAAGAGGGTTTGATTTTAAAGGCCGACCTGGGTCAGAGACCAGGCATGGGATGAATCATTATAATGAAGGTCAAAGAGCTTCTTCATGCCAAATACTTCTGCTTCGCAGGTGAAACTGGCGTGGACGCGGCTGGTCTTTTTTGTGTGGACAGCGGGAAGGTTTTGGCAGTGATAGAGAGAGGTTCTTAGGGAAAATGAATAGTTATTTAAAAAGATATGTGGTAAAATTAATATTATAAGAAGCAGCAGACATGGAGACGCGATAGATGGATGTATTGAAAAAGCAGACAATGTATACGATCAGCGATATTTATGCTCTGTCGGATGGCGAAAGAGCCGAACTGATTGACGGGCAGATTTATAACATGGCGCCGCCGGACAGATTACATCAAAAAATCAACTGGAAGCTGCATCAGGCGATAGCAAATTATATCGACAGCAGGAATGGGTTATGCGAAGTTTATGCGGCTCCTTTTGCTGTATTTTTGAATGACGATGATATAAATTATGTGAGCCGGATCTTTCTGTGATCTGTGACTTGTCCAAATTGGATGATAGAGGATGCCATGGCGCGCCTGACTGGGTGATCGAGATCGTTTCATCAGGCAGCAGATCGAGAGATTATATGACAAAATTGTTTAATATCGTACAGCGGGGGTTCGGGAATACTGGATTGTTGATCCGGATAAACAGATGATAATGGTTTATGGGTTTGAAAAAGATATGGTAGAAAAATATGATTTTAATGAAGCGGTACCGGTGGGGATCTATGAGGGATTTACAGTAAAGATAGAGTAGTATATGACAATTTGATTTTGAGGCTATTGATACCCACATTATAATGTGCGGCCGTTCTTATTGCTGATCATTTAGATGTAGCGAGAACGGCTCTTTGTATTATAAATTTCTTTATTCTAACATAAATAAAATAAGATGTTTCTTATGTTAAATTTTATTGATGATTAGATTTTCTCTTTTAAATTCTGTGGTTTCAGAGCAGGCGTTTCCAGACGTTTTGTTTTCCACAGGTTTTCTTAAAAATAGTGATATTTCAAAGTTCTCTTTTCTTTTCATAAATCAGGATTCGTGTTTTAGAATGTCAGGATTTGTCATTGACGGTTCGTATAATGGTTGCATAACTTTGAGAAGGAGGAGGCACAAATGGAATCTAATAATCTGGATCGAATACTGGAATCGGAAGAGCTTGTGAAAGGACTGCTTGACACAATGTATGCTATCCAGACAGCTCAACAGGATGTATTGATACCGATTACAATCTTAAGTCCATTTGAGACGGTATTAAATAGAGTTTATTTGTTACTTAAGGAAATTGAAGAAAGCGTGAAGATTTGATATTTGATCTTATAGTTTATCTGTGTTAAGAAAAGAAGAATTCGACTGGTTAGAACGGGACTATGAAATGTATGTTGGACTGCCATGGAATGTGTAGGAAATTTTTATTCGGTAGGACATCAGGTAGTGTTCGCAGTACACCATACAGAAAATGAATGAGCGTGATTAAAAAGGTGCATATTCACTTTGCAGCCAATATAGTTAATTTTCAAACTGATAAAAAATGACATATAAATGAGAAAGGCATAAAAAAGAGAAAAGAACTTCAGCCTTATTATTAAGAAAATTTATGAAAGCAGGGTATAACGTATCTCTCTTTTTAGATAAATGACTATCTTACCTTGTGTTGTAATCCATTGATCACTGCTATAACGGTATCCAGTTGCACATCATCCAGCTTTGTTAACTCCTCCGAAATCTGATTTATTTTTAAGGGAGCCGGATTATCCATATCGAAAAAATCTTTTGGAGAGATCTGCAGATATTCACAAATATAGAAAAAAGCCTGCATGGAAGGGAATGCCTGCTTGTTTTCAATGCGATTGATATAGCTTTCATTCTGACCCAAAGCGAGACTCATTTCCCGGGCGGATACATTTTTTTTGTTCCGCAGGGAAGTGAGCCGTTCTACAAAAAAATCTTCGAACATGACAGCACCTTCCTGTGTTTTTCTAAATTATATAGCATGAGATAAGAAATGATATTGCATATATAATCTTATAAATATTGACATAGGATATTAAATGTCTTAATATTACATGTGTATATATGATAACAAGCTACATCAAAGGAAGTGATCAAGTATAGAGAAAATGGTACAATTATGTGAAATAGTGTAATAGCAGAAGTTTTTTGAAAATTTGTTAAGTGGTGGTTTCTTGTAATAAAATTAGTATTAGCCATAAATGGACAATACATATGTGGAAATTTGTGTATACAACTTTGGCTGTAGAGAATGAGTAAGTGGGGTGTATAATGACACTATATTAACTATTATGTTTTTTATGATTTGATGGGACCCGAGTTATGGTGGATGGAATTAACGCATTAAAAGGAAAAATAGGATAAGAAATGTCTTGTTGCAGGGGGTTTGTCGGTACAAATGTTGTTTATGATAATATAGGCAATTATTCTGGCATTTCTATAACGAAATTTTCGAAATTTGATCTTTTGTTGAATTTCAACAGCTAATTATCTATAATATTTTTGAAGAGTTAAAAGATAGAAGACTTACAACAGATTAAGCATTGTAAAATGAAGGAGACAGCAATGGAGAAAATCATCGCAGCATTAAATGAAATTCAGGAAATGAGCAGAAAATATGAAATTTCGGAAGATGGTATCCTGTAGTAACTGAACGAAATGGAGATTGCCAGAGTATGCACACCTATTAATAGGAAAATTCAGTTCCGGCGGAAAGTCCTGCAGCTTCAACCTGGCGTGAGTTGGAGACTGATGGTAAGTTCGATAAGAATGGAAAACTCTTTTTTATCGATGATGACATGTTTATCTTAGGATGTGATGCAGGCAGTGAAACACATTATATGAGAGCAATCGATACCAGAGGAAGGGAACTCAGTAAGTCCGCTATTCAGATGTAAGTTTGTACTAAAAAAGTGATTATTCCGTTTA
Source organism: uncultured Lachnospiraceae bacterium (assembly GCA_948688495.1). GTDB lineage: Bacteria > Bacillota > Clostridia > Lachnospirales > Lachnospiraceae > Petralouisia. Next base: position 947 of record CAPQSW010000057.1, on the reverse strand, counting down.
TCGACCCCAAAATCATAAAATCATAGAAACCGCATAAAATAGACGTTTGAGAAATCTATTCAAAAAATATTGTTATGCATAAAAATCAATTATTCTCTTTACTTTTAGCAATAAAAGGAATAATAAAAGGAAAAATGTATATATAGACTGATAGGAAAACTATGCATTAATAAACGTAAAATCAACATCCGGGTTTGTCAAGTTAAATGTGTAAGTTTTTTTATTTTTTATCAGCGGTTGTATACAGCCGCTGATTTTTGTGTGAAATATCATTTTAGATCAATCCCGGAAACCGTTGTCAAGAGAACCGTGGAATAATGGGGCAGGGGCCCTGTTATGCCGCGAAAGTCTCTTGACATAAGGCTCTCAGAACATCCTTATCCTTCGGAAAAGGGGCTTCCCTTTTCCGCGCTTCCGGCATGGACGGGTCTGGGCAGAGCCCGGCAAGCGGGTCAAGGGACTGGTCCCTTGCGGGTCCTTAGGGCAGAGCCCTGAGACCTCAGCATTCATAGCACTTGTAATCATATCTTCTATATCATCTAATGTGGATGTGAATTCCTCCCGGAAATCCTGGATCTGTGTGAGCACATCCTCCA
>CAPQSW010000057.1:0-341 GCA_948688495.1 uncultured Lachnospiraceae bacterium | reverse complement strand
CATCCTCCAACATCTCGTTGCATTCTTCAAAAGTAGTTTTATTTTGTCGCACCATTATCCTTTCCTCCTATAATTCCTCATATTTTAAGATCCGTGACTGCATCTTATCCTCCATGGACAGCTGGTTCCTGACCAGTGCCCAGTTGGCGACCGGCCGGCCGTTCCACTTCTTATATAATTCCGTGATCCGCAGGTACAGGGCTTTTCTTACGGCGTCTTCGCTGGGAAAAGAACCCTTCTTTGTCACTTTACGGAAGCTGGAATTGACAGCTTCTATACTGTTAGTCGTATACATCACTTTGCGTACTGCGCTCCCATAGTTGAAGAGCTGTTCCACATGC
>CAPQSW010000056.1 GCA_948688495.1 uncultured Lachnospiraceae bacterium | reverse complement strand
AGCCTGGATTCATCACCTCCTTAGGCCGCCTGTCACCGCGCCGCCCCATCTGCCGCTCGGAACACAGAATGAAGTACCTGTAACAGCGTGTATTCGGTTGTCAAGGAGCAAGCGAGGGGCGTGGCAGTTTTGACAGTTTTTCAGTTGGGGCGGGCGGTTGCATGTGCGCCGCCACACCCGCCAGGCTTGTCCCGCCGGATAAATATGTCCCTCTATTATTCATTTCATTTTTGAGGGTTATTTTCGGGGGCAGGATTAAATTTCTTCCAGAATTTTTTTCAGGCGCCGGAGCCCGCGCTGGATTCCTTCATGCACGGAGCTTACCGCCGAGTGTTCGCTTTTGGCAATTTCCGAAAGGCTCATACCCAGCAGATAGTGCGAGCATATCCGGTTTCGCTGCTTTTCAGGCAACAGGGAAATAGCCCGGTAGAGCCTCGCATGTTCTTCCTCCTGAACCAGAACATCTTCCGGCGCCAGCACAATCACAAGGGCGTCCCGTTCAACATTCTTGTCATAGTCCAGAGAAAAATATGCCTTATGCCGGTATGTACGGAGAATGTAGGCAGCCTCCGCCAGCTTATATTCCCGGAGCAGATCAGCCACCTCGTCCGGTACTTCAACAATCGTGTCCTGCGTATAAAGCGGGTAATACTCCCGCAGATTGATTTTCTTCATGGTAATCCTCCGATTTCGATTTTTTAGTTGACTGGCTGAACCGAAATCAGAGGGCGGGGAACGACAGCTATAAACAGCATGGATTCCCCTATATTTCAAAAAAATAATGTGCACCCTAAGAAATTCAGGTGCACAAAATAACAATTCTCCTATATTGTTTGAAAAATGATGTTGGATAATCGTGAATAATGTCGAAAGAAAAAGCGCCGTAATCCTTTTTTCATGGACTACGGCGCATAGAGCCTTACATGTATAATAAAATCGTCGTTGCTCTGTATCTTTCGGAAACATCCCCCAAGCCTCCAATCCAAAGAGGAACGGAGGGCTATTATGCGGTCAGTCTCCCTTTACGCAGAATTATACTTGGGATATTCCTTTTATTTTTCCCGAAACATACTTCGTTTGTATAGCGTTATTGCTGTTTTTGGTAAGCAGCCTCTAAATCTGCTCGTATTCCATCTCAATGCCATCTACATTTCAAACTTATATCCGACGCTATGAACACTTTTGATATAATCCGGCATTTCCGGTATAGTCTTTAATTTTTTTCGCAGATTGCTGATATGATTATTTATAGCTTTACGAGAATATTTATTACATTCTTCATTCCATACAATGTCCATAATCATTTCATAAGTAAATACGCGATGGGGGTTCAAAATAAGTAATGCCAATATATCAAATTCCTTTGCAGTAAGTTCTATCTCTTGCCCAGCTACTTCAACTAACCGATATTCAAGGCAGAAATGTAAAAATTCAGTCTCTACAATGGTTAATGGATCATTGTTAATCCAACTATGATTTGCATTTTGTTCCTCCATGTATTCACCCCCTGTTCAAAAAAATTTATTCTAACAAGGCAAAAACTTCATCCGCCCCTTTCCGAATATTCAATACCGACACATCATCAAACTGTGTAGCTTTCGGATTGATCTGCACAATCTTTGCACCAGACCGGATATAAGGATAATAAACCCCGCCATAGCTGCCCTGTGCGCCGATAATGATAACAAGCTCCGCCTGTGCCGCATAGCTCCTTGCTTTCCGCACTTCATCCTCCACCAGTCCGATATGCTTATATACAGGAAAGGCTCCAATCACGCCTCCGCATTTTTCGCAGCGCGGGGTTTTTCCCTGGTTCCATATCTGCACATCATTGTACTCCTGCTCGCATTTCAGACACTTATTAAACCCAAAGCTACCCTGAATCTCCGCCACATTTCTGGAGCCTGCCAGCGTATGCAGACAGTCAATATTCGTAGTTATGACGCCCTGCAGCAGACCGCACCTTTCATATTCCGCCAGTTTCCTATGAGCAATGCTCGGCCCGTTCTCAAACATGGCATTTAAAAACGCTTTCCTCGCCGTATTGTAATAATGGTTCGGCGCACTTTTCAACAACGCCGAAGAACTCATTTGCAGGACTAAGGGAAAATTCATATGTGCAAAATCCATAATTCCGGCTGACATTGAAATCCCTGCGCCGGTAATGGCAACCGTATAGCGGCTGTCATTGATAAATTTTTGTAACTGTAAAATCTGTTCCTCCATTTCAAGATGCCCGTTCAAACTGGCTGTTGTAAAGTTCTGCATAGAAACCTCCCTTTTTCAGCAGCTCCGAATGATTCCCGCTTTCCACAATATCCCCGTCCTTCATAACCAGAATCAAGTCCGCATTTTTAATCGTAGACAGGCGGTGTGCAATTACAAAGGAAGTGCGCCCTGCCATCAGCTTATCCATTGCATTCTGGATCAGGATTTCGGTACGGGTGTCCACGGAGCTTGTAGCCTCGTCCAGAATCAGCATGGGCGCATTTTCTATCATCGCCCTCGCAATCGTGACGAGCTGCCTCTGGCCTGCGGACAGACTTGCGTTGTCATTCAGCACCGTGTCATATCCTTTCGGGAGCGTTTTAATAAAATGATGTAATCCCACCGCTTTGCAGGCCGCTACCATCTGTTTCTCCGTAACGCCCTCTTTAGAATAGACGATATTCTCACGGATCGTCCCCTCAAACAACCATGTGTCCTGCAGAACCATACAGAACAGGTTATGGACATTCTCACGGGTAAGCTCCTGGATCGGCACGCCGTCAATCCTGATTTCCCCGTCCTGTGCCTCATAAAACCGCATCAGGAGATTTACCATCGTGGTCTTTCCCGCCCCGGTAGGCCCTACAATGGCAATTTTCTGTCCGGCTTTTACGGAAGCTGAAAAATCGTGGATGATTGTCTTGTTTTCGTTATACCCAAAACGGATATGCTCAAAATCCACATTCCCGTCCACCTCTGCCAAATGAGCGGATTTCCCTCTTTCGTCCGCCAGTTCTTCTTCCCCTAAAAATTCAAACACACGCTCACTGGCTGCCGCCGCAGACTGTAAACTGGTGGCTGCCTGTGCAAGCTGAGAAAGAGGCTGCGTAAAGAGACGGACATACAGCATAAATGCTACAATTACACTAAATGATATGGTTCCGTTCAGTGTCAAAACCGCACCGACCACGCAGACCACCACATAACCGAGATTCCCCACAAAGGCCATGAGCGGCTGCATCAGCCCGGACATAAACTGGCTTTTCCATGCGGAATGATACAAACGCTGATTCATTGCATGAAACTCATTTTTCGCCGCTTTTTCACCGTTGTATGCCTTCACCACATTATGGCCGGAATAGGTTTCCTCAATATGTCCGTTCAATGTGCCAAGCTCCTGCTGCTGCCGCTTAAAATATTTCTGTGACCGGGTAATAATAAGCATCATTAAGCCAAATCCTGAAAAAGCAGCTAATATGGCAGAGACAGCCATAATCCAGTTGGTATAAAACATCATAATTAAAGAGCCGGCAAACATAGCCGAAGCCGTCACCAGTGTCCCGACACTCTGATTCAGGGTCTGCCCTATGGTGTCCACATCATTTGTCACACGGGACAGGATATTCCCCGTACTGGTTCCATCAAAATATTTAAGAGGCAGTCGGTTGATCTTCTGCGAAATCTCTGTCCGCAGAGATTTTGATACTTTCTGCGTGACGGTCGCCATCACCATACCCTGGATCAGACTGAACAGCCACCCCAGGCCGTACAACGCCGCAAGCAGGACGGCGATCTCCACTACCGCCTCCACATCAATCCCCGTCATCAGCCCTTCGGTCATCAGATTTGTCATATCTGCCACCTTTCCCGGACCAATCAGATTCAGTATGGAGCCAGTAACCGCAAGCACCATAGCAAGCACGATTGCCGGAAGGTATCTGCCGCAATAGGCAAACAGCTTTTTCAGGGAACCGCTGAAATCCTTTGCCTTTTCTCCCGGGTTCGCTGAACCCGTTCCCATCCTTCCGCCTCCAGGCCCAAACCTGTGTTTGGAACCGTTGTTTTTCTGCATCTCATTTTTCTGTTCAGTCACTTTCCAATTCCTCCTTCGATAACTGTGATTCCGCAATTTCACGATAGACAGGACAATTTGCCAGAAGCTCCTTATGCCTGCCAATCCCCACAATCTTACCTTCATCCAGCACGATAATCTTGTCGGCATCCATGATCGTACCGATACGCTGTGCCACAATCAAGGTCGTAGCCGTTCCTGTTTCCTGTTTCAGCATTTTCCGAAGAATCCGGTCTGTCTTATAATCCAGAGCTGAAAAGGAATCATCAAAAATATAGATTTCCGGCCTGCGGTAAATGGCCCTTGCTATGGCAAGCCGTTGTTTCTGCCCGCCGGACAGATTCGTTCCGCCCTGCGCAACTGCCGTATGAAACCCACTATCCATGCCCTGGACAAAATCCCCCGCCTGTGCGATTTCTATGGATTTCCAGAGCAATTCTTCATCCACGCTCTGCCGCCCGTTTTCTCCATACGTCACATTGGACAGCACACTTCCCCTGAACATAACTGCCCGCTGTGAGACATATCCCAATTTCCTGTGAAGGGCCTCCTGGGTATATTCTTTAATGTTAATCCCGTCAATACAGATTTCCCCATCGGTCACATCGTAGAAACGGGGAACCAGGTTAATCAGGGTACTTTTGCCGCTTCCGGTAGAACCTATGAAAGCCGCTGTCTCTCCCCGATGGACGGTAAAGCTGATGTCTGTGAGAATCGCTTCCTCCGCATCCGGGTAGCGGAACGATACGCGCTTAAATTCAATTTCTCCCTGCTCGAATAATTCAGAACCGCTGATTTTACCATCCTTTATTTTTGTCTCCGTATCAAGCACCTCATTGATACGCTTTGCAGACACAACCGCCCTCGGCAGCACAATGAAAGTCATAACAAGCATCATAAACGCCATAATGATCTGCATGGCATAAGAGGAAAACACCACCATATCCGAAAAAATACCGAGCCGGTCTGTGAGCGCCGCATCATTGATAATATATACTCCCGCCCAATAGATAGCGAGCGTCAGCCCGGACATAATCAAGGTCATTCCCGGAAACAATACGGACATGGTCCTGCTGGTAAACAGGTTCGTCCTTGTCAGTTCCTCGTTTGCACCCTCAAACTTTTTCTCCTGATACCCCTCCGCATTATAAGCCCGCACCACGCGAATACCTGTGAGATTTTCCCTTGCCACACGGTTCAGGTTATCCGTGAGCTTCTGCATATTCTTAAATTTCGGCAGCACCAGGGCGATTACCGTGCCAAGCATTACCGTAAGGGTTGCAACCGCGCCTCCCGTGATGGTTGTCCATTGCCAGCTTTTCCCGGCTATCTTTAAGATTGCCCATACCGCCAGAATCGGCGCTTTAATCATTGCCTGCAGCCCCAATGCCACAAACATCTGTATCTGCTGAATATCATTGGTAGTGCGTGTAATCAGGCTCGCCGTAGAAAATTTCCCGATTTCTTCCATCGAAAAATCCATCGTCTTATTATAAACAGCCTCCCGCAGCCGCATGGCAAGCCCCGCCGCAATCTGCGCCACAAAGAAACCTACAATAAAAGCCGTCACAAGGCTCCCCAACGCACACAGCAGCATGGAGCCTCCCGCAGACAGAATCTCGCCCATTTCACTTCCGGGCGTCTGCACTAAAGCTGTAATCTCCCTCATGTAATCCGGCAGCCGCAAGTCCAGTCCTACCCCGCAGATAATAAACACAAGAGAGCATACGACAAACAGCCAGTCACGCCGGTTCATGTACTTTAATATTTTGAGCATAAAAACCTCCTGATAAATCATGTTATGGAAAGAAAGGGATGCACAAAGCACCCCCCTCCTAAAGTTGTTACTCTGTACGCAATGCCGCTACCGGGTCTTTCTTCGCTGCCCTTCTGGAAGGAATCCATCCTGCAATGACTGTGATTGCCACACTTAACAGGAGCAAGAGCAGCGCCGCCGTAATCGGGAGGGAAGCAGAAAGTTCCGAAGCGCCCAATAGGTTCTGGATAACCGAAGTGATCGGGATGGTCAGGAGAGCGGAAACACCCACACCCAGAATACCTGCCAACAGCCCCACAATCACCGTCTCTGCATTGAACACCTGTGAAATATTCCGTTTTGACGCACCTATCGCCCGCAAAATACCGATTTCTTTTGTACGCTCCAATACAGAAATGTGCGTGATAATTCCAATCATAATACTGGAAACAATCAGTGACACCGCAACAAACGCAATCAGCACGTAGGAAATTACATCTACAATCGAAGTAATGGAACTGGTAAGCAGCGCCACATAATCTGTATAAGTAATCTGCTCCTTCTTTTTGGCCCCCTCGTTGTAACGGTCGATACAGTCTGAAACTGCTTCTTTGTCCTCAAAGCTGTCCGTATAAATGCTGATAGAGGACGGGGCATCGTAGCTTACCTTCCCGAATTTTCTCATGTTTTCTTCAAAGGTAGGCCCGGCAATAAATATATCGTAAGCCGACACCAGGGTTTCCTGATCCGGGTCATTTTCCAGCCATTCATCCAGTGCCCTTGCCAATTCGATTTCATCTTCTTCCGTCCGTTCCACCCCTTCCATAGCCGCCATCTCACTGGGACTCATGGAAGGCGCGCCCTGCATGGCCTCTATATGCTCCTGCTCTTCCTGGGCATCCGTCTCCTGATGTTCCAGAATATTTGCATACATAGCAGCCTTATCGGAAATCCCCATATTTGACATATAGATCATTGCATCAGCAGCTTTTGCTTCATCATCCGCAGCTTTAAAATTGATTCCGTTTAATACATTGACTTCCGGCGTCTTTTCCTGTGCCAGAACAACCGCGCTTTCATCTGTATGTTTTATCACGTAATCAGTCAGCGCCACCGTGTATGCCACAGAAGTAGGGATTGACGCATTTTCAGCATCCGCCGCCGGACGGATAATACCGGTAATCTTCAAATTTACACTGTTTTCCAAAAGGGATTCTATCTGCATAACATCATCCCCGATATAGGTAAACGTGCCATCCTTATTTTCTTTATACTGGTCGCATGGTAAAACCATGTAAAAAGTATGTCCGCAGATTTCCTCATAGTCCCAAATACGTTCCTCTGCATCTTCCCCATTCTTAATCTGTTCGGTAATCTCTTTATGTTCCTCCCCGGTAATCAGACCAAGCTGGTATAATGTCCCTGCCGGAATCGAATTATTTTCATTCAACACAAGGACGACTTCATTGTAATTTTCCGGCCAGCTCCCATACAGCAGGTCATAACTGTCAAGAAGAATCGTGCTGACTGCTTTTCCGTCCGTCCCCGGCATCAGTTCGGAGAAATTTTCAGCCCCTGCATCGGAAGAACCGCTCATTACCTGATTCATCCGCTCCATATTTGCCATCGGGCCGCCCCCTGCTGCACTGTCCTCACTGGAAAGAGTGGACACACTGACCTGATCTATGTCCGCATCGGAGGCCACCAGGTTCCCGTCAGCATCATAAGAATAAATTCCAAAATGAGCGCCATAGGAATACACCACGCCATTCTCACCTAAATACTGGTGAATTTCACTTTCCGGATTATCCAGATACTCCTTAAACGCCGTCAGATTGTTCTCTTTAATATTTGACGCCATTTCCTCACTGGATTCGATAGCGCTGTAATCTGCGTAAACTCTGGTACGGTTTCCCTCTGCCGAAACCTCATTTTCCCGCCTGCCGCCTCTCGCCCCCATAATCCCGGACATATCCACGGATTGAGAACTAATCGTAATAGGATAGGAAGTCATGGTGCTTTTCTGTATATCTGAAATATAACCGTTTACCCCTTCTGCCAAAGCCAGGATCAATGCAATGCCGATAATCCCGATAGAGCCGGCAAAAGCGGTCAGAATCGTCCGCCCCTTCTTTGTCCACAGATTATTAAAACTTAGGGAAAGAGAAGTCAGAAAGGACATTTTTGCCTTCCCCATCCTTTTATGCCCTGCCCCTTCAGGCGTTTCTTCCGGCAGAAATGGATCACTGTCATCTGTAACCCTTCCATCCCGTAATTTCACAATCCTTGTAGAATACTGCCTGGCAAGCTCCGAGTTGTGCGTTACCATAACAACCAGCCGGTTCCCAGCAACCTTTTTCAATAGTTCCATGACCTGTATACTGGTTTCGCTGTCCAGTGCCCCGGTCGGTTCGTCCGCCAGAAGCACTTCCGGGTCATTTACCAGGGCACGGGCAATCGCCACCCGCTGCATCTGCCCGCCGGACATCTGGTTTGGTTTCTTGTGAAGCTGATCCCCCAGGCCCACTTCCTCCAGCGCCTTCCTTGCCCGCTCCCTGCGGTCATCTCTGGAAATACCGCCAATCGTCAAAGCCAGCTCCACATTGGCAAGGATTGTCTGATGGGGAATCAGGTTGTAGCTTTGGAACACAAAACCGATGGTATGGTTCCGGTAAGCGTCCCAGTCCCGGTCTTTATATTCCTTCGTGGAAATACCATTGATAACCAAATCTCCGGCATCGTAACGGTCAAGACCGCCTATCACATTCAGAAGCGTAGTTTTACCTGAACCGCTGGGGCCAAGTATGGAAACAAATTCATTATCCCGCAGATTCAAGCTGACATCATTTAGAGCCTGCTGAACCAGCTCACCCGTCCGGTACTGTTTTGATATGCCTTTTATTTGCAGCATAAGCCATCACCCTTTCTTCAACGCCTAAGTTCAAATGTTGTGCGCTGTTCCTATAGTATGCCGATTCAATCTCAAGCCAATCTCAACCGAACCTCAACTCAACCTCAACTTTTAATACCGCAAATGGTTTCCTCATTTTTCAGACCAGCCATTTCAGCACTTTCAACCCATAGCTGTACAGCAGCTTTTTTGTCATAAGAAGCCCTTGATGATTCTTTTATTTTTCCACGGTCATTGTAGATACCTGTTTTATTCTCATATGTTTTACCCACCATCATTTCAGCTAAGGCTTTTCCCGATCTTCTTGAATTGCTGTATGTACCGATACAAACCGCGTATACACTAATCAGTGCAGGAATCAAAATATTCAAAATTGGCGGCAGAGCTTTAGGCAGCCCTGTATCTGGCATAAATCCGGGATTAAACGCATTTACAGTAATATGCTTTTTACCTTGTCCCTTTAATCTTCTTGCCATTTCATAAGTACATAAAATATTGCATAATTTTGAAACGGGATACCCATCTTCGGCACAGCCAAACTTTTCAGGGTATGCAAGGCGCCCGGCATCATGGAACTGTATTTTATCCGAATCGTGAGTATCGCTCGTCACAAATACAACTCGTCCATCGTTTTCCATATTTTGCAATAACAGATTCACCAATAAGAAATGTCCCAAATGATTCACGCCAAAAGCTTCTTCAATCCCATCCTCCGTATATTTCAATCTGCCATGCTGATGCACCCCTGCGTTGCAGACTATCCCATACAAAGGAGGATAACCGCCTTTGCAATAATCCTCCTTGAACTTTCTGACAGAAGCAAAAGAAGCAAGATTAAGTTCCAATACATAAATATTAGGATTCCCTGTCTTTTCCTTTAATTTTTCTGCTGCCTTGTTTCCTTTCTGTACGTTTCTGCAAGCTATCATAATAGTATAATCGTTGCTGCTCCCTGCAATATATCCGGCACAGGAATAACCAAGTCCTGTATTGCCGCCTGTTATAATAATTGTGCGTTTCATACTCCAAAACTTCCCTCCCAAAATACTTTTTACAGCCAATTAACAAGAGCCAGCACAGCCCCTAATCCACACAGTGCAACGCCTGTAACCCTGTTCTGTTTTTTGGCATCCACTTTATTCGCAAATAGCGCCGAAGCTCTTGCCCCGACCAATGCCGCTATCACACAGACCACAAGGGCCGTTACATTTACCGTACCGCCAATGATTACATGGGAAACCGCCCCTGTCAAAGCCGTAAATGTCATAATAAAGGTACTTGTTCCGACTGCCGTTTTCAGGCTATATCCGAGAACAGAGGTCAGTGTAATCAGAAGCAGCACGCCACCTCCAGCACCGACAAATCCACAGAACAGACCGATATGGATTCCTGAAAGCAAAGACCGTATAACCCTCTTTTTCGGCTCTATTTCATCCATCCTTGATGTGGTCTTTGTTATGGGGCTTACAAGAAAACGGACACCCATAATAAAGGTCATAATATAAGAACTGCCTCCCAAGACCGCATTGGGAAGGAGCGAGGACAGCCAACTCCCCAAAATCGTAAATACAAGTACAGAGGCCATCATTATAAGACCGTTTTTAATATCAAGATTTTTATTTTTCCCATAGGTGTATGCCGTGACTGCCGAAGCCAGCACATCAGAAGCCAGTGCAATTCCTACCGCTTCATATGCCGTAAATCCGCAGAAAGTAATCAGCATGGGCGTAATAACCACCGCTGCGGATAAACCGGCAAGCCCTGTTCCAATACCTGCTCCAAGTCCTGCGATAATGCAGACGATTATCAATACCATTTTAATAAGCCTCCTATTCAATATCTGTTATTTCTGCTGTTTTGCCGAAGCCTTTTTCCAATGCACTCTTATATGTATCACAGTCAGAATCAAAAATAAGAGCGCCGTTATCCTATGCAGACCGACCGCATACAGAATCCCGCTTATCATCACCAGTAAAAAGTCAATGAGCAGCAACACATTCCATATAGTACGCATCCACCTTGTCCGGCTATATGTTCCCTTGCCAATGCCTGCCCACCATGCCAGATTTAAAATATTGTGAGCAACAACTAAGACGAACAAAGCCGCCCCCAGGAGCATATGCAGGACAATCCCCGTTCTCTCCGAAGCCATAAGCAGAAACGTAATAACCAGCATCCCTATATCTATACATAACTTGCAAACCTTTTTGATACGCATGAAGCCTCCTTTACTTTGCCAGACCAGCTTTTGTCAGGAATTCTTTTACGCCGTCCTCACTCCTTGCGGAAAGTCCATCCGCCACCACTGCATCCGGGCAGGCTGCGGCAATCTGCTCCGGGCCGGAACCCAAACCCAATGCCTGACTGGTGGCAATCGGTATGATCGTCTTTCCCGAAAAATCATATTCCTCCAAAAATGACAGAACGGGCACCGGCATACTGCTTAGCCAGTTCGGGTAAATAATAATCACCGTATCGTAATTTTCTATGCTTTCAAGATGTTCTGTCAGTTCTGGCCGGATTGATGTACCCGTCTCTCTATGGTGCCGGTCAAACGCTCCGCCATAAGTTTCCGGGTACAGGTCGTCTACTTTGATAGGAAAAATATCACCTCCGGTTACTTCCTGTGCTGCAAGTGCCAAAAGCTCCGCATGGCCGTATCCGGTTCCATCTTCTATTTTGAGGCTTGCCGAGGACACTGCATCCATTTCATCCGCCGTATACACCCGGTTATTTGTCAAAGAGAAATATGCCACAAGCACATTGCTCTCACCTGTCACAGACATGGTTCCTGCGGATATGTCGCTGACGGGAATTTTCTTTGCAAGTGGATTTGGGAAAAAGGTACAGTAAAAAATACCTCCGCCAACTATGGCTGCTGCCACTATTGCCGCTATGACGGCTATCACAACTTTTTTACGTCTGCTCATTTTTTTCTTTTCCTTTTTTGCTGATGAATTTTCCATATAGGACCTCCTCGTTTATTTTTCTCATTACCATGTACCATGAATCTCAACTCAACCTCAATTTGATCCATGACTTTGCTTCAATTCAATCACCACATATTCACAATGTTTCTCTGTCCGTATCGGAAATACACCCACAGACGCCCCGGAAGAAACAATCAGCTTACAGCCGTTCTCCTGATATTCCCCATAACAGGGCATTCCCATTA
>CAPQSW010000055.1 GCA_948688495.1 uncultured Lachnospiraceae bacterium | reverse complement strand
GACGCATATAACCCGTTTGAAACCAAGATCCGGGATAGAGACGGCATTACATTTGTGAAAATAACAAACAAAAAGACTGGGCAGCCAATCAGGAGGCGGCTGCTCCTTTTCTATAATATAACATTTCTGTATCTGAAAATCAATTGCATTTTTAGAATCCAGCAAAATTAATGGTGCTAAAGATTTGATTACACTTTTGATTACACTCTATAGATGATGTGCCGCGAACGCCTTTCTTTCAGTGTTTTTGGAGCATTCGTAGGGTTCGAATCCCCGATGTCTCATTGCCAGAGAGCCTTTAAAACAGGCGTTTCCAGAAAGAAAGCACTCCGATTAGCGGGGCGCTTTTTGGCGTCTTGACTAACGTTTGACGCAGTCCTATAATTTTAGTCATAGAAGTGGGTTACGAAGGAATACCGGGGGGCATATGATAAGGAATAGAAGGAAAGCTCCGGCATAAAGCATAAGGATAAGGACGGGGGGATTTGTTATGAAAGAGAACACGAAAAAGATTGTTAAGGGGATAAGCGTGATAGCCATTGCAACAGCAGTCATTTTTGGCAGTGTGGCTGTTAATCCAATCAAGGCTGAGGCTAGGAGGACAGCGTTCATCAAAAGGAAAGTATCGAGCGTGACACCTACCGTCAAGTAGGCTAAAAGGTCAGGCAGTAAAGTAAACGTCACGGTAAGCCTCCCAGCCAGCAAGGTGAAGAAGATAGGCAAGGTGGGGGGAATCAAGGCGAAGGTCAAAAAGAAAGGTAAGAATTGGTCGAAACTGTATTGGGTATCAGGCTGGAATGTCAATCCGTCAAAACACCATTTTATATAGAAATATGCGAGGGGCTGTCGCACTAAGTGATTAGTGCACAACTCCTTTCCTATGCAAAAAATTACTGCCAGATCTCGAAAGAATCCGGCAGTTGGTGTAAAATTAATGTATGACCAAACACATTAACTTACATTCTACTTACGAAAGAATAAATCCAGTATCCCCAAGAAATCTTCTGTAGATTGTGCTTTTCTCCTACATAAATGGGGATTATTCTTCCCGTTCCATGGAACTAAACTGTAAGAGGGATATCAATTTCATGTTTCTTTTGGAAGGTACGCCTGCACCCGATTATGCAACATTTACCCGCTTTTGGAGCATACATTTTGCGCCCTGCTCCAAACGGATTCTTGCTGAAATGTCCAATGTACTTTTTGATATGGGGGAAATTTCAGGCGAAACCATTTTCATGGACAGTACGGAAATTGAAGCAGCCGCGAACAAATATACTTTTGTCTGGAGGAAAGCCGTAACAAAGATTCAGGCAGAGCTTTTGGTAAAACCTGCTGACTTTGTGGCAGAGTGCGAAAAGCTTCGCGATTTAAAGATTGTTTATGGCGATACCATAAAAATGAAGAGGGAGAGGTATTTGTACTTCATGTTTTTCTGATCATCCTACAGCAGTCAGAAAGCATCTCACAGCAAATGAATTTATCCTCTGCCTCCTATAACCGATGTAAAAGAAGAATAAGGAATTAAAGGAGGAAAGCTTATGTCAATGCAGATTAGTGGAAATTACAATTCTTTTAACAGCAATTATGCAGAGCAGGTGAAGGAGAAACAGGTTGTTTGGGGGGAGGAAAAAGCAAAGGAAGCACCAAAAGAGGCGGTACAGAAGGAAAGCAGCAGGATATCTGAGCCAGTGGATGAGTACGTCAGCAGTCAAAAATCGGAAAAAGAGCCTTCTGGATTGTATCATATAGGACAAGATGAGAATGGTAACCGGAAAATCTTTTTTGACAATCCGAACAAAGCGAACCGTGCAGAGCCGGAGGTTTGTGTCAGCAATACGAATGCGGTTGAAAGGGAAATCAGAAATCTGAAAGAGAAACAGCAGGAGTTAAAGCAGCAGATCCAGTCAGCTTCCGGGGATGAGCAGAAAGTCAAAGAGTTGGAGAAAAAGCTGGCACAGGTAGAGCAGGAATTAAGCCAAAAGGACAATGATACATACAGGAGGCAGCATACGGTTTTTTCTTAGGAGGAGTGATTATGCATACGAAGACAATGGAAGGGTTAACTGGGGCAAGTATGAATATGAAAATGCTCAACACGCCGTTTCGCGTTTATAAAGAAGCAGAACAGAGAGGTGATACAGGCGTCATGGAGCGGGCAATGGGATACGTCGGTGAGTTTGCAGATAAAGCGGGGGAGTACCAGAAGAAGGCTGAAAATGGAATGAAGGAGGATGCTGAGGAGGCAAGAGAAAAAGCAAGATCAGAGCAGGAGGAGGCCATTAGAAAACACAGGGAAAAACGTGAGGAATTGGAAAAGAGGATAGAGAAAAGCCGAAATGGGGATACTGTCAGCATCAGCGAAAGCGGAAAGGCAGTATTAGATGAGAAAACGGATGCGGTTTTAGCCGGCACAGACAGCAGCCTGTCTGTAGAGGAAACAGCGGATGCCATTAAGATGGAACCTGTAATCTATACAAAAACCGGAGAATCTGACAGAACGGAATCCGGTACAAATATTTCGCTTTCTATTTAGGAAAAATTGGCGTTTTAATAAGCTGCATGACAGGCGGGATGGGAGTATTCCGCCTGTCAGTGAGTGAAGGGCAAATAAAAAGAGTAAGGAATAATAGGAGGAACACAAGATGGACTTATGTGAAGAATTCGGGATAAGTGAAAGGATCACTGAATTGTGGCGGGAATTGGATGTTAGCGCAGGGACGGCAATCTTTGTTCAAATGCTTTACATGAGGGTAGAATCCTGTATAATATGAGAGAGGATGAACATGAGGTGATAGTTGTTGAAGAAGAATTATAAGATGGTAATAGCATATGACGGGACCCGTTATAAGGGATGGCAGAGCCAGAAAAGTACCGATGTTACGATTCAGGGGAAATTGAATCATATATTTTCTGAACTGGAAGGGGAGAAAGTGGAGGTGCAGGGTTCTGGGCGTACGGACGCAGGCGTACATGCAGCAGGACAGGTAGCAAATGTCCGTCTGTCAGTGGAAAAACCTGTCAATGAAATAAAGGATTATGTTAATTTTTATCTTCCCGAAGATATAGGAATCATGGAGATGAAAGAGGCTTCGGAGGCATTTCATGCAAGGCTGTCTGCTGTGAAGAAGACATATTGTTATCGGATATTTAACAGTGGAGAGCCCAATGTTTTTGAAAGAAAATGGATGTATACTGTGGTAGAGCCTCTGGATGTGGAGGCGATGCAGGAGGCGGCTGTTTATCTGGAAGGCAGCCACGATTTTGCAGCATTTTGCAGGAGACGTTCAAAAAAGAAATCAACGATTCGGACGATTTACCGTCTTGAGATAGTACGCAAGGGGAAGGAAGTGGATATTATTATAACTGGAAGTGGGTTCTTGCATAACATGGTGCGGATTCTTGCGGGGACACTGACAGAGGTGGGGCTGGGAGAACGGAAACCCCTGGAGGTCCGGCAGATTCTGGAAAGTGGTATACGTGAAAATGCCGGAATTACGCTTCCCGCCAAGGGTCTCATTTTACAGTGTGTGGAATATGAAACATAAGCAGTTCTTTTTATAATTCATTTTCCTTCTGTGCCATAGGCAGGGTAAAGATAAATTCTGTGCCTACGCCTTCGGTACTGATGACATTGATATTCTCGTTGTGAGAGGAAATGATTTCTTTTACGATGGCAAGCCCAAGCCCCGTGCCGCGTTTGTCTTTGCCGCGGGATAAATCTGTTTTGTAAAAGCGTTCCCATATCTTTTTGATGCTGTCTTTTGGAATGCCGATGCCGGTATCCTTAACAGAGATAAAGACTTTTTCATTTTTTTCAGTAGTTTCAATAGTGATCGTGGAATCCGGGTGGCTGAATTTGATTGCATTGTCAATCAGGTTATAGATTACCTGTTGAATTTTGCTCATGTCTGCAGAGACGATACAGGTTATTCCCGTTAAAATCAGCTCAAAGGATATTTTTTTCTTTTTGCAGGTGCCCTCAAAGGACTGTACGACCATCTTAATGGTATGATTGATGTCAAAGTCGGTAATGTCCATCATGGAGCCCTTTATGCCATATTTGTTCAGCTCCAGCATACTTTGGGTCAGTTTATTCAGCCGTTCTGTTTCAAATAAAATAATATTCAGATATTTGTCCTGCATTTCGTGTGGAATAGTGCCATCCATGATGGCCTCAATGTAGCCTTTGATGGAAGTTAGCGGAGAGCGGAAATCGTGAGATACATTTGCAATGAATTTCCGTTGGTCTTCTTCCAGCGAAGAAAGTTCTGTGGCCATATAATTGATGGAGTCGGCAAGATAGCCCATTTCATCATTCGTATGGATATTAATTTTGGTATCGAAATTTCCCTCTGAATAATTTTCTGCAGCGCGGGTCATTTTGCGTATGGGAAGATAAACGGTAAAGGTAAACAGCCCAAGTACAATAAAGGCGCAGAAGAAAATGATTGCAAGCGTCATATATGAAATATTTAAAAGTCCGTCCTTGTAGGAAACTAAGTCAGATATGGGCCGATGGATCAACACATATCCACGGACTTTATAGTCAATGGTTATAGGAGAAAATACAGACAGAGTCTGTTCGGAAAACACATCAAAAAATGTGCCCTCCTGATAATAACGGGTACCAAAGGTGGAAATATCAAAGTCCTGAACCGTGGTATCTGAAACGGAGTCAGGCCGGGTGTTAATCAAAATCCTGCCGTTGCGGTCAATAACCCATATATCTGCATCTAAATAAGCGGTGACTGCCTGAAAGTGTGACTTTACATCATCTAATGTCAATGAGCCGCGGTAATAGTTGGAAGCATAATTCCCGGCCAACAGTTTAGATTCCCGGTATAGGTTGGAGATCGTTTCTTTTTTTATGTAGTCCAAGGTCATATGTGAGGTAATGGTGGAAACTGTTACAAAGCCCAGGATTCCAAATATGATATATCCAAGCAATAGTTTTAAATACAGAGTGTGTTTCACGATTTCACCTCGAATTTATAGCCAATGCCCCAGACGGTGGCAAGGCTCCATGTTGCATGGTCTTTGATTTTTTCGCGCAAGCGTTTTACGTGAACGTCAACTGTCCGTGTGTCTCCGATATACTCATAGCCCCAGATATGATCCAGGAGCTGTTCCCTGGTAAATACCTGATTGGGGGAGGAGGCGAGGAAATATAAGAGCTCCAATTCCTTGGGCGGCATATCAATCGGGCGTCCCTGGTAAATAACGGAATAGTTGCTTTGGTTAATTGTAAGGTCAGGATATTCTACGCATTTGATATTAGATGAGGGTGCTTCCTGCTTGGCCGGCTGGTAACGGCGCAGGACCGCTTTCACCCGGGCAACCAGTTCCTTGGAATCAAAAGGTTTCATGATATAATCGTCTGCACCGAGCTCCAATCCCAATACTTTGTCAAAAATTTCTCCCTTAGCGGAAAGCATAATAATAGGAATATTGGATTTGGCACGAATTTCCCGGCATACCTGATAGCCGTCAATTCCCGGCAGCATCAAATCCAGTAAAATCAGATTTGGTTCATATTGTTCATACACATGAAGCGCTTCTTCACCGTCATGTACCATGCGGGTGTCGTAACATTCCTTTGTGAGATAAAGGGAAATAAGTTCCGCAATATTTACGTCATCATCTACGATAAGAATTCTTTGTTTTGAAACCATAGTCCTTCTCCTTTGAGGCATCGTTTGCAGGTTATGTCAGGAAAATGTTGCTATTGTAACACCGGAATCTCCCTCTCCAAATTCACCTAAACGAAACGAATCTACATACTTTAACCTTTTTAGGTGGCTGTGGACTGCTTTACGCAGTGCGCCTGTGCCTTTGCCGTGGACAATTCGCACAGAGGGAACATGAGCAAGGTAGGCATCATCCAGATATTTGTCCAACAGCGCGATAGCCTCATCCGTGGTTTTGCCAATGAGGTTAATTTCTGTGGAAATGGAGGCTGATTTTGTCATTTTCATCTTTCCCGTCCCAGTGGGCTTTTTCTTATTACCCAATACAGGAGTATCTTCTAGTAATACTAAATCGTTTATGTTTACTAATGAGCGGAGAATACCCATCTGCACATACAATTCTCCCTTTTGATTTGGAAGTGTGTGTACGGTGCCCTTCAAATTCATGCTCAGTACTTTTACAGAATCGCCAATACGCAGGTTTTTGGGTATCTTGTGGTTTTTGGCCTGTTCTTTTTGCTTTTTGGACATGTCCTTTTCCAGATTATTCATTTTGTCCCGCAGTTTACCGCGCTCCTGTTCCATTTCCCTGACACTGGCATTTGCCTGTCCATATTTATTGAAGTTTTTAATGGTCTTATCCGCGACTTCTTTGGCTTCTCTGAGAATTGCATGGGCATCTTCATTTGCCTGGCGGATAATCTTGTCACGCTGATTTTCCAGGCGTTCCTGCTTTTCCTTTATTTTTTGTTTTAAGGTTTCCGTTTCCAGGCGGTATTGCTCCGCTTCCAGGCGTTCTTTTTCAAGTGCGATGCGGCTTGTCTCCAAATCAGAAATCAAATCTTCAAAGCTCTCATCCTGTTGGGAGATGCGTTTCCTCGCGTCTTCGATTATTTCTGAGGGAAGTCCGAGCTTGCCGGAAATGGCGAAAGCATTACTCTTGCCAGGAATGCCTATGAGCAGCCGGTAAGTAGGACTTAACGTTTCCAGTGAAAATTCACAGCTTGCGTTTTCCACGCCCGGTGTCGAGAGTGCAAATACTTTTAACTCACTGTAATGCGTCGTTGCCATTGTGCGGATACCATAATTGTGAAGCTTTGATAAAATGGATATGGCAAGGGCGGCTCCCTCGGCGGGGTCTGTTCCAGCGCAAAGCTCGTCAAACAGCACAAGGGAATCCTCGTTGGCATTTTCCAAAATGGAAACAATATTTGTCATATGCGAGGAGAACGTACTAAGGCTCTGCTCAATGCTCTGCTCATCTCCAATATCTGCAAATACTTCCTCAAATACGGACAATTCCGAACGGTCATTTGCTGGAATATGCAGTCCGGCTTGGCCCATCAGGGTGAACAGCCCAACGGTTTTGAGGGAGACAGTCTTTCCGCCGGTATTTGGTCCGGTGACAATCAATAAATCGAATGATTCCCCCAGATGGATGTCAATCGGTACGACGGTATGGCTGTCAAGCAGCGGGTGACGTCCTTTGCGGATACGGATGCGGTGTTCTTTGTTAAACAGGGGTGCCGTTCCATTGTACTGTTTCGCGAGAGAACCTCTGGCAAAGATAAAATCTAATTCCGTCATTGTCTCATAATTGGTCTGCAATTCCTCGATGTGTTCTGCAGCCTGGTTGCTGAGGTTAGCAAGAATCGCTTCAATCTCGTCCTGTTCTTTCAGATAAAGCTCCTTTAAGTCGTTGTTTAGTTTTACGACAGCCATCGGTTCAATAAATAAGGTTGCGCCTGTGGAGGACTGGTCGTGGATCATTCCGGGCACCTGTCCTTTTGCCTCTGCTTTTACAGGCAGACAGTAGCGCCCACCCCGCATCGTAATAACCGTGTCTTGGAGATGGTTTCGCGTATCAGCATTGTTCAGCATGGTGCTCATCTGGCTGCGGATTTTGTCGTTCGTGTTTTTGATTGAGCGGCGGATGTTCTTTAAATTTACCGACGCATCATCGGCAATCTCATCTTCTGAAAGAATACATCGTCGAATCTCATCCAGCAGCGGTGACAGAGGTTCTAGCTGTGCAAACAATTCCGTTAAAGAATCTGTGCGCGCCTCATCCCTGACACCGCGGGAGTATGCCTTTGCCCGTTTGGCGGTTTCTAACAGGGATGCAGTCTTAAGCAACTCTTCAATGTTCATCACACCGCCAATTTCCAGTCGCTTTAGGGAGGCTCCAATATTATGTGTGCCAGAAAAAGAAAGAGAACCTTTCTGGTAAATCCTTGTCAGCGCATCAGATGTCTGCTGCTGCGTAAGACGAATGGTGGTAAGGTCTGTGGATGGCACAAGTTTTTTGCAGAGCTCTTTTCCAGAGGCGCAGGTGGCATGTCCACAGAGGAGCTCAATTATTTTATTATATTCTAAAGTGTGTAATGCTTTGGTGTTCATAATGATTATCCTTTCAGGTCAATAAACATTAGTTGGGGACCGGTAGGAGACCTTAGGTCAAAGTATAACCTAAAAATAAAAATCTTGCAACAACAGGGGGAAAAACGTATAATGGAAAAAGGGACGGTATTTACCATAAACGCATTAAAGATAAATGTATCAGGAGGGCGGTTATGAAACAACAGGAGCGGGATGAGCAGGAATTTGATTTTATCAAGGAAAAAATAAAGGACAAACCCATCAATAAACGGCGGCTGTTGCTCAAATTAGGTTACAATATTCTGTGTGCGGTGATCTTTGGTGTGACAGCATGTCTTGTATTTGTGTTTTTAAAGCCGCACATTGAGAAAAGGCTTTATCCGGAAGAGGGAAATACAATTACAATTCCTAAGGATGTAATTCCACAGGAAATTGAGCCGGCGCCTAAGAAGGAGGAAGAACCAGAAGAACCGGAGGAACCAGAAGAACCGAAAAGCCAGACAGTTGTAGTTCAGGAAGAACTGGAACTTGAGGATTACCAGGAATTGCAGAATAAACTATATGCTATCGGGCAGCAGGCGAATAAGTTTGTAGTAACGGTAACGGGGGTAACCAGCGGTAAAGACTGGTTTGATACGCCTTACGAAAATGAGAACAGTTCTGCCGGTATTATTATAGGCGATAACGGACAGGAGCTTTTAATCTTGGCAGAGAAAAAGATTATTGCGGATGCTGAGGCGATTCACACTACTTTTATTGATGGAACAGAGGCATCTGCATTTTTGAAAAAGTATGACGGAAATACGGGAATAGCAGTCATAGCAGTTCCTGTGGCTGAGGTTTCCGAAGAGACAAGAAACCAGATTGAGGTTGCCGTATTAGGCAATTCTTATACCATTACACAAGGAACGTCTGTACTTGCAATTGGTAATCCGCTAGGATCAAGCTATTCGATTTTGAGTGGGACAATTACATCCTCTCAGAATACAGTTTCCACAATAGACACAAACTATACAATTTTTACTACAGATATTTTAGGCAGTGAGAATGGCAGCGGCGCGCTGATAAATTTACAGGGTGAAGTCATAGGTTTGGTATTGCAGGATTATAGTAATCAGAATAACCGCAATACAATAACCGCATTGTCAATTTCTGAGTTAAAACAGGTAATTGAGGATCTTTCAAATAATCAGGACATTTCTTATGTCGGGCTGCGCATCAGCACCGTGACAAATGATATTGCACAGGAGTATGGGATTCCCCAGGGGGTGTATATCAAATCGGTTGAGCTGGATTCTCCAGCCATGGCTGCAGGCCTGCAGGAAGCAGATGTCATCACAGCAATCAATGGTGAAGATGTCGTCAATGTTTCCCAATATTATCAAGGGATTTATGCGAAACGCCCAGAGGAAGAGATCACAATTGCGATTAAGCGCCAGAATGGTGAAGGCTACGTTGACTTGGAATGTACAGTAACAGTTGGAGTTTTACATTAAGAAGGAGTAAAGATATGAAATATATTGAAACTCTGCGGGAGGGAGAGCGCATTGGAGAAATATACCTATGTAAAAGCAGGCAGACAGCGCTTACCAAGGCAGGAAAACCATATGAATCCCTAATTTTGCAAGATAAGACAGGTATGCTGGATGCTAAAATCTGGGATCCAAATTCTCAGGGAATTGATGAATTTGATTCTTTGGATTATATTGACGTCATGGGCGATGTTACCAGCTTTCAGGGGTCCCTGCAATTAAATGTCAAGCGAATCCGCAAGGCGCACGAGGGTGAATATGAGCCAGCGGATTATCTTCCGGTCAGTGAGAAGGATATTGACGGAATGTACCTGGAACTTCTGGGATTCATCCGAAGCATGAAGAATCCTTACCTCAAAAAATTATGCGAGGGGTTTTTCTTGGAAGACAAGGATTTTGAACGTCGTTTCAAATTTCACAGCGCGGCGAAAAGTGTACATCATGGTTTTGTGGGCGGGTTGCTGGAGCATACGCTGAGTGTGACAAAGCTGTGCGATTATTACACGCAGTTGTATCCTATTCTGCATCATGATCTTTTGTTGACAGCGGCTATGTTTCATGATGTTGGAAAATTAGAGGAGTTGTCTGTGTTTCCAGCAAATGATTATACAGACGAAGGACAGCTTTTGGGACATATTGTGATTGGCGCGGAAATGGTGGGGGCGGCTATCCGTACCATTTCAGGTTTCCCAGTAAAGCTGGCAAATGAATTGCGGCATTGTATTTTAGCACATCATGGGGAGCTGGAATTTGGTTCCCCGAAAAAGCCGGCGCTTGCGGAGGCAATTGCCCTGAGTTTTGCCGATAATACAGACGCAAAAATGCAGACGATGAAGGAGGCGCTTGCGGCAGCGGATGACAATAGCGGATGGCTGGGTTATAATCGGTTATTTGAATCAAATATCCGCAAAACAAGCGGGGAATAAGGTAAGATGTTTTCGTTGAGCACCCAAAAACGAGTGAGGGAAAAAATGTTTCAAAAAAATATGGAGCTTGAACTTCTGATTGAGGATATAGGAGTAAATGGAGAGGGTATTGGAAAGGCGGAAGGTGTGGCATTTTTTGTAAAAGATGCCGTGATTGGTGACAGGGTCCTAATCAAAATAATGAAAATGAAAAAACGGTATGGATATGGCAGGCTGCTCGAAGTGCGCAAGCCGTCTCCTTACCGCACGCAGCCTTTATGTGAATATTACCGCCAGTGCGGCGGCTGTCAGATTCAGGCGATGGATTATGCACAGCAGTTAAAATATAAAGAAAAGAAGGTGCGTGATAATCTGGAGCGGATTGGCGGATTTTCGATCTGCGATCAAACAGAATGTGAGAAAGAGGGCATCCTTTTTCATCCGATTATTGGGATGGAGGAGCCTTTTTTCTATCGGAATAAGGCACAGTTTCCCATTGGCACAGATAAAGATGGGAAAATTGTAACTGGATTTTATGCGGCGCGCAGTCACCATATTATTCCAAACCGGAAGTGTTATCTGGGCGTGGATGTGAACGAGAGGATATTGGACATTGTAATTTCATTTATGGAGGAATATCAGATACCGGCGTATGATGAGAACAGCGGGACGGGATTGGTACGCCATGTGCTGGTAAGGTTTGGTTTTACCACAAAAGAGATCATGGTATGTCTTGTAATCAACGGAAGAGGGATTCCACATGCAGGGAAACTGGTGGAACGTTTGAGGACGCTGTCGGGTATGACGAGCATAATGTTGAATATTAACGAGAAGAATACGAATGTGATTCTGGGGGAGGAAGTCATCTGTCTGTGGGGACAAGGGTATATTACAGATTATATCGACAGCATAAAATATCATATTTCCCCCCTGTCTTTCTACCAGGTGAATCCTGTACAGACCAGGAAACTCTACGAGACGGCGCTGGCTTATGCGGAACTTACAGGGACGGAGACCGTCTGGGATCTTTACTGTGGAATTGGAACCATTTCTCTGTTTCTGGCACAGCGGGCAAGGCATGTTTACGGTATAGAAATTGTGGAGGCTGCCATCGAAGATGCAAGGGATAATGCAAAATTAAATGGGATAGAGAACGTTACATTTTTCGTTGGAAAAGCAGAGGAGGTTCTTCCAGGATTTTATAAGGGTGAAATAAGAGAATGTCAGGGAAGAGACAAGGAAATGATGCATCCGGATGTGATTGTTGTTGATCCTCCGCGAAAAGGCTGTGATGAGAGATGTCTGGAGACCATCTTGAAAATGGAGCCGGATCGGGTGGTTTATGTCAGTTGTGACCCAGCAACACTGGCACGGGATTTGAAGTATTTGTGTCAGGGTGGATATGAGGTGAGGGAGGTACAGCCGGTGGATATGTTTCCGCAGGGGGTGCATGTGGAGACGGTTGTAATGCTTTCCCACAAAAAACCTGATAGCGTAATCAACGTAAAAGTGGAGTTTGGCGAGGGTGAGGGCAAAGTGCCACTTGATAATATTGCCAAGAGAGCTGAAGCGTATAAGCCGAAAGAGCGAGTTACATACAAGATGATTAAGGGGTACATAGAAGCGAAGTATGGCTTCAAAGTACATACCGCATATATCGC
>CAPQSW010000054.1:12950-13587 GCA_948688495.1 uncultured Lachnospiraceae bacterium | reverse complement strand
TAATAAACCTGACCGCTATTAATTTTATTTAACAGCAATGGGACCTATAGGGCTCGAACCTATGACCCTCTGCTTGTAAGGCAGATGCTCTCCCAGCTGAGCTAAGATCCCAATATATTTTTAGAAGAATGTATTCCCTACATTCCTCCTGTGCAAAATCTATGATCTTACACGAACGACCCGGATGGGACTCGAACCCACGACCTCCGCCGTGACAGGGCGGCGCTCTAACCAACTGAGCCACGAGGCCAATGTCTTTGTTTCACAAAGCCACTTCAACAAACAATATACACTTTATAAAACAATAATAACAAAGTGGACCTTCGGGGACTCGAACCCAGGACCGACCGGTTATGAGCCGGTTGCTCTAACCAACTGAGCTAAAGGTCCAAGTTGATTTTATCAACGTAAGCCGATGATCGGACTCGAACCGATAACCTGCTGATTACAAATCAGCTGCTCTGCCAATTGAGCCACATCGGCATATAGTCCACAGGCTAACTTAGAAATACAATGGATGGAGAAGGATTCGAACCTTCGAAGGCGTCGCCAACAGATTTACAGTCTGCCCCCTTTGGCCACTCGGGAATCCATCCATATTCTATGGGACCTATAGGGCTCGAACCTATGACCCTCT
>CAPQSW010000054.1:350-12941 GCA_948688495.1 uncultured Lachnospiraceae bacterium | reverse complement strand
CCGTGAAAGGGCGATGTCTTAACCGCTTGACCAAGGAGCCTTCATCTATGTCACAATTACCTCGCGACAGATTATATATTATCATATAACAAAGTAGATTGCAAGTATTTTTTTACATTTTTATGTGCATTTTGTAACTTTTTTATTTTCGTTTCAAGTCAATGTTTCACTATTATTAAGAATAAGTGTACTGAAAAGAAACAGTACATCCTGGTCATTAAATGTAACAAATTTATCAAGATAATCCACGCTCAAATATCTAATATCGACCAGCGTAACTTTCGAATATCCCTCAACAAGAAGCGGCGCTAAACTGCTTCCAAAAGAATCCCTGAATATAATTAGTTCTCGTCCATTTTCACACTTAGGATTCTCTATGGTGATGAGCGAACGTGAGCCTGACAAAAATATTTCATACGGATCCTTGCCTGCCGCTTTGTCCATATCATAGATTCCACCAACCGTCCCCATTTCATAATCTGTCACCTTGCAGCCATCAAGGACGTTATTTGTAAGGTAATATATCGTCTCTGCCGGCAGCGGAAGCGAGGACTGACCATAATAAACTCCATAAAATGGACGTTCAAGCGCATGCTCGGTATATACCCCCGAAATAGCAACACCCATCTTTGCCGCAAGCCTTGTGGCAGTATCAGCTAATTTTTCCTGACGCCAGTGCGCATCGGTCTTATAATAATCAGTAATGTCAAGGGTTCCAGTAATATCAATATACCTGGCATAGCTCATGTTCTCTCGCATTATGGTAAACATCCTATCATAATCCATGCTCAAATATCCATTTGGCTTGGCAAGAAAAAAACTCTTATCGGGAACTATTGAAAGATAAATATTCAAATTTTTATTTGCAAGAAACTTCTCATAAATATAGCCAAATCTGTCCGCAGCATGAATGACAGACTCCTCATTTAGCGGATATTCAAGTTTTGCAGCATAACCGTCTTTCAAATAAATGCCGTTATTGTCGAGCTGTCCCAACATATAGTAGGCAGAAAATGACTTAACCGTCCGAAAACTATCGCGCATAGGAAACTGATCCTGCGTGTAACTCTCGAATTTTGTTCTAAAGCTGCCATCCCAGGCAGCGTCAAACGAAAATTCTGGAAACTGAGCAAGTTTACGTCTCTCGCTGTCAGAAAAATCTTTGGAAGGCAGTACCCAGGCGGCCAGAGCCATGCTGGCAAAAACCATGCCAACAATGACAACAAAAATTAGGTTCTTATATTCTTTCAAACTTTCTTCCTCCTCGGTATCGGCACGCGCCGTTTCTCGTCACCTGTCATGTCGTCGGAAGGCATGATAGAAATGCTTTAGCCCCCCTCCTAAAATCTAAAATAAAGAAAGGGATTGTAGGAACCATCCACCAGATATGCCGTACATACCACAAACATTGCGGAAATTGCCAGAGGTTCAACAAAAATTGCAGCATTTCCACCCACAGAAGTTGCACTCACCCGGCTCCAAAGCTTTTTGGGCAGCGGCGTTGCACCAAGCGCTGCAGCCATGAGAACAACCCCATAGCTGCGGAAATAATATAGAAATTCCTCCGAAATCAAGGGATACCCACCTGCGCCAAACATAGCTTTTATATAAGAAAATGCCTGTCCCAGATTTGCAGCATCAAAAATAACAAAACTGAGTATAACCAGAAGCACGACATACGCATGATTCCAAACATGGCCTACTCTAAGAATTTTAAGCAGCCAAAGCTTTTCTATCGTGAGCAGGACCGCAAAATAAAGCCCCCAGACAATAAAGTTCCATGCAGCCCCATGCCAGAAGCCGGTAAGAATCCAAACCACAAAAATATTGAATAGATGCCGCAAAACCCCAACGCGGTTGCCGCCGAGCGGAATATAGACATAATCGCGGAACCATGAGCCCAGCGACATATGCCAGCGCTGCCAAAATTCAGTAACGCTGGCAGAAACGTAAGGATAATCAAAGTTTTCAGGGAAACTGAATCCAAAGATTCTGCCAAGACCAATCGCCATATCACTGTAACCAGAAAAATCAAAATAAATGTGAAGCGCATATGACACCGCATAAAGCCAGAAAAACAGTACGGATTTATCATTTGATTCACGGAAAATGCTGCAAAGCTCGCCCAGCAGATTGGCAACCATGACCTTTTTGCCAAGCCCCAAAATAAAACGGCGCATACCAAGCGCAGCTTTATCAACAGAATACGTTCTATTTTTCAGTTGGTTAGCAACATGGGAATAACGTACAATCGGTCCGGCAATCAACTGTGGAAAGAGCGCAACATATGCTGCAAGATCAATAAAATTCTTCTGCGCCGCAACATTTCCACGGTAAACATCAACCGTATAGCTGAGTATCTGGAAGGTATAGAAGCTGATTCCGATAGGCAGTGCCAACTGAAGCAGTGGAACAGAACATCCCGTCATTGCATTAAAATTATTTATAAAGAAATCTCCATATTTAAAATATCCAAAAATGGCAAGGCTGCTTGAAACAGACAGAACCAGCAAAAGCCTTGCCATTCTATTATTATTACGAAAATGCTCTATAAGGCGTCCGAATACATATCCCATTACGATGGCAGCTACTATCCACACAACATATTTTGGCTCTCCCCACCCATAAAAGAACAAACTCGAAAAAAGCAGAACTGTATTTTTCAGGCGGCAAGGTGCAATAAAATAGAGCAAAAATACGCAGGGCAAAAACCAAAACAAAAATGGTATGCTGGAAAACAGCATGTCAATACCCTCCCTTCTTTTCGCGCAAAACACTACAAAATTATTCGATCATCGCAGGAGCATCAACAAGTACTTTGGATTGCGCAAAAACTTCTGCACAGGCGGCAACAAGGTTATCAATATTTTCCTCCAGGCCGTATGCCATAACCACATAGTCCCCAACGGAAATAACAACTACTTTATCGGGAAAACCACACATCCAATGTTGCTTTTGAATGGCATCCCTGTACGCATTGGCAAACTCAGATGACTTTGCCGGATCCTTTAGTTTGGCAACAGCCGAGCTGAAGGTATTGCTATTCATCATATGACAAAGCGTAGCAGCATCATTCTCAAGCATATCGTAAAGCTCATCCGTAACAAATAGAAGCTGCTTAAAACTGTCGGCGTTATCTTCCGTCAGCTGGAACTCTCCCGGTCCCTCCGTACTATGTTCCGCATCACCTCCAACACTGGAAAACTTGTTCTCCTCACCAAATGCAGCCCAGACCTTTGTATAGAAATCCACAGCAGATGCAATGTGTACAGCGCCGTCGCTGTTATCACCGCTGTCATCTTTCGCATTGCCGCAGCCTGTAAAGGCCACCAGAACAAAACTCATACTCATTACAACCATAATAGAAACTATTTTTTTCATATAATGTTCGCCCTTTCCATAAATTTGCTTTTAAAAGTTATTAGTAACTTTATCACTTCCTTTGTTAGTATACCACGTTACAAAATTTCCATAAACCATTTCTGATAAAATAATCGCCCCGATAAGAAATACAGCCCCGGTTTCCCGGGGCTGCCGTTTCAGAACTGCAGACTGAAATAAAAATTCTTTTATTTTATATTAACTTTCTTCAGGGTAATTGGGGCGGCTTGCAGCTTGCCGCTCTTAGCCGTTACGACTACTGTGTATCTGCCTTTCTTGAGTTTTTTGCTGTTAATGACAACCTTACGCAAGGACTTTTTATTGGTAAATGTCTTAGAAACCACCTTCTTGCCCTTTGCATTCTTGACAACTACCGTAATCTTATCCACATTTGCCCTAGTAACCTTTTTAAATGTAACTGTCACATTCTTTTTCGCTTTGCCAGTTGCTTTTACCTTTGATAACGGCTGCTTTAGAACAGATGTAAATTTCTTGTTCTTTATAATCTTTACATTCTGCTTTATTGCCTTGCCCTTGCTATTAAGCGCAGTTACCTTGACAACATATTTCTTGCCTGCCACAAGCTTGCTGCCCTTGATCTTGGCAGATGCCTTTTTCACCGTTGTCGTAATGACAGCCTTTCCCTTCGCCTTTGTGCCCGCGAATATCTGCACTTTGTACTTCTTCGCGTTCTTGACTGTCTTCCAGCCAATGGTTACATCGGAAGAAGCCTTTAATTTCGCAATAGTTTCCGTCTTAACCGTCTTGCCACAGCCCTTACAGGTATAGACTGCCTTTCCGGCGGCTTTCAATGTTGCCGCTTTTGTTACTTTCTTCGTTGTGCCATACTTTGCATGGTTTTTGGCGTCTTTGGGAATGGAAACAGTCTGCGTCTTGCCACATGCAGAACACTTCTGTGTCCCAATACCTGTTTCTTTACAGGTTGCCGCTTTTGTCACCTTGATATCTTCCCATTTATGCCTCGTGCATTCGCCGCTTACAGTTACCTCAATGCTGTCCGATATGCCGCTCTTGGGATAATACGCATAAACAGTCACGGCTCCCCTGCTGTATCCCGTTACTACGCCTTTCTCATCTACGGATGCAGTACTGTTATCCTCGCTGTAATATTTCACTTCGCCTGCATCATTGCCCCACGGCGCGGCGACTGTCTCAAGCGTTACGCTTTTGCCCGCTGCCACCTCTATACTCCCTGCACCGCCATTGATTTCAGCAACCGCCGGCTGTGAAGATGTAAGCGTAAACCGCTCGTTTGCCAGAACTTTATCGCCATTTGACACATCAAGCTTTAACTCTATGATGCCAAAATTTGAGAAATCAGAAGCCTTCGGCATGAAGGACAGCGCAATGCTGTGTGCCTCGCCCGAAGCAAGCGCCGGGATGTCAAACGTTCCATAAGAAGTCATCTTTTTGCCCTCGCGGTCAACCGAATACAAGGTTCCTTTTGCTGACTCGGAAGCTTTTCTGCCATTGTTTTCAATTTCAGCAGTAACATTTGCTTCTCCTTCTTTCCATACAACGCCGCTTTCCGTAAATTCCAGACTACTCTCATACTTCACCGTTATGGTATCGGACGGTTCGTTCGATTCGACCGCTCCTTTTTCATTCAGATAGAAGCGGATTTCCATATTGGCCTTTTCTCCTTCTGGAGTAAACGCTTCGCTGATTTGCTGTATCTCTCCGGGCTTTAAAACCATATCCGATTGACCTGTGATAAGCTCTGTCTCTTTGCCATCTACATACTTTGTGATTCGATACGCAAAACCATCTTCCGCCGGAATCATGCCGGTATTTTCCACTTCAAACATTACCTGCGTTTCTTCACCGACAACCATATTTTCACATTTTATGGAATTCGGCTTCAGGCTGATAGAGCTTACCGGCTTAAAATCGAGTTCTGCCAGCGCATTATCGCTGTATCTGATAGAGCCGTCTTCTGCAATTTCCTGTCCATAATAATTTGATACAACGCTGATTCTGTTGTCCTCTGTCATCGCGATGTCCATCTCATCAATTACCTTGTTATAATCGGTAATCTGTGATGCGGCAGAAAATCCTCCATCTTCCGTGTCTGTCTGCGTATCATCAAGGACTGCATTCTCATCCCGTCGGTGATAACGCATACCGTACAACTCCTTGCCGGTCGTATACGTCCCATTGTCCTTGCTGGAAACATCCGTAAAGAACAGATACAAGTCTTTACCATTGCTTGTAAGCGTATAGTCAAATCCTGAGGATTCGGCTCCCTCACGTTGCCTGAGTCCTGTTTTGTCTACCTCAAATTCGCCTCTCGTGAGCTTATCATAGATCGTATGCTCATGGTTCTCAGCCGTCATTTTAAGATCTTCCGCTGTCTTCTTATACCAGTTCTGGTCCTTCGGATCAGCGTTTTTATATACGCTGACGTCAGCGCTTACCGAATTCTCTCCCGTTTCCGTCGGCCCTGTAAAGATATCCTCCAACAGACCGCTTACGTCTAACAGGCCAAAGGTGCTGCCGCCTGTCAGATACGTCAGATACAGCCTGCCGTCAAGCTTGTTAAGCTGTGGCGCGCTTGCGGTGCTGTCTGGCTGCTCAATCTGCATCGGATAATATTCTCTTCCCGTAGTGAGGTTTTTAAGCTTCATCCATAAGCCCCTGTCTCCTCCGGTTTTAAGGTTACGATCCTCGTCAATCGTATATGCAGAAACAAGATAGCTTTCCTCGCCCACGTCAATCGTTTCCATATGGTAATCAAATACAAGCGGATCTGTAATGCTTGGATGTTCAACCGTGACAAGTTCTTCTTCCGCCAAAAGCGCCTGTTCATCAATCCTGTACTGCACATATGCCATCGTGGAATAGATCCCCGTCATATCAAGAATATCGTCTTCACTCTCTACATGCTTCAAATCACGTTTCATGTAGCTGCAGTAAATCACTCCATCTGATTCGGAAAGCTGCGGTGCAAGGTTGCAGTATGCATCCTTCACAAGCTCCCTCTCCGCTGACATGGTACCAGCCTGTACATCATAGACCGCCGCCGAAATGCCCATTGCAGATAGTTTATCGTTTGCCGCATCATCAGCGGTAAACGCCCTGTCTGCATCTGCCCATGCAAGAATGACCTTGCTTCCCAGATTAAGTATACTCGGCATGGAATCCATCGTACTGTCATTTGACACCTGTTTCGGCTCGCTCCAGTTCACGCCATCATATACCGAATAGAACAGCGCATGCGTGTTACCTCCGCCATTGCCGATGAAGGTAATCAGTTTCTTCCCTCCGTCAAGCAGCGTAATCTGCGGCCTTGTATGCTCCGCCGCCGGTGAAAGCAGCGTCGTCATGGAATCCGCCTCTAAGCTTGCGCGCAGCCTGTTTTTTCCAAATGAGGACATATCCTCCGTGCCGGCGTCTGCCTCGCGGTAAGTGGTAACGGTTCCGTCGTCCGCCGTCAGAATCTTCTCATTATCATCTTTTGCGTCTGCCAAAGAAAATACCTGCCGGCCCTCCTTGTCTTCATCTTGAATCAATCCACCAAAGAAGCTGTACGATGTCTTGCCTTCCAGCGAACCGGTGCCAACCCTTGCCGAATACAGGTTGATATTGATTGTGCCGACCAGGATATCAAATCCAATGCCTCCCTCAGAGCCAAACAGGAAGCCGGTGCGTGTATCATGTTCATTGTAGCCCACGTCAAACTGAAGCTGGATGGATACATATCCTCTTGCCGAAAGAATCCCGCATAAGCCTACGCCCATCTGCCCAGTCAGTTTGAACATGGCGTCCGTTTTCACATCTATCTCCGGATCTACCAATACTTCGGCGATATTTCCAGAAAGGCTTTGGAATTCGCCCTCCGTATATGAATCTTGCGCTTCTGGCACAGCGCCGCCAAGTGCGATGTTTAGCTGTGCCGTCCCATTTAAGTTAAAGAAACATGGCACAAATGAAATTGCCGTATAGAAAGTCTTATTAAACGAAACGGTTCCCCCGAGTGTCACAGCGGTATAACACAGCATATAATCCCCTTTGGAATCCTTAATGAACTCAAGTGAGAGCATTACGTTCATGCTTACGCTGAACGTCGTCGCCTTAGTCATTCCTCCGCGCACGTCCTTGGCATGTTTGTTGCCGCCCAGCTCCTCAGACAGTTCCTGATTCTTGTCAATCTGGCTCTCCAATTTTTTAACCTGATCGTCGGCCTCGTCTGAATAATCACCGTCATACGATTCTAGCTGCTGCCTTAGCATGATATTTTCCGCGTTCAGTTTGTTTACTTCCTTATCATCTTCAACTGCTTTCTTATATCTATTTAACGCCTGTTTCTTATCATTATGCGACGGCGCGCCTTTATTGGAACCGCTGCCCGAGATATTAATGTCAAGCGAATATCCGTTCTTCTGTTCATCCCAATAGGTCTTCGAGAATGTCAAGAGCCCTGTGGAAGCGCTGCCATTTGCCGCGCCGACAACCGGAATGTTTGCCGAAGAAGGCACAGGCGTCGCCTCGTAAAACTGTGGGACATTTAAAACGTTTTCCGTATAGAATACGATTCCTGTATCAACATCAGGATATTCCATATTGACTGAGGATGTGCCTGCCCCGCCAAGCGTCATGGTATACTTTTGGCTGTCCACCAGCCTCACGGAAATACGGTCGCCATTGCGCAGGTTATCCACCATCTTCTCAATCGAGAAATTAAATTTCCCCGCATCCGTATCAGACGGATATGCCTTGTATTCCGTTTTGTTCCCCTCCACCGAATAGACCGTGAAAATTGCCTGTTCAATCTTCCTTCCTGCCAGGTCCACAGTAGCGGATATATTCAGCGTATCGTCAAAAATATTGATAGAATTGTGCGTATTATCGCTGCTCTGGTTGTTGGCGTTATTATTGTAATTGTAGGTAATGTCGGTCACCTTGGGAATCCCCGAAGGATACCTCATGGTTGACTTGCCGACGTTGGCATGACACACGCCATCCTGCCCGGGGCTTACATCCGGCAGTACGATTTCTGCAATCTGCCCCCGTCCTATGCCGTTTGAGATCAGAATCGGTATCCTGTCATTCGGCCTGCCTTTTAAATCCATGAAGCTGTATTCTCCGTTTTGCCCGGTCTGTGTAGCAGCAACAATTACCGCGCCGCTTCTATCCTGCCCTTGTCCGACCATAACGGACATATTCGTTACCGGCAGCTCCTTTAATTCTTGCCCGTCGCTTAAAATCGGCTTCATGGCGCTTACCACATTGCCCTCCACCGTATAATTGCGAAGCTCCGATTCCTTTACCTCTACAACGGAAACGGTCAATACATTATCCTGCTTCATTGATCTGGCATTTATGTAGTATGTCTGCGTATTATAACTCTTCCCCGTCATATTATCTTTAATTACTGGAAGGTAGACATACCCTGCTTTAGCGGGCCTTCCCGTCACGCGTATCCTGACGTTATAGTCCTTTCCCACCTCCGGCTTCATTTTCTCCTGTATGGTTTCCCCATCGGGATTTAAATTCAGTATCGTGCGTCCCTTAAACAGGCTGTTAGAATTTAATTCACTTTGCGGGATAGTTTGTTCCACCTGCAGGTTGTTCCTTGCCGTATTGTCCGAAAAAATAATCTCAATATGGTTCTCGTCCTTCTCAAAGACAGGACGGATGGTATATTCATTGAATGATTCCAAAAACAGGGAGCTTGTGCTTCTGATTGTATCAAAATTTACGCCGCCGTCCGTAGATACGTCATAACCCACCACACGGGTCATAGAATCGCCCGGCGTCATGGAAAGATCAAGCAGATCGCCTGCATGGAACGTCACTTCAGCTCCTTCCTTAAGCTGGCTGTTCTTAAATTTGCCGCTGGCGCCGCTGTCGCCTCTGGCCGCAAGAACGGTTACCTTAACGTCATTGTAATTATAAACCGGCTTGAATTTAAGCAGCTGCTTATAGCTGTTGCCATCCGTGCTGGTGTCTACCTGCTTGTCTTCAATCCAATCGATAAAATAGCAGTCAAACGGTACGGTATCAAGATTCTTGTTTATTTTGTCGATTTCCCTCTCAACAGCCTGTTTCCCATAGTCAATATAGCCCGTTGTCCTATTTTGGCGGTCGTTCAAAAAGGTGATAAAATCTTGCGGATAATTTAAAGTCGTAGAATTCTTCCCGCCGCTTCCTACCGTTATTTTATATCCGGCAAGAGAACCAAACTTCCCATCATGACCGTTTACATGCGTGCTTTTAAGCGTAAATACCATATTAGACCCAGACGTCTCAGGATTGGGATAGATTGCACGAGTCTGTTGCTGATATAAAACCTGCGCACCGCATTTCACATCTGCCTGTACCGGCTCAATCGGCTCTGTCTTGCCGGTAGTCGTAAGGAACGTCTTGCCTTCTGGCGCCTCTAAGCTTACATCATACCGCTTGAACATTGCCGCAGCACCATAAAAATTCAGATAGGACTTAGGCGTCCTGTTCTTTTCTTGATCAATGGAGTATGCATACATCCGAAACATTCCATCCGAATTCTTGCTGGTTCCGTTGCCGATTTGAATCAGGCCGTTGTCGCGGGTACGGTCAAATTTGTCTGTTGCATCTTTTGAAGTATCATAACTCTTTCTTGATTTTGTTGACTGCAAACGGAAGGAACACCGCTGTCCGCCATGTGTGCCCGAGGTCATCGTCCAGTCCGGCGTTGCATAACGGTAATAAATCGCTGGCACCTCCGATGATTCCGTCCAAACCCTGCCCTTTCTCCAGGTACGCCAGTCATAATAGTACAGATTGCCGAAGTTTCTCGACATATCGGAACCATCGTCCTGCTGGTAATGGCTGTTCCTTGTCCCGCCAGGCTTGTCGCCGTCCCAATGCCCATAGCTGAAAATTCCGCCATGCGCAGCATCCGAAGCGAAATAGTATTCTCCAGCCCAGAGAGCCGGGGTATAGCTTTTATCCATAATTTTCCCTTTTGCTTCCCCCCAGTTATACTCCACGCTGTATTGCTTGTTATTAATCGTAATATCAAAGCTCTTTTGTCCGGAATCCGCCTGAAGCTGTATGCCCGCGTCCGACTGTGTCTGTATGCCTGCCTCTTCCTGCACTGAGACGGTAGCGCGCGTAAGCTCCCCAGCCTCGCAGGATCCAAATTCAGACAGCACAACGTCAAATTCGCCCTCTCCCGCCACCGGAATCTCTATCTGCTTCTCCATTTCATACGGTGCAAAAGCGACTGCTTCCTGAACTTCATTGTAATTTACGCCGGCTTTTGCGGTATCCCCACTGCTGCGGAGCTCCAGATCTGCAATCGAATACTCTGCGCCCTCGCGCTTGACAGTGACGACTGCCTTACCATCCTCAGAAACATACTCCGGCTGCGTAAAGGAAACCTTCGAGTGTTCCGACGGCTCATCATCCTCAATAACGACGGACAGCGAGGTCACATTG
This sequence comes from uncultured Lachnospiraceae bacterium, assembly GCA_948688495.1. GTDB lineage: Bacteria > Bacillota > Clostridia > Lachnospirales > Lachnospiraceae > Petralouisia. Next base: position 2,117 of record CAPQSW010000054.1, on the reverse strand, counting down.
TAGACTTCCACATTTTCGGGATTTGTCAAGAGAAACGTGAACGCCTCCTGCCCCTCTGTCTTGTCGTCATCCTTAATGCGGAACTTTAGCTGCTTTTCATCTTCGCCTGGAGCAAACCTAACCTCTAACTTCGCGGATGTGTCAACCTGGTTCATTGCATCTGGAACCATCTCATTCACAGCATCATTGATAAAACCCTGCGGATCGCTTTCGCCTTTCGTAATCTCCCTTGTCGGAAGTCCGGTTCTTTTTTCTTTATATTCGGCTAAGCTGACATAACCATCATTGTCTGTATCCGCTGATTTCACATCATTATTTTCTACAGCTGGTTCTTCGTCAACGTTATCTTCTTGAATAGATTTTTCTACCCCTTCATTTTCCTTCCCAGAGTTCTTGCTTTCCTCCGGCTCTGCGCTTTCTTCCTCAGATTCTTTGCCTTCTTTGGGCTCTGCGCCTTCTTCCTCAGATTCTTTGCCTTCTTTGGGCTCTGCGCTTTCTTCCTCAGATTCTTTGCTCTCCTCCTCTGCCAGAAGCTCAGCGTTTTCACGCGCGTAACGCTCAAGAATCGTTTCCCCATCGCCCATTACCTCAGGATCTTCGCCGACAAATTCATAATCCTCACCATACAATGCCATAAGGTCTATGGCATGTACCTCAACCTTTGCCTCACCGCTCAAATCTCCCTCACGGTAAATGGGAACGGAATATACTGCATCCTTCTCCAGCATCGTTGCCGCTGCACTTCCAAAATAGACAAGATTCCCCTCAGGGAGCTTATCTGCTTCAAGCCTTGACGCTTCAAGCAAAATTGCTGTTTCCTCTGCTTTCGTCGTAACTGTTGATGTTGACATTTCTGTAAAAATCATACACAGCACTAACAGAGCACTTAGCAGTCTTTTGGATCTTTTCATCTCTCATCTCCTCCTGTCATTTATAATTTTGTTATATCGTAAGATACTGTAAAAAATTGTAAACGACATCCCGTTTTTCTCCTAGCGCTTTGGAATAGATTGCTCCTTTTGGGGTATATTTTGTAGACAATTCCATTTCTAATTCTTGATAAATTATGCAGCAACTTCAATAAGCATAATCTATTTTCTGCCTATCTTCCATCAGTTAATACAAAAAAGAAACCCTGTATAAATCCAATACAGGGTTTCATTACATGGAAAGCCACAGCTTTACCTTCGCTCTTAAACAGTATGCTGCCTGCCAAAAATTCTTTTCTCTTATCTTCGGATATGCAAAAGCCCGCAAACATCACTGCCTGCGGGTCTTTTCAACCTCCCCGAGTAGGACTTGAACCTACGACAGCGCGGTTAACAGCCGCGTGCTCTACCAACTGAGCTATCGAGGATTATTCATTCCTGCACCTTCAAAAATTCACACAGAACAGCTTCTTCTTAAAGTCCATCTTTTTCCTCTTAGCGGAAGTTCTGTCCGCTGAATCCAAGCTCCTCTTTGGGTCAAGCCCTCGACCGATTAGTGGCAGTCAGCTGCACACATTGCTGTGCTTCCACCCCTGCCCTATCCACCTCGTCGTCTCCGAGGGGTCTTACTCCTTGCGGATGGGACATCCCATCTTGAGGGGGGCTTCACGCTTAGATGCCTTCAGCGTTTATCCCGTCCGGGCTTGGCTACCCTGCCGTGGCATTGGCATGCCAACAGGTACACCAGCGGCCCGTCCATCCCGGTCCTCTCGTACTAGGGACAGCTCCTCTCAGATATCCTGCGCCCGCGCCGGATAGGGACCGAACTGTCTCACGA
>CAPQSW010000054.1:0-340 GCA_948688495.1 uncultured Lachnospiraceae bacterium | reverse complement strand
CTCACGACGTTCTGAACCCAGCTCGCGTACCGCTTTAATGGGCGAACAGCCCAACCCTTGGGACCTGCTGCAGCCCCAGGATGCGATGAGCCGACATCGAGGTGCCAAACCACTCCGTCGATGTGAACTCTTGGGAGTGATAAGCCTGTTATCCCCAGGGTAGCTTTTATCCGTTGAGCGATGGCAATCCCACTTTATGCCACCGGATCACTAAGTCCTACTTTCGTACCTGCTCCACCCGTCGGTGTCGCAGTCAGGCTCCCTTCTGCCTTTGCACTCTTTAAATGGTTTCCGACCATTCTGAGGGAACCTTTGAGCGCCTCCGATACCCTTTCGGAGG
>CAPQSW010000053.1:13378-13612 GCA_948688495.1 uncultured Lachnospiraceae bacterium | reverse complement strand
CAAGGGAAACTGTTGAAACTTCCTTGTGCGGCGGGGATACGATATATCATGTTTGTATTCCTAAAAATGATGAACCGCAAATAATCGAAATGAAAGTCGGTTGTGTTGAACCATGCGGAGCAATCAGAAACTATAAGGGAACGTGCGAAGTCTGGAATGTATATGCAGAAACAGATTACACAAAAGCATATTTTAAGTTCTTTGATTTTGGGAAAACCGTTTTCTTCACCAAAG
>CAPQSW010000053.1:0-13292 GCA_948688495.1 uncultured Lachnospiraceae bacterium | reverse complement strand
ATGAGAGAGATTTTATTCAGGGCAAAAAGAATCGATAACGGGAAATGGGTAGAGGGCGATTTAGATCATTGCGTTGTGGTTGGAGAAACTCATATACGCAGAATAGAGGATAATCTTTCGACTACGACATATAAAATTGTCCCGAAAACCGTCTGTCAGTACACTGGATTGGCTGATAAGGACGGCAGGAAGATTTTTGAGGGAGATATCTGTAAAATCCACAGCGACTCCATTGATGAAGAAGACGGATGCTTTAGCGTTGAGTGGGACGAAGGAGATGCAAGGTTTGCCCTGTACGGCGAGGGGCTGACAGTTGATTTTGGCAACTATCATGGGCATGAGTGCGAAGTCATCGGTAACATTTTCGACAATCCCAATTTACTGCAGGGGACAGGCACATGACATCTTAGATGAGCAGAGCTGTTTTTAGAAGTAGTGAAGAAGTGAGGTGATGGTAATGAAGTGTCCTAGATGCGGCAGGAGTTTTGAAAGGCTTCTTGCGTTATCAAGAATTGATAATAAAACAATGATTTGTGACGAATGTGGGACTATGGAGGCTTTGGAGAGCTTGCCTAATGGGATATTGGCACCGCAGGAGCGTATAAGGATTGCGATAGTAGCAACAGGGAATAAATGGGCGATGGAAAATTTTAATGCTACACACAATTAAAGTTAGGAGGAAAAGCAATGGCAAATTTTGATGAAGATATTAAGAGGATTACAGACGAAATAATGCAAGATGGGACAATCGAAAAAGTTTTGCGAGAGAAGGTGGAAAAAGGCTTTTTAGAAGCTATTGATAGTGCCTTTCGTTGGGGAAAACTGAAAGAAGCAATTGAAAACCGGGTAGAAGAAATTTTGGTCCCATATGTCGAAGCATATGATATGAGTGCATATATAATTAAGCTTGATACGGTATTAACGGATATAGTAAATCAAACTTCTTTGCAGGATAATGCTAGAATTTTAGAGAATTTTCAAAATCTGATGATTGAACCGGGAATAGAATTTGTTACTCTGGAGGATATATTTGAGGAATACAAAAAGTATGTGTCAAGAAATATGGAAACCTTAGGAAGAACTATTGAATATGATGATGAACCATATTATGAGCCAATTGGTGTTACAGCAGAAATAGTTAAAGAGGATGAAAGACCATGGAGTAGTTTCAAACATGCCGTTCTTGAGTTGGCGGTTGATGAAGAAGAACAACAGGAGAAGCTGAATTTTAGTATCAGATTATCCAGGTGGGAAAGTGTATATGAGAAAAAAGGATATGATCTTGTTTATGATGTTGCCCCTTCTATCAGAGGTATGAGGCGGTTGGATGATTTTGAAATATACATACTGCGACTTGCCAGAGCGGGGGTGAGGCTTCTGGATGATATGCTATATGATGACGATTCAGTTATTGCCGAGAACAAACCAGAACCGACATACGAATAGCTATGAAAAGGTAAACAATAGAAGGATATCTGCAGATAGTTTCAGGGTGATAGGAAAAAGGAGAGTGCTCTCGCAACCCTCCAACAGACAATTATATCATACCACAGTCTGGTGTGAATGGAAATATGAATCAAGGAGGGCGATAGCATGGATGGCCAGACAACAGACAACAGAACTTTGGTAGTTCTGACACATGAGCAGCTGAGGGATATTTATGAGAAAGCAGCCGATATTGGGGCAAAAGAGGCTCTAAAGATATTCGAGCAGGAACGGAAAAAGGAGCAAAGGAAGAGAGCAGAGCGGAAACTCAGGAATACTAAGCTACTGCTTCGTAATTATCATATGCTGAAGGAACATGCAGAAAACTCTGTGTTTGGGCGGACACAGATGGAGGAATCTGCGATGGATATTTTGGAATCCATGATGTCGATATATGACAATGAGGTTATCATCGAGAGTATCAAGCGTAGCGCCACCAGAACCGCTGTCATAGTCTCACATATAGAAACTATGTTTGACTTATATGCTGTATATTGTGATAAAGCAGTGAACAAACATATTGAAAAGAGACGGTATGAAGTTTTGTGGGATATGTATATGGCAGAGGATACATTGTCCGTGAAAGAGGTGGCAAAAAAGCAGCATGTGTCAAGAGATACTGTATATACGGATCAAAGAATGGCAATTGAAAAACTTACAGCCCTGATTTTTGGAGTGGATGGATTGAACGTTCGATAAATCCTCCATCCCGAAAAAGTCTCGGTTGACACCAGATTATAAATGTGAGAAAATGATATCCGTAAAATTCTAAATCAAACGTTGAAGGAAGCCTGCCGGGGTGCAGGCTTTCTTTTTTGCTGAAAATTTCCGGGAAAGGAGATGGGACAGGGACGGAATGGCAAGCTCCTCCGAATGAAATTGTGATTGGAGGATTAAATGAAGTATACTACCTTAGTGTTAGTGGCATATGCAGTAATCATGTTGCTGTCAACGATGCTTATGACAAAGAAAGAAAAGAGCATAGAGGGATTCTGTGTTGGGAACAGGAATATAGGATGGGGCATATCAGCGTTGAGTATTGCCGCCACATGGATATGGGCGCCGGCTCTATTTACCTCAACCGAGAATGCCTATACAAAGGGCTTTGCAGGGCTCTTTTGGTTTCTGGTACCGAATGTATTGTGTCTAATATTGTTCATTCCTTTTGCAAAAAAGATAAGGGAAGAAATGCCAGAAGGAATTACGCTGTCTGGTTACATGTATGGAAAATATCATTCTGAAGCTGTGAGGAACACATACCTGTTTCAACTGAGTGCGTTGTCTGTGTTATCGACGGGAGTACAGCTATTGGCTGGAGGTAAGATGTTAAGTATGCTTACTGGGATACCGTTTGTAGCTATGACAATTATTATGGCTGTGATTGCATTTTCGTATTCGCAGTTTTCAGGAATAAAAGCATCAATATTGACGGACGCAGTTCAAATGGTCTTTATGTTGGGAGCTAGCATTGGATTTGCTGTTTTTGGTGTAAAGAATGGCGGAGGACTGGAAATGCTGGTTACGGGGCTGGGAGGAGCCGCAGGGGAAGCTGAATCATTATTTTCAAAAAGGGGATGGGAAATCTTTTTAGGGTTCGGGCTTCCTACAACAGTGGGGCTTATCTCGGGACCATTTGGAGATCAGTGCTTTTGGCAAAGGGCGTTCTGTGTAAAAGAGGATAGGATAGGCAGGGCTTTCCTGGTGGGGGCATTGCTGTTCAGTATCGTCCCTCTGTCGATGGGAATGCTAGGTTTCATCGGCTCTGGCATAGGTCATGTCGCAACGGATATTGAAATAATCAATTTTGAACTGATAAGCACATTGTTCCCGGCATGGGCAGTTGTTCCGTTCCTGTTTATGGTTGTGTCGGGATTGCTATCTACGATAGACAGCAATCTATGTGCAGTATCATCCCTCGCAACAGACATTTTTAAGGAAAAGACACTTGGAAAAACGAAGCTCGGAATGATGGCGTTATTGGTGCTTGGAATTGCAGTGGCAAATGTCCCAGGGCTTACAGTCACACATCTGTTTCTGTTTTACGGAACTTTGCGTGCATCCACGCTTCTACCTACAGTGTTCACATTAAAAGGCATGAGGCTTACATCAAAAGGAATTGTGATAGGAGTCGTATCAGCATTAGTCATAGGGCTTCCTATTTTCGCCTGTGGCACGATTTTAAACAGTGGCCTATATAAAACACTGGGGAGTCTTGTAACAGTGCTGCTGAGTGGATTAGCAGCCATGACAGCTTCAAGACTGGAGGCAAAGAATGAAAAACATACTTGGTAGAAAACAGTCTATTAAAAATGGGGATTGGCTGAAAGCGATGGAGAACATCGGGGATTTGATTAGTAAGGCGGAACTGGAAAAAAAGGTATCCGCTACAGTACAGGAAATACAGAGAGTGACTACCGGGAAAAAGGCTGCATATGCATGGAGTGCCGGAAAGGATAGCATTGTTTTGGGAAACATCTGCGAAATGGCTGGCGTGTGCGAGTGCATGATAGGTGTGTGTAATCTGGAATATCCAGAGTTTATGACGTGGATTATGGAGCATAGGCCGGATCATCTGGAAGTTATCAATACAGGCCAGGATATGGAATGGCTTGTCAAGCATCCAGGGATGTTGTTTCCTCAGAACAGCAAGGTTGCTGCAAGATGGTTTGCTATTGTGCAGCATAGAGCGCAAGCACAGTATTACAAAGAGCATGGCCTTGATATGATTCTCCTTGGACGCCGGCGGGCGGATGGGAACTACTGCGGTAAGGGAGGGGATATTTATACTGATGGGAAGGGCGTAACAAGGTATAGCCCTCTTGCCGGGTGGAAACATGAGGAAATTCTGGGATACATCCATTATTTTAATCTTCCTATTCCTCCAATATATGGATGGAAGAACGGATATCTTTGCGGTACCCATCCATGGCCGGCTAGACAATGGACAAAATCGGTACAAAATGCCTGGCAAGAGATTTACGATATTGAGCCGGATATTGTGAGAAAAGCAGCCGAAAGGATTGAAAGTGCAAAACAATATCTGAAAACATTTGATTGAAAATGATTTCAGGGAAAAACAACTGCTTGCAGGCGGTTATCATGCGTCATTTACTCCTTCAATAAAACGAAGGAGATTTTTTTATGGATATTATTGAAATGAAGCTGTCTGAACTGGTAAAACCGGAAAGGAATGTCAGGATACATACAGAGCAGCAGTTAAAAGAATTTGAGCGAAGTGTCAGGATGTTCGGGCAGATCAGACCGATTGTCATTGATGAAAACAATGTCATACTGGCTGGCAATGGTCTATATGATACTCTCGTTGCAATGGGAAAGAAAACTGCAGATGTGTATCGGTATGATAATTTGACTGAAAACCAGAAAAAGAAGCTGATGATTGCCGATAACAAAATTTTCAGCCTGGGAATTGAGAATCTGGAAACGTTAAATTGCTTTCTGGAAGAGTTACAGGGGGATTTGGATATTCCGGGTTTTGATGAAGAAATATTAAAACAGATGGTTTCAGAGGCAGAAGATATTACAGATAAGCTTTCCGAATACGGAACGCTTGATGATGAAGAAATCCAGAGTATTAAGGAGAATGCTGAAAGGAAAGAGCAGCAGATACAGAGGATTGAGGCAGGGCAGGAATCAGCGCAACAGGCAGAAGAAACACTGCAGCAAGGTTCTGAGGGAGGTAGTGAGGAAACCACCGAAGTAAGAAAATTTGTTACCTGCCCCAATTGCGGAGAGAAGATATGGCTATAAAAAGATGTCCGGCCAGTATTGATGTTGTAGAGGCAGCAAAAATCAGAATCCGGAACGTGTTTCGAAATGGTCTGCCGGTATATATGTCTTTTAGCGGTGGAAAAGACAGTTTGTGCTTGTCACAGCTCGTAATGAATCTGATACAGGCAGGAGAAATCAACCCGGCACAGCTGACTGTGCAATTTATTGACGAAGAAGCCATATTCCCATGCATGGATGAAAAGGTAAGGGAATGGCGAAAGAAATTTATGCTTGTTGGGGCAAAGTTTGAGTGGTTCTGCCTTGAGGTGAAACACTACAACTGCTTTAATGAACTGTCCAACGATGAAACCTTTATCTGTTGGGACAGATATAAGAAGGATGTTTGGGTAAGGAAGCCTCCAACATTTGCCATTCGAAACCATTCATTGTTGCGTCCACGCATAGATGCATACCAGGATTTCTTGCCTAGAATATGTTCTGGAGGAATTACGGTTACAGGGATTAGGACTGCAGAATCCGTTCAAAGGCTACAAAATATAGCTGCTATGAGCCGAGCCGGAAATAATATGACAAAGCGGAACCAGATTTTCCCAATTTATGATTGGAAGGATAATGATGTATGGAGATATTTATACTTGGAAAAAGTGGACATTCCTGAAATATATTTATTCTTGTGGCAGTCAGGGACGAACAAAAGACAACTGAGGGTATCGCAATTTTTTTCAATTGATACTGCAAAAAGTCTTGTGAAAATGGATGAATATTATCCTGATCTTATGGAGCAAATAGTACGGCGTGAACCAAATGCTTACCTTGCAGCCTTATATTGGGACAGCGAGATGTTCGGAAGAAGTACTGCGGCCAGGAAACAGACTGAGCAGGGGATGAAGGAAAAAGATTATAAAGCAGCCCTTCTGGAGTTGTTTTCTGATATGGATGGGAATTTCCAGTCAAAACATAAAAAATATGTGGCTAATAGATATCGAAGATTTTTCATGGGTGCATCTACAATAGTAGATAATAAAGATTGCAAAATGATTTATGAAGGTCTGATATCTGGAGACCCTAAATTGCGCACTTACCGGGCTCTGTACCAAAGAATATATGGCAGATATATCACGGAGGCCAAGAAAAAGGAGGGACTGCAAAATGGATAACAGGATAATGGTGCCCCTGTCAACGCTCCAATGGGTAGACAGAAAGACGGTAAAACCAAATGACTATAACCCGAACAAAGTGTCGAAACAAAATCTTGAGTTGCTGAAGCAGTCCATATTGACTAATGGATGGACGTTGCCCATTGTGGTAAGGCCGGATTTTACGATTATTGACGGATTCCACCGATGGACCGTTGCAGGAGAGGAGCCACTTTTGTCTATATTAGGCGGAAAGGTGCCGGTTGTCATTGTTGCACATAAGGATAAAGCGGGAAATATTTATGGTACAGTTACCCATAACAGGGCAAGGGGCACGCACCTGCTGGAACCCATGAAAGCGATTGTTAAGGAGTTGATAGGAGAGGGCAAGACAGTAGAGGAAATCGGGAAGCAGCTTGGCATGAGGCCGGAGGAAATTTTTAGGCTTTCAGAGTTTTCAAAAGAAGATTTCCTGAGAATGATGATTAATCCGAAGAAGGGCTTTTCAAAAGCAGAGTTTATAACAAAGGTTTAATGTTAAATTGATAAATATGTGTGAGAGTTGCGGGGGAGCGTATGCTCCCCTTTTGCATTTCCACGGTTGCAAAAACGAATAGAGGAGAGGTGGTGATATGCCCAGGGCGCCAAGCGAAAAAATGATTGAAGCCGAAAGGCTGTTTAACAATGGTATGGCAATGGTGGAAATCGCAAAGAAACTAGGAGTTTCTGACGGCACTGTACGCAGTTGGAAGAATAGGCATGGATGGGGCAATAAGGAGAAAAAAAGTAACTGCAACGTTGCGGAAAAAGACAGTATGAAAACTGCAACGTTGCAAAAGAAAAAGAAAGGTGGTCAGCCGGGAAATCAGAACTCTAAGGGGGCCAGAAAAGGGAAGGGGAATCCCAACCCTAAGCCTCCGCCTGACATGACGAAACATAGAGGCTACGTCCCGGTCTTTAAAGATGCTCTGGATGAGGACGAACAGCAGCTTATTGAGGCAGTACCAGAAGATGAAGAACTGCTTTTTCTGGAACAGATACAGCTTTTTTCTATCCGAGAACGAAGGATACTCAAAGCGATTAATAAATACCGGGAACAAAATGGAGATGTTACAGTTGCTGATGTTACCAGATTTGAGGATAAGAGAGCCTTTAAAGACAAGGAGGAAGAGGCAGAATATAATAGACGCCAGAAGATAAAGGTTACGAAAGGGGATATTCTACCGGGAAAGTCCTATAGCATACAGACGCATACCACCAATAAAGATATGATTATCGCGAGGCTGGAGCAGGAACTTTCTACTATTCAGAGTAAGAAAACCAAAGCAATAGAATCTCTGACAAGATTACGTCTTGAGAGGCAGAAAATTGAAGGCGAAAGTAAAGGTAATGAAGTTGTTAGAACGTGGGCTGAGCGGATAGTGAAGGCAAGGAGGGAACAGGGTGGCAAATGATATGAGCTGGCTCGAAGATTTCCTTGATGAGAGTATACCTATCTGGACGGAAGACCCTGTTGTATTTTTCCGGGAGGTTTTGGAGTTTGAGCCTGATAAATGGCAGGCGAAGGCGGCTAGAGATTTGGCTCATAATCCTAAAGTCAGCATTAAGTCTGGACAGGGTGTTGGTAAGACAGCATTTGAAGCCGCCTGTTTTCTGTGGTTTCTTGTATGTTTCCCATATCCGAGGATAGTTGCGACAGCACCTACTAAGCAGCAATTGCATGATGTGCTTTGGTCGGAGATTTCAAAATGGATGAGCCGTTCTCCGTTGCTCTCTATGCTTCTTAAATGGACAAAAACATACGTTTATATGGTTGGTAATGAAAAGCGTTGGTTTGGCGTTGCGCGAACTGCGACAAAGCCGGAGAACATGCAGGGATTCCACGAGGACAATATGCTGTTTATCGTGGACGAGGCTTCCGGTGTTGCCGACCCGATTATGGAGGCAATACTGGGCACGCTGTCTGGTGAAAATAACAAATTATTGATGTGCGGGAATCCTACAAGGATATCTGGCACATTTTATGATGCTTTTAATGCAGATAGATCGCTTTATAAATGCCATACAGTATCATCTGCAGATAGTCCCAGAACGAATAAGCAGAATATTGAATCCCTTATACGGAAATATGGCAGGGATAGCAATGTGGTTCTTGTCCGGGTATTTGGGGAGTTTCCGAAACAGGAAGATGATGTATTTACCCCTCTGTCATGGATTGAGGGCTCAGTAAATGCTGAAATGGAAGTGGAAACTGCAAAAGCACTGGGAGAATATATTGATGGTAGCGGGAACAAGATTACCGACAGAAAAGGAGTGTATTCTATTGATATTGGCTGCGACGTTGCCCGGTTTGGGGATGATAAAACGGTCATTGCGTATAAGCTTAATGAGGTTGTAAGGTTTTATAAGAAAATACATGGAAGAGACACCACATGGACGTCTGGAAACATTGCCAGGCTTTACGTTATGCTGAAAGACTTGTATCAATTTAAAGGGAATATTTTTGTAAAGATTGATGATGGCGGTATTGGAGGGGGCGTGACAGACCAGTTAAGGGCTTTAAAGAGGGAAAATCCGGAGTTGTACGAAGGAATGGAGATTAAACCTGTACATTTTGGCCAGCCTATCAAACATAAATTCTACTATGATACGACTACTTATATGATGGGAATCATCCGGGAAATGATACAGCCCTTTGATGATGAAGGGAGGGAAAGAAAGCCTATGCTGATCCTCCCGGATGATGATGAACTTGTGGCTCAGCTGTCGTGTAGGAAATATGGATTTGTCGGTGCAAAGACGAAGGTGGAGAGCAAAAAAGAGATGAAGGAGAGGGGGCTGCCCTCGCCAGATGAGGCAGATTGTGTTCTGCTTACCTGCCTTCCTATGAAAATACCCAAAAAGAGAGGAGCGAATTAATATATGGGCGCAAAAAAATCAGCGAAAGTACATGCCCGCATAGTAAAAGCACAGGGGAGCCCGATAGAAAAATCGGATGCATCCACGCAGGTCACGGCAGAGAAGGCATGGAATGCGAGTGATTGGATAGAGCCTCCCGTTCTGCTGGAAGGGTTTAAGAGGCTTGTATCTGAAAGCTCTATCCTGCCCCAGTGTATCCGTGCGTACAAGAATAATATTCCCGGATATGGGATTGGCATACGCTATAAAGTTGATGAGGAGGAAACGGCAGAGATGGCCGCAGAGTTTACGCGGGCTGAGGAAATCGTTGAACTGCTGAATACTGAAAAAGACACGAAAGAAGTGTTTGAGGATTTAATTGTTGCAAGAGAGACATATGGAATTGCGTATCTGGAAGTCATTAGAAACCTTGCGGGCGAGGTACAGCAGATAGAATTTATTAAAGAAACGAATACAGTGAGGAAGACCCAGCCTTTGCAGCCATATATTGAAAGCCCATATTACTATCATGGCAAAGTTGTCATGAGGAAAAAGAAGTTTAGAAAATACCGCCAGCAGATAGGCGGCAATACGGTGTATTTTAAAGAATTTGGCGATCCAAGAACCATGGATAACCGGGATGGTACATATGCCAATGAAGGGGAAGGGGTTGAATTACAGTACCAGGCAAATGAAATATTGGAATTCGCGATAGGGGCTGAGCCATACGGTGAGGTACGGTGGATCGGGCAGGTGCTTGGCGTGGATGGAAGCAGGGCAGCAGAAAACCTGAATAACAATTATTTTAGAAATGGCAGACATACGCCGTTACTGATTATGGTCAGGGGCGGGACGCTCACAGATGACAGCTTTTCGAAGATACAGGAGTATATGAACGGCATAAAAGGGGAATCTGGGCAACATTCCTTCCTGATACTGGAGACAGAGAGTACAGAAGCGCGTCCATCGTTTGAAGATGATAATAAACCGGATATTGAAGTAAAAGACCTTGCCAGTATACTACAGAGGGATGAGTTGTTCCAAGATTATTTGGAGAATAACCGTAAACGGGTGCAATCAGCATTCCAGCTTCCAGATTTATATGTCGGATATACGGCGGATTTTAATAGAGCCACAGCACAGACAGCGCAGGAAGTGACCGAAGAACAGGTATTCCAGCCGGAGAGAAAGTCGCTGGCATGGGTAATCAATAACAAACTGTTGAATGCGTATCAGTTTAAATATGTGGAGGCGTATTTTTTAGATCCTGATGTTACGAATGCCGACGATTTGTACAAGCTGCTGACGGTGGCAAACAATGCCGGGGGCGTCACTCCGAACCTTGCGAAAGAAGTGATATGTGAGGCGCTTGGGAAACAGTGTGAGCCATACGACAGTGAGTGGGCTGATGAACCCATTGCTGTAACGAAGAATAAAAGTGCTGAAAATGCTGGAGGATTAGGAAATATCAGTGCAGTAATGGCGCAGCTTTCCAGCCAGATTGAAAAGGCACAAAAGAAAAACGAACCAGATGAAGTCGTGGCAGTTATGAAAGAAGTGCAGCGGCTGTTGAAGCAGATGAAGGAGAGCGGAGATGAAGATTGATGTAGGACCGCTCTTGGATGCCATTGACAGATATATTGCAAAGGCAGACAGTGACCTAGAGGAAAACCTTTCGGCGGAAGGATACGTAGGTGCTGCGAAAGCAGTGCAGCTGGCAGGAGAGCTGGAAGAGGCTGTGAATGAGGCTCTTGAAAAAGATGCGAAAGAGTTTTTAAAACGTATACAGGAGGCGGCAGGCGTAGAAACGTTCATATCTGACATATGGCCGCAGATAAAAGATGCGGACGATTTGGAAAAAGCCCTGCGGAAGATTTTCCGGGAGCAGTTCAACGAAATGTTCCGAAGCTTCACCTATGAATGGATGCTTGCCGAGAATCCGGTGCTTGCGGGGATTGATGAGGAAATCACGAAACCATCAGAAGCATTCATTAAAGGATGGTCCGGGGAATTGGCAAGGCGTATGAAACTGAGCACAAAAGATTCTATGGAACGGATGTTGCTGAAAGCACAGGCCAACGGATGGTTCATTGATCAGCTTGCAGAGGCAATTGGAGACAGTGGAATCCGTAATCCCGGGTACCGTAGCCGGAGGGTGGCGCTTACTGAAATGCTCCGTGTACAAAGCTATGCACAGCAGGAAAGTATGATACAGAATCCATTGTGTTATAAAAAGAAATGGAAGCATGTCATGTCGAAGCATCCCAGGGAAAACCATATGAGCATAAATGGGCAGGAGGTATTCAAAAGAGAATTTTTTGAGTTGCCAGGTGCACAAGGCGGGACATATCAGGTAATGTGCCCCAGAGACACAGGGCTTCCGGCATCCGAAACAGTGAACTGCCACTGCCTTATGGAAGCTGTTTGTAATGAAAATGCCCTGGGAATGTCGAAAGAGGAGCTTGCGGAGCTTAGGCGGAAAGCTATGGATGAAGTGAATGCGGAGTACGATGCTGCCCATGCTACAGATACGGTAGATATGATTAAATCTATGGAATATGACGACCAGGTAAGGTATTTCGGCGGAAAGGACGGAGGGAGACAGAGACTGGCACTTGTGAATAGTGGAGTCATATCTACGGATAAGGAATTAGAAAAGCTTTATAAGATAGGCGCTGATGGAAAAAGGGAAAGAAAGTCATTGCAGGAGTTGGCGGATGATGGTATATTTACAGTGAGTGACAAAATATTAGAGCATTCAGTTAATGGTACGTTTACAGGGGCATCTAAGATGTATCCCAATGGCCGTATGGCAAGTGGCGGACATTCGCAAGCGGCTATGGCGAACTGTGATGCTAAAGGTATTGAATATACAGTAAATAAGACCTTTTCAAATGGCGTGCGTATCGGAAATGTGCCAACGAGCAAGCTGAAAATAAAGCAAAGCGGGAATGGGCAGGCATGGTTCCCAGAAACATGGGAAGAGGATAAGATTTTAGTTGCTGGAACGGCTATCGCCAATAATGGAGAACCACTTATAGAAGGTTACCATAAGACGGGAGTTTTTGATGGAGTTGCAGTAAGGGTTCTGATGGAAAAGGGAAATATTTCTACGATATGTCCTGATTTAGACCAAGACATGTTTGTTAAAGGGGTTGTGTAAAATGATTCATACATTATTAGACGAATTGAATATATTGTGGAATTCATCAGAAGATGAAAGATACAAAGGAGAACATCCGGGGTGCGACAGGCTGCATGAGGAAATTGAAGAAGAGTTTCGAAAAATAAGCGAGGAAGAGCTCAAGGGAATCTTGGACAATTTGCCAGAAGAGCAGGTGGAACAGCTTGTCTTTGTCTTGGAAAGTATGGCAGATGAGTATCCGTTTATGGAGGATTATTTATAGTGAATGATATTTTAGAGAAACCAATGCGTTAAGAAACGCCCGTGAGGGCGTTTTTTAGTACCATATAAGTGTAAGAGATAAAGCATTTCATCAGTGCTTTACCTTCTGCACTTATTTTTTTATGATAAGGGAGTAATTGGTCTGGCGAGGCGCTTTTTGGATTAACCACATCCGTCATAAAAACCGTCAACCACCCCTTATTATAAGCAGTCGTTTAAGCAGGTTGAAACCCGTAAGGTGCTTTCGTGTAACGAACTAAAATGAGTGGTAATAAGTGTGTATGGGACAATTACAGATTTATTTTGGAGGTTACAGATGATAAGTGTAGGAATTGATGTGTCAAAAGAAAAAAGTACCATATGTATCTTGAAACCGTATGGTGAGATCGTGAGCAGGCCTTTTGAAGTCTGTCATGTGGAGAAAGAACTGTCCGAACTGACTTCCATGCTGCTGCGTCTGAATGATGACATCCGTGTGGTCATGGAAGCTACTGGGATCTACCATCTGCCTGTATTAAGCTATCTGAAAGAAAAAGGGCTGTTTGTGGCAGTGATTAATCCATTTGAGATGAAGGAATACCGCTGTCAGGGGTTAAGACGTGTGAAAACGGATAAGC
>CAPQSW010000052.1 GCA_948688495.1 uncultured Lachnospiraceae bacterium | reverse complement strand
ATTTTTTTCGGTGGTTTGACTACAGTAATCAGCATTGCAAGCTATTGGATGTTTAATCAGGCAATCGGTATTAATGAATTAATTGCAAATGTTTTGTCCTGGATTTTGTCAGTTTTATTTGCATTTGTTACAAACCTGATTTGGGTTTTTCAGGTATCAATAAATAGTATACGTGATTTTTTAAAGCAGATACTTTCGTTTTATGAAGGACGGTTACTGACACTAGCTCTGGAAGAGGTATTTTTGTTTTTATTTATTACCATACTGGGATTTCCAAGTATGATTACGAAGATATTTGCGCAAGTGGTTGTGATGGTAGGAAACTATGTGATAAGCAAGTGCTGGGTTTTCAAAAAAGAAAAGTAACAAATACATCACTTTGGTTGTTGTATAAAAACGTAAAGCGCGTGGATTCTTAAATTGTATTATTTATGAAAAAAATGTCCAATACAATAGCAGTGTCATTACAGAGGCGCAAGGTGTGGTTTGGCACGATAAGCCGATCTGTCTTAATTATTCATTGGAGGCAGGAGATATTATAACCTTTTATTCCAAATGGCAGCTTTGCAGAGGCGATTATGGGTATTTAGAGAAAATTGGAAAGCAAAAGGATAGAATTAAAAGAATGCAGAGAGAGGATAAGGTTTTCCGGGGTATCGTTAGGAAGGACAGAAAATGAAGAAACATAATCAGGGCTTGAAATTTGCCATTGTGTTGCTGATTGGCCTGTTGTTCTCTGAGATGGTTACTGCCATGTATCTTACAGAGAGCATCAATTTCAATTGTTTTTTTGATGTGGGGAACCTGTATGATATATATTCAGGAAATTACAGGATATCGAGAGGCCAATGGTTCTATGATGAAGGAGCAAAACTGATTCGTATTGAAGGAGAAGAAGCAAACTGTTATCTTGCCGTGAAAAGCAAACAGAAGAACTGGAACTATCTCTGCCTGGAGATACAGAGGTTAAGCGGGGAAGGCCAGTGGCAGATACAATTTCTGGGTCAGGATGGCAAGCTGCTTTACACTCAGGAACCGGAAATTGTTGATGGGAGAAATATTCTTCCGATGCAGGAAGGCGAGGTATACGCGATCAATATTGTTGTAAGGGCGCCGTCATCTTTTTCTATCACGGGGATACAGTTGCGGGAAAAGCTGCAGAATTTTGAATGGTCTCAGGTGCCATGGACCTATATAAGGGTATTGATGTCTTATTTTATGATGGTTTTCCTGATTTATGCTATGGTTCGATACTATAGGGGGACGGAATATTCAGTTCGCAGGAAATGGTTGTGGATAGAAGCGTTGCAGGGATTTTATATCCAGATATTGGAACACTTGGGAGAAGTTTTTCAGGCAGTTCCCGCGAAAGGAAAGCCGGGATTGCGGAAGTTCCTTTTTCTGGCAAGTATGCTGAACGTGTATTTTACATTAAAATGGTGGGGGAGTGGGGATATTTTACTTCGACGAAGGCAGGTTATGGTGTTAGCAGTCTGCCTGATATTGATTGCCCTTTTATCATGGGAAGGGAAAAAAAAGAGGGTGTCCTGGGGGAATCCCCTGGCTTCGGCCTGGGGAGCGTTGTGGCTGATGGCAATGGCTTCGACATTTGTGGTGGAAAAAGGAGCTGGAAATGCGGGCATTTTTATGTTTCTTGCAATGGGCCCCTTTTATATGGCGTGGAATAGCATGAAACGGCCAGAGTTTCTTATCCGGGATTTTCTCACGGTTATGCGCTGGTTTTATTGGGCAGGGAGTGTTTTCTGTATTTTTTTTCGGGCGTATATGCCTGGTATCCGTTATACAGGGTTGTTTACTAATACGAATTATTTTTCGGGTTACCTGGCTACCATGAATATTGCATTTCTCGTCTGTCTGGATGAAAATTTGGGTAAAAAGAAGCTGAAGAACCGTGAATTAGTGGAGAATGTGCTTGGGCTGGTGACGATATGGGGGTTCCTTCAGATGACGGAAAGCCTTACCTCAACGGCGGCGTACATCATGGAATGGATCGTATTCCTATGGAAACAATTTCCCAATGAGAAGCGGGCGGTGTATTGGAGGAATCTAAAAAAGGTTTTAGCAGTATCCTTCTGCTGCGTTGTGATTGTAGGACTTTTTGGGAGATGGTGTCTGACGAATGTGCCTAAGATGTGGGAGTTAAAATTTGAAAATGAGGAGTATCAGCCGATGACGGGACAGGGTTCGTTGTCCCTGGTTGTGGAGGCTTCGGAACAACAAAATGATACCAACATATCAGACCGGCTGTTACAGAAGCTGAGCACCGGGGAGTGGGACACATTATTTACTGGCAGGGTTGAAGTATGGAAAGCATTTATTAGAAATTGGAACCTATTTGGGCATTATAGCAATCAGGAGGTTTTTGATGGAAGATATATGCATGCCCATAATATAATTCTTCAGATGATGAATGATTACGGCATCTTTATTGCAGTGCCGTATGTTGTCATGCTGTATTACAGTGTCAAATACGGTATCAAGGCTATTTTCCATAGGGAGAGGATGAACTTGTTTTTTCTCTTGGCGACAGTGAATTATATCGTCCAGGGCCTGGCAGAGAATATTGCCACGCCGTATGCACTTATCAGCTGGCTGGCTTACTATATTGCGTTGGGCGGGCTGTTTCCCCAGCCGGAAGAAGCAGGAATGTAAGAGGGTGGAAGGATGAAAGAAAACAGAAAATGGCATATAGTTCTGCTTTTTCTTGCCGGAATGCTTATCAGTGTGATGATTGTTTTCATGCGGCTGGGGGGAGGCGTGAATTTCGAGGAGTTTATGTCTGCGGGTCAGGTATATGACGTCAAGCCTTCGGAATTGAAGAAAAGTACGCCGGGCTGGCTTTATGACAGCCAAAATGGGGTGCACCAGTTATTAAGGAAAAAATCTCGTATAAAATATAATCTGGATGAGAAGCCCTTGGCATGGAATTACCTTTATATTACGGTAGAACAGTTAAGTACGGAATCTGTGCAAGGGCTGCTTCGGTATTATGGAGGCAGGAATAAGAAAATATTGGATCAGCCGATTACTCTGACTCCGGGAAGAAATACGATCGAGATGGATGGCGCAGTTCCTGTCAGGAAGATTGGAATCGTGATTTTGGATGCAAAGGAGGAATTTATCTCGATTTCACAAGTGCAGGTACGGACGACACCATCCTGGTTTACAGTTCCGCATTTTCTGGAGATGTTTGCAGTTGTATATGCAGTCGTCATGATAGTTCTTATTGCGTTGCTGTTTTTTAGACGAAAATTTGGCGGGCGCAGGAGGGGAAGAATCGCTGCTGTACTGTTTCTGAGCATACAGGAAGGAATGAAAGTATTTGGAGATTTTCTGGGAAGCCGGATGGGTGGAAGGCTGTATGCACACCAGAGGGAATCTGTGCGCAGATTTTTATTCTGCCTGTTATTTGTATGGGTAATGGTTGGGAATGCAGCAGGCTGGGTGAGGAATCCTGAGATATGCCGTTATCATGTGCTGGTCAGTGCTTTATTGCTGCTTTTTATTTCTTTCGTATCGTGGGAGAGGCCTCTGCAGAATCAATTTTGGAATGGGCCCCTTATGAAAAGCTGGTTTGGAATCTGGCTTGGGGTGATCCTTTGCGACTTGTTTGTAGACAGGGAGTTGGAATCTGCCGCTGGATATGGTATGCTTATCTCTGGGACCGTGTTTGTCTATTGCTGGCAGAACATGGACAAGCCTATACGGATGCTGCGCAATATGATGGAAGCCCTGGAATATACATTTTTTCTGGGAATTGTTTATTGCATAGTTTTTCGCACAAAACTGCCGGCTATTGAGTATAATGGCATGTTTAGAAGTCCGGAGGAATTGGCCATGTATGGCGTTCTCATGGCGGTAGTCTTTCTGACGGAGATGGACTGGCTGATTAGGGCCTGTGTGGCAGCAGCTTCTGACAAAGCTTCTGGCTATAGCAAAGGAAAGGTATTGGCTTCCTGTATCAAAAATATAACAGGTGGTGCACTGGCTTTATTTCTTATACTGAGAAGCGGGCATGCGCTTGGAATTGTCGTTTTCATACTTCTTGGAATATTTTATGTTCCGAAGATGATCATAAGAATATATGGCATGGCAAAAAGATGCCGGGTTTTGTTTATGCATCTTACAGTTGCTGCAATTCTTGCCTACATGTGTGTATTTTTTGTATTTATAAGCACGAAATATGTTCCGGAGATATTAGGCATGGATATGGAATACGAAAATGAAACGCTTTTGACGTGGCTTGGGAATGAGGAGCGAAAGTTGTATCTGATGGAGTATCCGGGAAGTCTGGACGGGGTATTGGATAAGGATGCAGCCAAGCTGCCTGTAATCTGGAGGAATTATGCCCGGAGGATGAACCTGTTTGGGCATAGCGGAAATCTTAGAATTTTTCACCGGGAGGTTCTGCCATATAACGGTTATCTGGATATGGCATACCATCATGGGATTTTTATCCTTTTGCCCTATATATCATTTCAGGTTATAATGATTGGGCAGGGGGTAAAATATGCATACCGAAAAAAGGGCAGGGGAAATATTTATCCGCTGTTTTTAGGTATCGCCTGGCTGTGTTTTTCCTTTGGCAGCAATGTAGAAATTTCGTGGGGACATCCACTATGGCTGTGTTATTATCTGTCTGTGGGTTGCCTGGGCAGCCTGACAGTGCAAAGCAGCCGGGATGCAGTGAAGGAAAACTTAAGAAAAGAGGGATATATGTGAGAATACTGATAGAAAGAAACCGGCTCTTGCTGAAGAAAACAGGGCTTGTAGTATATGATATGTTTGCCATTGTCATATCAAGCCTTTTCGCGCTTCTTCTGCGCTTTGAAGGGAATTATGATGCGATTCCGCAGGAGTATATAGACAGAAGCCTGCAGTATATTGTTATAGTGATGTTCGTTACGTTTATCATTTTTTATGTGTTAAGGCTTTATGGCAGCCTCTGGAGCTATGCAGGCGCCACTGAGCTTATGAATATTGTGATTGGAAGCGTCATGTCAGCCGGAGTTCAGATGACGGTAATTGTTTTAATGGATATGCGGATGCCCAGGAGTTATTATGTGTTTTATGGCATGAGCCTGTTTGCCATGGTGGCAGTCAGCCGTTATTCTTACCGGGCGGTGCGTACGATTTTAAAGAGGCAGAAACATGCAGATTCCAGGACAAATGTGTTGATTGTGGGGGCAGGCGGCGCTGGAAATATGCTGGTGCGGGAGATTACCAACAGCAGCCATATCAATAAGCGCGTGGTCTGTATCGTAGATGATTCCAGGGCTAAGCAGGGGAGCTATCTGCATGGTGTAAAAATTATGGGAACGCGCTCAGATATTCCAAGATTGGTAAGAAAATACCGGGTGGATGAGATTATGCTAGCCATTCCCTCCGCACCGGCAAAAGAGATTAAAGATATTCTGGATATCTGTAAGGAGACAGGATGTGATTTGAAACGCCTTCCTGGAATGTACCAGCTTGTCAATGGGGAAGTGGGTATCAGTACACTTAAAGAAGTGGATGTGAATGATTTACTAGGACGCGAGCCAGTGGAAGTGGATTTGTCTTCCATTTTGGATTATGTGGCAGGAAAGACGATTTTAGTAACGGGTGGAGGGGGCTCTATCGGAAGTGAAATCTGTCGCCAGGTGGCAGAACACAACCCCAGAAGGCTTGTAATTGTGGATATTTATGAAAATACTACTTATGATGTCCAGAATGAATTAAAGAATAAATATCCCTATTTGGATCTGGTAGTATTGATTGCGTCGGTACGCAATACCAAACGGATGGATATGATCTTTGAAAAATACCGTCCAGATATTGTTTATCATGCGGCAGCCCATAAGCATGTGCCGCTGATGGAGGACAGCCCGAACGAGGCGGTGAAGAACAATGTCCTGGGAACCCTTAAGGTGGTAAAGGCAGCCGACCGGTGGAAGGTCAGGCGGTTTGTCATGATTTCTACGGATAAGGCAGTAAATCCCACGAATATTATGGGTGCCACGAAACGTATCTGTGAGATGATCGTGCAGACTTTTAACAATCGTTCGGAAACAGAATTTGTATCTGTGCGGTTTGGAAACGTATTAGGCAGTAACGGTAGTGTGATTCCGCTGTTTAAAAAGCAGATTGCCCAGGGCGGGCCGGTGACAGTTACACACCCTGATATTATCCGCTATTTCATGACGATTTCGGAGGCGGTGTCTTTGGTGTTGCAGGCGGGTGTTTATGCCCAGGGCGGGGAAATATTCGTCCTGGATATGGGAGAGCCGGTAAAAATTGTTGATTTGGCAAGGAATTTGATTCTCCTGTCTGGACACAAGCCGGAAGAAGATATTCCTATCGTTTACACGGGCCTTCGGCCTGGCGAAAAGCTCTATGAAGAAATGCTTATGGCTGAGGAGGGGCTTAAGGATACGGAAAATAAACTGATTCATATTGGAATGCCCATTAAAATGGACGAGGAAAAGTTTCTGATGCAGTTAGAAAACCTGGCAGATTATGTAGTGGGCGAACCGGAAGATATCCGTAAGTGGGTGCAGGAGATCGTGCCCACCTATCAGC
The DNA here is from genome assembly GCA_948688495.1 of uncultured Lachnospiraceae bacterium. Taxonomy (GTDB): domain Bacteria; phylum Bacillota; class Clostridia; order Lachnospirales; family Lachnospiraceae; genus Petralouisia. The sequence continues at coordinate 7,642 of CAPQSW010000052.1, read as the reverse complement.
CGAACGCGTAGCGACGCTTCATAAGAATAGGAAAGGGTGAAAAAGATGAAACAGCATATTTTTTTGGCATCGCCTCACATGAGTGAGGAAGGGTATGAGCAGGGATATGTAAAAGAGGCATTTGATACCAACTGGATTGCGCCTCTTGGCAGAAATGTGACAGAATTTGAAAAGGAAATGGCAATGGAACTGGGCGGAGGAAAGACAGTAGCGCTGTCAAGCGGTACGGCTGCAATACATATGGCGTTGAAACTGGCCGGTGTAGGGGAAGGTGATCTGGTATTCTGCCAGTCCCTGACTTTTTCTGCCAGCGCTAATCCTATTGTGTATGAGAAGGCGGAGCCTGTATTCATCGACAGCGAACCGGATACCTGGAATATGAGCCCAAAGGCGTTGCGGATGGCGTTTGATAAATATGGGAAAATGGGGAGGATGCCCAGGGCAGTTATCGTAGTTCATTTATATGGCATTTGTGCTAAGATTAAAGAAATCAAAGAGATTTGTGACACATATCGGGTCCCGCTTATTGAGGACGCAGCGGAGAGCCTTGGAACAGTTTGCGGCAACCAGCATACCGGAACCTTCGGGGATTATGGAATTATCAGTTTTAATGGTAATAAAATTATAACAAGTTCTGGTGGGGGAATGTTGGTGGTAAATACAAAAGATGCTGACAAAAAGGCGGCAAAAGCGCTTTTTTGGGCGACGCAGGCCAGGGAGCCGGCGCCCTGGTATCAGCACACAGAGGTTGGTTATAATTACCGTATGAGCAATATTGTAGCGGGAATTGGGAGAGGACAGCTAAAAGTTTTGAAAAAGCGTGTGGAGAAGAAACGCTGTATTTTTGAGTATTACCAGAGACATTTGGGAGCATTGCCGGGAGTTTCTTTTATGCCTATGCCCGAGGATTCCTATTGCAACTGCTGGCTGTCTGTTATCCAGCTTGCAGAGGATTGTCCGGTAAAGCCGATGGGCATTATGCAGGCGCTGGAAGAAGATGATGTGGAAAGCCGTCCTGTGTGGAAGCCGATGCATTTACAGCCGGTATTTGCAGAATGTGATTTTATCTCTCAGGTGGAGGATTTACGTATACTGTATCAAGATACTGGTGCGGATTCCAGCATCAGTGGACAGATTTTTGCACGCGGGCTCTGTCTGCCGAGTGACAGCAAGATGACTGAGGAGGATCTGCAGAGGGTATGTAAAGTAATAAAGGGCTGTTTCGGTTGCTAAAAGCGATTGTTCGAACAATAGAAAGAACCGTATGCAAAACAACCTGGACGTTTGTGGAAAACAGGTATTTTTGGCATACGGTTTTTGCTTTAACATGTCAAATGAAATCGGTTCCAATTGGCATCACTGGGTTAAAGCTTATCTGGGATGCGTTGGTAGATCAGGGCCTGCTCAGTAAGCAGTTCCTGCCGGTGCTGGGAGAGGGAACGATAGAGATTCACCAGACGGGCTTCCGCCGGTTCCAGGGAAGATGGTGCCGGCTTTTTCTCATTGGAAAGTCCCAGCAGGTAATCGGTTGTCACATCAAAATAAAGAGCCAGCCGGATGAGCATGGCGAAATCCGGTTCCCGGTAGCTTTTGATATAGCCATTGATGGTAGAGTTTGCAATATGAAGCTCCAGGGCAAGCTGTTTTTGTGTAAGGTTGTTTTCTTCAAGGAGATGTTGAAGACGAGCGCTAAAATCCATAGCGGTAGTTCCTCCATTCTTTTGTATAATAATTACAATATTATCGGAAATGAGTACGCTATGAGTAAAAGATACATGAATCGAGAAATGTTATACGCGGATTGCGTATAACGAGTTTGCAAAATATTGATTTGTAAATACAAATGAAGTGTAGTAGAATGTGTGTAGCTGAATAGAATCCGCTGTTTTATACAGGCTTTGCAGTTGCCCGGGATTACAGATTGGGGAAAGGAGTATGCATATGTTCCAGCCATTGCCGATAGGCGTAGATGATTTTGGGAAACTTATAGAAAAGGGCTATTATTACGTGGACAAGACGCTAATGATAAAAGAGCTTCTTGATAAAAAAGGTGAGGTTAATCTCTTTACCCGCCCCAGGCGTTTCGGGAAAACCTTGAACCTGAGCATGCTGAAGTATTACTTTGAGGATACCGGGGATGCGGAAAGAAATGAACGGAATGCACAGTTGTTTTCCGGGCTTGCCATTGCAGGCGCCGGGGAAATGTATACGAGGGAGATGGGGCAGTACCCGGCCATCATGCTGACCTTAAAGTCCGCGAAGCAGAACAGCTTTGCAATGGCGTATGACAGCCTGAAGGAAGCCATAGCAGAGGAGTATGCCAGGCATGAGAAGATGGTGGTTGGGAAGCTGGAAAACCCGGAAGATGTTGAAAGGTACAGGGCAATCCGCGGAAGACGCGGGGAAGACAGCGACTATTATAAAAGCCTTTCTTTTCTCTCGAACTGTCTCTATAAGGCATATGGAAAGAAATGCGTAATCCTGATTGACGAGTACGACGTTCCCCTGGAGAGCGCATATTTCGGCGGGTTCTATGACGAAATGATCGGATTTATCCGCTCCCTGTTCGAGTCCGCGCTGAAGACGAATCCTTACTTAGAATTTGCAGCGGTGACCGGATGCCTGCGTGTGTCCCGGGAGTCCATATTTACGGGGCTGAACAATCTTAAGGTTTTTTCTATCATGCGCAGCGACTATGCGGGGTATTTTGGATTTGTGCAGCAGGAAGTGGACAGGATGCTTGAGAATTACGGGATGGGAGATAAACGTGCGACTGTGAAGCAGTGGTATGATGGGTACCGGTTTGGCAGTACGGAGGTTTATAACCCCTGGAGCCTGATCAGCTTCGTGGAAGAACACATGTCGGACAGGGACGCCCTCATGATGGCTTACTGGGCGAACACGAGCGCGAACAGCATCGTGAAAAGCCTGATACAGAAGATGGATGACGACAAGGGACAGATGAAGGAGCAGCTTGAAGGATTGATGAATGGGGGGACAATCGAGAAACCCGTCCATGAGGAAATCACGTATGACAGTATATACGACTCCGAGGACAATCTGTGGAATTTTCTGTTCTTCACCGGATACATGAAGAAGATCTCCGTACGGCAGGAGGGGGAGGAACGTCTTGTCACGATGGCAGTTCCCAATATGGAAGTGTCCTATATTTATAAGAATATGATTTCCGCCTGGTTTGACCGGAAACAGAAAAGTTTTCAGATGTCGCCTTTGTACACGGCCATAGAGGAAGGTGACACGGAGGGGATGGAGGAGGAGATCACCAGATTCCTGTGGGAAACCATCAGCTACTTTGATTATGGGGAGAGCTATTACCACGGGTTCCTTGCTGGTCTGCTTAGACAGAACGGAAAGTACCGCGTGCTTTCTAACCGTGAAGCAGGGACCGGGAGGGCTGACATTATCCTAAAGACGCCGGTAATCCGGCGCGGGCGTGCAGTAATCATTGAAATCAAGGCAGTGAAAAGCTTCGGGGAGATGGAAAAGGGGCGCGAAGAGGCGCTTCTCCAGATAGAGGAGCGAGGATACCGACGGGAGCTCATGCAGGAGGGCTACCAGGACATCCTTGCATATGGGATCTGTTTTTTTAGGAAGGAATGTCTGGTGGGGATGGAGCGTAAATATGGAAACGTAAATTATGAGGGGGATTGTTATGAAAGAAATACCGGATTTTGATACGGAACTGTCTCAGGCGACAGATTATATTATGGAAAGCCCGCTTGCCACGAAAACATTTTCTAATCCACCATTTCCACAATATACGAATGTGTTGCGCATTTTGCTGCGGAGCATAGACAGGCTTGCAGATAATTGCCATATGCCCGAGTTTACCAATCATGCATTGCCGCATATCTGCAGCATTGTGCGTAGGGCGTCTGAATGGGCAGTGGAGGATCAGTGGATAGAGAAAATTAATGGAGGGGAAGCCGGTTATCTGCTGTTGGCTCTGATTATACACGATATTGGGATGCTGTCGCAGGATGCGGCGGACCTTCCAGATGCAAATAAAAATGATAATATGAAAGGTTTTTGCGATATTTCTAACTGGGTTAGGCGCACACATGTGCTGCGCATTGAAAAATTGGTTAGAAGGATTCTGGAAGAAGAAATAAAAAAGGATCCCGCACTGGAATCACATCTTTGCGTTGTTATTGGTATGGCATCCTCCCATCAAAAATGGGCATGGGATTCTGGTTTTGTATCATATATGAGGGAGATAGAGCTGTTGGGGCTTGAAAAAAGCCATATTGAAGCATTTAATGCAGTGATAGCCGTGTGTGATTTGCTGGACGAGGATTCAAATCGTTGTGACACAATTGCGCTAATTAAATACCGTCATGGAACGATGGATAATCTAGCGCATTGGATTCGACATGCTCTGACAGCGGAAGTAGTTGGTGTAAGAAATCATACAGTCAGAGTTACGTTTCGGAAACTTCTCCCGACAAATGCACGGCATGAGAAAATTTATCGGGCACTTAGGAATCATTATCGCTTGGTGAAGTTATATAACCCAAAACTGGAAATATTAGGAGCGGGTATTTTACATATCGTATTCCAGCCGGCAGATGGGATTCCAGAATATACAGATGAAATTACAAAAGAGCTGGAACAAATATGGATCAATCTCCCAGAGTTTAAGAATCATATAGTGGAGCAGTTATTATCAACCTTTATGCAGGAAGCGCTTAATAGTGATGGCGGGCGTACAGATATGAGAAGGCGTTTGGATGGGATTGGTTTGGAGACGATTGATTTATCTGAAGAATCAAGGTTTTTAACGCCTAGGGCTATTTATTATCCAGAAGAAAAGATTCTGTCCGGGACGGGGGATTTTAAGGAACGGATGGTCTATCTGAGGGAGTTGGTGGAAGATGCATATCTGAATGGGCAAATAGGAAAAGTAAGGCATTTATGTTTTATAGCATGGAAAAAATGGGAGGATACAGCATCATTAAACGATTTATACTGGATTTATATTTTTTTAAGCGTCTTGGAGAAATATGGGGATGAATCTTTTTTGCTTGCCTTAAAATATGAGAATTCATTTGTTGCAGATTGGCAGCGGCGTACTTGTAATAAATTATGTATGGAGGGGGATTATCAGTATTTACTGGATGTATGGTTTATGTTTCTGGAACCCAGGATTAGTGATGAGTGGATGGAAAAGTATGAAGCGCATCTGAAAAAATGTACATATCAAAATATACAGGACGACTTGGCCACATTACTTTTGCTGGAACATATTGTAGGAGCTTTCTGGTATTATGCTCAGGAGGGGGAATACTGGAAGCGGGTTGCTGATTATCTGATAGAACAATTATCTTCTTCTAGTAAGCATTTAGCGGATAAGCTTTGTATTTATACCACACAGCTAAAAATGCAGAGTAAGATTTTATTTCATATAAGCCCAGAATTTGGCAACAGTCAGGAAATCAGCCTGCAGCCTTTTGCAAAGGCCTGGGCAGCCTTTTGGGCGGAGGATTGGGAAGCAATAGAGGCTGACATACCGTACCTGTGCAAGATTGCAAATGAAAACAAAGATTTTGCGAAGCCGGTGCAGGGGTATCTGAATATGGTGCAGTGGAATATACAGGTTGCCAGGTATAGAATACTGAAAGCTGATAACGAAGAAAGGACTGCAGTTGGGGGCGGGGCAGCATACGAAGAAAGGATAATAGATGAAGTAAGTGCTGCAAATGAAGATGGGACGATTGAGAAAGATGAGATTGAAATTGGAAGATACCGCTATAGCCGGATGCAGTTAGAACAGCCTCTGGCTGCGTTCTGGCAGCAGAGGAGCCTGATGATAGAATCCTTGCTGGGGACATGCCAGGATTATCGGAATTCTTCCAGTAATGAACGATGCCAGTTACTGCGTCTGATTTGTCTGCAGACATTGGATTCCATACACTATTGGGATTTAAGTGGATATATTGATGCAATTCACAGTGAAACCAGGCTGCATTACCTGCTTGGAACTTATACAGATGAAGATGGAGGATATAAAGGGTTACCGCAAGAATTGACACATTGTCTGATTTGTTACATCCGCGGAATCAGTGAGAACAAACTAAAAAAAGACGAGCGCCAGACTGTTGCAGAATACCTTATGGAATACAGTGAAGATGCTGATAATGAATTGTCAGTAATTACAGGATTCATTACAGAAAAAGCAGTGCGGATACAATGGAAATGTGCACTGTGCGTGGTGGAAGTACTGGCGCGGTATTTTTCTGTAGAACAAAGGAAACAATTATTGCAGTGGCTTGTAAAGTACCATCAGTATTATAAAGAGCAGAACCATTTTTTCGATTTGGGGCAATATAAATTTTTATATAATTGGACAAAAGATATGGAGCCGGAGGATTGGGGGACAATTACAGAGATTATAGATGAGGTTTTTAAAGACCAGCACACCTTTATGGTAAATGTAAAGCTGGCAGATCATGTTATGCAGGATGCTTCATGGGAATGCACTTTAAAATACCTGGAGCTAATGCAAGGGTATGAGGATAATGCAAAGAAAAGCACAGATTTGTACCACGCAATACTTCTGTTGTCAGAGCGAGAGGATGCGGATAAGGAATATCTGCATAAATTTGTAAATAAGTTGATTCATCAGTTGGAAGAAAAGATAGAGGCTGATGTTGAGTTTAAGGAGAACATACCTTTGGCAGAAACAGAAGATATGGAGGAATGTGCGGAACAGTTTAATAAAATGCTGGACAGATACCGCAGGCTGGATACGCTGATTGATGTAAAATCTTTGTATGAGCTGGAACCCGTTGACCTGGACGTGATGAATCGAGTGTTGGATGAATTGGAGGAAAAGATAAAAGAAAGAGGAAAACTGTCCGGTTATGACAGCAGAATTATGGGTTTCGCAGAAGAAGCTTTTTGTAATCAGAATTGGAGCGGAGGAACAGAAAACGGCGTGATTCAGGTCATTGACCGTATTTTTGGATTGATGCAGGTTTACAGGCAGGGAATGTCCGCCATGTTTTTTCACGATTTTTGCCGTTTACTGCATTTGATTGAATCTTCCGGGACACAGGAGGAACGGACATATATTAACAAGTTTGTATTGGAGGAAATGGTTGGTAAAACATTTCTTCCAGCACACGAAAAAGCGGAGGATAACCCGCTTTCCAACTTTGCATTTAAACTTGGATCAGATAACCAGTATGAAATGGACGTGGCATATCTTTTGGTGATGGGAATGAGAGAAATTCCAGAGGAACAGCAAGCGATTGCGATTCAGTACATAATACAGATACTGAACACAGACGAGCCGGTTATCTATAATTACGGTATGGTGATGTTTAGCTATTATTTCCTCACAGGGAATGGAAATACAAGATTACAGGCGTGGAGCGGCATGATGTTTATGCAGGGACGCTTAACCGTAAGAAATAAAGCTGTAAAAGAAATCCGGGAGAAAATAAAAAATGCGGTGAGGGCAATGGAAGAATCCGAACAATGGTTTGGAGAAAAAGGATTCTGTGGTTATGTGGAAGCAGATGAGGAATATAAGAGATGGTTATCGGTAATATTGCCAGAGATTTTGCAAAATATTGATTTGTAAATACAAATGAAGTGTAGTAGAATGTGTGTAGCT
>CAPQSW010000051.1 GCA_948688495.1 uncultured Lachnospiraceae bacterium | reverse complement strand
CCCTTATCATAAACATTTTCAGAAACATCCAGAACTCCCGCAATATAAAAAGGAATTTCGTCTCTTGATAATACTTCAAAAAAAGAATCATTTAAAGTATCCATTTTTTCTTCACTCTCATTATATGCATCTTTTTCTTTCATGTTCATACTCCCTCAAATTTTAAATTTATACAGAGTCTCCTCACCATTTGGCTCCATTACGTCGTCTTTACAAAAGGTATCTAAAATTTTTCTTACATCATCCAATTGAATGCTGCACTCTTCTGAATGTCCGCCACACCTAAACATACACTTCCAATTTTTATCCAGATTAACACATGTACCTCCTCCATTAGTATTCGGCATAACCTGTTGTGCTGAAAACCACTTATCTGAATGGCTTTTTAAATAATCTATTGCTTGAAAATAAACACAACATTCATTATCCTTTATTCTTCTCACATTATTTTTTAATGCTTTTATACAAGACAGCACCTCACTTATCACAGCAAATTCTTCGGCACCACAAGCAGCAAGAACACCTGGTATTAACAGTTCATCAAACACATCAAGCATAGCTTTCGTAAAAGATATTGAGTATCTCGTTGAAAAAAAATGACTTTGATATTCATTCTTACTATCATTTAAAAACCATAATGTCTCTTCTTCAAGTTGATCTTGTTTTTGCTCCTGATTCTGTTCATAAACAAACACTGTTGTGGCAATACGTGCTGCTTCATCGGAAAGATTAAATTCTTTTTCTAATATCGCTTTCAATTCCTCATGGGTTCCAGATATGTTAAATCTTTGTTCCATCTCAGCTACCTCCAATTTGCTATGTTTATAGTTTATATAAGCATTCTTCATTAAATCAATTCAAATAAGCAAACTCTTTTTATATTCCACACACGATGTGCTTATAAAGCATATCATATTTCGACATAAATTTCTATATTTTTTAACAATTAAAACACTCAAGCAATCTATAAATCAGCTATCCTCTATGCTAACTGATCAATTTCTCATATTCTACTATTACAATCCTCTATACAAACCGCCTGAAAACAATCATCATTCTTAAATATTACCTGCAAGCTGCCATCCCCATAGATATACACCCTGTCAATCAGTTTTGATAAGATATTGCCATCATGTTCCTCAAGCATACTGCACTGTTTCAGATCATCCTCACTTTCCTCCGGTTCGTGCCCACTTTCTTCTTGCTCAGCCATACCTGCAATCTTTTCCTCCAGTTCCCCAAGCAGGCTCTGGTTGCTTTTCCTCAATGACAAATATTCTTCTTTGGAATAACCGCCGGAGGCATACTCTTTATACAACTGGATTGTGTTATCCTCCACATGCTGTTTCCCCCGTTCCAGTTCTGCTAACAGGCATACGGGAGTTTTCTTCTTATTGTCTGTCTGTTTTTGAACCATCAAATTATCCAGACGCATCCGGCAGGCCTCCCTTACCGTTTCCAGAACCATCTGCTCTGCCTCCCCTTTTTCCATGAAAATCCCTGCACAGGGCAAACCGGGGTTCGTATTTCTGACACTGCATACATTTGGACCTATGTCAATACTTTGGACAAAAAAAGTTGAAAGATTATGCTGCTTTTTTATTCCTCGTCCTCCTTTTGCTGAGGTGTCATATAACCAATAGCACTGTGTATCCGCTTACGGTTATACCAGCCCTCTATGTATTCAAAGATTGCCCTTCGGGCCTCTTTAGAATCCTGATAATTATGAAGGTAGATTTCTTCTTTTTTCAGTACAGAATGGAAAGATTCGATACAGGCATTATCATAAGGGTTTCCCTTCCGGCTAAATGAATGCAGTATCTCCCTGATCTTCAGGATCCGAGCGAAGCCCTTGCTCTGCCATATGCCGCTGAACCCGTTTTATGCTGCAGGAAATCCCGCTGCCATTGAACGTACGGCATTTTTTAACTGCCCCATACCGCTGCTTTGAGGGTACACAAACCAGAGCTTTGTAATAGGTACTCCTTGGAAATTTCAAGGCGTTGCAAAGCTGGGGTACCGTATAATGGGTTAAGTTTTGCTGGATAAAAGAAACAATCTCAGCTATTGTTCTTTTGCGAATATGGCGTCGCTTTTCCTACACAGGGCAAAGTTATGTTGACCTCTATCCGAGTTATCCTTAACTTTTGGATATATTCATCTGAATACTTGTCCTGCAACTGTTCTTGTAAACGATTCTTGAGATATTCCAACACATCATTTTTAAGTACCTCCAGTTTTATGGCATCTACAATACCAAAAGGTTTTCTGTTATCTGCATATAGCTAATGTGCAGGATTGATATACCCACTTACCAGGCCGCCTTTTCCCTGAAATTCTACAATAGACTTTTTTGCTGTGTTTGGCTTCTTTCCTTCAAAATCCAAATCCTTAATTCCGTCAAGACCTATTTTGTACTGGAAATTTATACCATCATAACCACTCTGATACTTTTCGTATTCAACCTAACCTTTCTATCTGTAGTTCCCATGACCCATTTTCCTTTCTCCAATATTCAAACAATAAAAAAGGAGAAGCAAAAAGACTGCCACGAATGACAATCTGCTTCTCCTAAAGCCTACTCTATATCAAATTTTACTTCTCATTTTCTATCTTCTTATATTATCTCCAAATTTATTTCTAAAGTCAACAACTTTTTTAATTCTTTTTGTGTTTTTATCCGCTTTTATTTTTCTTCCATTAAACCATTCCCGGTTCTGACTTCGTAGAATCAATTTTAAGACGATTCTTATTCCACTTTGGGAAATCCCGCAGAATGGATATTAAAAGGGAATTTGCCCACTTTCTGAAGAAGAGAACCGCATATAAATATAATTGGCTGATTCATAGGCTTTTCAGGGGATTGTAACCCATTTTGCATGATGGTAACAAAATGGTAACAAATTCACAAATCAGAATGTAACGAGCTACCACACAGAAATAACAAAAGCCTTGAATACTCAAGGCTTTTGTATCAAGCTGCTGACGGGAATCGGACCCGTGACCTCCGCACTACCAATGCGACGCTCTACCGACTGAGCCACAGCAGCGTTTGTATATTGGACTGCGCCCAACTGACCTATCCACTATACAATAATTTTATAATATTGTCAAGCAGTTTTATTTACAACTAATAAAATAATTGTAACTATTCCGCCCACGCCATTCGCAAAGGCGCCTGCAGCACTTTCCCGCTGCTTTATCCTTTCTTGACCGTTCTACAAGCCCTAAGGCATCCTCCCACTTCATGGGTCCCTCCTTAGGACAAATGCTAACTTTGCTCATAAAATGGCGTTGCCTCAGCCGAAATAAATCTTGCAAAATTCGTGCAAGCACGATTTTCCTCTATTTTTCCGGCTGGCTGAACGGTTACAAATAATTCTACCTCGTTTTCAAAAAAGCTTCCACTCTCGTTTTTACATTATCCCGCAAGTTCTCATAATAAAAATCATAATCATGCGAGTGCAGACTTTCTGGTCCAAATAAAGCTGCGGGCGCATATTCTACATCTTCAGTTGTGCAGATGACAACGCCCCGCTCTGTATCTACCTGCGCGTCTGCAATTCCTTTCACAATCTCGTACTCTCCTGTATCTTCATTCATAATACGGCTGCCCAGATTTTCCTCAAATCCTGCGTAAGTATTGTCCCGCTTCCAGTTTATAGGATTGATACTAATGGCATTGGGCTCCACAACCAGATTATGCTGCCCCTTATTCCCTATTCCTTCTGTGTTCCAGGAAACAATGACGCCAGTGTCATCCGCTCCCTCGGCAAATTTCAGATATGGGTGTTCTTTCAGCCAATCGCTGGTTATGGAATAACCGATGGGATATGCCGCAACCATACGCTCATAATATTCTGGATGCGCCTGCATATACTCTCCAAGAACAATCTTTGTCATAATGGAACCCTGAGAATGGCCGGCAATGATAAACGGCCTGCCTTCATTATAATTCTCAAAGTAATAATCCAGTGCGGCATAAACATCCGTACGCTGTTCCTGTAGCTGATACTCCTCCAATTCCTCATTACTCATGCCTGCAACCTGATAGATATTGCTCTGACGGTAAAATGGTGCAAACACATTGGTAGATTCCTCATAGACTGTCGCCTGATTTTCATAAATCAGTCTAGCCCTAGCCTGCACTTTTTCATTGTCTATGTCACAGATTGGCTTTGCATCCTCCGACTCGTCAGTATAGCTGGTAGGATAAAGATAGAAGGTATCTACTTCATGCGTAATTTCAGGGATTTTCATCCAATTCTCCTTTATCGCATAATCCGAAGGCTCTCCCGCCAAATCAGTAATTACAGACGTATCTGCATCTTGCCGCTGATTGCCACCGCTGCCGCAGGCAGTAGAAACACACAGTAAAAAACAGACCGCTATGACAAATACCCAATTACATAATTTCACTTTCCATATTTTACTTTTTCTCATAAGTATTCCTCCTTTTTTATGGAAACACTATATCATTTTTGAAATTTGAATTCCATATGATGGGATAATTTGACGTTTATCAGGTATAAAAAGCAGTTATCAATAGAGATTGTAAAATTGTGTATTTTGTGTTAAAGTTGTAGTTAGAAGTGGAACAATTTTTACCGTCGGAGAAAGGTAGGAGGTATTATGTTGAAAAACTTAAAAATGGGGTCTGTAATTACAACAATTGTTGCAGCTATCACAGTAATTTCTATGGGGGCGGTATTTTACATTTCAAATCGGAATATTACATCTATGCTCATCAATGATGTAGAAAACAGCATGCAGACATCTTTGGAGGCAAAGACAAAGTTAATTGATGAGTACATATTAAATGCCGAGAAACAGCTCATGTCATTTTCCAAAGAACCAGACATCAAAGCTTTATTACAGAATCCAGATGATAAGGCAATACAGGAAGAATTGCAAAATTATAATTCAGAATATTTTGCGTCGCTCACAGGCTGGGAGGGGATGTATGTGTGCGACTGGAAAACAGAGACGCTGACGCATTCCAACACCTCTGTGGTGGGGATGGTTTTGCGTGAAGGCGATCCGCTTGAGCAGCTTCATCAAAGTCTGACAGCGGCAAAAGGCGGCGTATATAATACAGGAATACTGAAATCGCCGGCGTCAGGAGAAATCATAATCTCCATGTATGTCCCAATTTATGATGGGGATACCCCCCTCGGATTTGTCGGAGGCGCAATTCAGACAGACGGACTTTCACAGCAGCTAAATTCCATTTCCACACATGGCATCGAAAATATGTCTTATTCGCTGATCAATGTGGAGAAAAAACAGTATATCTTTGACGATAACCCCGACCTTATTCTGACAGACATTGAGGACACATCCCTTTTAAATATTATGTCCATAATTGATGGCGGGGAAGAAACAGGACAGACTATATATGATGGGGAAGACGGAACAGAATATTTTTCTGTGTTTAAGTCGCTCCCCGAAAGAGGATGGGCGCTTGTAATCCGGAATGATAAGGAGGAACTCTATAAACCAGTTTACGACAGCCGGCTGATTCTTGGCATTGTCTGCAGTCTTGCTTTCCTTTTGATTACAGTTATGTCATGGTTAATGATTAACATTAATTTAAAACCTTTGAAAAAAGTAATCCTAAAGATTGAGAAGATTGAAGCGCTCGACCTGAGTGAAGACGATATGATCAAAGGCTATATCGGGTATAAAAGCGAGGTCGGCAAGCTTGCTACGGCAGTTAACTCTCTTACGGTAACATTCCGCAAGATGCTGAATACATTAAATGATTGTTCAAAATCCCTGGTTGGAAGTTCTGAGACAATGCGGACAGCTTCAAACGATTTGATGGACAGCGTCGAAGACAACTCTGCGACAACAGAGCAATTATCCGCCAGCATACTTAACACAAACTCGTCCATAGAGACGGTTACAGATGAAGTTGAGAAAATACAAAGTATTGTAGAAGATATTACGGACAGCGCGCAGGATGGAAATGAAAAGAGCGATACCCTGATTCAGACGGCAAACGCCATGAGCAAAGCAGCCTCAGATACATTGGCAAACAACACGAAAAAGGTTGAGGAGACGAAGCGAAATATTGAGGTAGCAATGACAAATCTTCAGTCTCTTGTAAAAATCAATGAGATGGCGTCTCAGATTTTAGATATTACAAGCCAGACAAATCTTCTCTCACTAAATGCTTCCATTGAGGCTGCAAGAGCGGGCGAGGCCGGAAGGGGATTTGCAGTCGTTGCCGGAGAAATCGGAAGCCTGGCTGAAAATTCATCCGAAACAGTTAACCAGATTCAGGAGCTGTGCGTAGATGCAAACAAAAGTATCGAAAGTATTAAGATGTGTTTTGAAGATATCATTGCGTTTATGGAAACAGATGTATCCGGGAAATTTCAGGAATTTGCAGATATGTCCGGCCAATACGAAGCTGTGGTAAACGATATACGGGAAGTTATTCACGGCATCCATAATAAAACTTCTGCGTTCTCGGAAAGCGCAACGAATATTCGCAGTCAGATTAATAATGTCAGGATGGCATCGAATGACAATGAACAGGGCGTGGACGGTATCATCGTCAAAAATGACATGACCACCCAAACTGCTGAGTCTATCATTAAAATAGCAGATTTGAACCAGTCGAATGTAGAAGCGATTAAAGAAATATTGGATATGTTCAAATAAGGCAACCATTGAGAGACCGGCAGGCAATTATTTTGCTTGCCGGTCTCTCATATCACCGTTCGGGATTTGTTACGTTTCAATACTGCTGCCGACTCTAATTCTCTTACAATTCAATCACCCGCGTTGCTGCTCTTTCGCGGAATCTTGTATCGTGCTCCACAAAAAGCATGGTTGGCTGATACTTCAATAGCAAATCTTCTATCTGCATCCTGGAAAACACATCGATATAGTTGAGCGGCTCATCCCATACATACAGATGCGCCGGGGTAAGCAGGCTTGCCGCCAGCAATACTTTCTTCTTCTGCCCTTTTGAATAGTCCTCCATGTTTTTCAAAAACTGCACCCGTTCCATATCCAGTTGTCTTAAAATTGCGCAAAACAAATGTTCTTCTATCCCCTGTTCTATACAAAATTTGGAAATACTGCCCTTTAACATGGAAGTATCCTGATTGACATATGAGATCACAAGCCCTGACGCTGTCTCACAGAACCCGGATTCCACGACCGGTAAGCAAGTTTTTACAGAATCTGTTTTTTGCAGGATCATTTTTATTAGTGTTGATTTCCCACATCCATTTTTCCCATGCAGAGCAACTCTCTCTCCTCTGTGGATAGAAAACGTCAAATCTTCCAAAAGGAGCGTTTCTGCATCCGCATATTTTAAGGAGTAATCCCGGATAGATACAAGTGTTTCCTTGTGATGCGTAAGCGGCATAATCTTTAAATCCACCTGCTGCTCTAAATCCGCCAAAAGTCCCTCCTTTTCTTCTATCTCCCTGTTTATGCGATTCTGCATCTGCTTCACTCTTTTTTGCATCTTCTTTGTCTTTGCACCGATATAAGCCCTTGTGCCGATACATCTGTCATGATCCTTTATGGGATCAATTCCTATTTTCGTACTTTCGTTTTTATCGGCCCATGTCACAGCCTGAGCTGCCGCCTGCTTTAACTTGCTGATTTCCTTTCGGTGTCTCTCATCCTCTTCTCTGGCAAACTGATCCCGGCGCTGTTTGTTCTCCCACCAGCTCGAAAAATTCCCCTTCTGTACCTCAATCCTCTGCCTGCCCAGTACAAGCACATGGTCAATGCAGCTATCCAGCAAATCCCTGTCATGTGATACAAGAATGAAACCTTTCTTGGCAGACAAATACCTTTTTACATCTTCCCTGGAGCTCTCATCCAGATGGTTTGTCGGCTCGTCAATCAACAGAAAATCATTCTCACCGGAAAATAATACAGACAATAAAATTTTCGTACGCTCACCGGGACTGAGCGTTTCAAAAGGCCTGTAAAGAATTTCTGTATTGCCGCATAACTGTTCCAATTCACAGATCACACGCCACAGTTCACACTGCGGTTTTATTTCATCCAGGAAATCCACTGCCAAATTCTGCATCTGCTCTCCTGAAATGTCGTAGGGAAAATAATCAAACACCGTCGAGGATGTGATGCTGCCTGTATATTGATACTTTCCCAATAACAACTGCAGAAAGGTTGTCTTCCCTTTGCCATTACGCCCAATAAATCCAAGATTCCAATCCGTATCTACAGAAAAAGATACATCTTCAAAAATATTATCAAAACTTCCTTCATAGGAAAATGTCAGGTTGTTTACATTTATTCTCGCCATACACGTACCTCCTTGCACTTGCTGCCAAACAGCCTTCTTACATTCTGATGACCTCAATTCAGAGAAATACGATGGCAATACTGCCCTGCAACAAATATTTCTGCACACAAAAAAGAGAGGTTATGAGAACATAATCCACTTTTGGCAACATGATAATTCAGCATAAGACGATTCCTTATACTGTAAAAATTGTTCATGCATTCAAAAGTAAACTAAATTCTCATCTTTTCACCTCTCTCCTAAAATATAGACTATTCTATCACAGTGATATTTCATTTGTCAACCAAAAAAGCTAACTTTACTATCTGAAATGTAACCGTTCAGCCCACGCCTTATTACCTAAAATATTCCACGCCGCTCTCAAACAGTTTCATATCCTGCTCACCGTAAATATTAACGGCAACGCCATCCCCGCGACGCTCAGAATGAGCCATCTTACCCAGCACACGTCCATCCGGGCTGGTAATTCCCTCAATTGCCATATAAGAGCCGTTAATGTTCCACTCCTCATCCATTGTAGGCTGTCCATATGCATTGACATACTGGGTTGCCACCTGGCCATTGGCAAACAGCCTGTCTATCCATTCCTTGGACGCAACAAAACGTCCCTCACCGTGGGATGCCGGATTGCAGTACGTCTCTCCTAATTTCGCCTTTGCCAGCCAGGGAGACTTATCCGTCACAACCTTGGTGTACACCATCTTGGAAATATGACGCCCAATCGTATTATAAGTCAATGTAGGAGATCCAGCGTTCTGTTCACGAATTTCACCATACGGCACCAGACCCAGCTTAACCAACGCCTGGAATCCGTTACAGATACCCAGCATCAGTCCATCCCGCTCTTTCAAAAGCTTTGTCACTGTCTCGGCAATCTTCTCGTTGCGGAAAGCCGTGGCAAAGAACTTCGCACTTCCTTCCGGCTCGTCCCCTGCAGAAAATCCTCCCGGGAACATAATCATCTGAGACTGTTCAATCGCCTTTACAAATACTTCCACGGAATCCCTTATATCCTCCGCTTTCAGGTTCTTGAATACTTTAACAACTGTATCAGCCCCAGCGCGCTCAAATGCTCTCGCACTGTCATACTCACAGTTTGTCCCTGGAAATACCGGAATAAATACGGTCGGCTTCGCCACCTTATGCTTGCAGACATACACGCGGTCTGCGCGGAATACATCTGTCTTTACTTCTTCCTTCCCCTTCACCGCAATTGTTGGGAACACCTTTTCCAGCGTACCCGTCCATGCTTCTACCGCTTCCTCCATGGAAATCTCCACCTTGCCGTAAATAAACTTACGATGCCCGTTTACTTCTCCAAATACACGACAGTACGCCTCATTGCCGCATCCGCCGTTCTCTTTCGCCGCCTCCTTCGCATAAGCCTCCATTGCTTTTGCGATTGTCTCTTGGACAAGCGGTACCTGTTCTGCCGGAACCTCTGCAATCAACTGTCCAAAATGCGGCGCAAAGAGACAGTTCTTACATACATCCGGCTCAATCGTAACTCCCAGCTTATTGCCAAATGCCATCTTACTTACGGCAGCCGCAATTCCCTTGCCATCCAACGCATAGGCAGACACAACCGCTTTTTTCTGAATCAGTTCATGAATAGCCTGGTATAATGCCATAACCTGACCATAGACCGGTAAATCATACGCATCCCTGGCAATCTTAAAAATCATCAGCTTGTTGCCCGCCTTCTTCAATTCCGGCGTGATGATTTCCTGCTCTTTCGCCACGTCCACTGCAAAAGATACCAGTGTCGGTGGAACATCAATCTCATTGAATGTCCCGGACATAGAATCCTTGCCGCCAATTGAGGGAAGACCAAACCCAATCTGGGCGCTATAGGCACCCAAAAGCGCTGCAAACGGCTGGCTCCAACGGCTGGGTTCCTCACTCATCCTGCGGAAATACTCCTGGAAGGTAAAGCGTATTTTCGAATACTCACCACCCGCTGCCACAATTCTTGCCACGGACTCAAGCACAGCATAAACTGCCCCGTGATAGGGGCTCCAGGAAGACAGATATGGATCAAAACCGTAGGCCATCATAGTTACAGCATCACATTTGCCCGTTGCAACTGGAAGCTTTGCCACCATGCTTTGCGTTTCTGTCAACTGGTACTTTCCTCCATAAGGCATAAAGACGCTGCCTGCACCGATGGATCCGTCAAACATTTCCACAAGTCCCTTCTGGGAGCATACATTTAAATCGGACAGCATGGACAGCCATGCCGTTTTGATATCTTCCTTCTCCAACGCCTCTGCCACTGCCGGAATCTCTATTTTTTCAAAGAAATTATCTTCTTTCAACGGCATATCCACAGACACTGCCGTCTCCTGATGGGCGCCGTTCGTATCCAGGAATGCCCTGGAAATATTTACAATTTCTTTGCCTCTCCACTCCAAAACAAGCCGCGGTTCCTCGGTTACCACTGCAACCTCCACCGCCTCTAAATTTTCTTCCTCGGCATAAGATAAAAACTGCTGCACATCCTCGGGTGCAATGACGACTGCCATGCGCTCCTGAGATTCAGAAATCGCAATCTCCGTCCCGTCCAGGCCGGCATATTTCTTGGGCACCTTATCAAGCTGTACCTTAAGTCCCGGCGCCAGCTCACCAATTGCCACAGATACGCCGCCCGCACCGAAATCGTTACATTTTTTTATGATATGAGCTACTTCCTCACGGCGGAACAGTCTCTGGATCTTACGCTCTGTCGGGGGATTTCCTTTCTGCACCTCCGCACCGCATACTGCAGTAGACTGCGTGTTATGCGCTTTGGAGCTTCCAGTCGCCCCTCCGATTCCATCACGCCCGGTTCTTCCTCCTAACAGGATAATGATGTCTCCCGGATCAGACGTAAGGCGCTGTACTGCACGCCTGGGGGCTGCCCCCATAACCGCACCGATTTCCATACGCTTCGCCACATAATCAGGATGATAGATTTCTTTTACATAGCCTGTAGCAAGTCCAATCTGGTTGCCATAGGAACTATACCCATGCGCTGCCCCCCGCACCAGCTTTTTCTGGGGAAGCTTACCAGCCAATGTCTCCCTTACCGATACCGTAGGGTCTGCCGCACCCGTCACGCGCATCGCCTGATAGACATAGGTGCGCCCGGAAAGCGGGTCACGGATTGCGCCGCCAAGACAGGTTGCCGCCCCGCCAAACGGCTCAATCTCTGTGGGATGGTTGTGCGTCTCATTCTTGAAATTCACAAGCCATTCTTCTGTCTGTCCGTCCACTTCAACCGGTACAACGATCGAGCAGGCATTAATCTCATCGGATTCTTCCTGGTCCGCAAGTTTCCCTTCTTTTTTCAGGCGTTTCATTGCCATCAGCGCCAAATCCATCAGACATACGAATTTATCTTCCCTGCCTTTATAAATCTCCTGATATGTCTTCAGATAATCCCGATACGTATCCTCTATCGGGGTACGGTAATAGCCATCCTGGAATGTCACATCCTTGAGCTCTGTGGAAAAAGTCGTGTGGCGGCAGTGGTCAGACCAGTAAGTATCCAGCACACGGATTTCCGTCATGGATGGATCTCGTTTTTCCTCACCTTTAAAATAATTCTGTATATGAAGGAAATCTTTGAACGTCATGGCAAGCCCCAGGGAGTCATACAATGCCTGTAATTCCCCTTCCGGCATCCCCTGGAATCCCTCAAAAATCTTCACATCCTCCGGTTCCTCAAACTCATCCACCAGAGTTTCCGGTTTCTTAAGGTCCGTCTCCCTGGAATCCACCGGATTGATACAGTGATTCTTGATAGCGGCAAGCTGTTCTCCACTTACCTCACCTTCAATCACATAGGTTGTAGCAGAACGGATAATCGGCTCCTCATTTTCATTCAGCAGCTTCACGCACTGCTCTGCGGAATCTGCCCGCTGGTCATACTGCCCCGGAAGATACTCCACGCTAAACACTTCCGCCCCCGCCACGTCAAATGTCTCCTCATACACTTCATCTACCGGAGGTTCTGAAAACACTGTCCGCAACGCCTTTTGGTATGTTTCCTCCGAAATATGCTCCATGTCGTAACGAATCAGCACTCGGACTCCCGTTACGCTCTTAATACCCAGATAATTCTTAATTTCTGACTGCAATTCCTTTGCCTGAATTGCAAATTCAGATTTCTTTTCCACAAAAATACGTCTTACGCTGCTCATAACTTCCTCCTTCTAATTAGGTATCAGCCTAAAATATTTACTTTCGTGCGGCTTTTTTCGCTTTCTTTTCCTGATACATAATGGCATCCGCCTCATTCACATAATCTTCCAGTTTCTTCGATGACTCCTTATCCGTTATTACATATCCAGCGCTGATCGTGAGATTGCAGAGCCCTACCCTGTCTCCGCTGCGTTCTACCTTTTTCCGGATTTCCTGAATCATGGCATCAATCTCCTTTCCAGGAATCTCCTCACGGATAACGAGAAATTCATCGCCCCCCAGACGTACCGGAATCCCTTCCTCATCCAAGGTATTTTTGATGGCGTCCGCTACCGCGCGAATCGCAAGGTCTCCCATATCATGTCCCAAGTTATCATTGATATATTTTAACCGATCCAGATCAATAAACAGAATCAGAAGGTTATTTGCCCGGCGTCTGTCCTCAAACAATGTTCCGGCAAATTTACGGTAACCCATACGGTTATACATGCCAGTCAAAGTATCACGTACATACAGATTGGAAAGGCGCTCATTCATCCACTCCAGCTTCTCGTGTCTGTTTAAATTCTCCATCGCCTTTGTAAGAGCGCCAAGAATATGATGCAGATACTGCCTCTCCATCAGATACACGGCATTGCGGATAGCAAGGTAGCCGATTGTCCACTGCCTAAAATGCAGCGGCAGAAACAGGAAATTAACGCCCGCCTCCTGACAGTCAAAAAAAGGAAAAATCCCTTCGATTTCACTCACCTTCATCTGTCCCGGCAAAAGATTCAATTTTTGCAGGACTTCAGGTTCCTCATAGGAAAACTCCATATTCATTTTCCCCGGATAACCATGAATACAGTAATCTTCCTCCTCCCGGATAAACACCTCTGAATTTTCCGCCCGCTTTTTGAAATCGTTCACCTTAGAATCCATGACCAGATACATGGCATCACATTTCATGGATGGCAGGCATTTAAACACACAATCCATCATTTGTGCAAAGTTGCTGCACTTTAACAGCTCATATTCCAAAGATACAATATCTTCCAAAAATTCATCTGTTTCTATCTGATAAATAATCTGGCCTTTCAGATAATTCCTATCCTGCCTCTGATAATCGGCGTCACAGCCGCAACTCTCCCAAAATTTGTATTCTACATCCGTATACTGAAACCGGGAAATATCCTTGCCCTGCCAGATGTCAAGCAAAAGCTGCATACACAAATACCCAGATTCCTCACGGATATGGCTGACAGTCGTAATTTGTGGTGTATAGAACGCCGCCTTGTCAAAATTGTCAAAACCAGTAAGCAGAAAATCCTGCGGTGCATGGTAACCCGCCTTCCCTGCCTCCTCACAGATCCCCACAGCAATATTATCGTTCGCACAGACAATGGCATCCGGCAATTCCCTTCCCTGTGCCATAAAATGCCGAAAACCACTCACACCGCACTGGTATTCATAGCTTCCAAAATAAAAATCAGACTCTTCCCAGGTTATCCCCTGCCTGTCCAGATATTCCTGAATACCCTCTACGCGTTTACAATTCTCGTAATTATCCTCAGGACCCATCACAAACCAAAAGCTTTGGCATTGGTGCCTTTCCACCAAATGCTCCACCATCCCTGCCATGGCACTGCTATTGTTAATCCCAACATAATAAAAATCCGCCAATTCCTTTCCAATGGAAATTACCGGAACTCCTGCCTGCTTTGCCCTCTCAACCACACCTTCTATGACAGATTCTGCCTCAACATTTGTTAAATCCAGAATAATCCCATCAAACTCACTAAGATCAGGCAAACAAAAGATATTATATTCCCCTTCGTTATATTTCCCATCATGGCTCCAATTCCCGGAACTGTTAAAAATGTAGAGGTTTACCACCTCCTCTGTTTCATGAATCCGTTGCAGGATTCCGGCGGGCCATGCAAATGTAAAATATCTTTTCCATCCATCCATCAATAATGCAACTTTTCTCAACTTATGCCCTCCCTGCCATTTGCTTTGAACATATTATATCATGAATTACTCTGTAATAACATAGTTTTCTTTTATTTTTCATGCATAGGATTGCCTGCCTGGGGAAAAAATTTATACTATAGAATCTGAAAAAAACAGAAATGAGGTGCCTATCATTATGAAGATTATGCTCAGTCAGATGCTGGATCAAAAAGGAGTCTCACAAAACCAGCTTTCAAAAGATACCGGAATTTCCATCAATACGCTCCGGAACTTAAACCACAACCGGACCACCCGGATTAGTTTTGACACATTAGAAAAGATTTGCGACCGTCTGGACTGTGGCGTAGGGGACATACTTACAATTGAGCAGAGCGGGTAACCCCGCATCTGCCCAATCAGATTATGCTATTTCGTTATCTTTATCTTTTTAAATGCGCTCCATCCGCTCACAAGCTTCCGCCCATTTTCTGTCTTGTATGCACGGACACGGACATAGTATGTCTTCTTCTTTGTCAGCTTGCTGATTGTGGCTTTGGCAGCTTTGGCGCCGCTTACCTTTGTCACTTTCGCGCCCTTCTTAAATTTGCTGTCAGTGGAATACTGTACTTCATATCCCTGGGCGCCGGAAACTGCACGGAAAGTGACCTGTAGTTTCTTTCCTTTTGCATTCGTAAGCTTAGAGAGCACAGGTCTTTTCAGCGTAGTAATACGCAGGTTAAGCTCACCCATATTCCTGTTGCTGTTCTTCAACAGTATATTTCCATCCCATCCGCCATAAGATTCATTGCCTGTAACTGCAATGTAGTATGTACCAGCAGAGAGCGTCATATCGGAAGAAGACGCCGTCTGGTAGTAGGTCTGATTCGTCAAGTTAAAATAGGTAACCAGACTGTTTGTTGATTTGTACACCGTCACTCCGGTAGTACTAAGCGGGAACTCACTGACACCCATTGGGTTCTCCAAAGACGCGGAAATTCTTGCTGCTGTTCCTTCTGCCACGCTGAACTTAAACCAGCTCGTCCTTGTAGAACTGCTAAGGAAACCTGTATGTGCCATATCCGTAGCAACGGCTTTCGCCCTTACTCTCGAGCCGTTCTTTGTTGCAGTCACATTGATATACTGTGCAGCAACGGAAAAACACTGAAAGAAAGGCGTTCGCGGCACACCATCTATAGAGTGTAATCAAAATACTTTTAAGGACAAAACAATGGGAACCCTTGAAAATCAAGGATTCCCACTAATTGAAACAATGAGACATCGGGGATTCGAACCCCGGACAACTTGATTAAAAGTCAAGTGCTCTGCCAACTGAGCTAATGTCCCATATGCAGCTGGGCTAGCTGGATTC
>CAPQSW010000050.1:16153-16360 GCA_948688495.1 uncultured Lachnospiraceae bacterium | reverse complement strand
CTGTAATTCATATCCTTCGTATACATCTCAATATTATAATTACCTGCAAGCTTGTATGCCTTACAGGATGGCAGCCACTCACTCCATATTTTTGTGTTCACATCCTGTAAAGCTTTCGGCAATGCTCCATGACAAGGAAATACTGCCCATGTTCCGGCTGGAATTACTCTTGTTTCCAATCCCTCAGGAACTTCGCTTTCTGGCCTA
>CAPQSW010000050.1:0-16128 GCA_948688495.1 uncultured Lachnospiraceae bacterium | reverse complement strand
ACTCCCATAACTGTGAACTGTTCTTTTTCTACAATTTTATACTCTAACATAGTACCACCCTCCAATGTAAGTTTTATTTTCAGCGGAGCAACAGAATTCAGACTGCGGTTCTTTTCTCTTGCCTGTGAAGGCGTAACACCATGAAACTTAGTGAATGCTTTTGCAAAGCTGTCAGGCGAACCGTATCCATATTTTAGTGCAACATCAAGCACCTTGATATCGGTTGAACAAAGTTCCTGAGCAGCTAGTGTCAGACGGCGATTTTTAATGTATTCTCCAACTGTAAATCCACATAATACATTGAATATTTTTTGAAAGTAAAAACTTGACACAAATGCTTTGCTTGCGATTTCATTAATATCAATATCCTCTGTCAGATGATCTTCAATGTAATAAATTGCATTGCGTATACCGTCATTCCAACTGTTCATGAGCAGTCTTCTCCTTCCCGTTCCGCTGTAATTATATTGTACAACCAAATACTAAAATTTTCCCGATATTTTCTGCTCTCTAGTGCAGGATGGCCCGCCGACACTTTAATTCCTCCGCCAAAATGACAACGGCAACTCCAATCCATGAGCCTCCAAAAGCTTTTGATTCGTCAAAACCTTCTCCGTCTCTCCATCCGCCGCAATCTCTCCATCTGACAGCAGCACGACTCTCTGGCAGGTATCATATACAAAATCCAAATCATGACTCGCTATTATCTTAGCCTTTGGCAGCTCATTCAAAACCTGAATCAGATTCCTCCGGTTTCTGGGGTCTAAAGCTACTGACGGTTCATCTAACAGCATAATTCCTGCCTCCATGGCAAGTACAGTGGCAATAGAAGCCAGCTTCTTCTCACCTCCGGAGAGCCGATAAATCTGCCTTTTGCTTTTCCCCTCCATATGTACCTGCTCTAATGCCTTTTGCACCAACCGTTTCGTTTCTTCCTCACTCTTTCCGTAGTTGCGCGGCCCAAATGCAACGTCTTCGTATACCGTTGACATAAAAAGCTGACTGTCTGAATCCTGAAATACATAACCAATCTCCCCACGTATTTTCTTAAGATTCCCCTTATTCATCTCAAGTGAGGCGATTCGGACACTGCCCTCCTGTATATCCAAAAGCCCTGTGAGAAGCTTAAGCAGAGTAGACTTCCCGACACCATTTGCACCAATCAGCCCTACGCTTTCATCCCCCATAGAAAAATTAATATTTTTTAATACCTGATTCTGAAATCCTCCCTGTCCATAATGAAAAGAAAGGTTTTCTATCTCCAATCGCTTCATCTACCATATCCTCACAATCAGCAGCGCCGCACTCCACCCCACCGTATACAGATAGTCTAAACGCCTCGCCGCCCTTTTACATCTCAAATGAAACTCCCCATTATATCCCCGAAGCATCATACTGTCATAAACAGTCTGCGCCCTATCCATACTGCGCAGAAGAAGCTGACCAATCATAGTACCCCAGACCTTGTAATGCAGCCCCTTCTCTTTTGGCGCACGCAGCATGTACCCATCCATCATCCGTTCTATTTCCTTTAGCAAAACAATGATATACCGATAAACCAACATAAGAATCGTCACGAACGTTTTTGGTACGCCAATCTTACGAAGGGCGTAGCACAAATCCTCCATAGAGGTCGTAACCATCAGCAGATATGAAGCGGAAACTGCATAGACTCCTTTAACCATCAACGTCACCATGGAAATCATTCCACCTGTGACGGACAAATTCCCCAAAGAAAATAGAATTTCCCTGTCAAAAAATGGATTCCATATCCCTACCAGACAGACAAACGCCAGTACCAGCTTCATCCTTTTCAGTAATTGTTTTATGGAGATATCACCCAAAACATAAGTTATGATTAGATAAACTCCCATTTTCAAAAGTCCGGACAGGTCATACTTTCCAAAGGAAACGGTAAGCAAAATGAAAAGAATTGTCACCAGCAGCTTTGGCAATGGATGTATCCCCTGGAGCCATCCGTTTTTTTCTGCCTCCATATCCATCTTGTGTAAGTCAGAGATTGCCTCGCTAATTCTGCTCATTTCCTGTATTCCCTTTATCAGCTCCAGTATGCTTAAGCCTCTTAATTGCCAGACACAGAAACAAGCACACTGCCAATACAATCATGCCTCCCACAATTCCGGAAAATGAAGTTCCCACAGCGCTTTCTAAGGTCTGAAATCCATAATCCGGCAGCAATGCCGTAATCCCCTGCAGCTTCTCTGCCATCTGATGAAGCATTCCGCTTGCAGAAAGCTCTGCGGTTCCTGCAACCTTCTCCATAGACCACTCCAGGCCGTCCGGATTCCCAGACGCAAAAAGGGAGACTACGCCGCCAATCAAAAGCGCGGATGCCGCCAACGCCCCAACCATCTTTCTTCGGCTCATACATCCATCTTTTCCTAATGTAGAAGGATCGGTACTCAGCGTTTCCGGACGGGCCTCGCCGACAAACACCAACACAGCCGCAGTAATCAGCCCTTCTACCAGCCCGATTGCAAGGTGTATCGGCTGCATCACGCTTAAGAATACTGAAAAGGGAAGTTCTGTGATTCCGGAAATCAGCGTTTCGACTGTCACAGAAAATGCCCCTAACTGAAGGCTAAGCATACACCCAATGATAGACGCTGCCGTAATTCTTCCTTTGGTCAATTTTTTCCCTGTCATTCCACGCCAAATTAGACCGCCTCCCACAAAACAGCCGTAAAATGCCATGTTCCATACATTACAGCCCAATGCCAGCAGGCCGCCGTCTGCAAACATCAGAGATTGGATTGCCAATATGGCAATCATGGTCAAAAATCCTGCGTGGGGGCCAAGTATAGCGCTTAACAGCATACCTCCGCAAAGATGCCCCGAAGACCCTGTTCCTGGAATCGTAAAATTAATCATTTGAGCTGCAAACACAAACGCCCCCATAACGCCCATCATGGGCACCTTCTTATCCAAATCCTCTGGTTTTATTTTTTTAACTGCGTATACCGCTGTTCCTGCGGACACAGCATACATGGTTCCTGCTACTGCTGGTGAAACCAGTGCATCTGCCATATGCATAATCATTTTCCTCCTATTCACATAGATTTCCTATCCAGTATATTTTCTGAAAAACGTCACAAGGCTTCATGTACCCCAAGACGATTAATCTGGGACGCCATGTATCCTGCCCCATACCCGTTGTCAATGTTGACAACCGCAATCCCATTTGCACAGGAGTTAATCATGGTAAGAAGGGCTGACAGCCCCTTCATACTCGCCCCATATCCTATAGAAGTCGGGACTGCGATCACCGGCTTATCCACCAGTCCGCCGATGACGCTGGCAAGGGCGCCTTCCATTCCCGCAACTGCCACAACGCACAGAGCACTCTGTATGGTCTCCACCTTGGCAAGCAGCCGATGGATGCCGCTGACTCCCACATCATAGATACGTTCTACATGGTTTCCGAAGAATTCTGCTGTCTGCGCTGCTTCTTCCGCTACTGGAATATCCGCCGTTCCAGCCGTACATACGGCAATCTTTCCCACTCTCGCCTTATCCTTCTTTTCAATCTTTAGAATCTTTGACAGCGGGTCATACTCTGCCTCACAAAATGTCCCTTGTATCAGCGCCGCCTGCCCTTTGGATGCGCGGGTTCCCAGAACTTCTCCCTCTGCCATGTAGATTCTCTCATAAATTCTAAGCAGGTGCTCATCCGCTTTTCCGCTGCAAAAAACAACCTCTGCAAAACCGGACCTTAGCTTTCTGTGGGTGTCCAGTTTCGCATAGCCTAATTCCTCTAAAGGCTGTCTGCGAAAATATGCCTCCGCTTCGCCTACCGACATCTCGCCGGCTTTTACCTTCTCTAATACTTCTTTTACTTCCATATGTATTCTCTCCTTTAGGATTTCTATGCAGCCGCCCCTTTGCAGCAAACTGCACAGAACATTAAAAAAAATAAAATAGGCGCATAAATCCTCTTCTGAGAATTCATACGCCTTCTGACATACACTAGGATGTATCCTTTAAATATACAAATTTAGTATCCTGCTTTTTAACACTTCTGTGTTCTTTAGAGGCTTCTGCCCTCCGCTTCATTTTGCATACTAAGTTTATATTCCTGGATATTCTAATACTATACTCCTGCCAATACACTTATGTCAAATGATTTTCTTCAATTCCTTCACTACGGCCTCCAACATATTACTCATAGAAGTATTCTCCACTCCGACAATAATATGATTGCAATGGTTAATAGGAATCAACAGCTTTTTAACGTCGCTCTGTCCTACAGCCGCCGCCATAGCCGGTGTAATCTCTCCATACATGGAATCCGCAATGGCAATCCCTACCGGACCGATAATAAGGTCGGCATTTCTACAGCCTACAATTACCGCATTCTCTCCGGTGGCCGCATGATCCGGACCTGCCTTCAGCATATTGGCGGTCGCCAGAGCATTTGTGCCAACCGCAGTAATCTCTACATGCGGAAACTCTTTTTTCACAGAGGCGGCAAGCTGCCTGCCCATGCCCCCTCCCTGGGCGTCTATAATCAGTATCTTCATGAAAAATCCCCGTTTCATTTATCTTAAGATAAATTGATTATAGCAAATACACTCCCTTTTTTGCAATATACTTTTTACATCCTCTTATATTCGCTGTAGTACGTATCTATTGTATTTTGAATTGCTTCCACCGCTTCCTTTGACAACAATCCAAAGGGCGCCCTGCAAGGGCCAACAGGCTCGCCAATGAGATTTGTTGCACATTTTACAATAGAATTGGGATTGCCATATTTAAAACACTCTCTAATCTGAGAGATTGAGGCTTGCGCCTCCTTTGCGCCCTTTAGATTCCCTTTGACATAATTTTGATAAATGCTGACCATAATCTTTGGGAGAATATTGGCAATCGCTGTTATCCCTCCTGCACCGCCTGCCAAAAGTGTCCACAGAATCAACGCATCATTACCAGACAGAACAGAAAAATCCTCTCCCTGGGTTGCGTCAATATACTGGAGGATATTGTTAAAATTTCCGCTGGAATCCTTCACTCCTGCAATATTCTTAATCTTTGCAAGCTTTCCTACCGTCGCCGGCGCAATCGCCACGCCTGTTCTTGCCGGTATATTATACATCACGATTGGAAGCTCTACATTTTCCGCAACCGTTTTATAATGCATGTATAATTCATCCTGATTCATCTCTGCAAAATAAGGGGTTATCACTGACAGCACGTCAACTCCTATCTTCTCGGCCTTCTTTGAAAGTTCAACCGTATCCTTAGTACCGATACAGCCGGTGCCTGCATATACCGGAACTCTCCCCTTCACTTCGTCTACAAATATCTCCATTACTCGAAGCTTTTCTTCTTCATTTAATATATAAAACTCCCCGTTGGTGCCTAAACAAAACACCCCGTCAACCCCTGCTTCAATCTGCCTGTTAATCTGTTTTCTTAGTTCTTCTTCGTGAATACTCCCGTCTTCATACATTGCAGTCTGCATTGCTGCAATAATTCCTTTTATCTTTGCCATCTTTCTCCTCCCCTTTCCCATGTCATCTTTCTGCCCACTTAGGATGCTCATAGACTTTTGGATTGGCAACATACTGCCACTTTTCTCCATTTAGAACTGCCAGACATCCCCTGATACACATATCCGCCATACGGATTACCGCCTCTTTCGTCTGTGCTGCGCTGTGGGGACTATATACCAGATTTTTTGCGTGAAGCAGCGGATGATCTGTCGTCGGAGGTTCTTCTGCAAATACATCCGTTCCTGCCCCTGCAATCCTTCCTGTATTTAAGGCTTCTGCCAATGCCTTTTCATCAACGATGCCTCCTCTTGAGCAATTTATGAGCAAAGCTGTTTTTTTCATCAAAGAAAGCTCTTTTACCCCAATCATTCCTTTTGTAGCTTCGGCTAAAGGTACATGAATCGAGATGAAATCACATACTTTAAGCAGTTCTCTATAGTCTTCATAATATTCGCAGCCCATTTCCTCAACATACTCTCTTGAAATATATGGGTCATACCCTGCAGTCTCCATTCCGATTGCTTTGCAGAGGGCCTGCGTCTCCATTCCGATTGCCCCAAGGCCGATAAAGCCCACCTTCTTCCCCTGAAGTTCAAATGCTTTATTTGCATCCCTTATTTTCCAGTTTCCATTCTTCAGCTCATTGTGCGCCTCTACAAAATTCTTCGCAAGAGCGAACATCATCCCAACTGCATGCTCTGCTACTGAACGATTGTTGGCGCCCGGAGTGATCACGACCGGAATCCCTGCTCTCGTTGCCGCCTCCACGTCAACACTGTCATACCCCACTCCCGTTCTTCCAATCACCCTAAGAGTGGGAGAATTCTCTATCACATTTTTATCACATTTCCCGATCCTTACAATGAAAGCGTCTGCCTCCTTCATTTCGTCCATATATTGGTCAGGCTCTCCACGATCCGCAACATAAACGTCTGCTTTTCCTTCTAACAGCCTCATTCCTTCTGGACATACAGCCTGTGTCATTACAAATTTCATCTCGAATCCCTTTCTATTACTTTATCCGCAATCTTCATGATTACATTCCGGCAGCCAAAGCCTCCTGACTTGGAAATAATCTGTATTCTTCTTCCCTCCCACTCAAGTAAGGACAGTACCACTCCCTTCTCTATCTCACAGACAGGGTACAACTGAGTACACTGGATTTCTTTCATAAATCCCATCAGCGTATCTCCACCCGTCATCATTACCGTATACTGCATACCATGCTCCAGAAGATATCTGACAATTTTGCCATGGCAGCTACTGATACGATAACGCAGCTCCCTCTTTTGTATTCCCTGCTCCTCTGCATATAGTTCAACCGCTTCTGTCTCTCTGTCGTCAAAAGTATCTACGATGACAACAGGTTGCTTCTTACACTCCATGGACAGACCTTTTAGAAATTCTCTGCCCTGCAAGGAGGAATAGTACGTCTCGTCCAGCTTTTGCCTAGACGACAGATTAATCCTCATACATCCCTTTGAGGCAGCCTCCTCCACCTGTGCCTTTGTAATGGGATTCAGACTTCCACAGGCCACATACAGCCCTTTTTGTCTCTCAATTCCCTTTCCCTTACTTACCTGCAAATCAAGCACAGATGAAAGACATTCCGCCAACCCTGCGCAGCCGGCAAGGAGCCGCAGTCGATTATTCTCTGCAATCTCTTTCACTCGATTTACAATCTCCACCTTCTTCTCAGCGTCAAACACATAAATCGTTTGCTTGTCGGTTACCTCCTTAGAAAATTCGTCCTCTTTTCCTATATTTATAACCTGACTTCGACTCTGCACCGCCAACAGGTCAGGTATATAAGAATATTTTACGGGTTCAAAAGGGTCCTTCCCAAAAGCGCTATTTTCCAACAGCTCGCCGTCAATATAATGGATTCCCTTCCTTGTAATCCTGTTTATATCTGGAAATGCCGGAATAAAATATATCTGCTTCTCATTCGCCCCATCCATTACCGCGTCCAATTCTGCTCCCACATTTCCTCGAAGAGCCGAATCGGTTTTTTTTAAAATAAATGGTATTTCAAGCTTTACCGCATTCTTTGTAATCCTTTTAACAATTTGGTATGCCTCGTCCCCCGCCAGGGGACGCGTCTCCGAATCCACTACCAACACCTGGGCAGTATCAGAAATATCCTTTTTACGCAATTCCCTTCCGGTAAATATCTGGGTGTCAATCCCACGTTTGGCAAACTGTATACCGGCATCCAGCGCGCCGGTAAAATCATCTGCTATCATC
Organism: uncultured Lachnospiraceae bacterium; assembly: GCA_948688495.1. Lineage (GTDB taxonomy): Bacteria > Bacillota > Clostridia > Lachnospirales > Lachnospiraceae > Petralouisia. Next base: position 8,368 of record CAPQSW010000050.1, on the reverse strand, counting down.
AACAGCTTTACCATAGCGCCTCCTTACCCTTTCCTGTTATCAGCCAGCGTAACAGCATAGTCGATTGCATTCAGAAGGCTTAACTCGTTGGCATCTCCAAGCCCTGCATGGTCAAATGCCGTACCATGATCTACCGAGGTCCGGATAATTGGGAGTCCCAATGTAATATTAACCCCTTCTACGGCTTTCCATTCTTCTCTGTCATCGTCATATTCAAAACCCACAACCTTTAAAGGAATATGCCCCTGATCATGATACATTGCAACAACAATATCATACATTCCTCCTTTTGCCTTGGAAAATACTGTATCCGCGGCAACAGGACCGTCCACGAGCATCCCCTCTGCCTTTGCTTTCTCCACAGCCGGAATGATTTCTTCTTGTTCCTCCTTTCCAAAAAGCCCGTTTTCTCCGCAATGAGGATTCAACCCAGCAACAGCAAGCCTTGGCTTCTTAATCCCAAGGGCTTTGCAGGCGTCCTCTGCAATATGTATCACATCCAGCAGCCGTTCCTTTTTCACTCTGTCGCACGCCTCCCGCAAAGATACGTGTGTTGATACATGCACTACCCGCAGGTTATGATAAGCCAGCATCATCGTATACTTTTCGGTTCCAGTAAATTCTGCATAAATCTCCGTATGTCCAGAATAATGATGACCTGCCAGATTGACAGCCTCTTTGCTCAAAGCATTCGTTACAGTTCCGTCAATTTCTCCTGCCATGGCCAATTCAATCACTTTTTTCACATACCGAAACGCCGCCTCTCCGGAAGCTTCTGATATCTTCCCCACCTTTAGCCTGTCTTCTTCTATTGCTTTCATGTCATAGACATCGATTGTACCCCAACTATATATTCCCTCCTGTACGCTCTTTACCGGATGAATGGCAATTTTTTTGTCCAATCCGACTGTTTTTACCGCTTTCTCCATCACCCACACGTCACCGATAATCAAGGGACGGCACCTCTCATATATCTCTTTATGACTCAGGGCCTTCACCGTAATCTCCGGACCTATGCTGGCCGGATCTCCCATTGTAATTCCAAGAATTGCTCTATCCTTCATAAATGCCCCTTCCATTACTTCAAAACCTTTTGATAAATGTCCCTGATATCCTTAAGGCTAAGCTCCTTTTGATTATTTACAAGGAGCCTGGTCTGTCTGCTGCCCGCTTCTACCAGAAAATCCAAATCATCCAAAGTCACACCAAACCTGTCCAGATTCAACGGTATCTCTGTCTCCCTCACAATATCAGCAATCTCATCAATCACATACTGCGCTTTTTTCTCCTCATCCTCCATAGCCATGACAGGATGAATGTTATCGCAGATTTGTGCAAGCTGTCTCTTGCAGGCATCCTTATTGAACTCCATCACATGAGCAAAAAGAACCGCATTTGATACGCCATGAGGGATATGGTATTTTCCCCCTAAGGGATATGACAGAGCATGGACCGCTGTTGTTCCGCTGGCTGTGATTGCAGCCCCTCCATAAAAAGCGCCAAGCAGCATATTACTTTTCGCTTCCATATTATCAGGATTATGGTATGCCTCGCGAATATTCTGGAAAATCAACTTGGCCGATGCCATTGCATAGGTATCTGAAAAAGGAGTCGCCTTCCTGGAAGTATAACACTCCACCGCATGGGCAAGGGCGTCCACCCCTGTGGCTGCAAGAATTGATTTCGGAAGTCTGCGAATCATCTGGCTGTCTAAAATCACATAATCAGGAATCATCACATCATTTACAATCCCCTGTTTGCTCTGCTCCTTTGGAATCGCAACGATGGCATTGCAAGTCGCCTCTGAGCCGGTCCCGCAGGTAGTCGGTATCATAACCGTCTTTAGCATCTTCTTTGCCTGTGAGGAATCTGTAAGCAATTCCTTAATTCCATAAGCAGCACCCTTCAATATAGAGCAAAGCTTCGCTGCATCCATTACGCTCCCGCCGCCGACTGCCACGATCAGCTCTCCCTGTTCCTCATTAACTTTTGCCATCAGCCGTTCCACATCCTGATCACAGGGCTCCAAAGCCAGTTCATCAAACACCTTAAAATTCACTGGGAGTTTTTTTAACTCCTTAAGCAGTATCTCTAAAAGCCCTGCCGCCCGAATTCCCTGATCCGTAAATACCAGCAGGTTCCTGGCCTGTTCCTTTTCAATAATCTCTTTTATTTTCTCAATACATCCTTCCTCCCCATATATGGTGGAGGGTATTTTTATCTGATAACTCAATGAATTCCATCTCCTCTAAACGTTGATTGAAAATACTTCCGCCGGATTGTCCACCAGCATCCGGCGGATATCCCCTTTGGATATTCCTGACTTCTCCAAAACAGGAACAAAACGTGTCAATAGATATTCAAGGCCATTAGCCAGACCCTCTGGCTCCATATAGGCCCCTAAAGCTTCTCTTTTGCCGCCGTCCATCCCAAGCACAAGCTGTCCGCCAAAACCTCTTTCAATTAGTCTTTGGATATTCTCTGCAATTACAATGTCCGGTCGGTACTGCGGCTTATTGGGTTCATCAAAACATATGACGGCGCCTGCTGACAATATTTCTTCATAATAATACTGATCCAGGTTCCTCTGCATATGACACAGAATCACCTTCTCAGGATTCGCACCATATCCCTTCAGAAGCTCAATAATTTCAATTCCCATGGTTCCAAAATCTGTATGAATAGAAATGGGACATCCCGTTTCTTTCTGTGTGATTGCCGCAACCTCCAATGCTTTCTGCTCCAGTCTGGTAATGAGCCGATAACTGGCTCCTGCCTTTATGACTCCTGCCTTTGCAGTTGTTCTCTCCACCACCGGACCGTTATAGCTGTGGATATCCATCCCCTCCACAATCTCAAGGATCATCATCTCGGCAATCTTCTTTACGTCAACCGTTGCAAGAAATGATGTATTGGGACAATAGTTGGAGCCCTTCTGGAATCCTGTTGTCATCACAATATTTCCTGAATCCCTGTAGGCTTTTGCTACCTCAAGCATCTTCCCTACGTTTCTTCCACATCCGATGGGGTCCATACACACCATCGTCCTGCCCCCTGCACTGAGGAAATTCCCGAACTCCTTTTTAGCGGCATTCACGTCATCCATCAAAAAAGACCCATCCCTTACCTCAGGTCCGCCGCTGCGTATAATATGGTCATGACAGTCGGTAACCCCCATCTCCTTATTGCTGATATCTCCTAATACTGTTCTGATTATCTTCATAGATTACACCCCGTATATCAAATTCGGAAGCCAGGTTGAAAGTAATGGCACATAACTCATCAACAGTAACATACCAAAGAGCATGACATAAAACACCCTGCACTCTTTTATAAATTCTTCCGTGGAGCATTTTGTAACTCCGCAGGTTACGAACATCAGATTCCCCATTGGCGGCGTCAGTGAACCAATGGCCATGTTGAAAATAAATACCATGCCAAAATGCACAGGGTCAATGCCAAATGCTATCGCAACCGGCACCAGCATTGGCGCCAGAACAATCTGAGCTGCTGTTGCTTCGATAAACATACCTACAATCAACAGGAAGATATTGACTGCAAATAAAAAGATGTATTTATTATGACATAGACTAATCAGTACCTTCGTCATATTCTGAGGGACATTTTCCCAGGTCAATATCCAGGAAAAGCAAGTAGCTGCGCCGACAATCAGCATAATAGACGCTGTCGTTACAGCAGTCTCCTTCACGCAGACGAACATATTTTCCAGACGGATTTCTCTGTACACAATTCCAAGAAACAGAGCATAAAAGATAGCGACTGCTCCTGCCTCTGTGGGCGTACAGATACCTAGCCGAATACTTCCGATGATAATGACCGGCAGCAGAAGCGGCAGTACTGCCGGTTTGAAAGCTTTCCACAATTCCTTACTTTCAATCTTTTCCTCGCGCAGCCTGGGAATACCCTTTTTCCTTGAATACTTGGATACAATCGTCATCATTGTTACACATAAGATAATCGCCGGAACAATTCCTGCAACAAATAATTTACCGATTGAAGTACCCGTTATACTACCATAGATAATCGCCGCAATCCCCGGCGGAATCAGAGGTGTAATCATGGAAGAAGCCGCTGTGATTGCAGATGCATAGCCCTTAGAGTATCCCGCCTTCTCCATATCTGGAACCAGCAGCTTGGCCTCCATTGCTGCATCAGCCAATGAAGAACCAGACATTCCTCCCATCAAGGTACTCAGCACAATGTTGACCTGCCCTAGCCCGCCATACATACGACCGGTTAAAACTTTACAAAAATTCAACATTCTCTCTGTAATTCCACAGTAATTCATCAGCGCACCCGCCGCCACAAAGAAAGGAATGGCAAGCATCGTCGTAGACTGCATACCGCTTATAACCCGCTGAATGGCAAGAACCCCTGTAATACCCGCATCGGGATTGGCAAAAAAATATGCGATACATCCTCCAAGCACGGATGCAAAAACCGGAACATTCAAAAACAGCAAAAGCAGCATAACGATTGCCGCAGCAGCAATTGGACTCATAGACTCTCATCTCCCTTCTTTGCGGAATCATCAGACATTTTCCAAGACCCTTTAAATTCCTTCACAATCATCAGCGTATACTGCAAAATCATTAATACAATCCCTATTGGAGCCGCCATGTCAATAAACGTATAGCTGATTTTAAAATAAGGCGTAACCTTCCCTGAAACTGACATCATCAGATCATATCCGCCTTTGCACAGATAAAGCAGAATCAGCACAGTGGCAATATAATCAAACATATCCAAGACCCTTCTTGCCTTCGGCTTCAACCTGTTTGCAATCAAATCTATACTCACCTGACCTCCTGTACGAAACGCTACGCTTCCGCCAAAGAAGATCGTCCAGATGAAAAAGAATAACTGCATTTCTTCCAGCCATGCAAACGGCTGTCCCATGACTTTACGCATCACGACCCCTGCAAGTGTTATGCAGACAAGGATTGTCAGCGATACTCCTGAGATAATCGCATCCAGATTTTCTAAAATTGCTCTGATTTTTTTCATTCTTACCTCCTGAGAGAAAGAGGATAGGTATGGGCATCTATCCTCCTGCCGCCTATGCTACTTTGCAATAATATCCTGTATCTCCTGGTACAGCCCCTTTGTCCACGTCCCGTCTGCCTCGTAATCTTTATATAATTGCAGACAGGCATTTTTAAATTCCTCCTGAATGGAGTCATCCAGATTGACAACCTTACACCCTGCCTCCTCCAGTGCGGCAACCATTTCCTCGCTTTGCTTTGCATACAATTCATTATTGTATTTGGCTGCTTCTTCTCCACATTCAATTATCGCTTTTTGATACTCCTCTGGAATCGTGTTCCAGTAGTCTGCACCCACAATAAAATTAGAAAATGTCATCTGATGATTCGTCATCGTTACGTTCTTACACACTTCCTGAAAATCATTATTATATAATGTGGTCAGCGGATTCTCTACTCCATCTACAACTCCCTGGCTTAAGGACGTATACACCTCATTTAATGCTAACGGCGTCGCCGCTCCTCCCAACATGTTAAACATTGCTATAGAGATATCATTATTCGGTACTCTGATTTTCAGTCCCTTCAAGTCGTCAAGAGATTGTATCTCTTTTTTTGTCATTAACTCGCGTTCTCCATAAATCCAGTTGGTTGAAATAATCTGAAGCCCTTCCTGCACCAATGCTTCTGACTGCTTCTCCCACCAGTCGCTCGCAGTAATCTTATACATATCATCCCAATCCTCAAACAAATACGGACCCATTACCACTCCAAAATCAGAAACATAATCCATAAGATAAGAGCCGTCCGCGATTGTACAGATGTTTTGTCCCATCATTGCCATCTCAATCAAATCGGCCTTTGCCCCTAGTTGGCTGCTGGGATATACCTCTATGGTTACTGCTCCGTCTGTTGCTTCCTTAACCAGCTCTGCCCATTTGTCACACCCCTCGTCTATCGGATCTCCGTCCGTCTGCTCTGTACAAAGCTTAAGCACATATTCTCCTTTTGCAGATTCTGGCGCCGATGATTTGCCTTCTTTTTCATCTGTATTCCCACATCCCGCCACACTCATGCTCATCATTCCTGCTAACGCTAATGCAACCAATCTTCTTTTCATAATTTCGACTCCTTTTCGTTTGTTTTTGAAACATTTTCGCGCGTACTGCTTCTTTGTAGTTTTATTTTAAGTAATAAATAACAATTTATCAATTCAGTTTTTGATTTATTTGTTTAAATTTGAAACATATCATTTGACTTTTAAGATGTAAAATGTATAATAGAGATAAGAAATCATTTTTAAGGAGGTTTTACGTTTGAAAAGAGTAAAAATACTGGCAATCGCACCCTATAAGGGAATGGCCGAGACACTGTCTGTACTTACTGAGGGCAGGGAGGATATTGATGTGACAATCCGAACCGGCAACCTCCAGGAAGGTCTTAACATCGCTCGGTCCCTCACAGTCTATAACAATTATGATGTAATCATTTCAAGAGGCGGTACCGCAGAATTAATTAGAAAGGAGTTGGATATGCTTGTCATAGATGCACCTTTATCCGTCTATGATATTCTCCGTTCTATTAAGATGTCAGAAAACTACGCAGGAAAATGTGCCATCGCGGGATTCCACGGCATCACGGACAATGCCCGTATCCTCTGTGATTTACTGAAGCTTGATATTGATATCTTTACTTTTAAATCCCAGAACGAGGTTCTGCCTATTCTCCTAAAATTGAAATCGGCTTCGTATTCTCTGATTATATGCGACTTAATCGGCTCGCTGACAGCCCAGTCCATTGGATTGAATTCCATATTCATCCCATCCGGCACTGAAAGCATCAATGCTGCGATTAACGAAGCCATAGCGCTTGTTCATTCCAACAGGCAGACCTGCAAGCAAAAGGAACTTTTTAAGACTGCCCTGATCAGCGGGCAGGAATCTGTTCTCATCTTTACAGAAAACAGACAATTATGGTTTTCAACCCTCACTGACAATCCAACGGACAAGCAGATTATGGACATGGCTCAAAGCTTCCTTCCCTCTTTTGCCGGAAACTCTGAACAGATATTTGAATGTCCGCTCAATGGTTTTATCTATCGTATCACAATGCATCCTCTGTCCTATGATGACGAAATCTATATCCTTGTGAAGATTCTGAAAATACCGTCACTATTTCAGGAATATGATAAAACCATTTCCATTTACAATGACTGTGAAAACAAAGAAATCTCCTCCGAACAGATTATTGAAAACAACAGCGCTAACTTTGTAGGAAATATCCACACTCTTATTGAACGTTATGCGCCTTCTGCCTCCCCTGTTCTAATCATGGGTGAATCAGGAACCGGAAAGGCGAAAGCTGCAACTTTACTGTATAGAAACGGTCCCTACCATCGAAGACCTTTTTATGTGATTGACTGCAGCCTTTTGACTGAAAGAAAATGGAATTCCCTTCTAAGTAATGAGAATTCCCCCTTTCATGATATTAATACTACCATCCACATAAAAAACATTGGAAAATTGAGCAATACAGAGCTTTCAAAACTATATACCTATATTGAAGATACTGGTATGATAAAAAGAAACCGATTAATTTTCTCTCTTATCACACCAGACCCTAATGCCGTCGATATCAAAAATTATATGCTGAATAAATTATCCTGCCTTCTTCTGCCTACAGAGCCTTTACGCGAACGGCTGGAGGATTTGTCAAGTATTGCTACCTTATATATAAACCAGATGAATGCTTTACTCGGAAAACAGATTATTGGATTTGACGCCGACGCATTCCATCTCATTAAGAATTATCATTGGCCTGATAATCTGGATCAGTTCCGACGTGTTTTAAAAGAGCTTGCCGTCCTTACCAGTACTTCTTATATCAGTGAATATAATGTAAGGATGGTTCTAAAACAGGAGGAATCGACGGAAAGTTCTCTGAAAATTCCTCGATATTCCCTACCCCTCGATCTGTCTCAGCCCCTCAATAAGATTACCTATGATATTATTCAGACAGTCATGGCAGAGGAAAATATGAATAAGGAAAGGACTGCCAGAAGGCTTGGCATCAGCCGCAGCACACTCTGGCGTATTTTGAAAAATAACTGAAGCGCCCCTAAGCCTAGACAAAGAGATTATAAAAAAGACAAATATTCTTCTAAACAAAGACCCTACAAATCATCATAGAAGCTATCCCCAAAACAAGATAGACCATTCCATAAAAGATAAATGCTGTTTCCCCCATATCAAAGAATATCCATGTGCCAATTAGAAATAAAGCTGCTGAAATAACCGGAAGACTCCACAGACGCCGGTTATTTTTTCCCGCAAAAATCCCAATAGCCACAGAGTATATTGGAT
>CAPQSW010000049.1:16842-18002 GCA_948688495.1 uncultured Lachnospiraceae bacterium | reverse complement strand
GAAGGCATTCCTAAAATGCTTCGCATTTGCCTTCCTCCTATAACATCCCAACCAAATCGAGGCTGGGACTCAATGTCTCCTCGCCGGGCTGCCACTTCGCCGGACATACCTGGTCTCCGTGCTCCTCCACAAACTTGGCTGCCTGCACCTTACGGAGCAATTCCTTTGCATTCCTTCCAATCCCCATATCGTGAATCTCATATGCCTTCACCTTTCCCTCTGGATTGAGGATAAAGGTTCCCCGGAGCGCCTGCCCCTCTTTTTCTACCAATACCCCGAACTGCCGTGCCAGCACACCCGCCGGGTCTGCAAGCATCACATACTGAATCTTCTTAATCGTATCGGAGGCGTCCGCCCATGCCTTGTGCACAAAATGGGTGTCTTCAGAAACAGAATAGATCTCACACCCTTCCGCCTTAAATTCCTCATAATGTTCGGCAAGATCCCCCAGTTCTGTGGGGCACACAAAGGTAAAATCTGCCGGATAGAAAAACAGCACAGACCAATGCCCCTTCAAATCCTCCTGGCTTACCTCAACAAACTCCCCGCGCGCAAAGGCGGATACCAAGAATGGTTCTACCTGTTTATTAATCATATTCTCCATCGTACATTCTCCTTTCTGGTTATTTTAAACCGAAAACTGCTTGTAATACCTACCATTATAGATTTTAAAATCCAAAAAGGCAACTTTTTTCCACTTGCATTACAGAAAAAATAAAGTTATAATACAGTCACGCAACTTTACGGTGTAATTATATAATAATTTAGGAGGTATTCTATGGAGAAGGAGAAGAACCTGGGTATTACAAATCTAAACGGAATGTCTGCAGATGACGACACAACCTGTGGTCTGAACGACATGAACTGTTTGGACACCAAAGAGACAAAAAGCAGTATCACTGATATGAACAGTGCCAGCTCTGACGATGATACAACCTGCAGTTTCACGGATATGAACTGCACCGGAGAATAAGCTGATTAATGTTCACCTCTCAAAACCAGCGTCTTGCTTAGGCAGTGCGCTGGTTTTCCCTATAAGTCAGCAAGCGCAGCTTTACACCACCCGCCATTTCATCGGAAAGCAGAAATTTCATTCTTCAATGACATGGATTTCCAGAAAATCAAAATCTACCTGCTCAACAAAATTATCCTGATAAAAG
>CAPQSW010000049.1:0-16832 GCA_948688495.1 uncultured Lachnospiraceae bacterium | reverse complement strand
AAGCGCGCCTTATCATGACGTTTAAACTCTGCCACCGTGGCATCCAGCCAAATCGGTTTACTCAAATCAAATTCATAACAGACCTGCTCCAGCGCATGAAAAATCTTGTGGGTACGCGTGTCATCACTGTCATCCGTGATGACAGTATCACGCAAGAGATGATTGTCCTTAAATATCTTAAACCAAATTCGCATTTGCCTTCCTCCTCTGTCGATTTACCTCATACATCAATAGGGCGGACGCCACCGCAGCATTTAAAGATTCCACCGTACCTTCCATCGGAATCCGGACATGGGCATCCGCAAATGCTGCCGTTTCCATCCGAAGCCCCTTTGCCTCGTTTCCAACCAGAAATCCACAGGGACCGGTGTAATCAGCAGCGTCATAAGCCATTGTCCCATCCAAGCAGGCGGCATACAACGCAATACCCCTTTCCTTCAACGCGCCAATCGTTTCCTCAACATTGTCTGTAACATAAAAAGGTACGCGAAATAGGGAACCCATTGTGGAACGGATGGTTTTCGGATTAAACAAATCTACCGTAGTCTTATCCATAATCATGCCGGTAATGCCAGCCCCTTCCCCGGTACGCATCATGGTCCCAAGATTCCCAGGGTCTTGTATATTCTCAAGAATCAGAAGATGCGGGATCGATCCTAACAATTCCTCCATGCGATACTCCGGCATCTTCACCAGGCAGAGAACTCCCTGCGGCGTCTTTGTATCGCTGATCTGGGAAAATACGTGATCTGATACCGTCTCATAAGAATAATCCTTAATTAGCTCCTGATTATTCCTATCAGCAAGAAAACTCTCAGATATATACATCGCCTGAATCTGCTCTCTGGGAGCTTCCATGCACATTTTTATTCCTTCCACCACAAAAACCCGCTGTTCATAGCGGGTTTTGGGCTTTTTATTCAACTGTATAATATGTTTCATCTTAGGGTTGGAAGAACTTGTAATCATACATCATTGTCTCCTTACCGACTGAGACTTTCGCAGATCTCGAACTGGTACTCAGAAATCGCTTTCTGCATAGCAAGAGCTTCGTCGATATCAAAATCAACAAATTCCCCATGCCGATAACCAACGACACGGTTAGACTTGCCATCACATAATAAATCTGCAGCCTTTGCTCCCATCGTCGACGCATAAACGCGGTCCTTACAGGTCGGACTGCCCCCACGCTGCATGTGTCCCAGAATCGTAGCACGCGTCTCCACTCCAGTAGCCGCCTCAATTCGCTTTGCCATACTGGTAGAGTGACCAATGCCTTCCGCATTGATGATAATGTGATGCTTCTTGCCGCGCTTGCGGTTATTGATAATATTATTCACTAATTTCTGCTCGTCATAGTCGTATTTCTCCGGCAGCAGAATATCCTCCGCACCATTCGCAATCCCACACCACAATGCGATGAAGCCTGCGCCCCTTCCCATAACCTCAATGATCGAACATCTCTCATGGGAAGTAGATGTATCGCGTACCTTGTCAATCGCATCCATAGCCGTATTTACCGCCGTGTCAAATCCAATCGTGTACTCAGTACAGGCAATATCTAGGTCAATGGTCCCCGGAACGCCAATCGTGTTGATTCCAAGAGCCGCCAATTTCTGCGCACCCTTAAAGGAGCCGTCCCCGCCGATAACCACGACACCGTCAATCCCATGCTTCCGGCATATATCTGCACCCTTCTGCTGTCCTTCCGGTGTGGTAAATTCGCGGCATCTTGCTGTCGCCAGAATCGTACCACCACGCTGGATAATATCTGATACGCTTCTTGCTTCCAAATCTACAATCTCCTCCTGGAGGAGACCTGCATATCCTCTTTTAATTCCTTTTACCTTTTTGCCACGTGAAAGTGCCTGGCGCACAACTGCACGGATTGCCGCATTCATTCCCGGCGCATCGCCGCCGCTGGTCAATACCGCAATCGTCTCAATCTCTTTTGCCATAACAAATTCCTCCTGTCTCTATATTAATTTCCATTACGTCCAATTTATTCTATTTTAATCTCTTTTGGCAAGATTTTCAATATGCTTTTCAACAACTTTTACATTATTTTCCCCCAAAAACTTCGTCAATCTGTCGATGAGCCTTGGCTGTACAGAAATACTCTGGCTGGGCGGAAGCCGTTTCATCTGTTTTTCACTGGAAATATAGATGACAATACGATCTTTTCCATCGCTGTCTTTTATAATTTCAAACAGCTCTTTCTCCCGCTTTTCATAATCCTCTCTTGCTGCAAACTGCAGCCAGAGTTCTTTTTTGGTATCATCAAAGGAATACATGCGCTCGCAGATTAATTTTCCATTTTTTTCTTCCTCCGTGGACACACGCCCGCGGATAAATACCTTTTCATCTACATTCAAAAGGCGGCTGTTTGCCTCATAGCTTTTGGGAAAAATAATAATTTCCAATGTTCCAACCAAGTCCTCAAGCGTGATGAATGCCATCGTCTGGTTATGTTTGGTATACTTTATGGTCTTATCCACAATCATACCGCCCACAATTGCAAGCTCCCCATCTCTAACCCTTGTCTGCCCGCTTTCTTCCTCCAATACGAAATCCGTCGTGACCCTTGTGATATTTTTGCGCCATTTCTCCTCATATTCCTCTAAAGGATGGCCGCTGATATATACGCCAAGGACCTCTTTCTCGAAGCTAAGATACATTTCCTTGGGATATTCCCCCACATCCGGCATTTTCACCTCGAAATCCGCCTTTGCTTCTTCCCCGGCAAGGTCGAACAATGTCATCTGCCCCGCCATGGTACTTTTTTTATCCCTGGCAATATCATCCATGATGCCCGCATATACCATCATACACTGCTTTCTGGTAGCGCCAAGACCGTCAAGCGCCCCTGACTTGATAAGATTTTCCACCATCCTCCGGTTGATTTCACAGTCCGCCATACGGGTTAAAAAATCGGAAAGGCTCTTAAATTTCCCACGCTCCAAGCGCTCCTCGCAAAGCTTCTCAATAAAGGTGTGGCTTACGCTCTTAATGGCGGATAATCCATAACGGATAGCATTCCCAGATACGGAAAATTCACTCTCTCCTTCGTTGATACTTGGCGGAAGCAGTGTAAGCCCCATTTGCCGGCAGGTAAAAATATACTCGGAAAGCTTTGAGACATGATCCATCACGGAACTCATCAGTGCCGCCATATATTCCATCGGATAATGATATTTCAAATACGCTGTCTGATATGCCACCACCGCATAGGCGGCAGCATGGGATTTATTAAATGCATATTTAGCAAAATCCGTCATCTCATCAAATATTTTATTCGCAACCTGCGCACTGATTCCATTGCTTGCGCAGCCTGGAACGCCTTCTTCCTCATTCCCGTAGACGAAATTCTTTCGTTCCTTCTCCATCACAGACGCCTTCTTCTTGGACATAGCACGGCGCACAAGATCACTTCTGCCTAACGTATATCCCGCAAGGTCACGGACAATCTGCATCACCTGCTCCTGATAGACGATACAGCCATAGGTTGGCTCTAAAATCGGCTCCAACTGCGGACAGTCATAGGTGATGGTCTGCGGATTGTTCTTACCTCTGATATAGGCGGGAATAAAATCCATGGGACCCGGACGGTAAAGGGAAATCCCAGCGATAATATCCTCCAGGCTCTTTGGCTTTAACTCCTTCATAAAATTCTTCATACCCGCACTTTCCAACTGAAAAACGCCGTCCGTCCGCCCTGTTCCCAGGGATTCTAAAACATTCTTATCATCAAAATCTATCCTGTCAATATCAAAAAGCTGCGATTTTTCAATCCCTGGATTCTCCGCCTTCTGACTGGCATGAATCAAGCCTACTGCATGCTGGATGACAGTCAGGTTCCTAAGGCCCAGGAAATCCATCTTCAAGAGTCCCAATTCCTCCAGGGTTGTCATGGTAAACTGCGTCGTAATAGCGCCGTCGCTTCCTCTGGAAAGCGGCACAAATTCGTCCACTGCCTTAGAGCTGATAACCACACCCGCTGCGTGCATGGAGGTGTGCCTGGGCAATCCCTCCAGACGTTTGGACATGTCAATCAGTCTATGTATGCTTTCATCATTTTCATAGAGATTCCTTAGCTCCGGATTCATCTGCAGCGCCTTATCAATCGTAATTCCAAGTTCCTGTGGAATCTGCTTGGCAACGCCGTCCACAAAGGCATAGGGAAGATCCATGACCCTTCCCACATCCCGGATAACGCCGCGGGCCGCCATCGTACCAAAGGTAACAATCTGCACGACACGGTCTTTGCCGTATTTCTTACTGACATAATCAATCACTTCCTGACGCCGCTCCACACAGAAATCAATATCAATATCCGGCATCGTTACACGTTCCGGGTTCAAGAAACGTTCAAAAATAAGGCTGTAACGTATCGGATCAATATTCGTAATCTCCAGCGTATACGATACCAGGCTTCCCGCCGCGCTCCCACGTCCCGGCCCAACGGCAATCCCGCTCTCCCTGGCAAAACGGATGAAGTCCCATACAATCAGAAAATAATCTACATACCCCATCTGCTTTATAATATCAAGCTCATACTGCAGCTGGCTCTTTAATTCCTCAAACCTTAACGGCAGAGCCTTTCCTGGAATCTCGACCATACCGCCCTCTGCCGGATACCGCCGCTGCAAACCTTCATGGCAGAGCTCGTTTAAGTATTCCCATGAGGTATACCCTTCTGGAACATCAAATTTGGGGAGCTTCGTCACGCCAAATTCGATCTCAACGTTACAACGGTCTGCAATCTTTTGGGTATTATCCAAAGCCTCCTGCGCATAGGGAAACAAAGTGCGCATTTCTTCCTCTGACTTAACATAAAACTGTCCTCCCTCATAGCGCATCCGGTTCTCATTCGCCAGTTTCTTGCCCGTCTGGATACATAAAAGAATATCGTGGGAATCCACGTCCGCCTCATAGGTGTAATGGACATCATTCGTCGCTACAAGCGCAATCCCGGTGTCCTGGCTAAGACGCAAGAGCTGCTGGTTTACATACTGCTGTTCCGGCAGCCCGTGGTCCTGCAGCTCCAGAAAATAATTCCCATGCCCAAACGTCTGATCATGCCACAACGCCGCCTCCCTTGCTTCTTCATAAAGTCCTCTCTGCAGCAGCTTTTGCACTTCCCCGGCAAGGCAGGCACTGAGCACAATCAGACCTTCATGGTAAGTCTCCAGTACCTCCCTGTCCACCCTGGGACGGTAATAATATCCTTCGGTGAAACCACGGGAAACAATCTTCATCAGATTCTGATAACCTGTATTGTTCTCTGCCAGCAAAATCAAATGGAAATACCGGTCTTCGCCCTCCACTTTCTCACGGTCAAACCTGGAACCAGGTGCAACGTAAACCTCACAGCCCAAAATCGGCCGAATCCCTGCCGCTCTTGCCTCGCGGTAGAAATCAATAACGCCGTACATGACCCCGTGATCTGTAATTGCCGCTGCATTCATACCCAGTTCCTTTACCCTGGCAACGTATTCCTTTATCTTATTAGATCCGTCCAGAAGGCTGTATTCCGTGTGGACGTGAAGATGTACAAATGACATGGTATCCTCCCATCTGTATATTTCTTTCCGTATAACGCTACATCTTTTTCTATTTTACCCTTTATTGACAAAATATGCAAAGAAAAACGCCGGAAATTTCTTATCCGACGCTTTAAAATCTTTATAATACTTTCGACAGAAAATCTTGAAGCCTCTGATTCCTGGGATGTTCAAAAAACTCCCTTGGCTCATTCTCCTCACAGATTACACCCTCGTTGATAAACATCACGCGGCTTGCCACCTCCCTGGCAAATCCCATCTCATGCGTCACGACAATCATTGTCATACCGTCTTTTGCCAGCTCCTTCATAAGCTCCAGCACTTCCCCCACCATCTCAGGGTCCAATGCCGAAGTCGGCTCGTCAAAGAGCATCACGTCCGGATTCATGGCAAGGGCGCGGGCAATGGCAATCCTCTGCTTCTGTCCACCGGACAGCATGGAGGGGTAAGCCCCAGCCTTATCGGGAAGCCCCACGCGCTCCAATAACTCCACGGCACGTTTATCTGCCTCCTCTTTGCTCATGAGCCCAAGCTTCACCGGAGCCAGCGTAATATTCTCCTGAATGCTGAGATTGGCAAACAGATTAAACTGCTGAAATACCATGCCAATCTTCTGGCGGATTTTATTGACATCCGTACCAGGCGCGGTAATCTCATTTCCCTCAAAAACCACGCTCCCCCCGGTTGGCACCTCCAGGAGATTCAGGGAGCGCAGGAAGGTTGACTTCCCACAGCCGGAAGGTCCGATAATTGCAACGACCTCTCCCTGGCAGACCCGGGTGCTGATGCCACGAAGCACCTGATTACCGCCAAAATCTTTCCGTAAATCTTTTGTTTCCAGCAATACCTTACCGCTCACTGACCCTCAGCCTCCTTTCCAGCCTGTTCACGCACCAGGACAGCCCTGTCACCAACAGCAGGTAAATCAATGCTACAGCAATCAGCGGCATAAATGGGGAAAATGTAATTCCCCGGATAATATCTCCGCCGTGTGTCAAATCCGTCAAGCCAATATAACCGCTGATAGAGGTCTCTTTTAATAATACGATAAATTCATTTCCCAAAGCGGGAAGTACATTCTTAAAAGCCTGCGGCATAATGATAAACTGCATGGTCTGGCGGTAATTGAGTCCAAGGCTTCTGCCTGCCTCGGACTGACCCTCATCCACAGACATGATACCGGAACGGACAATCTCTGCCACATAGGCGCCGGAATTAAGCCCAAACGCCACAACCGCGGCTAAAATCTTCGAGACATTCACCGATGCAAAAATTACATAGTAAATAATCAGAAGCTGAATCATAGTCGGCGTTCCCCGCACAACCGTCAGATATACCTGGCAAATAAAGTTTGGAATCTTCATATGTCCGGTCTTGTCATGGCCAGAACGGATAATTGCCACCAGAAATCCAAGGGCAATTCCCAAAAGCGCCGCCAAGAACGTAATAATTAAGGTGTTGACAAATCCATCCAATATGTACCGGTATCTGTTATCGTTAATAAAATTTAATGTAAACTGTTCAACAAAATTTTGCACTACAGTTCCTCCTATTTTGCACGAACAATGATTACCTGTTTCGCCTTCGCATAAGTATCGGTAAAGTCAATGCTCTGCAAACGTTCTTCATTGACGGTCATCCCTGCCACGCCAATGTCTGCTTTGCCGGACTGTACCGCATTGATGATGGCGTCAAAATCCATGTCAAGAATCTCAAGTTCCATGCCCAGCTTATCAGCCACTGCCTGTGCAATATCCGGGTCAATCCCGACAATCTCATTGTCCTCATAATATTCATAAGGTTTAAATGCCGCATTGGTTGCCATTACAAGCTTGCCATTGGAACGGTCTACGTCTGCCGGGGATTCATAAGGGCAGGTTCCGATTGCATCGCCGCCTGTATAATTAGTCATAATCTGATCCAGAGTCCCATCTGACTGCAGCTCACCCAGCGCCGTATTGATTTTGTCTCTTAGCTCTGTATTATCCTTAGCAATGGCAATCGCATAATCCTCGTCGGTATACTCGGTATCAAGAACTGTAAGGTCATTATTCTGCTCTACAAATGCCTTTGCAGGTTCTGAGTCGATAACGACACAGTCGATCTTGCCCTGCTTTAAGGACTGCACCGCATCCGCTCCCTTCTTATAACGCTCCACGGTCGTGCTGCTGTCATCCTTATATGCATCCGTCACCAGGGTATCGCCTGTCGTTCCAAGCTGTACGCCAATCTTCTTGCCCGCCATGTCGTCCGGGGAATGGACAGTATTTGCCGGGATACCGCATCCCATGATACCAGTAAGCATAGCCCCTGCCAACAATAATGCTGTTAATTTCTTTCCATGTCTCATCCTTTCATCCTCCTGTTTTCATTCTTTACGTAACTGTTCTAATTTCAATTATGTTGTATAAATATACGCTATTTTGTATTTTATAATAATTACTTAGAAAAAGCAACAGCAATCTTTCTATTTCGCTTTTACCGCCAAGCTGTCCGCTCCCTTTTGCTTTTTGCCATTCTGTTTTTCAAAGGCACATACCTTGTAGTAATACTTCCCTGCCGGTGCTTTACTCGTATAACTCGTCCCGCCTGCCTGGTTAATCGTTTTTATACGGACATATTTGCCAGATTTTTTGGAACTGCGATATACATAATATCCATCTGCACGTGCAACCTTTTTCCAAGTCAGGGTAACCTTTTTGGAGGATACTTTTTTGACGCGCAGTCCTGGCGCCTTTGGAAACGCTGGTTTGACAGCGCTGTAGCTGCCGTATACGCGCTGCCCGCCGGTCCCGGTTGTATATGCCCGGATTTTGTAATAATAAACAGCTCCATCCGCATGCTTAATATTTGAGCAGTTCTGGGTCCCTGCGCCCTTTACCGTCTTAATTTTCTTATATTTCCCGTTTTTCGTGCTGCTGCGGTAAATCTGATAGCCTTTTGCCCCGCTGACCTTCTTCCAGGACAGCGATACCTTTGACTTGCTCTGATATTCAGGAGATATTCCCGTCACCTTCGCCAATACAACCTCTGCCTTCACCACCGGGCTGTACTTTCCATACTTCATGCTTCCATCGCTTTCTGTCCGAAATGCCCGGATTTTAAAAGAATGTTTGGTACCATACGCATAATTCTTGGAATATGTAGTCGTATCCGCACCCAAAATCTTTTTGAGCAGTGTGTACTTTTTTGTCTTTGCATCATATTGATACAACAGATACCCCTCTGCCCCTTTCACCTTTTCCCATGTAAAGGTAACGCGTTTTTTTCCGGTTTCCACGGAAGTGGACAACTTCATCTTCTTTTTAAATGCACTGTAATCCGGTTTTGGGGCCTTCTCTGGATAATTAGCTTCTGTCAGCAATAACGGTTCTGCGTCTGTAAGCGAAACAGTCATCGCTGATACCCCGCCGGCATCTACACATGAGATGGCAGGTTTCCCCTCAGCATCTTTATCACCAGCAATTTCTATCTTTATTTCATATTTCTCACTGGTCGGCTGCAGCGACAAATCTCCCAGTTTCACATACTCGCTGTCCGCAAAAATATCCTGATCTTTTTTCCCTGAGAGGATTACGTCCACTGAGTAACCGTCCGCTCCCAGATTGCTGATGGAAACATCCTTCACCGTACTCTTGATGGCATCGTCAAATACGAAACCAGGTTCGCCCATACTGCCGCTTTTTGCCGTGACAAGAATCTGCATCCTGAGCGAAGTGATGGTTTCCGTCTTTCCCTCGGGAAGATTCAGCGATACCGACACCTTGTCTTTCTCTATTTTAAAACTATCATTTTCTGCTGCCTGGGCGGCCATCGGCATTACAAAAATACTAAGGCATAACAACAGGAAATATTTCATGCAATTTTTCATTTCTACCTCCATAAAAATACGCATTCTAATTTAAAGTGATTTCGGGAAGGCTGCTTGGAATCTGAATCAGCTGGGTATCGCTGACAATGCGCTCCCCTTCCAGGGTTTCGGCATCATCTACACGGTAGAGCTCACCGCGGACGCCTCCAAGTTCTAAAAGTGATTCCATATCCCACTGTCCTGGTTCTACATAATATACCCAGGTTCCGTCTGATGTCTCGCCCAGATTGCCCTCCTTAGGCACATCAGCAAAAATTACCTGCCCGGCTTTCACGCTGCCATCTTTTGCACCAACCACATTGCCTTTCTCATCATACAGTACGACCACGTTGTAAGCGGGATTGCCTTTGTAGGTACCGCTAAAAATTAGGGAACCTTTGGGTATAACGTCCGTATCCCCGCTGCCATACTGGTAATCCGCACGCAAAACTCCGATTGCGGGCTGCGTCCCGCCGGCAGCCATAAATTCCAGATTATCTCCCGAGGGACCGCACACTTCTATTTCCCGGATGGAAATAGTTCCTGTTTTGTTCAGTGTCAGCCGGATAGATCTGGCGTCATACGTTCCAATCCAGTCTTCCCTCGTTTCTTCTTTGACAGAATCAAACCAGAGCATTGTCTCCGTATCCCCGGGCAAACTGTAGTGCTCCTTCACCACCGTCCATGTTCTGCCGTCTGCGCTGACCTCCACAGTGACGTCTTCCATGGCGTCTCCCAGATATTTCAGGGAAGTCACCTCCTGCTTCTTGTGCGTGTCGACAACAATGGTGGATGCACCCGTACTGTTTCCATGGAATGTCCCCTCATCTGTCCTGTTGTTATCTAAAATACGCTCAATGCTGTTTATCCGTTTCTCAGGGGCGGCGCCTTCCCCGTAATACCCATTGTCCGGATCTTCCTCATCGCCGTCAACCACAATATCATCCTCTGACGTCATAGAAGTTTCTACCGTCCAAAGCGACTTGTCCAATACGCCGTCTGTTTGAATCTTCGCTGAACCCGCCGGCGCTTTCCTGGAGTAATTCAGATACTTATCCACTGCCCGCACCTCGTAATCCATAACACGGTTATCAATAGCGGCAATTGTATCCACATAGACCGTTGATTCCACCGTGTCTATCGGCATGAATCCGATGACCTCTGTTTTTTTCTCACCATTAGAAATCATGCTGCGGCTGATTTCGTATCCCAGAATTACATCCGCATCTGCTTCTGTCTGAATTGCAATCTCTACCTGGTTGGATTTTGCCGATGCACTGGCCCTTACAACATCCTGGTTTAAAATTGTTCCTTCCTCGCCGGGATGCGCCACACGATAACTTCTGGCATCCTCATTTACATAGTAGAACGCTTTTTCATCCGCATTGCCATATTTACCCGCATATGCAGTTGTTGTGTCATCCGGCTCCATGCCCCAGCGTTCAAAGAAAGGAAGGATATTCTTGTTTGCCGCCGCGCAGGCAAGACGCATGAAATTCTGGTCTGTGCCGCCGTTCAAGCTCAACCCCGACTTAGGCGCCTTGCCAGGATTTCTGGCATATGTATCTACCCTTGCAAAAAACAGATTGTTAAACTGTTCTTCATAACTGCCATATATATACTTATCGTTGGTATTGTCATCAAATGCCAGATGGAGCTGCCAATACATGGCAAGCTGCGTAAAGACATTCGAGGCACGCCCCTTGGTTCCGGAAGTGACTTTCTTGTACACGTTGTCATAAGTGTAACGCGTCTTTCCAGTCAAAAGCTGGGCAAAATAATTATTGGTCACCTCTGCAACCGCATAACTGCCCTGATTGATGTTGTGGCCGATTTCATGGGCAATTCCCCAGCCAAAGCCCGACCAGTCATTCGGTGCACTGGCAAGTGTTGCAGATCCCCACTCAATACCGATATGGTTCCCGGATGCATACATAAACGCACCGGAAAACATCCTCATATAACGGATGTTCAAATGCTGTGCCGGCATCGCATTATTTCCTCTTATTGTCCCGGCTTCCTGACTCAGACCCTTGTGCTGATAAAACAGTGTCATCGTCTGTTCCATTGCCTTTAATGCCTTGTCCAATTTATCCGCCTTATCGCCGGCATTTTTTATTCCTGCCCAGATTTGTGTAGCGGGCAGAGAATACATCATCTCCGGCATCATAATGTCCGTGGCATTTAAGATGCAGTTTTGCTGGTCGTATGCATAATCAACATTTTTGTTTCCTGTGTGGACACTTGCGTGCTTCGTCTCAATTGCTGCCACATAGGTCTCCAGTTCTTCCACATAAGCTTTGATTGCCGCCGTGCGCTCAGTATCTGTCTTTCCATAAATGTTTAAGACCGGAATATCACTTCCGCCTCCCACGCGCACCGCGTATTGGTCTAAACTGTTATTTCCGGTATAAGCGACATAGAGCTGTCCGCCCCGTTCAAAATTGTTAGATGTAATCTGTGGAACGGTAATCTCATTACGTCCTACTTTCAGGCTTACCGTCCTGACCAGAGTGCTTGCCTCTGCATGATGCTGCGTAAACACAAGCTGCAGATTCGTCGAGTCCCCGGTTCTTTTCGTATTATGACCCACAAATACCAGCAGTTTTTCTCCCTGATATACAGCTTTGCCAAGGGGCTGCCATGCATTTAGCCCGCTAAAACCTAAGTGTCCGTCTTTCTGTCCGGTAATCCGGTTGTCCACCACATAAGAAGGCTGCAAATTTTCATTTAAGATATCTCTTGCCGTCTGAATCTCTAACGTCAATTCCTTATAGAGCGGGTGTTTTTCACCGCTTACCGCATCTACTGTTTCCAACCGTTCCTCCAGCGCCGTAATTGACGCCTCTGTCACATCAGGCTTTAGTGTCGTATGCATCTCATCCTCGTACAGATTCATAATATCATCTTCCAGAGAATCATACTGATGGAAATGGATTTCTCCTATCATCATTGCCTGATGTCCGCTTCCATTTCTGCCAAGGCAGAGATGGATCTTGTTCGCTGTAACTGTCTGGTCCAGCTTTACAAGGTAAAACGGTTTATTGTTCTCATCCACCCGTTTGAACAAACGAACGCCCGCTACTGTCGCTGCAGAGCCGCTCTGTGTATTCCAATAGCGCAGCCTTACCGTCTGGATGTCCGCCGGTTGATCTGCCGCCGCAAATGTAATGTAATTCATCTTATAATCATTGTCCAGCGTAAGCGTCACACCCTTGGAATCAGCAGGATAAGCTACACCGTCATCCCAGTCCTCCTTCATCCAGTAAGAGCCGTAATCGTCATCCACAAGCCCCAATGCACTGTTGGCCGCCGTATCCAGTCTGCTTCCAACCATCCGTGCACCGCCGCTGCCGCCGTAGGAAGCGCTTACAATATGTGCGCTTACTTCCCCTGTTCCATTAGAGGTGTTCAACAGCTTATATTTGGGAAGCTGCGGAGGCGTTATACTGTTTGTGACCGCTACTGAAACTAAGGAAGCCTTTCCCCAGCCAAGCTCATTCCATCCTACTACATATAAGGAATATTCCGTATTGTCCTCCAATCCTCCAATGACAAAGCGGTTAGCGTCTATTTTACCTTCCCCGGACGGGGTCGCCTGAAACCCATCTACCACCGGACGGTAGGCACTGTCTGCTTCACTTGATTTCTTATAATATACCATATAACCATTTGAATCACTCATATCTTTCCAGGATACCGTAACGGTACGGTATCCGCCCGTTGCCGATACAAAATCCGATGCTGCCGGTAAGCTCTGTGGCTTAGGCTCCCCTATCTGTTTCTCCGACCAGGGACTATGCCAGTCACCATTGACGGACCGAACCTTTACCGTATACTTCTTAAAGTTCATCAGCTTCTGTCCGTTGATGGAAGAAATCCTGTGCTGTGTGTCAGAGACACGGACAATCTGCGACTTTTCACCTTCCTGATTCTTTACCGGACCAGATACATAGACCTCATATCCGGTTATATTCCTTTGCGCATTCCAGGACGCCGTCAGCCCTTCGTTCTCCGGCTGCAACGCGTTAAGCGTAGGAATATCCAGCTTTGGCGCCGGAATCCTGTCCTGCATGTTGTTTACAAACTCTACTTTTGCAATGTCGACAAGCGGTTCTGTCTTTTTCGTCCCGGTAATTTTAATCGTCACCCGCTTGACTGCAATTTGCGCACCAAAATGCAGCACCAGGGAACCGTCCGCCTCAACGCTTACGCTGGCTGCTCTTGGGGATGCCATCCTGTCCATCTCTTTCGCCTTCATTTGAGGCGCACCCTGTTCTGCAAGGGCAAAAGATATTTCCTGTTCCCTTCCGCTCTCATCTACCGTAACAACAACGGCCTGTCCATCCATAATATTGCTGGAAACTGCTCCGTCTTCGTCCATTTCTGCTGGAGCATGGAGGACCATTCCTTCTATTTGGGGCAAAAGGGCAGGATCCGTCACTTCCTCCTGTGCAAGCGTCAATTTCAGGCTCACAGGATTATCTGTGGAAACTGCCTCCCCGGCGCTTAACGGCGTCAGCCGAATGGAGCCGCCCTCATTTAAAAATTCCTCAACATTTCCCTCTATCGCAGTTCCTTCCACCGCCTGAACTGCCTGGAGCAAACCAAGCTTTTGCACCTTAGACTGCCTGCTCTCGTCAATGCTCTGCACGATACACTGCAAATCTGCAATATCTGTCTTGCCGTCATGATTGATGTCCATATCCGTACCCTGCGGATTCTCACGGATCTCCGAAAGCATGGCCTTCGTATCATTCTGGTCAATCCTTCCATCCCTATTCACATCACCCGGACAAATCCAGCCAGGCACCGACTCACTTCCCGTCTCGACCCTGTCAGGGCAGACAATAATTTTCGTCATCCATCCTGCTTGCGCATGAACCTGCTGCACGTAGTCTGCAAACTGATCCGCATGGATAGATACGGTATAATCCCCCTGTGCAACAGGAAACCTTGCCGTCATTGAGTCTGCATTGTCAAAATCCAGCTCTTTTGATTCTTCCACTGTCCTGTCGCTGTTGCTAATCTTTACTGTCACCTTCCCATTATAGGGAAACAGGAGAGAAGAATGAACCTCCACCTCCAAAGCGCTTTCCATCTGTACCATTGCCTGCGCTGTACCGCTGTTGTCTTCGATCCCCTCTGATACTTCCACTGCAGCTTTCTCTGGAAGGTTTTCTGCATGAACCTGTACGATTCCGCCTCCCCATGTTCCAAAAGCGATACAGCCGCTAAGCAATACTGCTATCCATTTCTTCATAAGTACGATTCCTTTCTTTATTTCCTCGAACCATTATTTTATATACTTCGTACGGTTTCGTCAAGGATTTTAGGTGAAAATATTCTGATTTTCTTTTGATTTTAAGCATTTAAAAAATTTCAATCAACCATCCAATTTATGGTTTTTCTCATAGCCGAGAGCTGCATCAAGCTCATCCTCCACGATTTGCTCCTTTGCTGCTGGCACAAAAAATTAGCGTCAGAAATTGTGTCACTCATTCCCATAAAGCAGGCGTAGATAAAGCAGAAGAAGCGTTACAAAAAATCTGCCCCAAAGCAAATTGGAAAAAGGGGATATTGGCTAACAATAAAACTGTAGATGAACATGAGGAAAAAGTAATTGATAAAATCATATCGGCAACGGTCTTTCCCTCGGTATCCCGCTCCCTGTCTGCCATTCCCTCAAGGTATTCGCCAAAGTCGCTTGTCCAATGGTAAAACCGCCTGTCAGAGTTAAAGTCTGCCCTGCCGTCTGTGCGGATTTGCAGGGTGGTGTTTTCATCAACTCCATGCTCCCGCAATATTTTTTCCCCGGCTTCTTTCCAGATAAGCCATTTCCTGTTCTCACGTCCGTTGTTGTATACCGTTCTTTTTTCCTCCAATCTGAAATTTTTGAAATGTAACAATCCAGATGGAGAGGGCGGCGAACGACAGCCAACAGCAAAAACAGCTCTGTCCAGGTTTGATGAAATCGTCAGTACAAGCAATGCAACAATCATGCCCCGCAAGGTCCAACTAGCAAGATTGCAGATAATCAAAACATAAGGTTAAAAAGAAGTTGAATTATCTCTTTTGTACTGTTACAATAATACAATAAGAAAAAAATATTGAAAGAAAGGAATCTTACACTATGAAAACATCAAAAAGAATCGGAGGCATTTTATTTTGCCTGCTCCCTGTCATTCTCGCATTCGGCATTCAGATTATTGTGACATTTGCAGCAGTTTTTTTGAAAATTTTCTTACAGGTATTTGCTAACTGGGAGCTTCTTGCCGAATCATCCGACCCGGATTTTTTGAGCGAATCCATTCTTACCCCCGCGATGAGTTCCATTATGGACAGCCAGTTTCTTGCCGGAATATCGGCTTTCTATGCTGTAATTGCAGCCCTTGTCCTGGGATTCTGGTATTGGAAACGCTTCTGCCCGAAAAAACAGCCCCGCCGCAGCATATCCTCCATTATTAACCTTCAGATGGCCGGCGGTCTGGTTCTGATTATGATCGGTATGCAGTACATATCCACTTATGTGGTCATGCTGCTTGCCACCATCAATCCCGGCTGGTACCACACCTATGAGGAGCTTATGAAAAGCGTCGGCTTTGGCAATGTCACCCTGCTGCTGGCCATGTATTCTGTCATCATCGCTCCCATCAGTGAAGAACTGATCTTCCGCGGCGTAACCATGAAATATGCGCAAAAAGTACTGCCATTTGTAGCGGCAAATATTCTGCAGGCGTTTCTGTTCGGGCTTTTCCATGCAAATATCATTCAGGGAACCTATGCATTTGTGGTAGGGCTTTTCTGCGGCTATGTATGCCACAAAGGCGGCAGCCTCTACCTATCCATCCTGTTTCATATGATGTTTAATATCTGGGGAACCTTTGCCCCTGAGTTTTTGAATTACAGTGGTAATCTTATCCCGCTGCATATCCCGATTTTTGCCATTGCTGTCTGTCTGGCGGCAGGCGGGATCTTCCTGTATCTTGGCTATATACTTATTCTTGACAAAGCGACACGAATGACGCATAATTAAAAGCGACACGAGTGTTGCAAAAAGAAAAGAGGTGATAATATGAGCTTGAAAGGAGAAAAGACAAAACAGGACATTCGAGAAAAGGCATATCAACTGTTTGCGGAAAAGGGATTTAAAGATGTAACTATGAAAGATATTTGCGAGTTGACGGGGCTTAGTCGTGGAGGACTGTACCGCCATTATGAAAGCACCGAGCAGATATTTTTGGAGATAGTTAATGCTTTTTCCAATAAGCAAAAAAGTGAAGTATTTACTAAAATTGAGCAGCACGTTCCAGCTACCACGATATTACAGGAACTTCTTTCAAGATATGCAACAGAAATGATTGATTACGAAAATTCTATAAGCCTTGCTATTTACGAATTTTATAGTAATCCAGTGG
>CAPQSW010000048.1:8367-18292 GCA_948688495.1 uncultured Lachnospiraceae bacterium | reverse complement strand
AAGCCGAAAGAGCGAGTTACATACAAGATGATTAAGGAGTACATAGAAGCGAAATATGGCTTCAAAGTACATACCGCATATATCGCAGAGGTAAAAAGGGAGTTAGGATTGCCGATGTATGATGCCCCTAATGCGGTAGAAGAATTGAAATAGCCGAGGAAACATCCGACAGTAGAGACAGCGGAAGCTATAAAGGATGCTTTAAAGTATTTTTTACTTTGCGAACCCTAAAATTGCATATAGAATACAGTCGGACCGTAGATTTTGAACGGTTGTGCTTAAAATAAAGCGGATTATTTATGATAAGAGGAATTTTAATGGACAATATTAAATGGAAAAATATTTTTCAATTCAAGGATACGATGTTCTTTGCTCAGAACAATTCTACAAAAGTTTCTATTTCAGATGGGTTGACGTGTGTACGTGAATATTCAAAAGAAAATGTGTCGGGATGTGCATACAACGATGAAACCCTTTGGCTGAGCATTGAGAATAGCAATACTCTTATTGCTGTTGATTCTGAGAATAATGAAGAATTAATACCAATTTTAGACTATGATAATATCAGTATAATAAAGATGGTTATAGGTCAGGAATCTATGCTTGTTCTTGAAGGCTCTAATGCTAAAGATAAATCGTTGTTTGTATTTGATTGTAATGCAAAAGAGGTTCTGTTTGTATTGCCGATACAAGAGCATTTTATTGATATTGTAATAACAAGTTATAAAACGGCCTTGTTGTTGTGTGAAGATGGACGGCGGGTTCCTGCAAGATATAGTGATGAAGTTGATGATGAAGAAATACTGTTTTGGGCAGAGTTAGAGTGGGACCAAGATTCTACAGAAGTAATCATCAAAAAATCAATGAAACTCTATATTGATTACAACTACGAAACAGACTCTGGTAATTATAGGCATACTATTCTCTATAGTGAGGGACTTCTTTTTCCGTTATTTGATTGCTATCTTTATCATTGGCTGGAACAAAAGTCATTCTCTTTAAATGGAAAATATGTTGTATACTATTCTGAAGATATTCAAGGAATTGTCATCGGCAATCCAGCGGGTGGTAAAATATATAGGATAATTGCACTTCCAGATGATGTTGCAAACCCTGAAAATGAGTTTTTCTATAACTATCATGTAAGTGAATTAGTGGTTATCACTAAAGCTAATGAAATCAAACGATACGTTATAAACTGTACTTCTGAGGCGGCATTAAATAGACTTAACACGGTATACAATAAAGCATTTTAACATTAATAATAAAGTAAAAATGGTGAACAGGAAATAATAGATGGGCAGCGGCGTATTACGTCGTTGTTTCTGCTTTTACGAGCTATTTATGCAAGATTGGTAGCTAAATCTGCTTCAGAAAGGACAGCGGAAGCTAAAAACTTTATCGGTAAAATTGAGCCGGCTATAATGAAATATCGAAGAATTGAGGATATAACATCGTCTCAGACCAGTTATGCCTATGATGGGAAGGGCAAGAAAGTATAAAAATCATTAGAGAAAAATGTGAAAAAAAAAGCATTTTGTATAAAAATATAAAATATAAAAAATTAAACTTAGGAACATTGTGGATTCTGCTAAAGAATGCCTACGATTATTCCTGATAAGAAAGGAGAAAGAAATGAAAAAGAGATTCTACGGAAAGTGGAAGAAGGTGTGCGCAATGGTGTTGGCGGCAGGAATGCTGGTGACATCGTGCCCTGCAGACGTGTTTGCAGCACAAGCAGGAGGAACAGTTGGGGATGACACGAGTAATGGATGTTTGAAAATTTTCAACAGAGGAGGCGAAGACGGAGGAGCAGCGTTTGTGTTAAGCAATAAACTGCAGGAAGGCAAAACGTATACGATTTCTGCAAAAGTTGCGTATACTGGCGGAGCAGATGAAAGAACGCTTTTGGCAACGTTACAGGCTGGGGGCGATTGGCAATATCGGACAGGTCTGGTAAAAGGTGGAGATGCCAAAGTAAAAAAGGGAGAATGGACAACGTTTGAAACTACATATCAGCCCGCAAATAGTGATCATGGAAAACCGTTTGATGGCACGAATGTCAAACTGTTTTTTGAGACTCCTGCTGGCGGGGGAGATAAAGATGATTTCTATCTTGATGATGTGGTGGTAACGGAAAATGGTGGAGAAACTATCTTGAATGAAAGTTTTGATGCTAACCAGGGGAAGGCTGAAGCATTTAACCGTGCAGATATAAAGTGGTTAAAAGAAGGCGACGACGCTCCTCCAGATCCCTCTGAAATTGTACCGCTTCAGGTAAACGGCGATGCGGAGACAGGAACTACGGAAGGATGGAAAGTTTGCAGCGGCGGAGGAGAAAATGGTACGCTTGTTGCGACCACTGAGGAGAAATATGAGGGGCAGTACAGCATAAAAATCACAAACAGAGCAAATTGTGCGTCAGGTCCCATGCAGGATATGAGCGGAAAACTGGAGGCAGGAAAAAAATATAAGATTACGGGCAGGGTTAAGTATACAACCGGACCGAGCAACAGACGTTTTGAAGTTGACTATCAGTTTGGCGATGAATGGCGGGATCGTACAAATAAATCGTTTTTGGTAAAAAGAGGCCAGTGGTCGCAGATTTATGCCACCTTTGAGGCGAAGGCGAGCGCAAAGCATCAGTTTTTTATTGCGACAACTTATACAGAAAAACCTACACAGGAAAATGATTTGATGGACTTCTATGTGGATGACATTGTTATATCTTTGGATGATGGAGAGGTTCCGGAGCCAGATCCACAGGGACATGAATGTATCGAGGGGTCAACCCTTGTCAGCGGCGCGTTGAAGGCGGAGAACAATAATACACATGTAAACCCATTGTTCGATTACAAGTTTGGCGCAGACCCGTATGCCATTACATATAATGGAAGAGTTTATATTTACACGACAAATGATTCGCAGCAATTGGAGCACACGAAGGATGAACACGGCTATCCGACCAAAGGAAACGGATTTGATAAAATCAATACCCTAAACGTTTTCTCTTCTGCTGATATGGTGAACTGGACAGATCATGGTGAGATTTCAGTGGATGGTAAGGGAGCTGCAAGCCTGTCCTGGGCTCCAGCTGTAGGACATAAGACGATCAATGGTCAAGAGAAATTCTTCTTATACTTTGCCAACGGCGGCAACGGTATTTACGTACTTGAGTCGGATTCCCCCATCGGTCCTTTTGAGGCGCCGGCTACAGGCAGTACATTGATTACCAAAAATATGCCACAGGGTCAGAATATACCGTACCTCTTTGACCCGGCAGTGCTGGTAGACGACGATGGTACAGGATATCTCTATTACGGAGGAGGTTTTCCAGACGGCGCATCTCAGGAGGTAGTAAATAACCCGAAAACCTTCCGGGTGGTTAAGTTAAAAGATAACATGGTTGAATTAGACGGAGATGCAAAGATGATTGAAGCGCCGGGAAATTTTGAGGATTCCGGTATTCACAAATATAATGGGAAATACTATTTTACATACTGCTCCAATTTTGCCAATGATTTAGACATAACTGGAAGGGGAAATATCTGTGCGATGGTCAGTGATAAGCCTATGGAAGGGTTTGAATTTGCCGGCATTGTATTCCCGAACCAGGGTACTTTCTTTGGGGCAGGAACAGGCGGTAACAACCACCACTGTTTCTTTGAGTTTAATGGGAAGAATTACCTCACCTACCACGCGCAGACGCTGGCAGTGGAGTTGGGATTCTCTGGGGATAACCAGAGCGGTTACCGTTCGACCCATATTGATGAATTTGAATATGGTGAAAATGATAGCATTAATGTAGTGGGAACCTGGGATAAGAGAAAACAGGTAAAAGACCTGAATCCTTTTGAGCGTGTTGAGGCAGAGACGATTGCATGGAGTAAGGGAATTAAAGCGGCTGTCTGCGAAGAAGAAGGACCACTGGTAGATGAATTAAATATGATGGTGACGGAAATTACCAACGGCGATTACCTGGCAGTTTCCGGTGTGGACTTTGACGAAGGTGCTAATAAGTTTACTATGCATGCGGCAGTTACAGAAGATCAGGCGGGAGGCAAGGTAGAGCTTTATTTAGACAGTACTACAGGCGAGAAAGTAGGAGAAATACAAGTTGTTACGCCGGAAGACGGAAACGAATGGACCGATGTAAGCTGTGACTTGGATGATACAAAAGTAAAAGGAAAACACAATTTATATATGGTATTTAAGGGAACAGAAGGCAAGCAGCTTATGTATGCGGATTACTGGAAATTTGACGAGACACCGTTGACGACAGATCAGCAGTCAAAGGTAGATGAGGTGATTCAGCTGATTGGTCAAATCGGCACAGTTACAAAAGACTCTGAGGCTGCAATAAAAGCTGCAAAGACGAAGTATGATGCGTTATCAAACAAAGAGAAAAGGAAGGTGACAAACGCCAATATCCTTACAGCAGCGGAAGAAACTTACCAGGAAATCAAGTATCAGGCGGAAATAGATGCCGTAATTGCCTTAATCAATGGAATTGGCAAGGTTTCAGGAGATGAGACATCAAAGAAAGCGATAGATGCTGCAAAGGAAGCATATAACAAGCTGACAGAGGAACAGAAAAAACTGGTGACAAACTTTGGTACGCTTACGGAAGCAGAAGAGACTTATGGCGAAATCAAGGAACAGCAGGAACAGCAGGAGCAGCAACAGAGGCAAGATAAAGCCGCAGCAGATGCTGTCATTGCCCTGATTAACAAGATTGGTAAGGTTACAGGAACTCAGACGTCCAAGACAGCGATAGACGCCGCAAGAGCAGCGTATAATAGGCTGACAGAGGCACAGAAAAAACTGGTGACAAACTTTGGTACGCTTACAACAGCGGAAAAGACCTACCAGACAATCAAGGATGCAGAGAATAATGCTGTGAAAAAAGGTCAGAGTTACAAATCCGGTAACTACCAGTATAAAGTGCTTGATGTCTCCAAAAAGACAGTCTCAGTGACGAAGGCGTTGAAAGCTTCCAAGACAATAAAAGTGCCCAGTACCGTTAAAATTAAGGGAAAATCATACAAAGTAGTAGAGGTTGCAAAAGGTGCATTTAAAAATAATAAGAAAGTGCAGACGGTAACCATAGGTAAAAACGTAAAGAAAATTGGGGCCAATGCATTTTCTGGAAGCAAGAATCTCAAAAAGGTGACAATCAGCAGTACGGTTCTCACAACAATAGACAAACAGGCATTCTATAACTGTAAGAAGCTTGCGACGGTAAAAATTACATCTAAGAAACTGAAGACCGTGGCAAAACAGTCCTTTAAGGGTACAGCAAAGAAGATTAAGGTAGATGTGCCGAATAGCAAGAAGAAGGCTTACAAGAAGATCTTTAAAAAGAAATCTGGAATTTCATCTAAAGCAGTATTTAAGTAAAAGATAGTTCCCATTTTAAGTTAAAAATAAGATGGGTAGGGAGGAAGAAGCTGTCGCTTTCACGATTAAAAATCGTGAGGCGGCAGTTTCCTTTTTTAAGCTATTTGCATGTTAAGGTAGCCAGAAGTAGTGGTTTATGTTATACTTCCGTCATGGGAGGATGGAGAACAGAAACAGCGCAAATCCAAAATTTAATCAGATATGGGGGGTATAATCAAAAATGATAGCAAAAGATAAGATTCTAAAGGCATGGATCATGGTGGAACATTTATCGGAGGGGGACATCAGTGTGAAGGATAAGTCTATTCTCAACTTGGATAGTTTAGAGGAATACGATTTTTATTCTTTATTCACTCGAGAAATTGAAAAAAAGAAATTCCATCCAAAATTAAAAAGCGGAATTGTTGTATATTTAGATATTTTCAGCTTTGAGGAAGTGGTGTCCATTCTTCGGGAACAATATCACTTGAAACCGACGGATGAGGAGCTTCGCATCGGAAATAAGTTTAGTTTCGCATTATATTTTGATAGAAATCTTAATTTCCAGCAGGATATGACATTCTTTCCAGTAAGCGCATACATACGGTATTACAAGAAAGTTCCGTACGAGCAGGAATTTCAGGATTTTGAGGAGGATTTAAAAGAAAAATTTTCACAGGATTTTGATGGGACATCAAAGAATCCAGAGGAGTTCAATGCGGCGTTGCAAAAGGCAATGAGCCGATTTGGAATCAATATAAAAAACTGCCGCGTTCAGATTCTGAAAAATCTCGAGACAGAAGCAACAAATTTGCATTCTTTTTTCATCCATGATCTGGGAAAAGCCAAGATAATTAAGTCAGCAAATCTTAACGCCTATTTGTATGGAAGTGATAAACAGCGTATCAATCTTGACAGCAAAAAGGAATCTACAAATTTTCATCCGCGCATATTTGAACAGATCCTGCAGCCTGAGAATTATCCGCTGGGAAGATTTCCGAGCAATACAAAATATGCACTTTCCCTCATGCAGCAGGTCGCAGTGAATTTATCTATTGGTTTTGATAACAATCAAATGCGCAGTGTTAACGGGCCGCCGGGTACAGGGAAAACAACACTTTTAAAGGATATTTTTGCACAGTTAGTCATACAGCAGGCGTATAATATCGCCAGACTTCCAGAACATTTTATCAAGGGAACAGAGGCTACGGTTTATTATGGGCATGCATCAATTGGAGCCGTACCGGTACATATTACCGAAGATAATATTGTGGTCGCAAGTTCAAATAATGGCGCGGTCCAAAATATTGTAAATGAGCTGCCGCTCAGTAAGGGAATTGATGAGGCTCTGATTGAAGAACTCAGGCTGGCAGATTATTTCCGTGAAACAGCCAATGCAAAGGTATCGGCAGAGTGGACGGAAGACGAGAGTGGAAAAAGGTGGGAAGAATTGGTAGTTGAAACCAGTCAGGGTGAAGAAAAATTCTGGGGGCTGTTTTCCCTTGAGGGTGGAAAAGCAGATAATATGACCAATATTCTTACGAATATAAAACATGTTCTCAAATATTTGGAGGAAGTATATCTGTCGGACGGGGACATATACAAACAGTTTTTAAATCAGTATGAAGAAGTAAAGGAGATTCAAACAAAAACACAGACCTTTGCAGACAATCTTAAGGCGCATCAGGATTGTGTGCAAAAGCTGGAACGGGTTCGTATTTCCTATCAAAAAGAATTAGAGCAGAAAGAAAAAGCACTGTACGTGTCATACCAGAAATATGAACAAATCCAGAAGGGATGCATGAAGCAGTTTGAACATCTGGACTTTCAGAAGAAGAAGGCAGAAAGCGAGGCAGAACATCTGCAAAATAGAAGAAACAGCCAGGAGCAGTGTCTTCAGTTATATAAGGAACAAAAACCTGGTTTCTTTGCAAAAAGGGCAAAGAAACAGGAATATAAGAGCAGATTAGAAGAAATGACGGATGAACTCATAAGGTTAGAAGATGAAAACGCAAAGAATAGCGAGCGGAAGAACCAGATTAATAATCAGATTACCGAGTGTCAGATGAAGTTAAATCAAATTAAGAAGGAACAGGAGGAACGAAATAAGGACTTCTTAAGCTGGAAGAGTGCAAAAGAAGGCAAGATTTCAAGTTTGGAAAAAAACGTCCATGAATACGAAAGAATTATAAATGGCAGTGTGATAGAACCGTTACATATGAATCTGGAATATGACGATTTACAGATGTCTAATCCGTGGTTTGACGAATCATACCGGATTGCACAATCAAAACTATTTGTTGCAGCGCTGCGGGTTCGGAAGCAGTTTCTTTATGAAAACAGAAAGAATATCAAAGCCGCTGTGATTGTCTGGAACCAGCAGGAGAAATATCTGGAGCGCAAGCCTGTGATTGAGGCGGCGTGGAACTGGATCAATATGGCAATTCCGGTAATCAGTTCGACATTTGCCAGTTTTTCCCGTATGTGCAAAAACCTTGGACCGGAAAGCCTGGGCCATCTTTTTATCGATGAAGCGGGACAGGCGCTGCCACAGGCGGCCGTTGGCGCTATTTACCGGAGCAGGCATGTAATGGTGGTTGGAGATCCTTCGCAGATTAAACCAGTCCTTACACTGGATTCTAATACGTTGTCGATGTTGGGCCGGCATTTTGGTGTAACGGAAAAATATTTATCTGCATCGGCTTCCGCACAGACCTTAATGGATGCAGCGAGCCAGTATGGTTTTTATCGAAAGCAGGATATGTCAGAGGATTCCTGGATTGGCATTCCTCTCTGGGTACATAGAAGATGTCAGTATCCGATGTTTACCATATCAAACAAGATTTCCTATGATGGGTTTATGGTGCAGGGATTGAAGAATAACGGAAAGGCAGGTTGGTTTGATATAGGCGGAAAGGCGGACAATAAATATGTCGAAAAACAGGGGGAATTTCTCTCACAAAAGATTAAGGACATGATGAAGCGCAATCCGAAAATCGCAGACAAAAAAGAAAAGGATGTGATTTATGTCATTACGCCGTTTTCCAATGCTGCATATCAGCTCTCACAAAAACTGCGGAAAATCAACTTTACCAGATATGATGCTCTAGGAAGACCGACCAACGTGGGGACGGTCCATACGTTTCAGGGAAAAGAGGCGCCAATTGTATTCTTTGTGCTTGGCGCGGATTATCAGAGCAGCGGAGCGGCGCGCTGGGCAGTGGGTGAACCCAATATGATGAACGTTGCGGCCACACGTGCCAAAGAGGAATTTTATATTATCGGTGATAAAAAACTATATCTGGGATTGGGCTGTGAAGTGGCCACAGAGACAGAGCACATTATAAGACAATACAACATACAGAATCCAGAGCTTGTGGATGATGAAGCATATCCAGTTATGGAAGAAAAGGCTGTGATTTTGCCGAAAGAAGATGTGAAACGTATGACAGGAACGGTTAAGTATGTCGGAAAGGGAAAAGAAAGTTTTTATGCCTATGTCACCGGAGATGACGGAATAGAATATTCCATTAACGAGAGCATTTATTCCAGGACAAATCATGCAAAGGAAGTAATTCAAAAGGGAAATAAAATATCTTTTGTTCCAGAAGCGGGGAAGAAGAAGCCATTTGCGACAGATGTGAGGGTGATAGCTTGCAGTAAAATGTGAGGCGGTACTCAAAGGGATGAAAAATGGAAGTACATAGTGAAAAGGTATTTAAAAAAACGACGTAATGGAAGCGTGAGAACGCTGGATGCAGATATAATTCGCTGGGGTGAGCCTAACTCTCTGGCATAATAATTATGTTGGAGAACTGGCATACATTATATTTTGTAATCCCTCATATTCTCCGGGATCTCATCAATAGGTAAGTTCTTTACTGCTTCCTCACTTCCGGCTGCAATAGCCGTATCATAATACCAACATTTGTATTTCAGCATATTTTTTGTTTTTTGTAATGCTTCAATCTGCTTTTCCACTTCCTCCAAACGAACATGAAACATTTCCCTGCGTTTTCCTAAAGAGGCATCGCCCTCTTCACACCAAGTTAAAAATTCTTTAATCGACTTGATAGACATTCCCGAAGATTTCAGACATTCAATCACTTTAAGCGTATTAATCTCTGTATCAGAAAAAACACGGATACCCCCATTACTCCGTTCCATATTCGGAAACATACCCTCACGGTCATAATAACGTAGCGTGGATATAGCAATCCCGGTGGCATTAGCGACCTCTCCAATCGAATAATACATAAGAGTTTCTCCCACTTCTGAATTTTAATTTTAACAACCCAACAAACCTTATTTTCGGCAGAGGTGCTTTGAACCAATTAGGAAGCCTGCCTATGCCTGGAAAGAAAGCACTGGTACTGATTTCTAACGGCAAGTCCACAAGGGAGAACGGCTACCTTGACCGCACTTTAGAACAGCTAAAAAAAGCAGGCGTTGAAACAGCCCTGTTTGACAAGATTATGGAAAATCCGATGAAGGACGTAATCATGGAGGGGGCTTCTTTTGTGAGAGAGAACCAATGTGATTTTAT
>CAPQSW010000048.1:0-8357 GCA_948688495.1 uncultured Lachnospiraceae bacterium | reverse complement strand
ACCAATGAGGGCGACCTTTGGGACTATGTATTTGGCGGCACTGGAAAATGCAAGCCGCTTGAAAAGAAAGGACTTCCGATTGTTGCAGTTGTTGACCCAGAACTTATGACAACCGTTCCTGCAAAATACACGGCATATCAAGGATTTGATGCCCTGTTCCACAATACCGAAGTGATGATGTCAAGAGGCGTTAATGTTTTGAGTGAAGCAATCGCCCTATCTGCGATTGAAAACATCGCAAAGTACCTGCCCCGTGCGGTAAAGGATGGAAAAGACATAGAAGCGAGGGAGCATATCGCTTACGGAAGCACGATTGCAGGCGTTACCATGCAGCTTACCTCAACGATTGCACAGCACAGCATGGAACATTCCATGAGTGCATATCATCATAATCTTCCGCACGGGGCAGGGCTTATCATGATTTCTAAAGCCTTTGCAGAATTTTTTATTGAGCGTCATGCCTGTGATGAGCAGTTTATCAAAATGGCAAAGGCTATGGGAATTGCAAATGCTGATAAGCCGGAAGATTTTATTACTGCACTTGTCAAGCTACAGGAGGACTGCGGCGTAGCTGATTTAAAAATGAGTGATTTCGGTTTTACTCCCGATGAAGCTATGACTTTGGCAAAGGGCGCACGTTCCATGCAAGGAGGACTGTTTGAAGCGAACCCTTGTGAAATGACTGACGAGGACTGCGCCGGAATTTTTGAAAAATCCTATCAATAATATTTGATAAGATAGTACCACATCGGAAATGATACAGCATATTTAGAGAAAGGTTAGGTTATCCATTATGAAAACATTAACATTAAACAATGGTATTAAAATGCCTATGATTGGCTTTGGTGTGTTCCAAATTACGGACTTACAACTATGTGAGCGGGTTGTTTCGGATGCAATTTCGATTGGTTATCGTTTATTAGATACAGCCAGTGTTTATGAGAATGAAAGCGCTGTCGGAGCGGCAATCCGTAAAAGCGGCATACCGAGAGAAGAATTTTTTGTCACATCAAAAGCATATATGCCGGAAATGGGATATGAAAAAACAAAAGAAGCATTTGAACAAACATTGTCAAAAATGGGATTGGATTATTTAGACTTATACTTAATTCATCAGCCATTTGCCGATTATTATGGGGCATGGCGGGCAATGGAGGAATTATACAAAAAAGGGTTTATCCGTGCTATTGGCGTAAGCAATTTCCCCAGTGACCGCATGATCGACCTTTGCTACAATACAGACACTATTCCTGCTGTTAATCAGATAGAATTACACCCATTTTATCAGCGGGAAGACGAACTTGAAATTTTGAAAGAGTACAAAATTCAGCCGCAGGCATGGGCGCCATTTGCAGAGGGATTAAATAATATGTTCTCAAACCCGGTGCTTACTAAAATCGCTCATGCACATGGTAAGTCTGTTGCACAGATAATACTCCGTTGGAATGTTGAGCGCAATGTTATAACAATACCAAAATCAACCCATAAAAACAGAATGGAAGAAAATTTCAATATTTGGGATTTTGAATTGTCTGATAATGATATGGCGGAGATTTCCAAACTTGATTTACACCACCCGCAGATGTTAGATACGAGAAATCCTAATGAAGTAAAGCGGGTATATGGCTTTAAGGATAATCCCGTTATTACTTCTCTGCAATAAAAAATATTGGAGGTAAAAAATGAACATTTTAATATTAAACAGAAGCCCATGCCCACACGGTAATACGGCTGTAGTAGTGGACGTTTTTACTGACGAAGCACAAAAAGCCGGTCATCATGTAACTGTCTTTTAGATTGGAAAGAAAGATATTCGAGGTTGTAAAAATTGTGACGCCTGCCGTACCACATTAAGTGGATTATAGCGGAACCGAAACGAAGCTGACAATCCCCTATGTAAACAGAGAAAATTCCTTTTTTGATTATGTTTTTAAATATATTTTATAAATCAATTATGCAATAAGGGACTAGAGTTTCAAACAAAAAGTTTATAGAAGAACATATAAAAATAAGCGTGGAAAAGAAAGAAAAATTAAAGAAAATATTAGAAGAAAAGAGGACGGTAAAGGAAAAGAAGGAAGATCGGGTGCCTTAGAAATAGAGATTAAGCTTGATGAATCTCGTGCAGGGAATGGACTTTCTGCTAATACAGAGGGTAAGAAAGCGGAACTCGCTGAAGTAGAACAGAAAGCAATGGATGTCACAGCGGCTCAATCTGTAGACATTCGTGTATAGCGGTCTTTCTGTACTGGCTGGATGCTTTTACAGAAATAAAAGGAACCATTGCTTTTTGGTTTTGCCAGAATTGTGGATACCACGATTGGCATTGTAGTTGCTCTGGTAATCAACCAGTATGATAATGTTCATTGCTATTCAAGCTGAAAGTTAATCTGGCAGGTATCCATAGCACATTGTATTTGCATAGTGGATTTACCGGCCTCTTTCATTTTGTCCTTCGATATGTTATAGTATATTTTGAATTAAAACTAATAAAGTATTTAATTACAATAACAGTTTTGATTTAACTATATATATATTTAGTTAATAGTAATAATAAAATAAATATTGACACAGAAGAAGGCGTGGAATATAATTACATCAAAATAGACAATATCGCTGGACAACCATAGTATGAGGTAGATATGAGTAAAAATGAAAGATTATCACTAAGTAAAAGGGAACTGGAAGTTATGAATGTGCTATGGGAGGAGGGGAAACCGCTGATAGCATCGGAGATTCCGGACAGGCGGCCGGGGTTAAGCCTTAACACTGTGCAGGGAGTATTAAAGAAGCTGCTTGTGAGGGGATTTATAGAAGTTGCCGAGATTGTTCAGAGTGGGACTGTCTTATCGAGAAGCTATTCTCCGGTTATAACGCCGGAGGAATATGCCGTAAGGTATGTGACAACAGAAATTTTCCCGCTCGATGGTCTTGAATCGAAGATGAGGTATTTCAATACATTATTTGACAGCATGGGCAATGATGAGGAATTGATAGGAGAGCTTGAGAAGCTCATACAAGAGAGAAAACGGAAATAAGGAGGGGATGCCATGGCGCTGAGTCCGACATCTTTGCTGTCTTGTCTGGTAAGCAGTGCCTTGCTCACGGTTCTGGCGTGGGCAGTCATAAAAAATGATTCTGTATTGAAGGCGGCAGGGAAGTATATCTGCATGTTTTTGGCGCTTATTGTGGCGCGGATATTGCTTCCGGTTGAATTTGGTTTTACGGTGACATTTCTTAGCAGATATGTGCTGACGGGGCTAAGGGATTTGCTGCTTTCAGCAGTAGGTTTTGGAGCGTTTGAGGCAACGGTCGGGCAGGTGTTGCTGTTCCTATGGATAGCAGGTACAATGTGCAGATTTTTCATCTGTGCAGGAAGATATATCTATTTTAGACATAAGATGGAAAAATGTCCCGGTTATTTTAAGCATGATGTGAAGGCTGTCATAGACAGAATCAACAGGGAATATGGAAAGGAGGGAGAATTTAAAGTCCTGCTTGTCCCGGGAATCCAGACACCGGCAATTTTTGGTGTGGTGCATCCCTTGATACTGATGCCGGGGGTGGACTATACCGAAGGGGAGATTTATTATATCCTGAAGCATGAGATGCTGCATTTTTATCATCACGATATGCTGGTGAAAATCATATGTGAAGCTCTCTGTGTCGTCTATTGGTGGAATCCAGCAGTTTTCCTGTTGGAGAAGTTAATTGTCCGCGTGCAGGAGCTCAGGGTGGACGGTCTGATTATATTAGGGCGCAGCGAGGAGGAGAAGACAGACTATCTGGAATGTATTGCCAAGTCAATGCGGGCAGGGAAACAGGAAAGGACAAGCCTGATGATTACGTTCGTCTCGCAGAGAGGAGAAGCCATGAGGCAGAGATTCCGCTTCATATGCGAAGGCTGCTGGACGAGGACGGGGTGGAAAGGAATTTTTACCGCAATCATAGCGTGTCTGCTATTTACTGCATCCGTTTCGGTTATTGTGGAACCTGATTATGGTGAGGATATTCCGGGCACATTTAGTTATCCGAACCCGCAAACGTCCTATCTGATAGAAGACGATGGCTATTATGAGATTTACATAGATGGCGAATTTGTAGGAAAGGTCCGGGAGATTACGGAGCCTTTTACAGAACTGAAAGTTTATAAGAATGAGGAGAAATTGACGAATGAAGAATAAAGGGAAGAAAGCGCTTATTGTTTTGACGTGTTTGCTGATGATGTGTTCAGGCGTGCTGTTTGCACCGCCACAGGAAACATATGCAAGGACAAGTGGTCAGGAGACCATTATGCCGATGGCGAATGTCTATATCTGGAAGTATAAAATAATAAATGGTATAACATATAAACGTCTATATAATCGTACCACAGGAAAATGGGTGGGCGAATGGATCAGATGTTAACAGAGAGATGAGGGAAGATTGAAGATATAGGGGAAGGATACATATGAGGAAAGCAGTAAGGGGTTTGCAGGAATTTTTTCAAGTCACAGGTTATTGTATTGGGATATTGTGGGAGACATCCAGAAAATATTTCATCATACGCATTATCTTAAATATGGTTTCTCTGGCTGTTCCGTTTGCAGTCATCACACTTACCAGAAATCTTATGGATTTCCTTTCCCAAAGCAGCAAAGGTGCATCCGTGCCGGGGACGGCAGTGCAGTTTTTTCTCACGCTGTCCCTGATGCTGCTGGGATTCAACATACTCAGCAAAGCAGTGGAGAATATAAGTACTTACTATGCTGGTCTGCACAGTGATACGGTGGATACGGCAACGAGGCGCCGCATTATGAAGAAAGCGGCAGAGCTGGACTTGTCCTTTTTCGATTCCGCTGCATTTTACAATGAAATGAATGATGCAAATGGGAACAGTCCTCTTATTACGCATTCCGCATTTCGGGCGATGGATTTCGTCAGGTATCTTGTACAGTTTTTCATTGCATTTGTATGTCTGTTCCAGTTTCATCCGGTTATGCCGTTTGTATTTGCGGTATCGGTAATTCCCTGTGCAGTTATGGAATTTAAGCAGGTGGAAGCCATCTATGGATTCCAGCGTCAGTATATGAGTGAGGAACGTAAAATGCAGTATGCATCGGATATACTGCTGTCACGGGAGTTTGCCAAGGATGTGAGAATCTACAATATTTTCTCATT
Source organism: uncultured Lachnospiraceae bacterium (assembly GCA_948688495.1). Taxonomy (GTDB): domain Bacteria; phylum Bacillota; class Clostridia; order Lachnospirales; family Lachnospiraceae; genus Petralouisia. Next base: position 3,197 of record CAPQSW010000048.1, on the reverse strand, counting down.
TATCAGTGGGAAATTTATGGAGATCTGGGAGATTCTTTTTTCCAAAAAGAGAAAAATTACACTGCGGTATACCTGGATTCTTCTGCTGCTCTCAGCCCTGCCCGAAATCACAGCGGCAGTATTTCTTTTCCTGTTGGGGCTGTCAGTTATCCGGGGAGCGTATACCATCGGGGATTATTCCTTTTTGCAGGGGATTATGACACAGATTTTAGGGAGTATGTACATGGTAGTTTCCAGTTACACGCAGCTGATGGATGGCAAGATGCGTGTACAGAATTACAGGAGATTTTTAGGATTCCAGAGCAAGATTCGTAAGGATGGGACTCTGGAGCTAAGCGAAACTCCTTTTTGGGTTGAATTTAAAAATGTCAGTTTCCGGTACGGCGACAGTATGCCCTGGATTCTGAGAAATATTAGTTTTTCGTTTCACAGCAGGCAGAAAGTTGCCCTGGTCGGGGCGAATGGAAGCGGGAAGACAACCATTGTCAAGCTTCTGCTGCGCTTTTACGACCCGGCGGAGGGACAGATTCTTATCAACGGCATAGATATCCGGGAATATGAATTAGATAGCGTTCGCAGACATTTCAGCACCGTTTTTCAGGATTACAGCAACTATGCGTTCAGCGTAAAAGAATCTGTTTTCCTGTCGGATGTCAGCCGGCGTGATGATATGGAAAAGGTCAGGGATGCCCTGAAACAGAGCGGGGCGGACAGTTTTACAGACCGCTTTCCGAAAGGGTTGGATACGTATCTGACAAGAAGATATGAGGAAAGCGGGGAGGAACTGTCTGGCGGACAGTGGCAGAAGATAGCGATTGCCCGGGCATTTTTCCGCGAGGCGGATATTTACATTTTGGATGAGCCGTCTGCTTCTCTGGATGCACAGGCGGAAGACGAAGTGTTCCAAATGTTTCAGACATTGTATGCAGGCAGGGGCGCGGTCATGATTTCGCACCGGCTGTCTAACGTGCATTTGTCCGATTTGATCCTGGTTCTGGATCAGGGAACTCTGGCAGAATGGGGACAGCATGAGGAGTTAATGGCAATGGATGGCGTGTACGCACATATGTACCGCCTGCAGGCCGAGAAATATAAGAGTGTGCAGTAAGGAAGTGTTTATGATGCCAGGCAAAACAATCCGCATGGCGATTTTGGACGACGGCGTCCATCCACAAGCCTGCCCCTTAAAGGGGAGTTTTCTGATAGATGATGATTTATCGGTGATTGAATTGGGGAAACATACAGTCTCACCTGACAGTCACGGTTCCATGTGTGCCCGCATTGTACAGCGGTATGCCGGACTGGATGATGTGGATGTATTCAGCATACAGATTTTACAGGGAGACACGCTGAGAGGGAATATCGGGAGGCTTTTAAAAGCTTTTGAACTGTGTATTTCCATGGAAATCCGCCTGATTCACCTCAGCGTCGGTACCTATGCATTTGAGGATTTTGCAAAGCTGGAAGAAGCTGTGCAGCATCTTCTTAATTCGGACAGATTTCTGGTGGCTGCTGCCGGCAACCGTGGAACCGTTACATATCCCGCTTATTTGCCGGGCGTGGTTGGCGTGAAATGCTGTCCAGAGCTTACGGACGGAGAATATATATATTGTTATGATCCGTTTACGCGGATTCATTATCAGGCATCATCGAGACATAGATTGATTTTGGAAGGGAGGGGGACAAGAACCCCGGTATCTAATAGTTATGCTGCGCCGTTGGTAACAGCAAAGCTGCTTTCGTGCTTAAGGGAGCATGAAGATCTAGGGCGGGATGCGGTGCTCCGCCTTCTTATGGAGAACGCGAAGCAATGTACATTTGTAAAAAACAGCGAGCCATATCCGTACCCTCCGGTGGAAATCCCTGTGGTGGTGTTGAGTGGTTTTTCTGTCGGGCGGCTGTCACAGTTAATGGAATTGTTGATGGACTGCTTGCGCCGGGATGATTACCATGCCCGGGCGGCGTCAAACCTGCCGGGCAGCCGTCTCTGGGATGAGACGGTTTTGTTTGAGTCAACAGATTTAGACCGGTTCAGCGCCCGCATGGCATGGTATTTTTCCTGTGAAATTATCTTGTTGGGCATTACTTCTTATATACCGCCTGACCGGTATGGAAATATCAGCCTGTGGGTATATGGGGAGGAAAGTGATGATTTACAGACTGTGGAAGCTGGGGCGGACGGGCAGGTGCTGCAGGCGGCAGGGCTTTCAGACAGCAGGATCTATGAGATTATGATAGAGATGCTTACGTAATGATAAGGGGGGCCAAATCATATCGGCGGCCATGGGTGGCCACATGGACATAAGGTATGTTTTTGCATAGATAACCACAGGGAGGATTTGTCCTGGCTGTGGAAATATACGAATGAGAGGAGATTTAAGATATGAATAAAAAATTGAGAAAGACCCGAGTGGGTCGGACGAATACGCTTGAGGCGATGGCTTGTGCTTGTGGTTGTAACTGTGACTGTGATTGTACAACTTGTAGCGGCGGAGGTTCCTTTAAAGAAACAGAGAGGGTAAATAGAAGAAAGATTAACAGAGATAAGGCTAGTACCCCTGCTCGCAATGCAGCTATTAAAGTAGGTTAATACAGCATTGCTGGTGAAACTTGGCCACAGTTTCACCAGGAAACATGGTATGAGAAATTGAATAATTGTAACTATTCAGCACCCCGTTTAGGGCATATTGATTTTTGGTCAAAACAGAGAAAATAAAATTTCTGTTTTACCATTGCTTTATCACGAAAAGTGGATAACTTTTCAATATAACTGCCAAGTGCTTTTGGCCTGTGGATTATGGCATCATCAATCCTTGATCACAGCCTAATAATGGACTATTTGTCAATTTTATCCGAGAGTTATCGGCAGTTAATCTCTGATTTTTTCTGGTTATCCACCGTCATTTTGACAGTACACCAAAACGATACGATTCGCTTTTTGGCTCATTTTCCGTTAAAATAGAAGTATCAAATTTTATCGGAAGAAGGTGGTCTGGTTGACAAACGATGAACTGGTTAAACAGTTATTACAACAAAATGAAGCATTATCAACAACTATCGCTGCTCAGACTCAGTTGATTGCCCAACTCAATCAGACCATACAGGAACTGAAGGAACAGCTTAATAAGAACTCCCAAAACAATACCCGCAGAGGTGATGTCCCTTCTGACGTGAAAGCAGCTGTACAGTATGGGGAA
>CAPQSW010000047.1 GCA_948688495.1 uncultured Lachnospiraceae bacterium | reverse complement strand
ACGAGCTTCCAGACTGCTCCATCCCGCGTCAACGAATCCTATTATATGCTATCTTATAGGAAATGTCAAATTTTTCTTTTATTTATTTTTATTTTATGCTATTTTCCCTTCAATTATGCCTGGAATTTTTTATTGAATCTGTAATAATAAGCTGCCAACGATTACTTGACACAAACAAAACCTATCCCCACTTGAGTTTCCATACATTTTCCGTTATACTTATAACAAAAAAACGCCCTTTCATGGATGATTTCTTTAAGGGGCAGAGAATAAAAAGGAGACCGCCATGTCTGAGATCAAATATACCTGGCAGGATGACTCCCCATTTCTGGATAAACGGCTGCAGAGCTACTCCAAAAGTGGATGTTATCCTTTTCATATGCCGGGGCATAAACGTGCCCCGATAGAATTTCCAAATCCCTACTCTATAGATATAACGGAAATTGACCGTTTTGACAACCTTTATCATTCCAGCGGCATCTTGAAAGAAGCTCAGCAGCGTGCCGCTGAACTGTTTGGGGCAAAAGAGACATTTTTCCTGGTAAACGGCAGTACTGCCGGCATTTTAAGCGCCATCAGCGCCGCCGTCCCCCGCTTAAGCACATTGCTGATGGCACGTAACAGCCATAAATCTGCCTACCATGCTGTTCATCTGAGGGGTTTGGAGACTGTATACCTTCTTCCTGCCTCCACGGAATTTGGTATTTCCGGCTCTATTTCCCCAGCACATGTAGCTCAGGCTTTAAGCGATCTGCCACAGATTTCTGCTGTATATATCACCTCTCCTACATACGATGGGGTTACCTCTGATATCCGTACGATTGCAGAGATTGTACACGCATACAATCTTCCATTGATTGTGGATGAAGCGCACGGCGCACACTTCTCTCTTTCTGAAGAATTTCCAGAATCTGCCTTAGACTGCGGTGCAGATTTGGTAATACAAAGCCTGCACAAGACGCTTCCCTGCCTTACGCAGACAGCACTTTTGCATATCAATTCTGACCGGATAGACCGTGATTCGTTGGAAAATTTTCTTTCCATCTACCAGACGAGCTCACCGTCTTATCTTCTGATGGCTTCCATCGAGCAGTGCGTCCGTTTTCTGACGGAAGAAAGGGAAGAACAGCTTGCAAAATATATGCCGCAGCTAAAGAATTTTTATCGACAGGCAAAATCGCTCAAACATCTTAGGATATTTGAAAAAAATTCCTGTAATCCGGATACCTGCTTTGACCATGATATTTCCAAAATACTGATTTCTGTCGGCAGCTCAGATTTAACTGGACAAAAACTATACCGTAAACTGCTGCACAACTATTATATACAGCTTGAAATGTGTTCCGGCCATTACGTTACCGCCCTGAGCAGCCTCATGGATACGCAGGAGGGATTCACCCGGCTGCTGCATGGATTAAAGGAAATTGATGACGAAATTTCCCTTTCCTCGCGCCATTCTTCCCCGGAACCTGTGATTTTCGGCTCCAGAACAACAAGACAGCCAAATCGTCTGACCAGCAACGATATTTACCAGCCGCCTAAGCCACAGATGCCCATTGCAATGGCAATGGAACAGCCTGCAGAACCGCTCTCCTTAAAAGCCTCCACCGGGCATATCAGCCAGGAATTTCTCTATCTCTATCCGCCTGGAATCCCCTTAATCGCTCCAGGAGAGATTCTTACCGGTAAAATTATCGGGATTGTGGACCAGTGCAAGAAATTAGGACTGACTGTGGAAGGCTTGAGTGATGGCAGCGGCCGAAACATTAAAGTAGTAAAACTGTAACATCAAGTATTAATCCAGAAAGCGAGGATATTCTTTATGGCGTCAGCACAAAAAATCTTTATACTGTGGAAGATATTTTTGCCCTGATATCCGCATTCTTTATATTGATTGTATTTATAATCATAACAATTCCCTTTGCTTTTTTCATCGAGCTATACTATACTAGATAGAGAAATTTGTAACAGGGGTAACAAACCTATGGGAAAAATATTTTGCTTAATGGGAAAAAGTGCATGCGGAAAAGATTCCATCTATAAACAGATATTATCCGACAAAAGCCTTCCCCTAAAGACACTTATACCCTACACCACCCGTCCAATACGTGACGGAGAGACAAACGGTGTAGAATATTACTTTTTGACAGATGAAGAAGAACAGGTATTGGAGCGGCAGGGCAAAATTATTGAACTGCGTGCCTACAATACTGTACACGGGCTCTGGAAGTATTTTACAGCGAACGATCATCAACTTGATTTGGCAGACAATTATTACCTGATTATCGGCACGCTGGAATCCTATCTGCGTTTGCAGGAATATTTTGGTGCTGACTTTCTGATCCCCATATATATTGAGCTGGAAGCTGGAGAGCGCCTGCAACGCGCCCTCAACCGGGAACAACTGCAGACAGAGCCAAAATATGCAGAACTTTGCCGCCGCTTCTTGGCTGACGAGGAAGATTTTTCCAGTGAAAACCTGGAACATGCAGATATTGTCAAAGTTTTTGTCAATAATGACTTACAGAAATGTACGAATGAGATTATATCTTATATAAAGGAACACATATAATTATGCGCCAGTATTTTCTACTTTACAACTGACCCAAAAAAGCCGATAATCAAAGAAGAAAGGCAGGTGATCTTATGGCACTCAAAGTAGAACAGCTTACTCCCGCGCAGCCTGTGGAAGCTCCCCAGCAGATAGAAAAAACAGACGGAAGCTTTAAGTTTGCGCTGGCAAGCCATATTGAAGAATCAGAACTGCAGGAAAAATTAAACGGACTGATGAAAGATATTACTACTCAGGGCGAAAAATTAGCGGAGCATATGGATATTCGTGATATGAAAAAATACAGGGAACTGGTAAAAGACTTCCTAAACGAAGTTGTAAACCGTTCACATAAATTTTCCAGAGAGAATTTCCTTGACAGAAGGGGGCGGCACAGGGTATACGGTATTGTCAAGCTGGTGAACAAGAATTTGGATGACCTCGCCGGCGAACTTGTGAAAGATGAGAAAGACCACCTTACCATTTTAAGCAAAGTTGGCGAAATCCGTGGTCTTTTGCTGGACGTTTCTACTTGATAGGAGGAAGGCAAATGCGAAGCATTTTTGGAATGCCTTCCGACGACTTGGCAGGTGACGCTTTGCGGCGCGTGCCGTTACCTTAAAGAAATGGAGAACTATTATGGCAGGCTTTTCTAACATTATTGGACATGAACAAATTATCGAACATTTACAAAATGCAATATCCATGCACAAAGTATCCCACGCCTATATCTTTCATGGACCAGACAGATCAGGCAAAATGATATTGGCAGACAGCTTTGCCATGGCATTGCAATGCGAGCAGCATGACAAAGAAGCCTGTATGACATGCCATTCCTGTAAACAGGCGCTTTCCGGCAACCAGCCAGACATTATTTATCTGCACCACGAGAAACCAAATACGATTTCTGTGGATGATATCCGCAGACAGATAAATAATGATATTGACATCAAACCTTATGCTTCTCCCTACAAAATTTATATTATTAATGAAGCGGAAAAGATGAGCCCTCAAGCGCAGAACGCGTTGCTAAAGACAATTGAGGAACCGCCCGCTTACGCTGTAATCCTGCTTTTGACTTCCAATGCAGATTCCTTTCTTCCTACAATTCTTTCCAGGTGTGTCACTCTGAACATAAAAGCTGTACCTGACAACGTAATCCGAAATTTCCTGATGGAAAAGTACCAAGTACCGGATTACAAGGCAGACATGTGTACCGCATTTGCACAGGGAAATGTAGGAAAAGCCATTCAACTTGCCACCTCCGAGGACTTTGGTGAGATTAAAAATGCCGCTGTTCAGCTTTTGAAGCGGATTAAAGAGATGGAATTACATGAACTGATAGATGCTGTCAGGCAGATCAGTGATTATAAACTTGAAATCAGCGATTATTTCGACATTATGACTATCTGGTACCGGGATGTCTTGTTATATAAAGCGACCTCAGATGTAAACAGCCTCATTTTCAAAGATGAGGTCTACGATATAAAACGGCAGGCAAGCAAAAGTTCCTATGAGGGAATTGAATCTATTATCAAATCATTTGATAAGGCAAAACGGCGCTTAAGCGCGAACGTGAATTTTGATTTGACAATGGAGCTGCTGCTGACACAGATAAAGGAGAACTGATTATGATAAAAGTAGTTGGCGTCAGATTCCGCACTGCCGGAAAAATCTATTACTTTGACCCCAGGAAATTCAACATCAATTTGAACGACCATGTCATTGTGGAGACTGCAAGAGGCGTTGAATTTGGTACGGTAATGATTGCACCCACCGACATGCCGGACGACGATGTTATAAAGCCTCTGAAACCAGTACTGCGCCTTGCCACACCCGAAGATGAGAAAACCGAAGAAAAAAACCGCCAGAAGGAAAAAGAGGCTTTTCAAATTTGCCTGGAAAAGATTCAAAAACACAATTTGGAAATGAAACTGGTGGAAGCAGAATATACATTTGACAATAACAAACTGCTCTTTTACTTTACGGCAGACGGACGAATTGATTTCCGGGAACTGGTAAAAGATTTAGCGTCCGTTTTCCGTACCCGGATCGAACTCAGACAGATTGGCGTCCGCGACGAGACCAAGATTTTAGGAGGAATCGGCATTTGCGGGAGACCGCTGTGCTGCAATACTTTTTTATCAGAATTTGCCCCGGTATCCATTAAGATGGCCAAGGAACAGAACATGTCCCTTAATCCATCTAAGATTTCCGGCGTTTGCGGCAGGCTTATGTGCTGCCTGAAAAATGAAGAAGAAACCTACGAATACTTAAACAGCCGTCTTCCCAGCGTAGGAGACTATGTAACTACAGGGGACAAACTCAAAGCCGAGGTAGCAAGCGTCAATATCCTGCGCCAAACTGTAAAGGTTATTGTAGAAATTGACGATGAAAAAGAAATCCGGGAATATAAAGTGGATGAACTGCGTTTCAAACCAAAACGCAGAAGGGAGCGTACAAAACTTTCCTCAAAGGAATTAAAGGAATTGGCTGCTTTGGAGGACAAAGACCAATCAAAAATTGACGATACCCACTAATGGTGATTATTTATGTCTATAGAATTATTAGAAAACGAACGGCTGGATGAATTGCACCGTAACGGTTATTTTATCATACAGAATCCGCAGAAATTTTGTTTTGGCATGGATGCCGTTCTGCTCTCCGGCTTTGTGCGGGTAAAACCTCACGAAACGGTTCTTGATCTCGGCACCGGGACTGGTATTATTCCCATTCTTCTGGAAGCTAAGACGAAAGGGGAACATTTTACCGGACTTGAAATCCAGCCGGAAAGTGCAGATATGGCAAAGCGCAGTGTCTGCTATAACCATCTGGAGAACAAAATCAACATTGAAATTGGCAATATCAAAGATGCTTCCCATCAATTCGGAGCATCTTCTTTTCATGTTATTACCACCAACCCTCCCTATATGACTGGCCAGCATGGACTGACCAACCAGAGCGAGGCAAAAGCTATTGCGCGGCACGAAATTCTCTGTAACTTAGAAGACGTTATCCGGGAAAGCGCAAAAATCCTTAAACCCCAGGGACGTTTTTATATGGTGCACCGCCCTTTCCGTCTTGCCGAGATCATGCATGTCATGCATGGGTACGGCATAGAACCCAAACGAATGCAGCTAGTCTATCCTTTTATAGATAAAGAGCCAAATATGGTGCTGATCGAAGGGCTTAGGGGAGGCAATCCACGGATTACCATAGAAAAGCCTCTGATTGTATACAAAGAACCTGGCGTGTACACGGATGAAATCTATGATATTTATGGGTATTGAGGAGGAATGCAAATGCAAAATAACACACAAGGAAAACTCTATCTATGCGCAACCCCAATTGGAAATCTGGAAGATATTACGTTGCGCGTACTGCACACATTGGAACAGGTGGACTTAATTGCTGCAGAAGATACCCGCAACTCCATAAAACTGCTGAACTACTATGATATTAAAACCCCTATGACCAGCTACCATGAATATAATAAAGTAGAAAAAGCCTACCAGCTTGTGGAAAAAATGAAAATGGGACAGAATGTGGCATTGATTACCGATGCCGGAACTCCCGGAATCTCTGACCCAGGCGAAGAACTTGTCCGTATTTGTTATAAATCCGGCATTGAGGTCACATCGCTGCCGGGCGCCTGCGCCTGCATTACAGCGCTCACACTCTCCGGGCTTCCTACAAGACGCTTTGCCTTTGAAGCATTTCTTCCCAGCGATAAAAAGGAGCGGGCTTATATTCTATCTGCCTTGGAATCTGAAACGCGCACTATCATCCTTTACGAAGCTCCGCACCACCTTCGTAAAACCTTAGAGGAACTATACGCTGCCCTGGGCGACCGGAAACTTACACTTTGCCGGGAACTCACCAAGCTTTATGAGACAATATTTCCTACTACCATCTCTGACGCCATCTCCTATTATGAGATACAGGAACCAAAAGGGGAATTTGTGCTTATAATAGAAGGAAAGAGCATACAAAAACTACAGGAAGAAAAGCAGCAGGAATGGATGGAAATGCCTCTTACCGAACATATGGCATATTACGAAAATCAGGGCATTTCCCACAAAGAAGCCATGAAACTTGTGGCAAAAGACCGGGGCATTTCGAAAAGGGAAGTCTATGCCATGCTGTTGGAGCAGGCGAAAATTTCCTCTTGACAAAATGTATATTTTTTGTCATAATACGATTTGAGTTTATAAATTTTTAATACTTTTTAACAAATTTTAAGAAGGCAGGAGGATTTAAAAATGGATAACAACGTACAGGACAATGGTGGGTTTTTATGGGGTCTCTTAGGATTTTGTATTCCGGTTGTCGGCTTAATTCTTTTCTTAATCTGGAAAGATCAGAAGCCTAAGACTGCAAAAGCTGCAGGAATCGGTGCTCTGGTAAGTGTAATTCTTGCTGTAGTATTCTATGTTATTATGTTCGTAATCTTAGGAGCAGCAGGCATTGCAGCAGGAGCAATGTAAATTGGGCAAATTTTTAAGAATTTTCTTCGGTTGCCATGCACGTCCTGACCGTTCCTTCTATTTCAGGGGGAAACAGTTTCCGATCTGTGCACGGTGCACCGGAGAGCTTGTGGGTATGATTTTATGCATACCCACTATTATTTTCTGGGGCTGTCCGTCATTCGGAATCGTTCTGCTTTTGATGATTCCTTTGATACTAGACGGTTCCATACAGAAACTGACCCCCTACGAGAGCGGCAACATCCGAAGGCTGATTACTGGTATTTTCTTTGGGTTTGCGCTCATTTATACATTTGTATACTTCCACCGCACCTGCGTCTGGATTGCCGGAGAAATCCTAAAATGGATTGGCCAGGATCCCGCGGCAGTAGACCGGGTAATGAAAGGCTTTGGCGGATTATAGCATTTCCCAATATTTGGGCAGGTACTTTTTTAATATGGAAAAAGGCGCTGGTCCCATCTTCATTAATACCTGATGAAAACGGTAATTGCTATAATCTTCGCCATATTTTTTTTGTGCAAAATCTTTTAAATTCAAAAATTCCAAATATCCAATATAATATTTCAAATAATGTGCTGGTTCCTCGACAATCAACTGATAAATTTCCTGTATCGTCTGTTTGTCCGTAATCTGATATTCCCGGAAAAAGTTTATCGCGTCCTTCAATGTCCATCCATTGTAATGGATTCCCATATCTGCCGTAGCATAGAGGCTCAAAAGCGCGGACTGGTTTTTCTGAAGATAAGCTGCCACCTCCGTCTCTACATCTGAATAATAGAAAGACTGCATTTCCACATAAGTTGCCCACCCTTCCGCATAACCGCTGGTTCCAAAAAGGCTGCGGACTGGCGCAAGGCTGCTGCTGCGTTCCATAACATTCTGATACAAATGTCCCGGGAAACCCTCATGGGCAAGCGTCGTGTAAAGCTTTAGCTTTTCATCTCCCTTTGACTCATTGATATAAATACAATTCTGGGAAATATCATCTATCGGAGGAGTCAGATAGAATGCCGGTGCCGTATATGCCTCCAGGGAAGGATGAACCGCTTTTACCGTATACCCTACCTGCGGGGCTTTGGGAAAATCCTCCTGCATTTTCACCTGTAAATCTTCTAAAATTAATTCCACATCTTCTGTGGGAAGTTGATAATTTGCACATTTTTCACCTATGTCAGGATTCTCTATCGCCAATGCCTTCATATCCTCCAAATCCTGCTTTCTCTGTTCCTCCGTTTGTTTCTGCATTTCCGTCACATTTAATACTGAACCCGTCACATCTGTTACTGTTTTACAGTAATATTCCCTGCCATTTGGCAAACCACAAAGACCCCCACTATTCTTTCCAGTTCCTTTCAGTGCCTGCATTCCGTCGGCCATTGCCCGGTATGCGGGAATCACCTGTTCCAATACAAGCTTGCGGTTCTGCTGCATATATTCGTTCGCACGTTGCCCATCCAGAATATCACCCATTTCTGCAATCCGGTTGTCAAATGTAGACAAAAGATAATTATTTTCCGGATTTTCTATAAAACTATTACACTGCTGCACGATATCCTCCACAGCGAAATCTGCCATAAACACCCCCTGCTCTGACTTTTTCTTTTCAACCTCCATAATTTGTCGAAAAAAATCCGGTGTACAGGAAAGGAGCTTTAGATAGTCCTGAATATCCTTCTCATCGTAAAATGTATATTCTGCTAAAAGCACCGGAAGCTGGGATTGAAACCCTGTGCTCGGGCGTAGAATTTCATCATAAAGCTCAAATCCTGCCTCTGATAGCTGTCTGTCAATATAATCAATCATGATATCGTACGTCATCTGCTGCTCAAGCGTCAGATCCCCTTTTGTAAAGCTCTTTAGCTTTTTTTTCCAATTTTCCAACAGGACAGAGACTTCAATCTCAGAGTCTGCGGAAACGGTTCCGTATGTAACATCGTAATCAGAAATCCCATAATTCTCAGGATGCGCAAGGTTATAATGCATATTTAAGGTGCTTGCCGCTACCTCTGACCTGAAAATCTCATTCGTATATTCAGAAAATGCCTGTTTTGTAAGGGTGTTTTGCGTACTCTCTACACTTTTGGCAGGAACTGCACATCCTGCTTCAAGGCAGAGTACAATTGACAGAAACGTCAAAAGCCATTTCATACATTTTTTCTTCATAAAATCCCGCACTTTTACTATGTATTTTTTTATATTTATGTATGTATAGAACTGCTTAGAACAAAGCAACATATTTCCATTCATATAAAAACCTTTCCTTCCCCCACAATATTTGTTATTATGAGGAGGAAGGCAAATGCGAAGCATAGACCTTTACCTTAGCTTAGGAAAGAAAAGGAGGGACTGCCATGGAAAACTTAAATGACATCAATCTGGAAGAACTGGATTTTGTGGATATGGAACTGGAAGACATTCAAAAGCTGGCAGAAAACTTACTGGCAGAAAGAAAATATTCCATGTTACGGCAAATGCTGGCAAACTTAAACGCGGCAGACATCGCCCTTTTATTTGACGAAATTGATAAAAAAGAAATTCCTCTGCTCTACCGTCTTCTTCCTAAAGAGGAGGCAGCAGAGACCTTTACCTATATGAGCAGAGATATGCAGGAAACATTAATCAACACGCTCACAGACCGGGAACTGCGCGCTGTCATGGACGACATCTTTTTGGATGACACGGTTGACATCATTGAAGAAATGCCGGCAAATGTAGTTGCCCGCATTCTGCGCAATACAGATGAGGAAACCAGAAAAATGATAAACCAGGTGCTGAACTATCCCAAGGACAGCGCCGGAAGCCTGATGACGATTGAATATGTAAACATTAAGAAAGAAATGACTGTAGGGGAGGCCATTAACCGTATCCGTAAGACTGCCGTGGACAAAGAGACTATCTACACCTGTTATGTCACGGAGCACCGGAAGCTGATTGGCATGGTATCGGTAAAAGACCTTTTGATGGCGGAGGACTCCATGCAGATTGAAGAAATCATGGAAACAAATGTCATCTATACAGACACGCATGAAGATAAAGAGGAAGTCGTTAAGATTTTTAATAAATATGACTTTCTTGCCATCCCCGTTGTAGATCAGGAAGAACGTCTTGTGGGAATCGTCACCTTCGACGACGCTATGGACGTTATGCAGGAAGAAAACACGGAAGATATTACAAAGATGGCTGCTATGACGCCGACAGAGGACAGTTACTTTAATACCTCTGTGTTTTCCCATGCAAAAAGCAGAATTGGATGGCTGCTGGTGCTGATGCTTTCCGCTACCGTCAGCGGCTTTATCATCAATCATTACCAGGAGTCCTTTAAACTCTATCCCCTTTTGGTCTCCTTTATCCCAATGCTCAGCGGTACCGGCGGTAACTGTGGCTCCCAGAGCGCCACACTGATGATTCGCGGACTTTCTTTGGATGAAATCAAATTCAAAGATATTTTTCGTGTAATTTTTAAAGAATTTCGTATAGCAATTTTAGTCAGCATTATCCTTGCCATTGTAAACGGTATACGCATTTTTATCCAATATGGGGACATTCAGATGTCCATTATTATTGCCGTCTCACTTGTGGCAGTTGTGGTTATTTCCAAATTTATCGGCTGTACACTGCCGCTGGTTGCAGAACATATCCATCTCGACCCGGCGCTTATGGCTGCACCGCTGATTTCTACGATTGTAGACATTTGTTCTACACTCCTGTACTTTAAAATTGCAACGATTGTGCTTCATATTTCTGTATAAATACTCATAAGATAAAACAACTGTATGCTATGGAAGTGATAAGATGTTGAATTACTTATGGGGTTTTATGATTGTAATTGGTATCGTCTATGCTGCTTTCACTGGAAATCTTCCAGCAGTTACAAACGCCGCTTTGGATTCTTCCAAAGAAGCTGTCTCTCTTTGTATTACCATGCTGGGCGTTATGTCCCTCTGGGTGGGGCTGATGCGCATTGCGGAGAACTGCGGAATTATCCGTGGAGCGGCACGGGTGCTGAACCCCCTTCTACGTTTCATGTTTCCCAATATACCCAAAGAACACAAAGCAAACGAATACATTTCCACGAATATTATTGCCAATGTCTTTGGCCTGGGCTGGGCTGCAACGCCTGCCGGACTAAAAGCCATGGACGCTATGGGGGAATTAAACCAACATAATAAAGTGGCAAGCAGGGAAATGTGTACCTTCCTTATTTTAAATGTATCTTCCTTCCAATTAATCCCCGTTAATATGATTGCTTATCGCAGTCAGTATGGTTCGGAAAATCCTGCATCCATCTTAGGACCTGCCATGATTGCAACCTTTTTCTCAACACTTGCTGGGATTATTTTCGCGAAAGTAATGACATGCCTGCCAGAAAAGCAAACATACAAAAAAGGAGGCCGCTTATGAACTTTCTCCTTTTCTTATCGGACGCCACGATTCCTATTTTAATTTTCCTAATTGTTGGCTATGGAATTATGAACCACCGGCCGATCTATGATGATTTTATCAAAGGCGCCAAAGATGGCTTCCACACAGTCATAGGAATTATGCCCACACTGATTGGACTGATGGTAGGGGTCGGGATTCTTCGCGCCTCTGGATTTTTGGACCTATTATCTTCTATGCTCGGTGTGATCACAGAACCACTTCACTTTCCGGCAGCCCTGGTTCCCGTCTCCATTGTAAAAATGTTTTCGTCCTCCGCAGCTACTGGACTGGTCTTGGACATTTTCAAAGAATACGGACCGGACTCGCTTTATGGAACAATAACTTCCATTATGATGAGTTGTACGGAAACTATTTTTTATACTATGAGCATTTATTTTATGACAGCAAAAGTACAAAAAACACGATACACCCTTGCCGGAGCGCTTTTCACTACACTGATAGGCACGATAGCAAGTGTCATTCTTGCCATGTCCTAGGACGCTGTCTAATCCAGATAGCGTCCCAGTTCCGGCATCCAGTCACCGAGAAATATCTCATCTTCCACCACACCTTGAAATATAGGTGCCAAAAATGCTTCTATCCGAACGATTACATCTTCCCAGGCAGGATATGTCTCCTTCTCACGTTTACTCTGATTTTTCCAGCGTTTTTGCATATATCCATAATCCTTATAGCTTATCAGGGTTTCCAAACGCTTTTCCATAGATGGTATTGGGTATTCCTTCACCAAACGATTCATGCTTTCCCAGACTTTTCTCCCAACTACCGCCTCTTTACAAAGAATTTCATATACTTCTTTATACCAGGATAAATCCTTAATTAACTCCAATTCCTTTATAATCTCATAAAAAGCAAGTACCAGATATTCCTCAGGCGGAAACATATTGTAAGTAATGCTTTCTCCTGCATCCATACTTGCCACAGTTTTTTTCTGAGGAAAAATCTCATGCCCCATGTAGGGAATGAGATGCAGATCAAAAGGAATCCGATAAGGGTTTCTACAAATTTCCAGGGATATTTTCAAACCATCCCCTCTGCGCACCTTTTTGCAAAATAGAATCTCAAATTCATCTTCTGTTTCCGCCTCAGGCACAAACAATTCTTTTATATTTGCCGCCACTTCATTCATTTCTTCCTGCGGGGTAAAAAACTCAATTTTATTCAAAAGTACCTTCTGGTATTTCTCGTTTTCAAGAAATGTGTCATTTTTTAGCATAATTTTTTCATTCCATGAAACATTCCCTATCTTTTTTAAAATTTCCTTTGCTCCTAGGATTGAAGTTTGGTAAATTGATGGCACTTCATCCTGACTTATATCCAAATCCATTTTACAACCACACTCCTATTCGATTCTGCACTTTCTGCGTAACTTTTCGGTATTTCGCATATTCCATTAACTTCTGGGCGTCCTTCTTAGGTTCATCAATATACCTCCTAAGTGACTGCTGCAAAACTTCACGTTCCAGCTTTTCCTCAAACTTCAAACAGTCACAGATAAGCCGTTCCTTATTATAGAGAAACATCTTCCCATCACCCAGAGAAAACTCCTCTGCACCCATCATCAAAACCTCCGGTTCAAGATAATAAGGCTGCACCGGAGGATAATTCATCTTAAACCTGGATTTGGATGTATTTTTGTCAACGGCAATCTGCCAACAGGCAGGCCGTGTCTCCAGATAACCTTGGTAAAATAATGCCGTCTCCAGACAAAGCACCCCATCCGGAAACAATCCGCTTACCATGCTCTCCTCTGATTTTTGAGCAAATCCGATGCTGTAATATCCACTCTTAACCCTCTCTAAAACTCCTTCCTTCACAAATTGCTGAATCTTTCGATAATCCATGGACAACTCATAGAGCTGCGATGTCTTCATAATTCCACCATTCAGCTCCATTTCCTGATTCAGCTTTTCCATCAATGCCTCTCGCTTTTCCTGTATCTTTCCCATATTTTTTCCGCTCCTATTTATCTATGGTGGTTATTTAATTATATTCGTATTATAAAGTTTTGTCAATTTAACATTCTTTCTTTACAAACATTCTTTTATCTTATAGATTATTAGTAGACAATCATTTCTATGCATCAGGAGGCGCTATGTCACAACAGAAATTTAAAAAAAATCCATCGCGGGAAACCTGTGAATCCATTATTCAAAGAATACTCACCGCAGAAATCAAAGAACGCGGGGAGAATAAACATTTTCGTCAGGCAGCAGACTTTATGACTTATTTTGAATCTCTCTATCCTGCATCCGAGAGCCTGGCAAAACAGGTGCAGCGTGCAATCAAAACCTTAAACCTGCCAAAAGATGAAAATGGATATTTTATCATCAACAAAACCCCCCTTCAGGTACAACAGGACCAGGAACTGAAACGGATGTTACAGAAGTCTAAGGCTTCCTCCCATGATCTTTCTGACTGCGAAGCTGTATTTCTGGAGACCTGCGCGGACTGCACGGATTACCTTATGAATCTCATTGCAGACTCAGAAACATTCAAAGGATCTTACGTGACAATGTTAAAAACCTTTCATGGAATCTTATTTTTTACCAGAGACAAAGCCCAATTTTTAAAACAGTTAGAATTGTTACAATAACTATAATGTATAGAATTTTATACCTATTCTTTACAAATTATCAGACAATTATATTACTTTTTAACATTGTCCTAGACATACTAAAAAGACAATATATCAAATGATATATTGTCTTTTATATTAATAACTCTATTAAAATTCTATCTTCTTCTATGTCTTCTTCTACCTTTAATCTCCTTAAACTTCTGTCTCTGCTGCCTCCGGCTTTCAAATTTATAGCGTATCAGATAAAAATTATCAACCAGATGATATATTCCAAATCCCAGTCCAATTAAGAAAATCAAGGACACAAACCCTATCACAACATATTTGATATTGATCCTGATAACCTTTTTCTCTGGCATCGGGACTATCTCCATTTTTTTCTGAAAATTAAATTCCGTAACTTTCGCACCTGTAATTTCAATATCCGTACCACCGACATTGCGATTCGCATACGTATATTCAATCCTGCCAACAACCTGGTCATCGTTATGTGTCTCACTGATCTTGGGAACGGCATCTTCAAAGTTCACTGCAACTGGAAGCACAATACAACCTTTCTGGTTCAGTCCTATGAAAGATTCTTCATTTTCAAAAATTTTTAGCTCCTGTGCACCTTCTGTATATTTTTTCTCATTCTCTGCCACATTCCAAAGCTGATAATTCTCAAAACAATAATCAAACAAGGTACGCGTGTCTAAATAGTGGTTGGGCGATTTTTCCTTCATGACAACACAAATCAGCGTCATTCCATCCTTCTCGGCAAAAGTCGCAAGCGTACTTCCAGCTACACTTGTATAGCCAGTCTTACCTCCAATACAGTAATCATAGAGATACCGTTCTTCGCCCTTCCAATTGTTTAGCATCATATGATGATTGCTCAGATACGTCTCCTCACTATGCTTATTCGTGGGAGGAATGGTGTAACGCCTGGTATTCACTATCATACGGAAAATATCGTTCTGCAGCGCCTCCCTGGAAATTAAAGCCATATCATATGCGCACGTCCAATGGTCTTCATCTGGAAGACCATGAGGATTATTAAAATGCGTATCCTTGCAACCCAGCTCACGCGCTTTGTCATTCATCATAGTAATGAAATTATCATAACTCTTGCCCGTATGCTCGGCAATCGCATATCCGCATTCATTTGCGGATTCCAACATCAATCCATACAGACATTCCCGCATTGTCATGACCTCATCAATATCACGCCAAATTCCAGAGCCTTCTGTCTTATATACGGCATCCTGGGAAAAAGTTACCTTTTCATCCAATCCTGAATTTTCTACAGCCAGCAGACTTGTCATAATTTTGGTAATACTTGCCGGATAAGAATGCTCATGCGAATTCTTTTCATATAACACCGTTCCGGTAGATACCTCCATCACAATTGCCGATTCACCCTCAATCTGAGGTCCCTCCGGCCAATATTCCTCCGCCTGGACAGGAAGAATATGCATTGGAAGCAGACATACCACTCCCAGCAGTAAAATACGCCATTTCTTTCTGTTCCTCATGGAAATTTCTCCTCATACGTGAATAATATTTTCCAGTCTACATTTATTAAGAAATAAATCAACTGTTACAAAATTGTTACATCTTCTATAGTATATCATATCCAAATATGCAAATCAACTTTCTAAATTATGCTTTTTTTCTGTAAAAATATATAGTAATATAAAAGGGAGAATATATTCCAGGAGGTTCTTATGAGATTACGAAATATACCCGGTTCCCGAGAAGTTATTGCTGAAAATAAGTACTGTATTAAAGAAACAGAACCAACCAAAGGAAAATGGCATTCTATTTTCGGAAATAACCACCCCATCCATATTGAAATTGGGATGGGAAAAGGTAAATTTATCATGACCCTTGCACGGCTGAATCCACAGACCAACTATATAGGAATTGAAAAATATTCCAGCGTGCTGCTGCGGGGACTACAGAAGCTTGAGGAAGACCCTTTAGATAATATTCGCTTTATCCGTATGGACGCGGAAGATATATGTCAAATGTTTGATATGGATGAGGTTGATCGTATCTATTTGAACTTTTCCGATCCCTGGCCCAAAGACCGCCATGCAAAGCGTCGTCTGACCTCGCGTCAGTTTCTTGCATTGTATGAACAAATTCTCAAAAAAGATGGTGTCCTGGAATTTAAGACAGATAACGTGAACCTTTTCGATTTTTCCCTTGAGGAAATCAAAGAGGCCGAATGGCAGCTTCATGCATTTACCAGGGATTTACACCACGATGACGCTATGAATCAGGGAAATGTTATGACAGAATATGAAGAAAGATTTTCCGCAAAAGGAAATCCTATTCATAAATTCATTGCATCGCGTTTCTAGGAAGACACTATAGGATTCTTTTCTGAAAATTCGAAGGGGCATTTTCTTTTCTGAAAATGCCCCATGCTCTCAATTATTATATATTTTTCGCCAAACAACGAACGTTTTATTTAATCTCTATTACTTTTGCAGGATAGTCATCATCCAAATACAATATTTCTATTTTCTCTCCCTGTCCATATTTGATGATATCCAAAAGATCTGTATTCGTTAAATCGACGTCAAAAACCTTATCCTGTCCCTCCAGCGCAAAATAGATATGTGTAATACCCTCAACGTTTACAGGAATGAAATTCTTAATCTTTCCGGAAATCTTCTTACTCTCTTTCTCCAATGTAGAAGTAATTCCATTGTTCTTCAACAGCTTGCTGTATGCTTTCTCACATTCCTTTATTGTATTTCCAGTTGCTACCCATTGATATTTCTGGATATTTACCATACCGTACATTTTTACAAGTCCTGCGTCATCTTTCAGTGCCATGAAATATGTGGGCTCTCCTGAGATATTCAAAAGCAAAGGAAATGTTGCCTGATAACCAAGATTCTGGACCTGCCCTTCTGCAGATGACATGGCAGATTCCTCAGTCGCTCCTTCAATTTTATAAAAACGTGTCTCCATAGTCCGCTGATTCATCAAAACAAATCCCACATTTGATTGATCCCCACTGACACTGGTAACGCCGGAATACACCCACACATCATCATCCAATGCAATATAGTTGTATCCATTTGTGGTCTGAAGACAGTCCTTCTGTCCCAGCACACTATTGAAAAATCCATGCTTTAACGTGCCATTATAATCATAAAGTTCCATCAGAAGTTCTGCCTGATAGACCTTATCTACCCACTGGGGAACTTCATCAATTTTATAATCTGTACATTCTCCTGTGACTGCATTGCAGATAACTACATTTCCAATTGTCACACCGCCAAACAATCCTATATTAAATTTCTTTACCGGACAAATCCAAAATGGCGTCCCTTCCTCATCAATTTCAAAGAAAATCTGCTCTGTAAAAATATAGGTAGGATAGTGAAAACGCAGATGACGGTATATATTCCTGTTTAAGTATTCTCCTTTCGAATATTTGATACCCTGTTCCAGTTTCACGCACTCTGTATCCTGGGTTGCCATATCAATTTTAATATATGCCGGAATCCCGCTGCTCTGGTTTGTCAGCCATTTAATAGGACTTGCATATGTCAAAGGCGTCACACGCACTGGTTTGTTATTAACATTAATCTGGCTGTAATCCCCGGATACTTCAAATTGAGATACCATATCTACCATACTTCCCATTTTCCGGTTGCCTAAAAGGGCTGCAGAATCCTTATCCAAAATAGGTATTGTATTATAGTCTACTTCAGAAATATCTGCCGTAAAATCCCGGTCCTCAACGCTCATTAGCTGCTGGTATTTCTTTGCATTCACAATAGGTGAAGACAAAAGTGCGCCAATTGCCAGAATTACCAAAAGAACCGCCAGGATTCCGATACAAATTTTTGTAGAAATGGTAACGGAAAACTCAACACCTTTTCTCTGTATGATCTTTTCTATTCCATTACGGTTATCCTGGAACATCTTACGTGCTGTGGTTAGAACTGTAACTATTACTACAGCACCGATAATAAACCACCACGTGCCCACGGAATGAATGTTAAACGCGGGAATCGTTACATAGTAATACACAAAAGCCGCTATCAGCACAAAAATTGCAATTACCAGGTACTTTACTGCTTTCTTCATATTTTTCTCCTTTTTCTATCTGTATTATTAGGTTAGTACAAATTGTACCCTTTTCTTACGTTATTGTCAAGAATCATAAATTATTCTGCAAAATTTTTCTTAAAAAAATGAAAAAAGTTCTTGCATTCCTTAAAGTTTTATTATATAATAGTCCTTGTC
>CAPQSW010000046.1:20017-20575 GCA_948688495.1 uncultured Lachnospiraceae bacterium | reverse complement strand
CTACCGCCCCCTTCTAAATACCTGACAATTATTTTTTAATCTTTAGTTTGCTTACTGGGCTAAATTTGGAAGAATATACCTTCTTTCCTGTGGAATCTTTTTTGTAGGCTTTGACTTTTACATAATAGGTAGAGTTCTTCTTTGGTTTTTTGATGGTAAGCGTTTTTCCGGTAATGTCCTTTTTTGTAACTTTTTTCTTAAACTTCTTATCCGTCGAATAGACAACCTGATAACCGGCTGCCCCGGATACTTTTTTGACGGTAATCGTCAGTTTGGATTTCTTATATTTTAAAGTCGGTTTGGAAGGAGCTTTGACCGTCACTTTTGTCCATTTGGCTGTCAGTGTGAGATTTCTGGTTACAGCGCTGTTGAAGTTATATTTTGCATTTCCGTTATACCAGCCTGCAAACAGGTATCCTTTCCTGGCAGGGTTCTTCCTGGGTGCGTCTGCTTTGTTTCCATTTAGGATTATCTGGTTAGCAATCTTGGAGCCGCCTTTGCTGTCGAAGGTTACGGTGAATTTCTCCTGTGCAAGTTTTTCTACGGTAACCTGGAAAA
>CAPQSW010000046.1:0-20007 GCA_948688495.1 uncultured Lachnospiraceae bacterium | reverse complement strand
TTTTTGTCCGAATCTGGTCGCGGACACGGATGTCGGCAGAATCATCCTGCTGTTTGGCGGTAATGGTTGCGGTTAATGTCACCGTAGCGTCTCCCTGTCGGTAGGTGGGGCGGTTGACCTTGCCATTTGGTGCAATGATGGAGGGGTTCGAGGATTCCCAGGTAATCACGGAACCGTTTGTACCAGTGCCAGGGAGTGTCATGTCAGCCGAAACTTTTGTTGATGGCAGGCTGAGAGCTGCGGTGTCGTTTTCTGCCTGTGTGACATATGGTTCTGCGGTGGTTCTATAAGTGTCATCCCATTTTAGGCGCAGGTTGTTGTATTCTTCAGAGGTGATTGGCATGACGGTACCATGGCTGGCAATTGGTCCTGGCATGGTGTACAGTGTGGTGCCATTTACCTGTTCAGCATTTTTTGTGCCGAGAATATTGAAATTCCCATCTTCGATATTGTCAGAAAGCCCAGGGAAAATCGTGGACTGAGTCTGGTCAGCCATCAAACAGTAGATATCATCCCCGGTTAGGTCAAAGCCTTTTAATTTAGCAGCATTACGGGCGTTTTCTACATCATCGGCATTAAATTTGAAGATGCAGGGACCCTCAATTTGCCCGCCGCCTACATTCAGGGAATCTGCGTGTACGAATTCCCATTCGGCAGCTGTCAAAGATTTGCTTCGTTCACAGTATACTCTTTTTCCGGGCGTGTTATGGACGGTGTCTTTGGATTCATTTTTGGTGTAGCGATAATAATATTCCCCAACTTTGATGACGGTGGTATCAATGACATCCGATTCACCGTCAATCCATACCTGTGCCTCTGAGAAGGTTCTAAAGTCTTTGGTAGTGGCATAGTATAACCGTTTTTTGCTATATGGGGCTTCGTCCTCAGAGGTTGTGGAGGACCAGAATACCACAAACTGTTCCGTCTCATCATCCCAGTAGGCTTCCGGGGCCCAGGCACAGCCGGCAGTATCTATGGCTACCTTACATTCCCGCTGTTCGGACCAGGTTACTAAATCCTCTGACTCCCAGACCATAATGTTTTTGCTGCCTGGTTTCGTTTCATATCCTGTGGCAAATCCCATTCCGGGATATTCTACATCGTCTACGGTAATGGGAGCGGCATTTAGATCTGTCGCGAGCAGATAAAATTTGTTATCTTTTGGAGAACGGATAATAAATGGGTCGCGTAAGCCATGGGTTCCCAGTTTGGATTCAAATATAAAATTCTCATTGTTCAATGCAGTGAAGTTTAAGCCATCCTCGCTAATACCGAAATAGATGCGTTCATCCCTTTTGACATTCTTGGAATATGGAAAATAAACAAAAATATAATCCGTGGTCTCCGGTGTGCCGGCAGCATTCCTTGGCGCTGCGATCTTCGGCTGGCTGTCCATACTGCCCATTTCGGCAACCTGTATGCTGTCCATTTCGGCAGCCTGTACGCTGTCCATACTGCCCGCTGGCAGCATTGTGACAGCCATTGCAAAAGCGGTAAAGCCTGCAACTGCCGATGTTAAAAGTGTTTTGAATCTCATAGAAATCCCTCCTTGTATGATCTTATAAGTGTGCTTTCATGTATTTCTAAATTATACCATGAATTATAATATAGCAAAAGGCTTTTTGGTCAATAAGTAGAAAAATAACTAAAATGGATATTGATTTTTAGTAAAATATTTAGTAAAATAACGGTAAGTGGATGCCTTGTAAACTGGCATTCTAAACAATTTGGCAGGTGACGCGAAGCGGCGCGTGCTGATACCTATTATTTATAAAGAAGGAGGAAGCATATGATTAAGAAGAAAATCATGAAACATTTGGCAGGGATTTTGTCATTAGCTATGGTGGTTACGTTGTTTCCTGCAAACGCGCTGGGAACAGTCCAGGCGGCAGATGCGCCGCAGCCCGCGCTGCATTATGACATGACCCATGCAGATGGCAAATTGAAAGATGTTACCAATAATGGCAACGATGGGGCGTTGAAAGGTTTTACAGATGCTGATTTTAGCACGAGCGGAGGAAGCAGCGTATTGAACTTCGACGAATCTGCCAAGTATGTGGAGATTCCGTCAGGGGTTATCAATGGGGAATCATTTACCATTGAGGCTGCTTATACCAATAATAAGCAGTCTGCGGCATGGCTGTTTACCCTGGGGACTACTGTAGGATCACATCCGAATGTAAAGAATTATTTCTTTGTAGCGCCGAATCATGGTGATTTTGGCGGAAAGATGCTGGCTGCAATTAAGAAAGAGGACGGAGAACTGCGTTATGATTCAGCCACGGCTATAGCCGGTGAGACAGAAGGGAAGAATATCGTCACGGCAGTCTTTGACAATGGAGACGTTACTTATTATCTGAATGGGTTAAAGACAAATACAACAGCGTCTGGCTATTCAATTCAGGATATTTTGTCTGCGAACAGCACAGATACCTGTATTGGCTATATTGGCAAGTCGCTCTACAGTCCGGATCCATATTTTAAGGGCTCATTGCTGGACTTTAAGATATATGAGACGGCGCTGACAGATGCACAGGTTCAGCAGAACCATGCAGAGGTTGCAGCTCCCCTGGGAGCTGCCGCGACAGCAAAGATTAACGGAATGAAAGGCAATATTCTGCCGGCAATGCTGAATGGGAATGCAGACAAAGACCACATCCTTTCGGATCTTTCTTTCCCGGCAGAACTTGACGGTGTTTCCCTGGAATGGACGTCTTCCGATACGGAGGTAATTAGTGAAAAAGGCAAGATTACGCCCAAAGATGCGACGACGCCGGTGACTATTACTGTGAAAGCAGTATATAACCGCAGGGGTGAGCAGACGCAGACTTACCAGGTTCAGGTACTGAGCAAGAAGGATGTAGAGTATGAAGCGCTGACAATTCCCAATATGGACAATATCAAAGGAAATATTACGCTTCCGGAAGTAGGTAAGGCTGGTTCTGAAATCACATGGACCTCAAGTAATGAGGCGGTAATCAGCTCTCAGCCGAAGGGAGAGATGCCGGCAGGCGTGGTGACAAGACAGAATACAGATACGAAGGTAAAATTGACGGCAACGATTAAGCTTGCGTCTGGGAACAGGACGAAGGATTTTAATGTTACGGTAAAGAAAAAAGCCGATGTGGGGACGATGACGGATTATATTTTTGCTTACTTTATCGGTGATGGAGCCGGTCAGGAAAAGATTTTCTTTGCAAGCAGCCGTGATGGTCTGAACTGGGAAGAATTAAATGATGCACAGCCGGTGATGGAATCTGAAATAGGGACGAAGGGACTGCGCGACCCGTTTATCATCCGTTCTCCAGAGGGAGACAAATTCTACTTGATTGCAACAGATTTACAGATTGCTGCAGGCGAGGGCTGGACAGCGGCACAGGAAAGAGGAAGCCAGGCAATCATGGTATGGGAGTCTGACGATTTGGTGAACTGGACGGACCAGCGGATGGCGACAATCAGCGCCGGTATTGAGGCCGGCTGTACCTGGGCGCCGGAAATCTTTTATGATGATGCTACCGGGGAATATATGGTATTCTGGTCATCCAAGATAAAATCCCTTAATTATGACAAGCAGAGAGTTTACTATTGCAAGACCAGGGATTTCTATACATTTACGGAACCGCAGGTGTGGATTGACGAGAGTCACAGCACGATTGATACGACGGTAGTTCAGGATGTTGATGGAACTTATTACCGGTTCAGCAAGAATGAAGATAACGGCGCAAAATACATTTATCTGGAAAGCTCCAATTCATTGCTGGGTACCTGGGAGATGGTGAATCCTAAGATTTTAAACGGTATCGCGGTGGAAGGACCTTGCTGTTTTGCATTTAATGAGGATGATATTGAGACTGCAGGAGGAAAATGGTGTCTGCTGCAGGATGACTTCGGCGGCGGCGGCTATTTCCCGATGATTACAGAAGACCTGTCTGTAGCAGACTTTACCAGAATTAGCGCGAAGCTCCCATCAAAGGCGAAGCCGCGTCATGGTACCGTTATGAACATCACGGCAGAGGAGTATAAGGCAATCAAGGCAAAATGGGGTACCGTCACATTGTCCGAGGAGAGTGTTCCCAGTTATGTGTCCACAGGGTATACTCTTCCAGCCAAAGCAGATGTTATGCTGGATGATGAGAAGTATAATGTAGATGTAAACTGGGATCAGACAGCCAGTGATTTCCTGGAGGCAGGAACGGTCAATGTTACAGGAACAATCCCGTCTTTGAGCAATAAGAAGATCAGTAAGACCATTGAGGTAATATCGGATAAGTTGATTTACCTGATTGACTCCGGTGTGGGGGAATGGAATGATAAGTTAAAGGAATCCGGTTTTTATAAGGCAGTCAAAGCGAAGATAAATCTGCGCAACGAGCTTCCAGATCAGTTATATGAGGAAGGAAGCTGGGGATTTGTAAATGATGCGGACTATACAATTGCAGGAAACCGTACCAATGCCGAAGACTCCATTTATACCAATGGCTGGTGGGCGAAGGATGCGAAAGATGGAGAGGACGCGAAATACTGTGAATATATTATCCCATTAGAAAATGGCAGTTATATGGCAACCGGCTATTTTGCGGAATGGTGGAGTGTAACCAGACCTGTGAAGTTCTATGCGCAGTACACCAATGCCAGTGGAGAGAATGTAGAAAGCGAAGTAAAGGTTATTTCGCTCAGCGGTCAGAATGCAAGACAGAAAGCGGCAATTACCTTTGAGGTTGCAGGCGTAACAGATAGGACAGAAGTGCATTTCTATGCAAAGAATGCAGATGGAAATAAGACGCCGGCTCCGGTGATTGCAGGACTTGCCATTGAGACGTATGTTCCAGTTACGGAGGTCGGCCTGGATAAAACGGAACTCACATTGAGGAAGGGTGAGACAGCTGCACTCAAAGCAACGGTGAAACCGGATGGCAGCAATAAGAAGAAAGCAGCCTGGGCGTCTGACAATGAGGAAGTAGCCAGTGTTGTAAATGGAAAGGTAACAGCGAAGGCAGCTGGAACGGCAAAGATTACCGCAACGGTGGAGGGAAAGACGGCAACCTGTACGGTAACTGTATTGGATCCACCGGCGGTTATTGCAGTAAATAGTGTAACCTTAACCCCGAACCAGAAGGCAGCGACCCTCGTGGTGGGGAGGAAGACTGTCTTTGGTGCAGTCGTATCTCCCAATAATGCAACGAATAAGACTGTGACCTGGAACATCAGTGACAGTAAGGTAGCAACCATTGTGCAGGATAACACAGGAAAAGTAACCGTGACGGCAAAGAAGGCTGGAACAGCGAAACTTACAGCAACCGCTGGAGGAAAGACGGCGACCTGTATCATAACAGTTGTCAATCCGAAACTCAGCCTGAAAAAGGTGACTTTAGGCAAAGGAGAAACGCTTACCCTTAAGGTGAGTGGGAACAAAGGAAAGGCAGTATGGAGCAGCAGCAATAAGAAGGCGGTATCCGTTAAGAATGGTAAGATCAAGGCGTTAAAGACTGGCAGCAAAGCTGTCAGCATCACAGCAAAGGTGGACGGCATGACGCTTACCTGTAAGGTAACGGTGAAGAATGCACCTAAGAAGATCAGCCTCAATAAAAAGTCCACGACTTTGAAGAAGGGCAAGACATTCAACATTAAGGTGAAATTCCCGAAGAATACTGCCAGCAATCAGCTCACATACAAGATTGATAAGAAGGGCAAGAAGGTAGTTTCTGTTGACAGCAAAGGTAAGGTAAAGGCAAAGAAGAAAGGTAAGGCAACCATTACAGTTACCACGTTCAACAAGAAGAAAGCAACGATTAAGATTACTGTAAAATAAGAATAATGTAAATTGGAATGGGGCAGGTTCTGCCCCATTCTGTATACGGCGTTAAACGGGAACAGGCCAGTTGTTATCCAGACGGTCGGCAGGAAGGTGGCGCGCGATCCCTATATTATCAAGGGACAGGGTGGCGGCTATTATATGCTGGCGACGGATTTAAAGGGAGGAGATAAGACGCAGGAATTGACAAACAAAGGGCGTATCTTTGGGGCGCCAATACCAGTATTGCCACCAGGCATTCTAAGGAGCTGGTGAACTGGGATAATGAGACACTGATCACTATCCGCGGCGAGTGTGAAAGCACGAAGGGGGAAAATCAGAAGTATCACAGGCAATCGATCCGGCAATTTATACGGATGAAGAAAGTGGAGAGTCCTACATGCTGTTTGGTAACGGTGGAAATTGATATAACATCGTGAAACCTGGGGTGACGGTATATGATAAGAATGCCAAGAAGATTTCTCCTGCCTATTACAGTGTCACCCGGTCATCTGGCAGGAAGAAAATTGGAACTTACCAAAGGTATTCCACGAGCAGTAAATTCTAAAAGCCCAAGACGAAAAAAGTGGCGAAAGCAAAGATATCCGGTAAAAAAGTGACGGGGTTGAAGGCAAAGAAGAATTATTATGTGAGAATCCGTACCTATAAGATGGTTGGAAAGGCCAAATATGTCTCTGGCTGGAGTAAGAGCAAAAAAATTAGGACAAAGTAGCTATTAGGAGAGATTGACCTTGAAAAGCAATTATCCGGAAAACCTGTATGCAGGCTTTCCGGATCATTCATTCTCGTATATGGTCCAGTCCCTGGGCGATAATAGTAAGCACATGTGAATCCAGAAGGGAATAGTAAATCGTCTTGCCTTCCCGGCGGTTCTTGACTAGACGGTTCTGCTTGAGGATGCTGAGCTGATGTGAAATGGCGCTTTGGGACATGTTAAGTTCCCTGGCAATATCGTAGACACATTTTTCTTCATCAACCAGAGCGTATAGAATCTGGAGCCGGGTCGGAGTTCCGAATATTTTAAATAGTTCTGCTAATTGTTCAAATTCGTTTTGATTCATATGAGGACCTTCTTTTCCTGAAATGTTACTAATACTCTATCACACAAAGAAAAAACTGTCAAAAGGATAGAAAACCATGAATATTTTATTAGTCGCAATTAATGCAAAATATATCCATTCAAACCTGGCGGTATACAGTCTGAAGGCTTACGCTGCCGAGTACCAGAAGCATATTCGTCTTCTGGAATATACGATCAATCACCGGACAGATTATATTCTGCAGGAAATCTATAAGCAAAAGCCAAACGTGGTATGCTTTTCCTGTTATATCTGGAATTTCCGTTATGTACAGGAGCTGGTGACAGAGATTCACAAGCTTGCCCCCGAAGTTCCTATTTGGACCGGAGGGCCGGAAGTGTCTTATGAGGCGGAAAAGTTTCTTGAGGATTATCCTATGGTTACGGGGGTGATGGTGGGAGAAGGGGAGGCAGTCTTCCGGCAGCTGTGCGGTTTTTATGTGGATGGTACGGCAGATATGGAAGGACTTTCTGAAATCGGCGGCCTGGTCTTTCGGAATAAGCAAGGGACCATTGTGCACACGCCTGCAAGGGAGCTGCTCCTTATGGATGAGCTGCCGTTCTGCTATGGGAATTTAAAGGATTTTGAGAACCGGATTATCTATTATGAGACCAGTCGGGGTTGTCCGTTTTCCTGCAGCTATTGCCTTTCCTCCGTTGAGAGAGGACTGCGCTTCCGTTCTCTTGCACTGGTGGAAAAGGAATTGCAGTTTTTTCTTGACCATGAGGTGCCACAGGTAAAATTTGTGGACCGGACATTTAACTGTAACCATGCACACGCCCTGTACATCTGGAGTTATCTGAAAGAGCATGATAACGGTGTGACAAATTTCCATTTTGAGATTTCAGCGGATTTGCTGACAGAGGAAGAACTTGTGCTGCTTACATCCCTGCGGCCAGGTTTGATTCAGTTAGAAATCGGGGTGCAGTCCACCCATGAACCCACAATACGAAGGATTCACCGGAGTATGGATTTGGCACGCCTCAAGGAAGTGGTTGCACGGATACAGGGGGCTGGGAACATCCATCAGCATTTGGATTTGATTGCGGGTTTGCCGGAGGAAGACTTTAACACTTTTAAAGAGTCCTTCCGGCAGGTATATGACATGAAACCGCAGCAGCTCCAGCTCGGGTTTTTGAAGGTACTTAAAGGCTCCTATATTTATGAGCATCAGAGGGAATATGGTTTGGTTTACCGGGAATATCCGTCGTACGAAGTCATGCGCACAGACTGGCTGTCCTATGAAGAAGTATTGAAGATAAAACTGGTGGAAGAAATGCTGGAGGTTTATTACAACAGCGGACAGTTTGAAATGACAGTCAAGGTACTGGAGCTTGTGAAGGGACATCCGTTTGACCTATTTTTAGAGCTTGGGGAATTTTATGAATGCAGGGGCCTGTTTGCCATGAGCCACTCAAGGCTCCGCCGTTGTGAAATTCTGCTGGAATACCTGGAAGAAAAGGACCCCATACACCGTGATTTATATCAGGAGGCATTAACCTTTGATTTGTACTATCGGGAGAACATGAAAAGCCGTCCTGCCTGGGCGCCGCCCATGTCGGAGTTTCAGAAAATGTCAAGAAGATACTGTGTGAAGGGCAAACGCATGCATCTGGAAGGGTTCTGGTATGATATGGAAAAAATTCTTAGGGCAGGAACATTGGAGGATTATCCAGAGAGGCAAAGCCGGCGGCAGTTTTTCCTATTTTCCTACGAGCAGAGAAATCCATTGACAAACCAGGCGCAGGCAGGACGCATCCGGGATGCCTATGTGGTCGTAGATTTGGAGATGACAGGGTTAAACCCCAGGAGGGACCGTATTCTGGAAATTGGCGCGGTTAAGGTGGAGCAGGGGGAAATTACCGGAACGTTTCAGCGCATAATAAATCCGAGGATGGCATTATCCAAGGATATTACAGCGCTTACCGGGATTACAGATGAAATGGCGTGCCAGGGATGCAGCTGTGAGGAGGCTGTCGGAGCGTTTTTTGCGTTTGCAGAAGATCTGCCGCTGTCGGGGCATAATTTGATTTTTGATTATAGTTTTTTAAAACAGGCGGCAGCAAACCAAGGCATTCAAATAGAAAAGGATGGGATTGACACGCTGAAACTGGCGCGGAAATTTCTGCCTGATGCAGAGAGTAAATCTTTAGATTATCTATGTGAATTTCTTGCTATTGCACGTGACAGAAAGCACCGTGCCCTGGATGATGCGCTGGCGACAGAGAAGCTGCTGACGTATCTATGGGAACGGTTTTGGAGCCAGGAGCCGGATGCATTCCTGGCAAGGCCGCTGCATTACAAGGTGAAAAAGCAGCAGCCGGCAAGCGAGAGACAAAAAAGACACTTGAAAGAATTGACAGAATATCATAAAATAAAACTTGGCTGGGAATTAGAAAGCCTGACGAGAAGTGAGGCGTCCCGGATTACGGATAAAATTATATCCGCCTATGGCAGGATTCCGGTTAAGTAGCCGTCAAGCATAGTGAGAATGGGTTCTCTCATGAGCGAATTTAGGCTGGCGGCAGAGTCTTTTAATTCCTGAATCCGGGTAGTATCTCCGTTTGCGGCATAAAGCTCAGCCAAAAGAGACCAGGTGGCCTTGATGTCGCTTCCGATGGATGCGGCAAAGGCGAGGACGCAGATAGCCTCTTTGGTGTGGGAGAGCTCATTTAGACGGTTTCCCCAGGTATTCAGGGTACGAACCAGAAGTGTAAAATTCTGGTCATACTGTGTTAAAAGAGGAAGGTTGGCGGGACCATACTTCATCTTTAAATCCGTATTGCTGAGTCCTGTAAGGTTCAGGATTCTCTTATCCTTTAAATTGAGGACCTCGTTTTCGCATTCTTTTAAAAGGTCGTCCTCAAACAGTGCAAAAGGAAGGGATACGTTTGAAAAATCCACATAATCGAGCTGGGAAATATCCTGTTTGCGGGTAAGATTGGCAGCATTTTCACGCTTCCAGAATTTATCTTCGGCTTCCTGGTTCTTCATGTTTGCTTTGAAACGTTTGTAGGATACAACTACAATAAAGATAAGCGTCCATCCAATGAGGACATAATAAAATGTATGAAACATCATATGAAGAAAGTCCTTTCTATTAATAAAATAATGACAATATGGAGGTAAGTGTTATGTTGAATTTCAATAATCCCAAGACAAAGAAAACCTTTGCCGCAGTCGTGGCATTAATTCTGGTTGCATCTATGGTAATTTCTGTATTTCTCTCTGCATTTGTGTGAGAAAATTCAAATGCCACACCGTTGCAGGGAACATGTATAAAATTCACCTGTGCCTGTTCATAATATACAGAAAGAGACGCCTTATGTCAACGAAATTCGTGCTTTGTGTATCTTGAAAAATTGTTTTTTTGTGTTAGAATTAGGTAGGTAAAGTGTAAACGAAGCAGAATAGTAGGAGAATAGATTATGAAGAAGTGGAAAAGATATCTGCCAGTTGTGGGAGTATTTTTTACTTTGGTGCTGGCAGCAATTGTTATGAGTCCGGTAAGTGCAAAGACAGATGAGGCATCTACCATTCCGCAGCGTGTATATTTTGGAGATATTTCCGTAGGCGGAATGACACAGGAAGAAGCGGCGTCGGCTGTGGAGGAGTATTTGAACGGTTTGCAGAACCAGACAGTAACGCTTCGCGCAGGAGCAAACAGTGTGGATGTTCCCCTTTCAAAGATGGGGCTCAGCTGGGGTAATCCTGAGATTGCAGAGGAAGCGGTAGCGCTTGGAAAGAGTGGAAATCTCATTGTACGCTATAAGGCAATGAAGGATTTGGAGAATGAAGACAAGGTATATGAGCTTGATTTCAAGGCAGATGGACAAAAGATCAGCCAGATGTTAGAGGAACAGTCCGCGACATTGAATACTGAGGCCAAGGACGGAAGCCTTACCAGGGAGAATGAAACCTTTACCGTTGTCCCGGGCAGCCAGGGCGTCAGCGTTAACATAGAAGAATCTGCAAAAATCCTGGAGGATTATTTCTCCAAAGAATGGAAGGGGGAGGCCGCTTCCATTGAAATGGCAGCGGATGTAGTAGAGCCGAAGGGATCAGAGGCGGAGCTTTCCAAGGTGAAGGATCTGCTGGGAGGATTCCATACTTCTTTTGGAACTTCCAGCGCAGGACGTGCCAAGAATGTAAGGAATGGCGCAGAAAAGATCAATGGCTCTGTTATTTATCCGGGAGATACATTTTCTGTGTATGAGGCAGTGAGCCCTTTTGATGCAGAAAATGGATATGAGCTGGCAGGCTCTTATGAAAATGGAACTACGGTTGAGACATACGGCGGCGGAATCTGCCAAGTGTCTACGACTTTATACAATGCAGTGATCCGTGCGGAGCTCGAGATTACAGAGCGTTTTAACCATTCTATGATTGTGGGTTATGTAGACCCCTCCGCAGACGCGGCAATTGCAGGTACTTATAAAGATTTAAAATTTATAAATAATACGGACGCGCCGATTTACATTGAGGGATATACACAGGATATGGTCATTTATTTCAATGTATTTGGACAGGAGACCAGACCGGCAAACCGGGAAGTGATTTTTGAGAGTGAGACATTGAGTACGACGGATCCGGGTGTGCAGTACCAGGCTTCCGGGGACCCGATTGGCCATATAAGCCAGAAGCAGTCTTCCCATGTGGGGTATACGGCACAGCTTTGGAAGATTGTGAAGGTTGACGGTGTGGAGCAGAGCCGTGAAGTCTTTAACAAGAGTACTTATAAGGCTTCTCCAAGAATTGTGGTCGTGGGTACCGGTTCGGCAAATCCAGAGGCATCGGCGGCTATGAATGCTGCGGTTGCAACCCAGGATCAGGCTACAATTGATGCGGCGGCGGCACAGTGGAATGATGCGGCATTGGCGCAGCAGGCGGCACAGCAAGCGGCTGCTGAACAGGCGGCGCAGCAACAACAGCAGCAGCAACAAGAACCACAGCCACAGCCGGGGGATGAAGAACCAAAGGATGATAAGCCCAAAGAGGATGAGCCCAAAGAGGATGAAGGCAATGATAAGAAGGATGGCAAGAAGGATGGCGATGAGTCCGGGGACGAGTAGTCATTAGATGCATGTAAGGCTGTTTCAGCATTGGAACAGCCTTAAAAATATATATACACATGCGGGAGGAGAACAATTATAGATGAAGATTGGCAAGATACCGGAGAGTGTTTTAAAACGCTCTGTATTTAAACAAATCCATACGAAGCGTGAGGAAGTGCTTTTGGGAGCGGGAGTAGGAGAAGACTGTGCAGCAGTGAAGCTTGCAGAGAACGAGATATTTGTAGTTTCTACGGATCCCATCACAGGAACAGCGACGGATATTGGGCATCTTGCCATCCACATTACGATGAATGATCTTGCAAGTTCCGGGGCAGAACCCATAGGGGTCATGTTGACAATACTTCTTCCGGAATCTGCCGACGAGGCAGACTTAAAGAAAATGATGGGTCAGATTGAATCTGTTTGTGCCGAAGTAAACGTACAGGTTATGGGAGGCCATACGGAGGTCACAAAAGCGGTGAGTCAGCCGCTGATCAATGTCTGCGGGGTTGGTAAGGCAAAGGCGGGAAAGCTGGTTAGCACTGCAGGAGCGGCTCCCGGGGATGATATTCTTGCCACCAAATGGATTGCATTGGAGGGAACGTCCATAATTGCAAAGGAGAAAGAGGATGAACTTTTAAGACGTTATCCTCTGGATCTTGTCAGGGCGGCACAGCGGTTTGATGAATATCTGTCCGTTCTTCCAGAGGCGACAGTCGCCGTACGGTCCGGCGTCAGCGCTATGCATGATGTAACCGAGGGTGGAATCTTTGGTGCGCTTTGGGAAATGGCAGAGAGTTCTGGCGTTGGACTTGAAATTGATTTAAAGAAAATACCAGTAAAACAGGAAACCATAGAAGTGTGTGAAATGTATGGCATCAATCCGTATGAACTGATTTCCAGCGGATGTATGTTGATGGCGTCCCCGGATGGGAATACATTGATACGAGAGCTTGGGAAGGCGGGAATCCATGCTGCAGTGATAGGAAAGGCGACGGCAGGCAATGACCGAGTGCTTTTCAATGAGGATGAAAAGCGGTATTTAGAACCGCCGAAGGTAGATGAACTGTATAAAGTGGTGTGATTGATTTTGTAATGGAGGAGACAGGATGATGGAGATGAGAGAAAAAATTCTTACTTATATAGAGAAGAACAGCCGTGTAGATTTAAGGGATCTTGCCGTTATGCTGGATATGGATGAGGCGATAGTGGCAAATGAGATGGCGGCCATGGAAGCAGAGCATATCATCTGCGGATACCATACGCTGATTGACTGGGAAAAAACCAGCATTGAGAAAGTAAATGCTTTGATTGAAGTGCGTGTCACACCGCAGCGTGGCAGAGGGTTTGATAGTGTGGCAGAGCGGGTTTATAATTACCCGGAGGTGAACGCAGTTTACCTGATATCCGGTGGATATGATTTGTTAGTAACCCTGGAGGGGAAAACGCTCAGAGAGGTTGCACAGTTTGTCTCGGATAAGCTTTCCACACTGGATTCGGTTCTGAGTACGAAGACAAATTTTATTCTCAAGAAGTATAAGGATCACGGTACTGTTATTGCAAAACCACAGAATGATGAAAGGATGCTGGTGAGCTTATGAGAAATCCATTGTCGGAACGTATCACGGACATCCCATTTTCGGGAATCC
Source organism: uncultured Lachnospiraceae bacterium (assembly GCA_948688495.1). Classification (GTDB taxonomy): domain Bacteria; phylum Bacillota; class Clostridia; order Lachnospirales; family Lachnospiraceae; genus Petralouisia. The sequence continues at coordinate 6,413 of CAPQSW010000046.1, read as the reverse complement.
GCAAATTTTTTGACATTGCGGCAGAGATGAAGGATGTTATCTCGTTAGGTGTGGGTGAACCAGATTTTGACACACCCTGGCATATAAGGGACGAGGGGATTTACGCTCTGGAAAAGGGCAGGACAGCATATACTTCCAATGCCGGGCTGAAAGAATTAAAAATAGAGATTGCTAAGTATTTGAAACGCAGGTTTGAGGTAACATATGATTATGAGAAGGAAATGATGATTACAGTTGGGGGCAGTGAGGCAATTGATATGGCTTTGCGTGCCATGTTAAACCCAGGGGATGAAGTCTTAATTCCACAGCCGAGTTATGTATCTTACATGCCCTGTACGGTGCTGGCGAATGGGACGCCGGTAATTATCAATCTCAAAGAGGAAAACGATTTTCGCCTGACGGCACAGGAGCTGGAAGAAGCAATTACACCGAAGACGAAAATTCTTGTACTGCCATTTCCCAATAATCCTACCGGAGCTATTATGGAAAGAAGAGATTTAGAGGCAGTCGCGAAGGTTGTTATTGAGCATGACCTGTATGTAATCAGCGATGAAATATATGCAGAGCTTACATATCTGGATGAGCATGTGACAATTGCATCCCTGCCGGGAATGCGGGAAAGGACTGTATTAATCAACGGGTTTTCCAAGGCATATTCTATGACGGGGTGGCGCCTTGGTTACGCGTGTGCGCCGGAAGAAATTTTGGAGCAGATGTTGAAAATCCACCAATACGCAATTATGTGTGCGCCCACGAACAGCCAGTATGCGGCGGTGGAAGCTGTGCGCAATGGGGATGAAGACGTGAAGAAAATGCGTGAGGAGTATAACGGCAGACGCCGTTATCTTGTGAAAAGGCTGCGGGATATGGGGCTTAACTGTTTTGAACCATATGGAGCCTTTTATGCGTTTCCCTGTATCAAACAGTTTCACATGACATCGGATGAATTTGCTACCAGGATGCTGCAGGAGGAGAAGGTAGTAGTTGTGCCGGGAACTGCTTTTGGGGAATGCGGGGAAGGATTTTTAAGGATTTCCTATGCGTATTCCCTGAGTAAGTTAAAAGAGGCGTTAGACCGAATGGAAGGATTTATCGAAAAGATAAAGTAAAGGAGCAGCCATGGCAGAGCTTAATATTGTGCTTTTTGAACCGGAGATTCCGGCAAATACAGGGAATATTGGACGTACATGTGTAGCGACCGGAACGAGGCTTCATCTCATTGAGCCATTGGGTTTCCATCTGAATGAGAAGGCAATCCGGCGCGCTGGTATGGATTACTGGCAGGATTTGGATGTTACCCGCTATATAAATTGGGAGGATTTTCTTGCGAAAAATCCGCAGGCAAAGATTTATATGGCGACAACCAAGGCGCGGAAGGTGTATACAGAGGCCAGCTACGAATCAGATTGTTATCTTATGTTTGGGAAAGAAAGCGGCGGGATTCCGGAAGAAATTTTAAAAGAATATTCCGACTGCTGTGTGCGTATTCCAATGATCAAGGAGACGCGTTCCCTGAATCTTTCCAATTCTGTTGCGATTTTGCTCTATGAGGCGTTGCGTCAAAATCAGTTTGCACATATGAAACTGGAGGGAGAACTGCACCGTCTGAGTTGGGATGAGGAGTAAAAGATGAATTTTATTGAGGCGAGAAAATTAGTACACGAATATATTCGGCGAGATGAAGATGATAATGTAGAGAGTATTCTCACAGCGTTGGATGAAGTTGATTTGGATGTCAGGCAGGGAGAATTTGTGGCAGTTCTTGGACATAACGGTTCCGGTAAGTCCACGCTTGCCAAACATTTGAATGTATTGCTTGCACCGAGCGGCGGAACATTATGGGTGGATGGCAAGGATGCAGAGGATGCAGATAATCTATGGGAAATCCGCCAGAATACGGGGATGGTATTTCAGAATCCGGATAACCAGATTATTGCAAGCGTGGTGGAAGAAGATGTTGCCTTTGGGCCAGAAAATATTGGTGTGCCTACATCTGAAATCTGGAAGCGTGTGGAGAGAAGTCTGAAGTCTGTGGGAATGATACAGTACAGGGAACACTCTCCCAACAGGCTGAGCGGCGGGCAAAAGCAGAGAGTTGCCATTGCCGGAGTAATGGCGATGGAGCCGAAATGTATTGTGCTGGACGAGCCTACAGCAATGTTAGATCCCAATGGACGCACAGAGGTTCTGGATGCAGTAGAGGAGTTGAACCGCAAAAAAGGGGTAACGGTCATTCTCATTACCCATTATATGGAAGAAGTCGTCCGTGCAGACAGGGTGTATGTGATGGATAATGGAAAAGTAGTGATGCAGGGAACGCCCCGTGCAGTTTTTTCACAGGTCGATACATTGAAGTCCTACCGTCTGGATGTTCCTCAGATTACACTTTTAGCGCATGAGCTGCAAAAGGCGGGACTTAAAGTGCCGCAGGGAATACTGACCAGGCAGGAATTGGTGGAGGCATTATGTCAATTATATTAGATAAAGTCAATTATGTTTACAGCGAGAAAACAGCATATGAAATCCATGCGCTGAGAGACATTAACTTAAAGATAGAGGATGGAGAATTTATCGGTGTGATTGGACATACCGGTTCCGGGAAATCCACGCTTATTCAGCATTTAAATGGCTTGATCAAGGCGAGTTCCGGCGGAATTTATTATAATGGACAGGATATTTATGATTCGGATTATGACAAAAAAGAACTGCGGGGGAAGGTAGGCCTTGTGTTCCAGTACCCGGAACATCAGTTATTTGAGACTACGGTATTTGCAGATGTTTGTTTTGGGCCGAAGAATCGGGGACTTTCCAGGAAAGAATCGGAGTTAAGAGCATATACTGCACTGCGCAGTGTGGGACTTCCTGAGGACTACTGGTATCGTTCTCCGTTTGAGCTGAGCGGCGGGCAGAAACGGCGGGCGGCAATTGCGGGTGTGCTTGCCATGGATCCGGAAGTCCTGATCCTGGATGAACCAACGGCAGGGCTGGATCCTAAGGGCCGTGATGAGATTTTGGATCAGGTGGCGAAGCTTCATAAAGAGCGCCATATAACGGTTATTTTGGTATCGCACAGCATGGAGGATGTGGCAAAGTATGTGAAACGGCTGATTGTAATGAACCGTGGCAGTGTGCTGTATGATGGTACGCCGAAAGAGGTATTTGCTCATTACCAGGAACTGGAAGAAGTGGGGCTTGCTGCACCCCAGGTAACATATTTAATGCATGAACTGCGCATGCGCGGCATTCCTGCAAATGGGACAGCTACCACGTTAGAGGAGGCAAAGCAGTCTATTCTGCAAGCTTTTTCATCTTAACAGGAAAAAATGCGCATTCGTGCAATAGGTATTAGTCGCTAAAGCGGCTGCACTCGGCGCGGCAAATTGTCCAAGTCACTCATGAATGAGGGATTTAGGGAGTCGATACGGACTTGTCCGCTTTGTTTGGAAAAAACAGATAAAAGGTAAGTAAAACGATATGTTAAGAGATATTACGATTGGACAGTATTATCCATCAAATTCCATTATCCATAAACTGGATCCCAGAACAAAACTGATGTTGACATTGGTGTATATCCTGTCGTTGTTTATTTTCCAGAATGTTGCGGGATTTGCGGTAGTGACCGTGGGCTTAGTCCTGATAATCCTGCTGTCGAAAGTGCCCATTGGCTACATGGTAAAGGGGTTAAAGGCGATTGTGATTATTCTTGTTATCACAGCAGTTTTCAACCTGTTTCTTACACCGGGAGAGACGCTTGTGGTTTTTTGGAAATTAAGGATTACGAAAGAGGGATTGAAAAATGCCTGCTTTATGACGGTGCGCCTGATTTACCTGATTTTGGGCAGTTCCGTATTGACACTGACGACTACGCCTAACCAGCTTACGGACGGACTGGAGAAGTCCTTAAAGCCGCTGAATAAAATTCGGGTGCCGGTACATGAGATTGCAATGATGATGTCAATTGCACTGCGCTTTATTCCAATTCTCATTGAGGAGACGGACAAGATCATGAAGGCACAGCTTGCCAGGGGTGCGGATTTTGAGAGCGGTAATTTAGTGAAAAAGGCAAAATCCATGGTGCCCCTCTTGGTGCCGTTGTTTATCTCGGCATTTCGCCGCGCCAATGACCTTGCCTTGGCGATGGAGGCGCGCTGTTATCATGGCGGTGCGGGAAGAACAAAGATGAAGCCGTTGAAATATAAAAGTGCAGATGGTGTGGCATACCTGGTGATGGCAGGATATTTTGCCGCGGTTATTCTGGTGCGGAGGTTTTTCTAATATGAAGCGTATTAAGCTGGTAGTGGCATATGATGGGACGGATTATTGCGGCTGGCAGATTCAGCCCAGCGGGGTGACGATAGAGGAAGTGTTGAACCGGGAGCTGTCCCGGCTGCTGGGTGAGGAAATTTGTGTGATCGGTGCGAGCCGTACAGATTCCGGGGTGCATTCCCTGGGAAATGTAGCCGTGTTTGACTCCAGAACCCGTATTCCGCCGGAAAAAATCTGCTATGCCTTAAACCAGCGTCTTCCAGAGGACATTGTGGTGCAATCTTCCTGTGAAGCGGCGCCGGACTTTCATCCCAGGAGATGTTACAGTGAAAAAACTTATGAGTACCGGATTTTAAACCGTCGCCTTCCGCTGCCCACACTGCGCAGATATACGTATTTCTATTACCGCAGGCTGGATGAGGCTAAAATGAATCAGGCGGCTTCTTATCTGATGGGAAAACATGACTTTAAAAGCTTCTGCTCGGTGAAGACATCGGTGGAAGATACCGTGCGGGAAATCCTATCCTGTACGGTGAGACGGAGGTCGGAGGATATGGTGGTTATCCGTGTTACGGGGACAGGATTTTTGTATAATATGGTGCGCATTATCGCCGGGACTCTGATTCAGGTAGGAATTGGGGAACTTGAACCGCAAGACATAAAAGAAATTCTTGAGAAGCGGGAGCGCAGCGCGGCAGGACCGACTGCTCCGGCGCTTGGACTGACGATGATGGGGATTGTGTATGGTGAAGGAGGATGTTTGTATGAATCCGACGATGTATGGGATTGCGGAAGAAATCACAAAGGAATATTGAGTTAAAAAATAATTGTTGACAGACATGGAAACTTATAATAAAATGTAAAAGTATGGCGAGTAAGGAATGCAAGCCAAACCCCGGCGAAGCGTTTTTGCTTTGAAGTACAAGGAAAAATGTAAATGGTGTGAAAATGATAGAACGAATGAATTTCATGGAACGATTATGGAAGATTACTGGACGGCATTCGGATATCAGAGTAACATTGTAAAATTCAAGGAGGTAACATTCGATGAAAACTTTTATAGCCAACCCGGCGACAATTGAAAGGAAATGGTATGTAGTTGATGCTGAGGGAAAGACATTAGGTCGTTTGGCATCTGAGATTGCAAAGGTGTTGAGGGGAAAGAATAAACCAATCTTTACTCCGCACTTGGATATGGGTGATTATGTAATCGTTGTCAATGCCGCTAAGGTGAAAGTGACTGGCAAGAAATTAAACCAGAAGATTTATTACCATCACTCCGAGTATGTGGGCGGAATGAAAGAGACCACATTAAAAGAGATGTTAGCAAACAAACCGGAGAGAGTTGTGGAACTTGCTGTTAAGGGAATGCTTCCGAAAGGGCCTTTGGGAAGACAAATGTATAAAAAATTATTTGTTTATGCAGGACCGGAACACAAACACGAAGCTCAGAAACCAGAAGTTTTAACATTTTAATCAGGAGGTAAATACAGATGGCTGATACAAAGTATTATGGAACAGGAAGAAGAAAAAAATCAATTGCCAGGGTATATTTGGTACCCGGAACAGGCAAGGTTACAATCAATAAAAGAGATATTGACGAGTATTTAGGACTGGAAACTTTGAAGGTTATCGTTCGCCAACCGCTAGTGGCAACGGAAACGGCTGATAAATTTGATGTACTGGTAAATGTCCGCGGAGGCGGATATACTGGCCAGGCAGGAGCGATCCGTCATGGCATTGCAAGAGCATTGCTGCAGGCAGATGCTGATTACAGACCAGTATTAAAGGCAGCAGGATTCTTGACACGTGACCCGAGAATGAAAGAGAGAAAGAAGTACGGTCTCAAAGCCGCACGTCGCGCTCCGCAGTTCTCCAAGCGTTAAATTTTATCAAAATGGCTCAAAAAGCCCGGAAAATCAAGGTTTTCCGGGCTTTTGCTTTTGATAGGGCTTGATGTGAATTGACGCAATGAAACCTATTTTGACCCATTTTGCCGGGGCTAAATATAGGACAACCACCCCAAAAGCAGGGGTAAAGGGCTAAATTATAGGACAACTTTTGGGTGATTTTTGCCCTCTCAGGGAGTACTTTTTCAGTTCTGGTAAAGAGCATTTTCTCTTTGAAATGGTTTAACTAAATTTAAC
>CAPQSW010000045.1:2620-21458 GCA_948688495.1 uncultured Lachnospiraceae bacterium | reverse complement strand
TATTACCATACATTTACATTCATGTCAATACATTTTTTGACATTTTTTTATATCTGATAAGATTCAAGCGAACGGAGAAGGAGGGATTTGAACCCTCGCGCCGCTATTAACGACCTGCACCCTTTCCAGGGGTGTCCCTTCGGCCAGCTTGGGTACTTCTCCAGATGGCAGAATAGTTATTCACTATTAAGCTTATTATTGTTGTAAGGCTTCAAACAAAACGGAGAAGGTGGGATTCGAACCCACGGTCCCTTTCGGAATCACTGGTTTTCAAGACCAGCTCCTTAAACCACTCGGACACCTCTCCTTAGTAACTACTTCAGTATATGAATAGTTCTTAATAAATTGCTTCGTCCTCAACAACGCGTCTATCATTCTAGCAAAATATTTTTTATATGTCAAGAGATTTTTTTAATTTTATTTAAATTACTGTAACTATTCGTTACAGTTCACTCCGTCAGCACCCGTGCAAGCTCTAAATCTTCTGGTGTTGTAATTTTTATATTTTTATAAGAGCCTTCCACCAGGCGCACCCTCTTTTTCATAACCGTCTCAACTACCATAGCGTCATCTGTCACAGAAACAGAGTTTCCGCCACGCTCCATTTCCAATAATTCTCTGTATGCCTGGTAAATCAGTGAAAATGAAAACACCTGTGGTGTCTGTATCTGCCAGACAAGATTCCTCTTTGGCGTCTCTGCAGCAAACTGCTGTTCATCTGCAATTTTAATGGTATCCTTTACCGGCATTCCAACCACACATGCCTGGTCTTGTTCCACGGCCTTTGCACATCGTTCAATCATTTCCAGGTCAACAAAAGGTCGTGCCCCGTCATGTATCATTACATAATCCGGTGGATTCTGTGCCTCCGCCAGTTCCATAAGACCACAAAAAACAGAATGATAACGTTCCTTCCCTCCCGGGACGATCCTGCTCACTTTCGTTAAACCGTATCTTTCTACAATTTCTTTGCGGCAGTATTCCATATCTTCTCTACCTGTGACAAGAATTATCTGTTCAACTCTCTGGCTTTGCTGGAACACCTGCAAGGAATAACAAAGTACCGGCTGGCCTTCCAGCATCAGATATTGTTTGGCTATCTCGGAATTCATGCGTTTGCCCTTTCCTGCTGACAGCACAATCGCCGCGTATCTCTTTTCCATATCATCGCTCTCCTAATTTCAGACCGGGAACGGCATTTAAATCCCATCCATCACGCCTTCCCGAAAGATACTCGTAATAAGCGGCCGTACCTATCATGGCCGCATTATCTGTGCAGAATACAGGGGAAGGATAGTAAAATTCCACATTCCTCTCCTCACATGCCTTGCACATGCCGTCCCGCAATACACGATTGGAAGCAACCCCGCCAGCAATCGCAAACTTATTTATCTTAAATTCCTCCACCGCCATCATTGCATGCTCTACGAGAACATCCGTTACCGCTTTCTGGAAGGAGGCTGCTATATCCGCCTGCACAATAGGAATGTTTTTCATTTTACAGCCATTAATATAATTCAGTACTGCTGATTTTACACCACTGAAACTGAAATCATAAGGATTCTGTGCTACTTTAGCCCTTGGAAACGCAATGGCATCTGGATTGCCTTCTTTTGATACCTTCTCAATTTTGGGTCCGCCTGGGTATCCCAGCCCGATTGCACGCGCCACCTTATCAAAGGCTTCCCCTGCCGCATCATCCCTGGTTCTTCCCAAAATCTCATAACTTCCATAATCTGCGACCTTCACCAGATGCGTATGCCCGCCAGATACCACAAGACATAAAAACGGCGGCTCTAATTCTTTATTCTCTATATAATTGGCATTAATATGTCCCTCAATATGATGCACTCCAAGCAAAGGCTTCCCTGCTGCGTAGGCAATAGCCTTCGCTTCTGCCACTCCTACAAGAAGTGCGCCGACAAGCCCAGGACCATACGTGACTGCAATGGCATCCATTTCCTCCAGAGACATATGCGCCTTATTCAGAGCTTCCTCTATTACCTGATTAATCTTTTCTATATGTTTCCTGGATGCAATCTCCGGCACAACGCCTCCATACAGTGTGTGGAGTTCAATTTGGGAGGAAATCACATTTGACAGGACTTCCCTTCCATTTTTGACCACCGCCGCCGCCGTCTCATCACAGGAACTCTCGATTGCCAGAATCACTACATCTCTCCGGCTGCTTTCCATGACCTTCGTCCCTTTCTCAAAAAACTGTTGCTGCATTATAAACCGCCTCTACTATTACTGGTAAAATCCCAGAATGCGCCAGTTATTATCATCATCCCGGCGAAGAATATAAGTCTGGCTGGAACGCTCGCTGCCTTTCTTTGCCTTTACAAAATAAACCACATCCACATATGCGCATTCCTGTCCCTTAACCTTCTTATACTCTATCTCATTACTGTCTTCCAGGTTAATGTTATAGATACTTTTACCATCTTTATCATAATTGGCAATATCCTCTTTTACGGCCTGAAGGTAAGAATCCTCGGGATTTTTCTGCCTAAGTTCCTCATCCATCAGCAGCCTTGCCTGCCCTGCCAACTGTTCTAACTGGCCTTCTGTATACTCCTGACTGTAATAACATTTTAAAATCCGATTATAGAACTTTATTACTTCACGAGCTGTATTGGGATAAGATTTCTCCAAATCCTTGGAAATAATCATGTCCGCTTCCGTCATGTCTGCTTCCTTATTCCCAGTTTTCTGTGTCAGGTAATAAAAATATCCTACACACAGACAGGCACAAAATATTACAATTAAAATAGATTTCACACCACTTTTTTTCATAAGGATCCCTCCTTTACCTTAGGCGTCGGAAGACGTGATAAAAATGCTTTGCATCTGCCTTCCCCCCTACTTAAAATCAAGTTCTACTGTTTTCCCGTCTTTTCCCAATTTTGCATTGGCATAGATTTTTCGTACCTCATCCATATAATCCTCGGCACGTATCATAGAAGGACTAAAATGCGTCAGCCACATATCCGATACTCCGGCGTCGCTGGCTATCTTTGCCGCCTCATAAAAGGTCATATGCTTGTACTGCCTTGCCTTCGCTTCCTTTTCTGGCTCTGCATACATTCCTTCTATAATCAGTAAATCGGCATTTTTTGCATTTTCCGTAATAGCAGGCACTGGTCTTGTATCTGTACAGTAAGTTAGTTTGATTCCTTTCCTGGCAGGTCCCAATACCATCTGCGGCGTGTACACGTTCCCATCAATTTCAAGAATTTCGCCCTTTTGCAGCTTCCCCCAGCAATTCATAGGAATTCCAAGCTCCCTTGCCCGCTCCACCTGAAATTGCCCAATCCGCGGTATCTCTATGGTATAACCATAGCAGGCAATGTTATGGTTTACCTTAAATGCGGTAAGATGGTATCCTTTTTCCTCAATATGTTCCACCGGCTGTGCCAACTCTATATAGCGAATATCAAAAGGAAGCTCTGGAGCTATCGTCCGCAGTGCATTTACCACACGTTCCAGACCTCTGGGCCCTATCATTGTCAGCGGTTCTGTCCTCTCTGCATTTCCCATAGTAAGCAGCAGCCCTGGAAGGCCGCTGATATGGTCTGCATGGTAATGCGTAAAGCATATAATGTCAATCGGTTTCGCACTCCATCCCTTCTCTTTCATAGCGATCTGTGTTCCCTCACCACAATCAATTAGAAGACTGCTGCCGTTATACCTTGTCATCAGCGATGTCAGCCAGCGGTAGGGAAGCGGCATCATTCCCGCCGTTCCTAGTAAACATACATCTAACATAAATCTTCCTTTCAAACTAATTCTGTAACCTCTTTGCAGGCTGCTGGAATCTGCATCCCCTTTATCCATGCATCGTAGCATTCCTCACAGATGTCAAATTCGTGTTTTTGTCCATCTTTGCCAGAAAAATACCCCCACTCTTTTTCCACATGCAGATAGTCTGCTGTGGGTATCGTATTCGTTTCCAAAATTACTTTCTTACAGGCATTGCAAATGATTTTGTCTTCTGTCTTCATATGGCTATCCTCCCTTTTGAAGTGCGCAGCAATCTAAAACACGCACTGCTCATTGCTTTTATGCACATTATATCTTGCAATCCGGCTCATTTTAAGTGGGAATTATAACCAGCGCTATGCTTCCAACACCATAACCATTCCATCCTCCCTGGGCATTTCGTAGAAATTCCTACGAATTCCACAGTTGTGAAAACCAAGATCCCTGTACAGGCCAATTGCATGCACATTGCTGATGCGCACCTCCAGAATCAATTTGACAATCCTCCTTTGCTGTGCCTGCTCTAACAGGTATTCCATCATCTTCCTGCCGATTCCGCGCCTTTGTTCTTCAGGCATGATTGCAACATTTGTAATCTCGCCTTCCCCATAAGAACAGTACATTCCACAGTAACCTATGATGGTATCTCCTCTCGTCGCTACTACAAATAACGTGTCCTGCTGCAATGCCATCTTAAAAGCCTGTTCTGTCCAGGGACGTGAAAACACAGCTCTCTCTATAGCGGCAACTGCAAAAATATCTTTCTCATGCATACTTCGGAAATGTAGTCGTTCCTCTGACATAAATGGTCACTTCCCCCCTGCAAGGCGCTCTCGCTCTGCCTGAGATAAACGCAGATAATCCGGTCTATGCTCTTGAGCCGTTTGGATTTTCCCTTGCTGAAAATAGAGAATTGCCAATGCGGCTATGGCAGCCCCGCGCTGTTTGTTCATATGTGCCGGAGCAAAACAAAACGGGACTTTACAGTTTTCCCGGATAAAATCACAAAAAACCGGGACTCCATCCCCCAAAAATACTACCGGACGGTTTTTCTGATTGACAATTTCTACAATCTCATCAATTCCTACTGCACATTGTTCTATGAGTACCTGCATATTTCCATCCAAAAAATCATATAACCCGGTATAAGTCTGATTTCTCCTTGCATCCATCAGCGGACAAACCAAATCCCGGCAACCCCAGAGATTATATGCCAGCCCGTCAACCGTCGGGACTTGAATCAATGGCTTTCCCAAGGCAAATCCCAATCCTTTCGCCGTCGCCGAGCCAATACGTAGTCCTGTAAAAGAACCCGGTCCTCCCGCAACCGCGATTGCATCTATCGTGTGTAAATCCAACTCAATCATCTTTACAATTTCATCCAGCATGGGAAGCAGCGTCTGGGAATGGGTCTTTTTATAATTTACGGTATACTCTGCAAGAAGATTCTCCTCCTCTACCACCGCTACACTTGCCACCAAACCAGAACTGTCAAGTCCTAATATTTTCACCTGCATCCTCCTTATCCATATATAGCCCAATGGAGACATCAGGCTGCAAAATCAATGTTTATTTCTTGCTATACTTCTTTTACGGTAATCCTACGGTAATCAAAACCCTTTTCCAAATCTTTTTCTATGCATATCTCAAGATAATGTTCCGGCAGAATTTCCTCAATTAGATTTGCCCACTCTATCATCGTAAGCCCCTGTCCATAGAAATAATCTTCATATCCAATTTCATCCATTTCTTCAATGTCACCGATGCGGTACACATCAAAATGATAAAAGGGCATCCTGCCCTCCTCATAAACCTGTACAATTGTAAAAGTCGGGCTGCTGACTGCGTCTTCAATCAAGAGCCCCCTGGCAATTCCCTGGGTCAACACCGTCTTGCCTGCGCCCAAATCACCGATCAGGGTATACACTTCCCCAGGTTGTGCCTGTTCTCCCAGCCGTCTGCCTAAATCAAATGTCTCCTCTGGTGAAAACGTCTCAATTATCTGCATATATCCCTCCATGCTGCACGATCCAGCAAATACTCCTATTTAATATCAAACGGATTCATTTTAAGGCGAAAACCCTCCAGATGATTAATTGCAAGCCCCAATATGGTCTGATACTGTTCCCTAATTATCTCTTTCGGAATAATATAAGCATTCACCCGGCTGCTGTAAATCAAAAGCTGATTCTTGGTAGAGACCATCTTGTATATCTGATTCCATGCTAAATCTGCCGTCTGCTCTCCCTGAGAAACATGTATGCCCGCATCATCAATCTTATAATGCAGGGCATTCTTCAAAACATCCGATGAAGAAACCTGCTTTTTAGAGCGGAGATACAAGTTCCCCGGCACATATACCAGAAAAAGGATTCCAAAAATAATATACAGGATCGTATTCAGTATGCTCACCCTGCCAAATGTGAGCCCCGCCATAATCAACACCCATATTCCTACAAGCGTCGCAATAATTCCCTGGAAACCATGATACGCATGGTAAATATTAAAACAAAACATATCTTTGCCTGTAATTGTTACATCAAATTCTGCTGACATCTTGCGTGCTCCTTTCTTACATAGTAAAGGTAACGGCACGCGTCGCCTTGCGACACCTGCCAAGTCGTCGGAAGGCATGATGGAAATGCTTCGCATTTGCCTTCCTCCTCGCGGACATTATACTCTTTTTGTCCGCATATCTCAAGGTTTTTTTACCATGAATACCAACGATTGCTGTTATCCCTTTATTTTTTCATCATATAATACTGCACAATCTGATAATTATGCAGCTTTTCATACTCCGAACTGTTTTGCACATCATCCCATGACCAGTAAGTTCCCTGCGCATCATAAACACCCTGTGCGTTGATTACCGGATAATACTGGTACAAATCCAGCAGCAGCTTCTGATAGGAGGTCAATGGAAGTCCCGCCTGGTAAAACATATACGAAGACAGATAGTTAGAGCTAATCTGTTCCACATTCCCTTCCTCAATCTCATAATTACTCCAAATCAATAACGGCGTAATATAACGTTTTTCCCTGTCTTCCTCCCCTACCTCATTTTCGTTTTCACCATATAATATGTTGTAAGTCTCATCCCCAAGCGCCGGCTGATGATCTCCAAACATGACAATCATTGTAGGTTCGTCCTCTTTTTCAAAATACGTGATAAGTTCTTCCAATGCCTCATCGGTATGCTTCATCACTGTAAGATAAGTAGACGCCTGGTCCAACTGTGGATACTCCGTCAGGAACACCTCCTTTTCAAAACCATCCTCTCCATAACCACCATGATTTTGCATCGTGAGATCCCATATAAAAAGCCGCTCTCCCGCCTGCTTGTTCTCATACAGCTCAATCACTTTGTCAAAAGTGGCGTTATCCGAATAGTAGCTGCGTATTTTTTCCTTCCCCTCAAACGCTTCCTGTGTAATAAAATCCTCAAATCCAAATATGTCATATGCCCGGTCCCTCTGATAAGAAGACGCAAAGAAGGGATGAATAGCAAAACATCTATAATCCTCCGCGATAAGAGTATCACATATATTTTCCGTATTCTTTTTCACAAAAAATTCATACGCCGTTGCACCTGATGGAAGCATGGAAACCGAATTTCCGGTAAAAAATTCATATTCTGTCTGTGCTGTATTTCCACCACAGATTGAAACATAAACATTTCCTTTGATTGTGTTTCCAGACAGATTTTGATAAAAAGCATTATAGGGGACATTGGTACTTACCGGTTGGATATAATCCAGCGTTGACCAGGATTCATTCATAACCACAATCAAATTGTCCGGCCTACATTCTATATTCTTTATCTCTGCCTCCGCAAAAGAATCCAGAATCTTTTGCGCCTTTTTCGCAGAATATCCTTTCGGTCTGTGCAGCGTGGCATATTTCGTAAATATCATTGTAGCCATAAGATAACCATTTTTCTGATATGTCTCAATCGGCATCCATGTGGAATAACTTAAGCCCCAATATGGGTAGAGTACTCCGTAGAAAACTACTGTCATTCCGACAAGGAACGCAGCTGATCCTACCGCAACGGCAGCCCTTACCCGGCCCTTTTCAATTTGGAAAGACACCCTGCATGCACTGGAAAAAACTGCGGCAAATATTAGTGTTGAAAACACCACCTGTTCATTTATTATTATTTCATACTGTCCTATCACTGTCATTGCCGTCTGAAAAGACAGCACATCATAAGGCAGAAGCGGTGCATTACGGAACAATATCACAAAATGATTGGCTAGCGCTATGATGAACAATAAGCAATTGATCAACATAACAGAAAAACGCAGCCTGTTCGTCAAAATGAATACAATCAAATACAGACACATACAGATTACCATATTCGCAATTAACTCACGGCCCCCCAGCAAAGTTATGCTTCCGCCCAAGCATTCCAATGCCCCTACCATCAACAATGGCATTGCAAAAAACCTGATAACCTCATATCCCTTCTGGAAATAACGGACACACCGCTCCTCACTCTCCAGACGAACGGCAAGATTTAAGAATAGCAAAACGACACTCCCAAAAACAAGGAGCAAAAGACGCACATCATAATCCATATAGCCTATATCTACATACAAAATGTCTTCTATTACTGACGAACTGCCAGAAATAGATACCCTGCAGGTTCTACCCTTGCCGGCAATTCCCCGAAGAAAAATTCCGCAAGCCTCCTCTTCCTCTTTTCCTGCTATTACAAACTGTCCCGTCCGGCGCATGGTTTTCCCATTGTCAAATACAACCGTAACTTCTTCCCCCGCATGCTGCCGCGCGTTTGCAAGCCCAAACATCACACTTTTGGTCTGCAAATAACCAGATACAAATTCCCCAAAAACCTCTGCCCTGCTGTTCTCCTGAAAAACGGTCTCCCCAACCGAATATCTTTCTGTATAAGTATCCCTGAAAAAATCCCTGTTTTCAACAGTATAAAATACTAGCGCTCCAATTACCAGGAACGCAAGCAGCATTTTCGTTAAATTAATCGTTACCGCAGATTTCCCTGTCTCTATATCTATACTTTGGAAAAAGGGAAAACGCCGGTAACAACACCCCCCAAAAGTATATCTCTTTCTCTTTTGCAAATCTTCATAATTCCTTTCACAACACTGCCCCCGTGCAAACATTATACTCTGTATTGCAAAGAAACACAATGATTTTATTAAGAAATTATGAAGATTTGTTAAGAAAATGTAATGGCGCCCTTGCTATCACATCTCACGAAACAGATTTACCATCTCAATCGCTGTGCAGGCTGCATCATAGCCTTTATTGCCCGCCTTTGTACCAGCACGTTCAATTGCCTGCTCAATATTATCTGTGGTCACCACACCAAAAATTACCGGAATACCTGTCTGTAAGCCCACAGTTGCCACACCCTTGCTTACCTCCGCGCACACATAATCATAATGGCTGGTAGCACCTTTGATTACGGCGCCCAGACAGATTACGGCGTCATATTTCCCACTCTCCGCAAGTTTTTGAGCAGTCAGTGGAATTTCAAACGCCCCGGGCACCCAGGCAAGGGTAATACTTTCATCCTCCACGCCATGCCGCAGCAGTGCGTCATGGGCTCCCCCGACCAGCTTTGATACGATAAACTCATTAAATCTGGATGCCACGATTGCAATTTTTATACTTCCTGCTACTACGTTTCCTTCTAATACTTTCATTTGCTTTCCTCCTTCTTAATAGGTATCGGCACGCGCCGCTCCTCGTCACCTGCCATTTCGTCAAAAGGCATGAGAGAAATGCTTCGCATTTGCCTTCCTTTAGTAGTTAGTCATGTGCTGCATCTTGTTCTGCTTCGTCTTTAAATAAAATACATCTGTTTTCTTGGCCGGCATCTGTATCGGCACCCGCTCCTCAATAGAAATTCCATACCCAGACAGCCCCGTAATCTTCTTGGGGTTATTTGTCAACAGACGAAGTTTTTCCGCGCCCAAATCATGAAGAATCTGCGCTCCTATGCCATAATCCCTGAGGTCCGGCGCAAATCCCAGCTTCACATTCGCCTCCACCGTATCAAGCCCCTGCTCCTGCAGCTCATAAGCTTTTAATTTGTTGATTAAGCCGATGCCCCTTCCCTCTTGGCGCATGTACAGTAAAATTCCCCTTCCCTCATCTGCAATGGCTTTCATGGCTGACTCCAGCTGTTCTCCACAATCGCAGCGCCCGGAACCGAACACATCCCCGGTAAGGCACTCTGAATGCACCCGGCATAAAACCGGTTTTCCGTCCGAGACGTCCCCCATCGTCAGCGCAACATGATGCTCCCCATTTAATTTGTTCACATAACCATAAATCTCAAATTCCCCATATTTTGTGGGCATCTTGGCATGTGCTTCCTGTTGCACCAGGCTGTCTTTGTCCATCCGGTAACGCACCAGGTCCGCCACCGTAATCACTGTCATCTGAAACCTTTCGGCGAGCTGCAAAAGCTCCGTGGTACGCATCATACTGCCATCCTCCCGCATAATTTCGCAGCAGAGCCCACAGGGCTTTAGTCCTGCAAGAACCGCAAGATCTACCGTTGCCTCCGTATGCCCGGTACGCTTTAAGACGCCCCCCTCCCTTGCCTCCAAAGGAAACATATGCCCCGGCTTACGGAAATCCTCTGGCTTTGCATCATCCTTCACTGCAAGCATGGCCGTGCGGGAGCGCTCATAAGCAGAAATTCCTGTATCTGTATCGATTCCATCAATGGATACCGTAAAAGCTGTCTGGTGATTGTCTGTATTTTGCTCCACCATCTGCTCTAACCCCAGCCGGCTGCAAAGCTCCCGGCTCATAGGCATACAAATCAGCCCTTTCCCATGTGTTGCCATAAAATTAATGTTTTCTGGAGTAGCAAACTCCCCCGCACAGATAAAATCTCCTTCATTTTCCCGGTCCGGATCATCAATAACCATCACAATTTTCCCTTGCCGGATATCCTCGACTGCCTGATCTATTGTATCAATTTTTTTATGCATTTACCTTCCTCCTTTAAAAGAATCCGTGTTCCATTAAGAAATCTTCTGTCAGCGTACTCTTGGGACGCTCGGTTTCCCTCCCAGACAAAAATTTTTCCACATATTTCCCCACAACATCGCACTCTATATTCAAAATACTGCCAATGCTCTTATCCACCAGTGACGTCTCCTGCCGGGTGTGTGGAATCACCGACACCTTAAAGTCCTTCTCTGTAACCTCCGCCACGGTAAGACTGATTCCATCCAGAGCCACAGACCCTTTCTCTACGATATAGCGAAGCAGCTTTTTATCCGCTCCCACTGTATACCAGACCGCGTTTTCCTCCTGGCGTATCTCCATAATCCGTCCGCAGCCATCAATGTGGCCGGAAACGATGTGTCCGCCAAACCTGCCGTGTGCAGCCATCGCCCGCTCCAGATTAACCTTCCCGGGTACTGCAGTCTCTGAAAGGCTGCTGCGCCGTATTGTCTCTGCCATTACGTCTGCCGTAAAACTATCTTCTGCCAGCGACGTCACGGTCAGGCAGATTCCATTGACGGCAATACTGTCCCCAATCCCGGTTTCCTTTAGAACCTTCCTGCAGCGGATCCTCACCGCTGCCGACACTGCTCCCTTTTTCATTTCACACAGCGTCCCAACTTCCTCTATAATTCCGGTAAACATACCTCCTCCTTTCCAACCCTTCCACTAATACAAATATCACTCCCAAAGGATACCACTTCTATGTCCTGCAATTCTACCGCATCTTTCATCCGTAAAATTCCCCTGCCTTCTATTGGGGACTTGGCGTCAGCCCCTGCAACCAGCTTGGGCGCTATGAACGCGTAGACTCTCTGTACAAGATTTTCCCGCAGCACAGAGGCATTCAGCGTACCGCCGCCCTCCAGCAAAATGCTGTCAATCCCCTGTGTACCAAGCTGCCCAAACAGTTTCCGTAAATCCAATTCCGGCTTTTCCCCTTCTTCCTTTAGGGGATTTTCCAGTAAAACGATTCCTTTGCTCGTTAGGTATTCCACTGTTTCTTCCATCTGTTCAAGCGCTTTTCTCTTATGATCGCCTGACAATGCATCTGCTGCCTTTGTATCCTGTAATTGACGAAAATCCCGCGCCGCCCTCGGATTCCAGGCAACAATCGTCTTAATTTCTCCTGCTGTCTGTACAACCTGGCTGTCCCTTGGAATCCTGAGGCATGTGTCACAGATAATGCGCACCGGATTTCTGCCGCCCTGCATCCTACAGTTTAACAGCGGATTATCTATCTGCACAGTACCAATCCCCGCCATAATCCCGCGGTAGCGGTTACGCATACGTTGAACATAACTTCTGGCTTCCTCGCCCGTCACCCATCTGGAATCCCCTGTCTCACAAGCGATTTTCCCATCCAGTGTCATAGCGTATTTCATCGCCACAAATGGCGTATGTTTCTCCATGTAGTGGAAAAAGACTTCATTCAATTTCCTGCATTCTTCTTCCAAAATTCCTGTCTCCACCTGTACACCGTGATCCCGCAAAATAGCGGCACCCTTTCCAGCCACCTTGGGGTTGGAATCCAGGCAGCCTACATAGACCTTAGAAATCTTTCTCTGCAAAATGATATCCGTACAGGGCGGAGTCTTCCCATGATGGCAGCAGGGTTCAAGATTTACATAGAGTTCTGCCCCTTGCGTGTCCTCCGTACAGTGCAGCAGTGCATTGCGCTCCGCATGAAAACCGCCATACTTTTCATGATACCCTTTTGCAATCACACGGCCGTCTTTTACCACTACACAGCCAACCATAGGATTTGGCGATACCTTCCCCTCCCCCTGTCTCGCCAAATCGAGCGCCATCCGCATATAATCCTCAGGGGTCATATTACAATCTTCCATCCCGGTTCCTCCCCTTTAAAAATGGTGAAATATGTTTGTAAATCAGCACCGTAATCAATACGCTGAACAAGCCTTTTACAAGCGTAAACGGGGCATTAAACACAATCAAACACTGCAGAATACTGTCCACTCCTGGAATAATTGCCTGATATGCTGCCAAAATAGCGTCTTTTGCCATAAAATTATAATAAAAGGGATAGACTATATAATAGTTGGAAATTATGCTGACAATTGCCATGAGCACGGCTCCGAGCAATGCCCCAAGAATTGCACTTTTTTTCCCTTTCCATTTGCGGTAAACAAGACCCGCTGGAAGCACAAAGCAAGCGCCTAAAAGGAAATTAGACAATTCCCCCACACCCCCGGTTGTAGAAATAAGCAGATGCAGAAGGTTCTTAATCAGGCAGATTACCACTCCGCTGACAGGTCCCATTGCAAATGCGCCTATCAATTCCGGCAGGTCAGACAAATCCATCTTAATAAAAGGCGGCATAATGGGGACAGAAAAATCAAGGAACATCAAGACAAAAGCAATTGCGGACAACATTGCTGTCATCGTCATTTTCCAGACATCTACCCGTTTCCCCGTTATTTTCGTTACTGTACTCATTTTTTAAAACCCCTTTCAGATCGCACGCGTGCGCATATAATTTTTATCCTATAAGGAAAGCCCTGAATCTATATAGATTCAGGGCTTTTTGCACAATTACACATATACCAATACAGCTTCTTCTCCCATCCAGACTTTACGGTCGGTTTTGGATTCTCACCAAATCATGCCTTACGGCTCACGGACTTGCCCTCTAAGGGGTATCACCGTCGGTCGGGAATTCCATTCCATAATTAAGAAACGGTCACCCTGCCCTGAAGAATTTATTTTGTTTGGTTACATTCTACTATCCTGCATGGCATCTGTCAACAGGATTTTTATTTTTTGATTTTCATTGTCTTCTTGTAACCCGTAGAAGATTTAAACAGCTTTTTGTATTTTGCCAATTTCTTTTTCGGGCATTTGATCGTTGCTTTCTTGTTGATTCCCTTAATAGCATTCTTGCCTACACTCTTTAATCCTGTGCCGCTAATCTTAATCGTCTTTACCTTCGCACATTTCTCAAATGCACTGTTCTCAATCTTGGTTACATTCTTTCCAATGGTCACGCTGGTGAGTTTCTTGTAACCCTTGAACGCGCCCTTGGCAATAGAAGTAATCTTAAAGCTCTTACCTCCAATTTTTACTGTCGCGCCAATATTTACTTTCTTTAAGTTCTTACTCTTACCGCCTGACACTGCAACGGTTCCTTTTCCATTCGTCTTGGCATTGGTAATCTTATACTTATAGCTGCCAACCGTATAGACTTTATTCTTCTTCACCGTAATGGTAAAGTTTTTGGTAACGCTCTTTTCGTAGATTCCTTTTCCGGTTATCGTTACCTTTGCAGTCCCGATATTCTTATTATTACTGTAAGAAACCGTATAATCCTTATCCTTAACCAATGTCTCTTTGCCATAAGTTACTTTTACTGCCGGCGTAATATTCTTGCCTGTGTAGGTCTGTGCTGCAATGGCTGCAACGGCTGCTTTGTTAATGTCAACTTTGGCTGGCACTGACGGCTTGCTGACTTCTTCGTATTTCGTCTCTGCCTGAGTCAGTACGTTAAGGTTCTTCACAAGCTCCTTCTGTGTTGGGGACAATTGCTCATAGGCAGCTCTTGCCGCATCAATTTTAGCTTTGCTGTCTGCACTTGCGTCTACAGTTCCGATGCTGTTAATCAGGTCTATGACTTTATCTGCCGCCCTCTGATCTGCATTCTGTTCTTCCTGCTTCTGCTCTAATTCCTGATATTTTTCGTCTGCCTTCGTAAGAATATCCGCATTATCCACAAGAGCTTTCTGAGCCTCATTCAATGCCCCAAACGCAGTTTTTGCGTCGTTAATTTTCTTCTTGCAGGCATCTGTTAATTTTACGGTTCCAATCGCATCAATCAAATCCATAACATTCTCTGCTGCTACTGAATCTGCATCCAATGGCACAATTCTTCCTACACAGAAATCATCGACATGGGACCATGCGCCACCCGTCATATCTCCGGAAATGCCAACCGTAAGCGTTTTGTCCGTAACCTCCACGACAAGACCGAGTACCTCGCCTTTGGTAATCTTTACATTCGGAATATTTTCTTTTCCAAGAAACTCTCCGGCTTTGTTTTTCGCATAGAAATACAGTACATCTTCCGCACCAAAATCTCCGGATTCTGCTTTCAGATTGATGATATATTTGCCGTTTCTTACATTATTCAGTGTCTGGCTCAGTTCAAATGCATAATCACTGCCAGTCCAGATATTTAATCCGCCATTTCCATTAAGTACATCCTGTTTTCGATTCGTCTGCTTTGCACCTGTACCAGTAATCGTCCAATCCGAAGAAGAAAATGCATTCTCAAAATCTCCGTTTGGAAGATTGACAGATTTCGGAAGCCTTAAATCTGCCGTATAAGACTGTTTCGCTTCCACTGTAAGCGTCTCAGAAACTGCCTGCACGCCCGCATCCGCCTGCTCTGTCAGAACCTGATAACTTCCTGCTATCACATCTATGGTGTATGATCCGTCTTCGCCTGTCTGTGTCTGGAAACGTTTGTCATCATTCATATCCTTGTTTCCACGTACTTTTACGGTTGCACCGCCAACTGGCGCTCCTGACTGGTCATAAACTTTTCCAGATATGGTTCCCACCTGTTTTTCCATAACCAGATCAGCGACTGTAGCAGTCTCTCCAACTGTAACTTCTACCGTCTTTGTCTCCGGTTCTCCGTAACCTTCTTTCACTGCCTGAACAGTGTAAGTTCCTGCCATGACATCATTTATCGTATAAGTTCCATCCGCTGCTGTCTTAACAGAAACAGGTTCTTTTCCGTCCTGAACAAGGCTGACAACTGCGCCCACAACTGCTTCACCGCTGTCATCCACAATCTTACCGGTTACATTTCCTCCCTGGTTGGTAACCGTAACTGCTGAAGTTGCTGTGGTCTGTCCGGCTGTAACCGTAACGTTCTGGCTTCCCCCTGTAATATTACAAGCGTGTACATCAATGTCTACCGCATAGCTTCCCGCTGCAATTGGCTCCAAAGTATATGTATTCTTGCCATTCGCAAGCTCAGCCTCATACACATACACAATAGACGCGCCTGCATTCGTTGCTGTAATCGTAGCTTTCTTTGTAGTATCAGAAGTTATGTCACAGGAAATCTTTCCAGAAGACACTTCCTGCTCCTTGGCAAGTACAAATGATACATCATCAATCAGGGCGGATGCATTTGCTTTTCCCTTAGCTATAAATCCAATCTCTGCCTTATTTCCTGTAACAGCTACGTCCGGCAGAGTAATTTCTGTATAGTTTGCATGTGCTGTTTTTATCAGAGTCTTCTTTGTTATATTTCCCGACTTCACATACATGCTCAGTTCATCAAATGTTCCGGTGTTTTTCAGCTTTGCCTTGAGGTCATAAGTTCCGTTTGGCAGCTGTACTGCATCTGCGGTTGCAGTATTCTGTGCAATCTCCTGTGATACCTTACAGTCAAAATCTACGGCATCACCTAATTTCAATGCATATTTTCCAGTTACTACACTTTTGTCATTATTGATGGGGGCATTTCCTTCGTTTATTGTATTTGTCCAGCCCGCAAGCTCTTTCTGATTTACACGGTCTGCGTCAAAGCTGCCATTCTTCGCATAATTATTGGTAGCATGTACCGTCCATTTGCCTGTTGCAAGATCTAAATCCCATGCGCTGAGAGAATTAAAATACGGTGTTCCATCTGCCTTAAAGGACAATGGACACCACTGGTTATAACCAAGTCCATTCTTGGCAAAATCCGACCAGCGGTCGCCACAGAAAATTACAGTTTCCTGATCGCTTCCCTTAACGGTATAGAAAAATCCTGTCTGGGTAACATGGCAGAAATCCTCGCTGCTGCCATCCATCAACTGCATGCTCGTTGCCGGCTTAAAGGTATCGCTTTCCAGATAGCTGTCTTCCAGGCTGTCCAAAACCATATAGTAAGCATGGGACGCATTCCATCCATACAAATCGGAAGCGCACATATAATACTTGTTATTGTACTTAAACATACAGTTTCCTTCACGGCCTGCACCCTGATAAACCATATGTGATTGTGCAAGTCCAATCTTGTCATTTTCCTGGGCAACGATCTTGGAAAGGAACATCTTACCCCTTCCTGAACCATAGGAATATACCAGGTAGCTTGTGCCATCATCATCGGTAAATACAGTTTGATCCCCTGTATTGGATGTTCCACCTGTATATGAATTCATATTGATACGCTGATTCCACTTAAACTCGCCGTCTGGTGTATCTGACGTCAATACGAGAACCTGTTTGCTGAAATTATCTGTATCTATATTTCCATCCAAGGAGTTATCCTCGTCCGGGCATTCGTGTTGTACTAAGAGTGCATATTTCCCATCTACTTTGGCAACACCAAGACGTCCTACCCAGGCTACTTCCTGATTGTTCATCTCCTCTTTCCCGCTGACTTCTTCTCTTGTAACAACAAGTCCCTCATACGTCCACGTTGCAAGATCATCGGAAGAATAACAGGTGACGCCTAAAAATTTCGGTGATGGATTCGTAGAGTAAGGTCCTGTTGTCGGATCCTTCGCATATTTCTCTGCCTCCTCGTACTTCACACCATACCAGTAATACTTATTGTCAAACTTAAAGATTCCGCCACCCTGGGAGTAGATAACATTACCATCTGTGTCGTACCAGAAGATATCGTTCTGGTATTTTGCGTCTCCAGCCTTCTTAGCCGGAACCAATCCGTCAATGGCTGCCTGTAAAGCCTTGTATGCTGCAGTAATCTCTTTGTCCGTTGCAGACTCATTGTCATGTACCGCCTGTGCAGATGTCTTGGCTTCTGTCAATGTCGTAAATGATGATGCAACATAATCCTCTGCATTGTATGTACCAGCCTTATCCAGCAGTGTCTTTAACTGTGCCTTGCTAAATGTTTCCTCCGGTTCCGGGAGCTTGCCCATACGAACATCATCCACCTGAACAAGTTTCCCTCCTGAACAATTGCCGTACACGCCTATTGTAATGGGTTCACCGGTGACTTCTATAGTCAAACCATAGACTTCAAAATTGTTGTTCGTGGGTCTAATATCTTCTTTTACCAGAATCTTTTGTTCTGCATTTTTTACATAGAGATAAGCCTCATCATTTTCTGCCATATCTGCCCGAACAGATATTTGAAGCGTA
Organism: uncultured Lachnospiraceae bacterium; assembly: GCA_948688495.1. GTDB lineage: Bacteria > Bacillota > Clostridia > Lachnospirales > Lachnospiraceae > Petralouisia. The sequence continues at coordinate 3,554 of CAPQSW010000045.1, read as the reverse complement.
TATATTCCCTCCTCCATATCGCTCAATTGCTGATGCAAGTCAAAAGAATTGGGGTTGCTGTTCCAGCTATTGAAGCCACCTGGGAGACAGTGTACATCTCCTCCCCGATTGGTCCATTTAGGCCCCGCACCACTCAAGATATCCAACGCCCAGTCATTCTCAGCGGAAAACGTCTGGTTCATCTCTCCATTGGGAACTGTAATCGGGTTTGGAATCTGCAAATCCTGCGTTATCTGTGCATCATCCGCAGTCACAACCTGTGTCACTGCACAGACATTCGTAGAAACTGCTTCCGTTTGCGGCCGCTGTTGTGCTGAATTAAATTGATAAGGAAGTCCAATAATCTGATAAGAATGTCCTTTTGTAACCGTTGCAGTATAAGTACCATCTTCATTTACATTGATTGTCTGAAGCTCTGTACCCTGCGCCCCGCGGTCCCTTACTGTTACCGTAGCAACGTTTTTTCCTTTCACAGGCTTACCATCCTTGTCAAGAAGCGTTCCGCTGATAGTTGCACTGTCTTCCGTCGGTCCCTCTGCTAAGACCGGCTGCGGTACACTGGAAAACAGTGACACCGACATGGCAAGCACTAATAGTTTGCTTATAAATTTTTTCCTCATTTTTCCCTTCCTTTCCTGGGTCTGCATATACTTCGCCGTATATATCATTAGTTCCGCAAGCAGCTTGTGCGCAATTATTTGCGCTTTCTGCTGTCTTATTAATAATTATAGAACTTTCTATTTTAGATACAATACTAAATATAAACAAACTTCAACTGATTTTTAAGAAGATTTGCACAATGATTTTTCATTTTTGCGCAACGCAGCGCACAATAAAATATATAATTATCACAAGCAAAGCTGAGGCGGATCACAAAGAAACACTAGATTTACTAAACATTTTTATTTACTCCAACTCGACAAATACTAATTAA
>CAPQSW010000045.1:1845-2610 GCA_948688495.1 uncultured Lachnospiraceae bacterium | reverse complement strand
CCCGGCTTTCTGTTTACTATTCGAACTCGACTTTTCCTAACTAATTTTGTTTAGAAATTATTCTCTGTCGATTATGTAAATCTTTTGATTATTTGATATATCCATATTATCCTACCTATATGAGCTAATGTTATCATTTTGTTATCGCTGTTGATAACACCAACTCTGTAACTGCGGATAATAGCAATATGTTGTGATTTAAATTATGAGCGATTTTGCTTAAAAATTCAAGATGCAAGCACAATCATTTTTCTTTCGATATAATAGTTATCTTGTTTTTAACATCAATAAAAGTTTTCCACTTATCATTCAATAAAACAATGACATATCTACTTACTTATCAAGCATCCTTCCTGCTTTATAATAAAAATTCAAGTATATCTCTCATAAGTGCTGTACCAATGCCCATATTCCTGTATTCCTCATACAGTGACATAGCAAATGAGGGCGTCTCATCATCAATATACCCGTAATCATTCATAATACAAACCCATACTGCACCTACAATCTTCCCTTTTTTTCCAAAACGAAACACCAATCATCTTCTTTCCCAAAATCCTCAATACTTACTTATTGAACTGCTAATGTTCAATAAGGTATTCTTGCAGCTCTGGCTGTTCAATAATAGATTTTGGCGGCTTGTCCATGCCCTCTGGAATAAAAATTGCTTCATACAGAAAATCAGATAATATTGGATATTCATTTTTTCTAATTTCTCGAATTTTATAATCCATGTCTATGAAAAACCCCACATCTGCTAATTCA
>CAPQSW010000045.1:0-1835 GCA_948688495.1 uncultured Lachnospiraceae bacterium | reverse complement strand
ATTCTATATTATTTTAATTTATAAAGTTTTATCTTTGAAATTTCTTTTATAGATTTCTTTATGTCACTCTTTGGAAATGGCTTCCCATGTGCAGGATAAATCCAATCAACATCTTCTGCAAACAAAATATCCAAAGATTTTTCAAACTGAACTTTATTCTCTATCCATATAGTCAATCTTCTCATACTTGGAAAACCATTCATTGAAGCGTCGCCGCAAAAAATGATATTATCAACTCTAAGCGAAATTGAGTCAGAAGTATGACCAGGCGTATACAAAATTTTTCCCTGTAACAATTCTTCTAATACAGTCTTGTTTGCTTCTGTAATTTCTATAAACCTATCATCATATTTATCTTCAATTGAAGGAAACAAGTGCTCTGCTTTACCAAACGCCCCCATAAATTTACAAAATACCCATGCTAAAAATGTACTGCATCCTCCCTCAAAAGAGTTCTGCCCTCTTTTCAAGGTTATCATGGCTTTATTACTCATAATCACTTTGAGTTCCTTGTTTCTACCCAATAATTCATTTAAAAAACCTGCATGATCATCATGCGCATGTGTTAAAAATATATACTTAATATCCGATAATCTAATATTCTCCTTATTTATCTTTTTCTCTACATCTCTAAGACTATGTTCATACCCTGTATCTATCATAATGTAACCATTTGGGCTTGCATACACATAGGTATTCATTATTCTGTTTCCAACATTATAAATATCCACATGATTCTCCTTCTTTCGATTAGAATAGTATATTCTAAGTTACTTTCATCAATTTCAATAATCGAAATTCTTTTGCCAAAAGATATAAGCCATATATTCCACATATCAAAAGAATAATATCTTCATAAGCGGCAAAAATTACTGATTTAATTCCTGTCAATCCCCATATCGTCAATAGCAAAAGCAACAACTTACTTTTTCTTTTATACCCTGCATACACAGCTATGCTCAAACTAACAATAGGACAAGGCATAATATGTGTAACCATCTGTGGAAACTGATTTCCCAGCACTAATGATATCAAGGGATATAAACAATATAGCAAAAGCAATATAATCTGAAATAAATTAGGTCTTTCAAGTATATCATTTTTATTGTGCAAGCATTCATATAAAAACAGAAAACCACAAATCAAATACAATGGAAAGGCAAAATATTTCTGAATCGGTTGAGTCCCATAGTATCCGAAAAACATCATTCCTATGAATAAATTTGCTATTCCCAACATCAATTTCGCTAAACACGCTACCTTGTTGGTATATGACAGCGACAATGCAATAACAGTTAAAATAAGCAGTATTACTTGAATAATAATTGTATTCTGGTTATATTGTCCAATTACATTCCAAAAAGCTTGTACATCCATTCTATTTTTCTCCACAAATCCCGATTGGATTTTCACAAAATCTAAGGGATTTAATAACTCTTATATTTTGTTTTCATGAACTGCTCTAACTACTGAAAACATTAAATTTGTGCAAGGTGAGCATTCCCTTAGATTTTCCCTTATGTTATTTTCTCCCTCTTGCTGTTATGAACCCTAATGAGGGAAACTTTAAGGGAAAGAAAAACCTACAACACATTATAACACAAAACAATTAAGGCGTGGGAACTGATTTGATATGCTTGTAAAAATTATGAAAGGACAAAGAAAATGAATCTAATATACGCAAGGTACAATATGTACCACAACAGTATTGACATTACTACATTTGACGGTTACATTCTACGGATTGACTGTAACAAAGCAGAGAAAGGATTAAAAAACACAGCATGGACAGACCATGTACTAAATGCACTGGCAATAGATAATCTGCTTGAAAC
>CAPQSW010000044.1 GCA_948688495.1 uncultured Lachnospiraceae bacterium | reverse complement strand
GGAGGGACCCAACGAAGTTGGGAGGATGCCTTAGGGCTCTTAGAACAGCCACTGAAGTATATGTCCTAAGGAGGGACCCAACGAAGTTGGGAGGATGCCTTAGGGCTCTTAGAACAGCCACTGAAGTATATGTCCTAAGGAGGGACCCAACGAAGTTGGGAGGATGCCTTAGGGCTCTTAGAACAGCCACTGAAGTATATGTCCTAAGGAGGGACCCAACGAAGTTGGGAGGATGCCTTAGGGCTCTTAGAACAGCCACTGAAGTATATGTCCTAAGGAGGGACCCAACGAAGTTGGGAGGATGCCTTAGGGCTCTTAGAACAGCCACTGAGGTATATGTCCTAAGGAGGGACCCAACGAAAACAATTTGACACTAGAGGATAGACAAGAAGATAGAAAAGATGCATAATTGTTATGCATCTTTTTTTTACCTTAAAATACTAAAATTTGACTCAGAACAGGAGAGTTGTATGGAGCAGATTAAAATTTCTGTGCGGAATCTGGTAGAATTTATTTTACGCTCCGGAGATATTGACAATCGTTACGGCAGAGTGGCACAAAAGGAGGCAATGCAGGAGGGAAGCAGGATTCACCGGAAAATCCAGCGTAGGATGGGGGCGGATTATCAGCCGGAGGTTTCCTTAAAGATAGAACTGAAGCGGGATGAGTATGTGCTGCTGATAGAGGGCAGGGCGGATGGTGTCATTGTCCGGGATGGGCAGACAACCGTAGATGAAATTAAGGGGATATACCAGGATGTGAATCTGATGGAGGCGCCCATTTTGGTGCATCTTGCACAGGCAAAATGTTACGCATATATTCTGGCATTCCAGCAGGGCCTGACAGAAATTTCTGTGCAGATGACATACTGCAATTTAGATACGGAAGAAATCAAAAGATTCCAGGAGCATTATTCGTTTGAGGAAATCAGTAAGTGGTTTCTGTCAGTAGTTCAGGCGTATGACAAATGGGCGGAGTTTCAATACCGGGCAAAACAGGAGCGGAATCAGTCGATTGAAGGATTGGAATTTCCATTTCCCTACCGTGAAGGACAAAAAGGTTTGACTGCAGGCGTATACCGCACGATCAACCGGGGGAAGAATCTGTTTATCCAGGCCCCTACCGGGACCGGGAAGACGATTACCACGGTATTTCCAGCGGTCAAGGCAGTGGGACAGGGACTGGCAGATAAGGTATTCTATCTGACTGCGCGCACGATTACCCGGACAGTGGCGGAGGAATCTTTTGGACTGCTGCGGACGCATGGTTATCAGGGGCGCGTGCTGACAATTACCGCAAAGGAGAAACTCTGCCTTTGTGAAGAAATGGACTGCAATCCGGTGCATTGCCCCTATGCGAAGGGGCATTATGACCGGGTAAATGATGCGGTATTCCATCTGCTTTTGCGGGAGCGGGATTTTAACAGGGAGACTATAATGGAACAGGCCAGGCAGTTTCAGGTGTGTCCGTTTGAAATGTGCCTGGATACTTCCTTGTGGGTGGATGACATTATTTGTGATTATAATTATGTCTTTGATCCCAATGTGTATCTCAAACGTTTTTTTGCCGAGGGTGTAAAAGGAGATTATATCTTTCTTGTGGACGAGGCGCACAACCTTGTGGAGCGCGGACGTGAGATGTACAGCGCCATGTTGTACAAGGAGGATTTTCTGAAAAATAAAAAGATACTAAAATTTTACAGTAAGAAATGTACTGCTGCGCTGGAGCGTTGCAATAAACAGCTGCTTAAAATGAAGCGTGAGTGTGAGAATTACTGCGTAATCGGAGGGATTGATCATCTGATTTTCTCCTTGATGCAGCTTGGATCTGCGATGGAAGAATTTTTCCAAAAGGAAGTCAATTTTCCGGAAAAGAAGGATGTGCAGGAGTTTTATTTAAATCTGCGGCATTTTTTGAATATGTACGATTTGGTAGATGAAAATTATGTGATTTATACGGAGCATGAGCCGGATGGAAGGTTTAAGCTGAAATTATATTGTGTCAATCCGGCGGTGAATCTGCAGTCCTGTATAGACAAGGGCAGATCGACCATCTTTTTTTCCGCAACACTATTGCCCATCCAGTATTATAAGAAATTGCTGAGCACCTGTCTGGATAATTATGCCGTGTATGCGCAGACGGTTTTTGCCAGGGAACAGAAACTGGTGGCAGTGGCAAGGGATGTAAGCAGCAAATATACCAGGAGGACTCCGCAGGAATTTGAAAGGATTGCATCTTATATCTATGAGGCGGCAAAGGCAAGGAACGGAAATTATATGGTGTTCTTTCCCTCCTACAAGATGATGGAGGATGTCTGGGAGAGTTTTATACAGCGGGAGGGCATATTAGATGAGATGGACTGTATCTGCCAGGAAAGCGGCATGCGTGAGGGACAGCGCGAAGAATTTCTTAATAATTTTTCTGCCCGCAGAGAGAAGACGCTGATAGGATTCTGTGTGATGGGCGGCATTTTTGCGGAGGGAATTGACTTAAAACATGAGGCGTTGATTGGTGTGATTATTGTGGGAACGGGCTTGCCGCAGATTAGTAATGAGCGGGAGATTTTAAAAGATTTCTATGACAGCCAGGAGCGGGCAGGATTTGCCTATGCGTTCCGTTATCCGGGCATGAATAAAGTACTGCAGGCGGCAGGACGCGTGATCCGCACCGTTAAGGACCGCGGGATTATTCTTTTGTTGGACGAGCGATTTCTCCAGCGGGAATATCAGGAGCTTTTTCCGAGAGAGTGGGAGGGATTTCAACTGGTGACGCTGCCTAAGGTGCGGCAGGTTATCGAGAATTTTTGGAAGTTTCCTGCTGGTTGATTTTATATTGTAAAGTATCAGCTTAATCCATTGTGTCCTGTATAAAAACTGCGTATACTATCCATATGGAGGTATTTTTAGAACATGGACAAATTAAATATTGCAGAAAATATTGTGCGGCTCAGGCATGAGAAGAAAATTACCCAGGAGCGCCTGGCTGAATTTGTTGGCGTCACCAAAGCTTCAGTTTCCAAATGGGAGACAGGACAGAGTATGCCTGATATCGTGATTCTGCCAAGGCTTGCCACATTTTTTGACGTTACAGTCGATGAACTGATAGGGTATGTCCCGCAGCTGTCAAAAGAACAGATACGCAGGTTGTATCAGGAGTTTGCATCTGGGTTTGCAAATGCCCCCTTTGAAGATGTTATGGCAAAGACGCAGGCTTATGTAAAGAAATATTATTCCTGCTACGCTTTTCTTTTTCAGATCTGCGTCCTGTGGCTGAACCATTATATGTTGGCAGAGGGGGAGCAGAGGCAGAAAGAAGTTCTGGAATCAATAGCCGGGTTGTGTGAACATATTAAGGTAAACTGCCGGGATGTCAGGTTATCCGACGACGTTATTGTCCTGCAGGCAATGGCGAATCTCTTCCTTGGGCGGCCCAGGGAGGTTATGGACGCCCTTGAGGATGCGTCAAAACCGAACCGGCTCATGGGGCAGAGTGGGATGATTCTCATGCAGGCATATGCGATGGCAGGCGAATCACATAAGGCAGAGAGTTTTATGCAGGTCAGCATGTACAACGCGCTTATATCCCTGGTGGGGACTGCGGTAAGGTATCTTTCTATGCACATGGCCGATTTAAGCGCCTGTGAGCCAACGATAGAGCGGATAGGGAAGGTGGACGAAGTTTATGCCCTCAGTAAACTCAATCCCAATCTTATTGCCGGATTTGCGTATCAGGCGGCATTGTGTTATGCGTTGCATGGAAAAAAGCAAAAGGCTCTTGCCTGTATTGAGCATTATGTCTTGTGCCTTAAGGAATTATTTTCTTCTGAGATTCTCCTCCTGCATGGGGATGACTATTTTAATGAAATTGAGGCGTGGTTTGAGGAGGCGGAAGGCGGGGCGGATGCGCCCAGGGACAGGCAGCTGGTATTAGAAGATGCAAAGCAGTCGCTTGACAATCCGGTGTTTGCCGCGTTGGAAGGGGAGGATGGGTTTGAGGTTATAAAAAAGAAACTGAAAGAGATCAAATGATGTTTCCTTTCGTTACGATGGGATGGAAAGAGAGGATAAAAGCATGAACACGAACATAGATATTACGGAAATACTGCCGTTTTTAATTCCGCTGGTTATCATTGAATTTGCACTTTTCGGATATACGCTGTGGCACATCCTTACTCATAAAAATTATAAATACGGAAATCGTACGGTTTGGCTTGTGGTTGCGATTATTGGAATGAATTTTGTCGGTCCGATTTTGTACTTTATACTGGGCAGGGAGGAAGAATAGATGGACATTTTACAGGTTTCCCATGTCAGCAAATCCTTTGGCAGCCACAAGGTAATCAATGATCTTAGCTTTTCCGTACCAGAGCATTCTGTATTTGGGTTTATCGGGAAAAACGGCGCAGGGAAGACCACAACCATGAAAATGGTGCTTGGACTGTTAAAAATTGATGAGGGAGAAATATTTGTCAACAAAGAAAAGGTTTCTTTTGGCCAGAATACCACCAGCCGTTTTATCGGTTATCTGCCGGATGTGCCAGAGTTCTATGGTTTTATGACATCAGCGGAATACCTGATGATGTGTGGGGAAATTACAGGGATGCGCCGGCAGGAGGGAAAGGAGAAGTCAGCAGAATTGTTAGAGCTGGTTGGTCTTGGAGATACAAAGAAGCGCATCCGCAATTTTTCCCGTGGAATGAAACAGAGGCTTGGGATTGCGCAGGCGTTGTTAAACAGCCCCAGGCTGCTTATCTGTGACGAGCCTACTTCTGCGCTTGACCCGGTTGGGAGGAAGGAAATTCTTGATATTCTGCATTCGGTCAGGGAGCATACAACAGTTATTTTTTCCACACACATCCTTTCCGACGTGGAGCGCATCTGTGACCAGATTGCATTTCTTCATGAAGGAAGTCTTGCGCTTAGCGGGAATATGGAAGAAATGAGGAATATCCGCAAAAATGGTGATATAGAAATCGAATTTTTCACACCGGAGGATGCGAAATGTTTTCTTACGAATTATGAAAATTGCGTGCATGGGCAAAGGGCAAAAGACGTAAGTTCCTCTGGAAGTGAAGCGGGTATGGCAAAAGTTATAATCCCCTCTGGAAGCGAAGCGGGTATGGCTGAGGTTATGGGGATTTTGCTGCAGAAACATATTTCTATCCGGCGTCTGGAGCAGCTGGAACCTACATTGGAGGATTTGTTTCTGGAGGTGGCAGGAAAATGAGACAATTGATTGCTTTTACAAAGAAAGAACTTATGGAGCAGCTTCGGACAGGAAAACTGTTATTGTTTGCCATTGTGTTCTGTCTGTTTGGCGTTATGAACCCAGCGATAGCAAAGCTTACGCCCTGGATGATGGAGCTTATGTCTGAGCAGCTTGCAGAGAGCGGTATGATAGTTTCTGCTATGGAAGTCAATGACCTGACCTCCTGGATGCAGTTTTTCAAAAATATGCCGATGGCACTGATTGTTTTTCTTGTTCTGTTCAGTGGGATTCTGACATCGGAGTATCAAAAAGGAACACTTATTAATGTCGTGACAAAAGGGATGAAACGTTGGAGGATTTTTATCTCGAAAATGGGTGTGATGATGGTGGTATGGACTTTGGGCTGTCTCATTTCCCATGGAATTACGTTCGCCTATAACGCTTTCTTTTGGGATAACAGCACCGCATATCATGTATTTTCTGCTGTGATATGTTTTTATCTGCTGGGTTTGTGGCTGATTTCTGTTCTTGGCATGGCGTCCGTGTTTGTCAATTCCTCAGGGGCAGTCATACTTTTGGTGGGGATAGCTTATGTTATATCCTATCTGCTTGGCATGTTCCCAGCGGTAAAAGAATATCTGCCGGTCAGCCTTATGGACTCGGCAGATATGCTTGCAGGCACAAAGGATATAGGGGATTATGCGGCGGCAGTTGTTGTCACTGTGGTGCTTATCGTATTACAAATCATTATCTCTGTAGCTGCATTTAATAAGAAAAACTTATAACGGCAAAATCCGGTTTGGATTTATCAAATTTAATGGAAGGCAGAATATAAAAAAAGAGGAAAACCCGCACATTAGGCTTTCCTCTTTTCATCGGATGTAAAGCTGTTCCATTATGGTGTCGTCGGTCCAGGGAATTTGTCGGTGCCGAACATGTATTGTGTCAAGCGTTCCACATCCTCTGGATCATAAGCTACTAATTCCAGCTCTTTAATCATGGACTCATCACTGAAAAGATTTGTGATGGTAATATATTTTGTAAGCTGGGATTTCAGGTTCAGGCGGTCGCCCTGTGAGGAGACCAGCTCAACTGTGCCTTTGCACTGGTCTACAACTTTAAAAAATTCTTCTGTGTTTTTTACGTTAAAAAGTTTCATAGTACAAATCTCCTTTCTTTGAAAAAGTTCTATATGGTTATGTGAATACTGTCTTATACAGGCAGTATTCAACTAGTTACTAAAGTAAGTGTTATTCTGTGCCGGGAAGGAGATCTAAAAATTCCTTCGCGGCTTTCGAGAGTGGAAGGCCGGGATTAACCGCAGCAACTAGCTGCCTCTTTGGGATTGGTTCTTTTGTCCTTATAATATATAATTCTTCATCCTGTGACAGACAATAATCAGGGATGAAGGCAACCCCAAGGCCAATTCTGGCAAGGTCAATGAGAAAATCATTGCTGCTCAGCTCCACTTCAGGAATCAATTCCAGCTGATGCTGTAAAAACAGGTTGTGCAGAAATTCGCTGGTGGTACTTTTCCTATCCAGCATCAAAATCGGATAGTTTTTGATGTCTGCAAGAGAGACCTCACCTGGCAAATCCACGTAAGCGGGATTTGCGACAAACACATCCTGAAAGCCGGCGATAATCTTGTGGATATAGGTATCATTCAGCCGGGAATTGGGATAGTTTGTAATAATCAAGTCCACCTTTCCCTGGGATAGAAGATCCACGCACCCAGGGGAGGTTGCATTTGTCACCTTAATGGGTACGTCGGGAAACTGTTCATGGAACAGCCTTAAATGGGGAATCAGGAAATAGCGGCAGATGGTGTCGCTCGCTCCAATATGGAGCTGCCCAAGCCCCAATGTGCTGGCGTCCAAAATTTGTGTTTCTCCCTTTTGCAGCAGATTTACCGCGGGTTCCACATATTTAAATAATGTCTGCCCTGCTTTAGTGAGCTGAACTTTCTTCGTGCTGCGGATAAACAAAGGTTGCCCCAGCCTGCGTTCCAGCGTCTTGACCGACTGGCTGACGGCTGACTGGGAAATAAACAGTTTCTTGGAGGCCTCGGAAAAACTTAATGACGCGGCCACATGATAGAAGACCTTGTACAGTTCATAGTTTATGTCCATAAATGCCTCCTATATCTCATAAATATGCTTGAATTATACAATATATCAATTTATAATTGTAATCAGGCTTAATTACGATTATAAGGAGAGATTATAATTATGTCAATGGAATGCGGGGAGTTTTTGTTTTTTCTAAATTTAAAGACCCAGGAGGTTTATAAATAGGAAAAAACTAGAAGAAATGCACAAGAAATGTTTCTTAAAAACATAAATACCAAAAGGATTTTGTGTAATATGACGGAAAACATGTGATGACTTTGCGTTAAAATCCGAAATTGTTTTCGTAAAGGAGAGAGTTTTATGATAGAGTTAAAGAAACCGTTGATCGGAGAAAATGTATATCTTGCACCGGGAGCCATTGTCTGTGGTGATGTTACGCTTAAGGAGGAGGTAAGTGTTTGGTTTCATGCGGTCATCCGTGCAGAGGGAGGTTCCATTACCGTAGGCAGAGGCAGCAATATCCAGGATGGCTGCGTTGTCCACGTGGATAAAGGAGGGACTGTCATGATCGGAGAACAGGTTACCGTTGGCCACAATGCAGTGGTACACGGCTGCTGTGTGGGGGACAATACACTGATTGGCATGGGCGCCATTGTTATGAATGATGCCGTTATCGGGAAAAATTGTGTTGTTGCCGCGGGTGCACTGGTTACAGAGCGAACAGTGGTTCCCGACAATTCCCTGGTTATGGGAAGCCCGGCCCGGGTAAAGCGCACGCTTACGCCGGAGGAAATCAGAAATAACAGATATAATGCAAAGCATTATGTAGAGGAAGCCGCGATGTACGCAGAATATGATAAATTTAGCGGGGACGGAAACCATGAAACAAATACTGATTATTGATGATGATATGCATATCGGAAATATGCTTGAGGAGGTCCTTACAAAAGAAGGCTATTATGTGAAACGGGCCTACTCAGGGACGGAAGCGTTGTTCGTCCTATCAGGGGCGAGGCCGGATTTGGTGCTGCTTGACTTAATGCTTCCAGGGCTTAATGGTGAGGAGGTGCTGCCGCAGATTAAGGGAATTCCGGTGATTGTGGTGAGCGCTAAGGCGGACGTTGATGATAAGGTAAACTTGCTGTTGGATGGTGCAGCCGATTATGTGACGAAGCCCTTTTCGACGAAGGAGCTTCTGGCACGGATCGCCGTGCAGTTGCGCAATAATGCTTCGGTCCCTGACGTCGCTGTCTTAGTATTTGAAGATATAACGCTTCATACAGATACACATATGGCAGAGATCGATGGAAGGGAAATAAAACTGACGAGGACGGAGTGCGCGATTCTAAAGCTTTTGATGCAAAATCCCACGCAGGTGATTACAAAGTCGCTGTTGTTAGAGCGCATCAGCGAGGATACGCCGGACTGTACGGAAAGCTCCCTGAAGATGCATGTCAGCAACCTTCGAAAGAAGCTTCGCAAGGCCAATGGTAAGGATTATATAGAAGCTGTCTGGGGAATCGGGTTTAAGCTGCGGATGGAATGAGACAGTTTTGTGCTTCCAGTGCTTGAATCGTGTTGTAATCTTTACGATTTCTTTACGGTTTTCTTTACCGCTTTCTTTACAATTACCCAGTAGAATATCAGCATCAGAAAAAAGGAGGTCATATTTATGGATTATGTTCTAAAGACGAATGCACTGGGTAAAAGCTACAAAAATTTTAAGGCATTGAACGGACTTTCGATGAATGTCCCCAAGGGGGCAATTTATGGGTTTGTCGGCAGGAACGGCGCTGGAAAGACAACGCTTATCCGGTTGATATGCGGGCTTCAGGAGCCGACTTTTGGTGAGTATACATTATATGGCAGGAAAAACACCGACAAAGAAATCGTAAAGTCGCGCAGGAAGATAGGAGCGGTTGTAGAGACGCCTTCCATCTACCTGGATATGTCGGCGGAGGATAACCTAAAGCAGCAGTACCGTATTCTGGGGCTGCCAACGTTTGACGGGCTTGATGACATTCTCAAGCTGGTGAAGCTTCATGATACGGGGAAAAAGAAAGCGAAGAATTTTTCACTCGGTATGCGCCAGCGGCTTGGTATCGCGGTGGCACTTGTCGGTTCCCCGGATTTCATGGTATTGGATGAACCGGTAAACGGACTTGACCCACAGGGTATTATTGAAATGCGGGAATTAATTTTGAAGCTGAACCGTGAGCAAAATATTACTGTTTTGATCTCTAGCCATATTCTTGACGAGCTTTCAAGGCTTGCAACGCATTATGGTTTTATTGATCATGGACATATTGTAAAGGAAGTGAGTGCAGACGAGCTGGAGGCTGCATGCAGGAAATGCATCCGGATGGAAGTAAGCAATACGAAAGCGCTTGCATGTGTACTGGATGAAAGGAAGGCAGGGTATAAAATCCTCTCCGATACGCGTGCGGATGTATATGAAAAGCTGAATATTTCTAAGCTTGTGCTTGCACTTGCCCAGGCAGACTGCGAGGTATATTCCATAGAGGAACATGATGAAAGCCTGGAAAGCTACTATATCAGCCTGATTGGAGGTGAGAGACATGCGTAAACTGTTATCTGCTGAATTTTCAAGATTGCTCCACAGCCTTGTTTTCCGTCTGTGCCTGTTGTTTTCTGCGGGGCTTGCCGTATTCTCCACCACCATGCGGTGGCTGGATATCAGAGAAAATGCGGAACTATATGCAAAATTAAGTGTGGATTACAGAAATGCGGATGGCCTGGTTTTTATTGGAGGGCTCTACCTCATTTTTGCCATAGCCGTATTTCTTGGCATTTTTGTAGGAACGGAATATTCGGATGGAACGATAAGAAATAAGCTTATGGTGGGGCATACGCGCAGGGATATTTGGTTTTCCAAACTCATTATCTGCGCTGTCGCAGCCGTTGTTATCAATATATTATATATTTTGGCAGCCCTGGCATTTGGAGGAGTTATGCTTGGCGGGACGACAATGGAACTTTCCCAGATACTGCTCTGTTCCCTGGCGGTCACAATGGCTGTACTGGCATTGACGGCGTTTCTGCTGCTTTTTTCCATGCTGATTCAAAGCAAGGCAGTCGGATCTGTTGCCTGCCTGCTTATGACAATACTTATGCTTTTTGCAGCTATCACCATTTATCAGAAGTTGTCGGCGCCGGAATACTATGACGCTTATCAATATACGATGGACAACGGGAAAACTATATCCGTGGAAAAGGAGAAAAATCCGCATTATCTGACTGGGACAAAACGAAAGGTATACGAATTTCTGGATACTACGCTTCCGGTTTCACAGTTGTTTACGGTTGGCAGAAATGAGCTGGACGGTTTAGAAGATTTCGGAATTATGATGGTCTCTGATTTGGTGATTATACTTGCGGCGACGGGGGCAGGAATACTGGTTTTCCAGAAAAGAAACCTAAAATAATCAGAAACGGGGGTACGTATGGAAGTATGGTTGTGGACAGTCATCGGTCTTTTGGCGGCGGCGGTTGCGGCGCTGTCCATTAAAATTTATTTACTGAAAAAAGCAGCGAAGGAGATTGAAGAAGGTTTCGCAGAGCGGCTTTCTACGGATACGAATACCCTGATTGATATATCAAGCGGCGATGCGCACATGAAAAAGCTTGCAGGCTCCATAAATAGGGAGCTTGTAAGGCTTCGTGTGCAACGGCATCGTTTCAGTCAGGGGGATGTGGAGATTAAAAAGGCTGTGACCAATATCTCGCATGATCTGCGTACGCCGCTGACTGCCATCTGCGGGTATCTGGATTTGCTTGAGTGCGAAGAAAAATCCAAGGAAGCAAAGAGGTATCTTGCGGTAATTAGGGACCGGACAGAAATGCTGACACAGCTGACTGAAGAATTGTTTCGCTATTCCCTGGTGAAAAGTGAGGAAAATAGCCTGTACACAGAGCCTGTTTCCATAGGACGTGTACTGGAGGAAAGTATGGCGGCATTTTATACTGCACTAAGCGCACGCGGCATTACGCCGAAGGTCCAAATGCCGGAAGAAAAAGTAGTAAGGGTACTGGATGCTTCTGCCTTGCGTCGTGTATTTTCCAATCTTCTGCACAATGTCATGAAATACAGTGATGGGGATTTGGAAGTAACATTGCTGGAGACGGGAGAGGTTATTTTTGCCAATAATTCCTCCGGTTTAGACGAGGTGCAGACAGGCAGGCTGTTTGACCGTTTTTATACCGTTGCGTCTGCCGGAAATTCAACGGGCTTAGGGCTGGCGATAGCAAGGACGCTGGTGGAGCAGATGAAAGGGACAATCTCTGCCGAATACCAGGAGGGCAGGCTGTATATCCGTATATGTTTCCCAGATGGCTGAGGAGGCTGTATAGCTGCAGGATGTTATAAAATCAAGGCTTTACACTGAAATTCACGTTTGATAAAATAGTATCAAAAGATTAATATGAAAAGTGAGGTGAACATATGCAGTCAGTTTATGTCGTTGAGGATGATGCCAACATCCGCGAAATAGAACTATTTGCCCTAAAGAACAGCGGCTATGAGACAAAAGGATTTGAATGTGCAGAGGATTTTTTCAAGTGTATGCAAAAGGAGAAACCGTCCTTAATTCTGCTTGATATTATGCTTCCCGATGAAGACGGAATATCGGTGTTGAAAAAGCTGCGTGCAGATCCCGGATGCAGATCCCTGCCCATTATCATGGTGACAGCCAAGACGACAGAGATTGATAAGGTGAAGGGTTTGGATTCCGGTGCAGATGATTATATAACGAAGCCTTTTGGCGTTATGGAATTAATATCACGCATCAAGGCGCTTCTTCGGAGGACGGAGCCGGTGGAGCAGGAGGACAGCCTGATGCTGGGTGATATTGTGCTGTCAAAGGCGAAGCGTTCCTGTAAAGTATCGGGAACAGCGCTTGAATTGACTTATAAAGAATTTGAACTGTTGTATCTTCTTTTGCAGAATGCAGGTCTTGTGCAGACCCGGGATATGCTGATGGAGAAGATATGGGGGACAGATTTTATCGGGGAGTCGCGGACATTGGATGTACATATTAAGACACTGCGCAAGAAATTAGGGGAATCGGGGCGTCATATCAAGACTGTAAGGAATGTGGGGTATTTAGCAGAATAAGGAGCGTGCTATGACAAAGAAAATCAATCTGAATTTTATGGTGGTAACGGCAGTTTCTATTATTTTGACAGTATTCCTTACGACGCTTGTATCCTATCAGTTTTTTCAAAAAGAGGTCTTTACAGATTTGTCTTCTTTTGCCGAAATCATGGATGATCTGGACTTTATGGAACAGATGAAGGACAGGGGGTTTGTAAAGCCGGAAGATGAGCTGAGGATTACCTGGATTGCCGAAGATGGGGCAGTCTTGTATGACAGTTATACCAATGATAAGGTTTTGAACAATCATGGGGGCAGGCCGGAGGTGGCAAAGGCGATACAGAGCGGGGAAGGTTCCTGTGTCAGGAAGTCAGAGACGATGGGGCAGAATATTTTCTTTTATGCAAAAAGATTGGAGGACGGCACGGTTATCCGTATTGCGAAGGAGGCAGGAAGTATCTGGAACATTTATCGAAATACCCTGCCGGTTACGCTGCTGACTGCCACAGTGTCGTTTCTTGTGTCGGTATGGATAGCCAGACATCTTACCAGGGCATTTATAAGACCCATTGAGCAGATGGCGGCAGATATGAATCATCTGGAAAATGTAACATCATACAAAGAACTTATGCCTTTTATTGAGCTGATACGTTCCCAGCATGAAGACACCTTGAGAAATGCCAGGATGCGTCAGGAATTTACGGCGAATGTGAGCCATGAATTAAAAACTCCGCTGACTTCCATATCGGGATATGCGGAATTGATTGCAAACGGCATGGCGTCTAAGAAAGAGTCGCGCCATTTTGCCGAGGAAATTCACAATAATGCCAGCCGGCTACTGGTCTTGATCAATGACATTTTGCAATTATCGGAACTGGATGATTCCTTTGGACAGAGGTATTCTTTTGAGCGGACAGACATATATGAACTTGCCGGCCGTTGTATTGCCATGATGCAGCCAGTGGCGGATGAGCATGGAATATCCCTCGCCCTGGAGGGGAGACCGCTATTTGCCTCTGTCAATAAGGAGTTAATCGAAGAACTTATATATAACCTTTGTGATAATGCTATCCGCTATAACTGTAAAGGCGGTCATGTCTGGGTCCGCGTCACAGATTCGCTTGTGATACAGGATGATGGCATTGGCATTCCCAAAAAGTATCAAAAGCGTGTATTTGAGCGCTTTTTCCGTGTAGACAAAAGCCGCTCCAAAAAGACTGGGGGCACAGGTCTTGGCCTGGCAATTGTAAAACATATTGCAGATGTCCACGGTGCGGTTATTTTCTTGGACAGTGATGACGGTATGGGAACCAGGATCCGTGTAGAGTTTCCAGTGGGGATTTGATCTTCTGGCCTACTCCATTTTCGCAGACTGCACAGCATCCATGACAAGAAGGGAGTGTTCAGCTACTTTTTTTAATCCGGTGAGTATATCGGAAAGGATAAATCCTATGTCCACACTGTATTTTTCTTTTTTCAGCCGTTTTTTGTGATCCTTTAAGATTCTTTTTTCCATGCGGTTCAAATCATTTTCAAGCTGCGCCAAATCCGTTGTGACACTGGAATCAGAATATTCCCAACAGTCTTTGGTGTCTTTTAAAAGTTCCAGCACCATATTGCCATATAAGGTAAGGTCTTCTTTGGTTTCTTTAGAGAAATTCAGATTCTTTTTTTCCATTTTCTTTGTGCTCAGCGCAATGTTTAAAGCGTAATCGGTAACGCGTTCAATGTTACCAACGCATTGCTGCATCATGGATAATTCCCTGGAATCTGCTACTGACAGCGGGGCTAAATCAATTTCAAACATGTAGTCGTTGATTTCTGTTTCATAACGGTCAACATAATTTTCCAAATCTTCTATATAGGAAGCTTTTTTCTTATTGTAATTGGTAACCAGGGACAAGGATTCATTTACCGCTTCATCCGCCAGTGCCAGCATAGCGCCTGTTGTTTTTCTGCACTGTGTCAGCGCCAGGGAGGGGCTGTCCAGAAAACGTTTATCCATGTTTGCCAGTGCCATCAGTTTATCGGGGAGCTGCGCCGTCTCATCCACATGTTTTTCACGGACAGAAATTTCTGCAAGCGTCACCAACTGATAGGAAAATGGCAGTAAAATAATGGTAGCAAATATATTAAAGAAAGAATGGGTTGCAGCAATGCCTGCCGGAGCAGCCGTCTGTTCCAGAAAGTCAAATGGTGAAATATAATGAATGATATAAAAGCCGATCATAAATACGGCCGTTCCTATTACATTGAAATACAGATGGATAAAGGCGGCCCTTTTGGCATTTGTGCTTGCCCCAATTGAGGATAACAGGGCTGTAATGCATGTTCCGATATTCTGTCCCGCGATAATTGGCAGGACAGCAGAGTAGGGGAGTGCGCCGGTGACGCACAGAGCCTGCAGGATACCGACAGATGCGGAGGAACTTTGTATAATGGCAGTCAGTATGGCTCCGGCGATCATGCCGATAATGGGATTTGAAAAAGCCACAAATAAATTCGTGAAAGCGGGAATATCTTTTAACGGCGCTACAGCAGAACTCATCGTGTCCATACCAAACATCAGGATGGCAAAGCCCAGTAAAATATTGCCAACATCCTTTTTCTTCTCAGACTTGCAGAACATCAAAAAAACGATGCCAATGATTGCCAGAATAGGAGAAAATGCATCTGGCTTGAGGAGTGTCAGAAAAATATTATCGCTTTTTATGCCGGAGAGGCTCAAAATCCAAGAGGTGATGGTAGTTCCGATGTTGGCGCCCATAATAATGCCGACCGCCTGTTTTAACTGCATAATTCCAGAGTTGACAAAGCCGACTACCATAACGGTAGTTGCAGAGGAGGACTGTATAAGGGCAGTGGCAGCGGCGCCAAGCAATACGCCTTTTAACGGCCGATCCGTCATTTTGGAGAGAATGGATTCCATTCTGCCACCAGATATCTTAGAAAGTCCCTCGCCTAAAATATGCATTCCATAGAGAAAGAGTGCTAATCCGCCAATCATTGTAAATACATTGAGTATGTCCATATTCGTACCTCGCTTTCAATTTATGTTAAGCGGTAAAGTTTTTTTGTGCTTAGCATAACCATATCACGCCCTTGTGAAATCAGAGGGAGGTATATGTAAAATCCATGTAAAAAAACGGACTTCCTCTTGTTATCTTTCCCCAAAAGTATTTTTTGATTATTTTGTTCTGATATTTTTTATTCCGCTCCATGTACTGCGTAGTTTTTGTGTCTTTCCATTTAACCCGGCATTTTTATAGGAGCATATTCGGACATAGTATTTCTTTTCTTTTTTTAGCTTGCTGACTGTGACAGAAGTGACTTTGTTTTTGCTTATCGTCACTGTCTAGGTATTTTTTTGTTCTTAAAGTTCCTGTCGGTGCTGTACTGGATCTCATAGCCGGAGGCGTTTTTATCTGTTTTCCATGCGACCTTCATTTTCTTCCTGCCCAGTTCCCTTAATGGTTGCTTTTCCGCTTTTACTTACAGCAATAATTTTCTTATCGGAGCTCATATAGGAAATCGCGCCATTGCCTTTTTTCAGTGTCACATTCTATGTTCCCTTGCGTAGGTCTGCGCATAGGAGTTGGCCTTGCCGTAGATTGTCAGATTGGTGCAACCCTCAAATGCACGGAAACTGATAGATTCCACATTATTTGGGATTATAAGTTTGGTCAGTTCGCCGCAGTCAGAAAAGGCGTATTCCTCGATCCAGGTAATGCTGTCAGGGATATTTACGGTTCCGGATTTTTTTGCCGGGCAGCAAATTAATCCTGTCTTATTGCCCGTCTCATCTATAGCGTATAAGATGCCGTGCTCTGAACAATAATATTTATTACCAGGGTCGACATTAATCTCAGCCAGGCTGCCGCAATTCTCAAATACCCGGTTTCCAATGCTGGTTAGGTTATCTGGATATGTCGGCTCGTCCTTTTTTACAGAGGAGGCTTCTGCTGTGAATGCGGGAAGCAGCAGAATAGCGCTCATCAGCAGTGCAGTTAATGGATTCCATTTACTTTTATAGAAAATATGTGCAATTAACACTAATAATGATAAACCTATATCATTATTTTGAATATTTATTTCAGTATTATTTTATAAAAATTAATAGTGATTTTTTCTGCTTCCCGGCCAGGAACAAAAGTGTCACCAGGGTTGCCATTACTTCCGCTACGATGATGGCGGCCCATATTCCGTTCAGTCCCCAGATTAAGGGAAGGATTAAAACCGCTGCAGATTGGAACACCATTGTCCGCAAGAATGCAATCAGAGCGGAGGTAAGCCCATCACCCAGGGCAGTAAAAAAGGATGAGCCCAAAATGGAAAAACCGGACAGCAAAAAGGAAAACGAGAAAATCGTAAATGCATGCACCGTCATTTTCTGTCGCAGGCTTTTTAACTCCCCATCGGTCTGTGCGCCGTAGTGATAGCTGATTACCGGGGCTGCGCCTACAGAGTAACCAATAAAGATAGCTTGGAATATCATATTGACATACATCAGTACACCATATGCTGCAATGCCGTTTTCCCCGGCATATTTCATAAGCTGTATATTGAACAGCATGGATACGAAAGACATGGAAATATTATTCATCAGCTCAGAGGAGCCGTTGGTACAGGTCTTTGCCAGCGCCCATTTGTCAAAACTGCATTTTCCAAGCTGAAGGGGGCTGTCGTTTTGGCGCCCGAAGTAGATAATGGGAAAAATGCCGCCAATAAACTGGCTGATTGCTGTTGCGATTGCCGCACCTGCCAGTCCCATTGGAAATATAGCGACAAGCAGTGCATCTAAGATTATATTGGTAACGCCGGCGGCGATTGTCACATATAGTCCGAGCTTTGGTTTTTCTGCAACGGCAAACAAGCATTGAAATTCATACTGCAGGACATAGAATGGCAATGCGAGTAAAATAATGCGTCCATATAAGATGCAATATTCCAGGAGCTGCCCGTCTGCTCCCATCAATGAGGCAATCGGGCGTAAGAAAATAATGCCGAGAGCAGCAATCAGAACGCCGCAGACGGCGGATACATAGACAATCAGGGAAAATAATTCATTCGCCTTTTTCTGGTCGCCTACCCCCATGGTCTTTGCAATCAGCGCCCCGCCGCCTGTTCCGAACATGAAGCCGGCACATCCGAGAATCATTAAGAGTGGCATGATAAAATTGACAGCCGCAAAGGGCGTTTTGCCGGTAAAGTTTGATACAAAAAATCCGTCGACCACGCTATAGACAGAGGTAAAGACCAGCATAAGTATGGATGGCAGAGTGAAACGCAGTAACCGTCTGTAGTTAAAATGGTCTGATAGTTGTATTGTTTTGTTGCTCATGTCTCTTTCCTTTCAACACGGTCTTTTACATTTCTTTTGCTTTTTCCTTTAAAGCTATCATATAGCGTTCTGTTAATTGTAGATATTTTTCAACATCTTCCCGGGACCAGGTGGCAAAGATTTCATCTTCAGCTTTTAGAATCCGTCCAACAGTCTTTTTCGCCAGAATTTGGCCGGCCTCAGTGAAATGGACCATTTTGTTCTTTCCTTTTGCCATTTTCAAATATATAATATTTTCAGCCTCCAATTTTCGGATGGCAGAGTTAATCGTCTGCTTGCTGCGTCCGGTATAATGGCAGATGGACTTAAGCAGACAGCTTCCGCCGTTTTCTAAAATGGCGTAGAGAATGGAGCCGGCGCTGTCCGCCAAACCTGATTTTAAGTACATTTCGTGGTATACAGCATCGGTTTCTCCAAATAAGTAGTTAAAACGTTTTAATTCTTTAGAAACTTTGTTCTTCATTATTTTGCACCTCATTAGTACGATTTCATACCTTGTATTATAGTACGAAATCATACTTATGTCAATAAATTTTTATAAATTGAAACTTTTTATATGTCTGATCCGTCTAACATATAGTAACCGGAAAGGAGGACATAACTATGCATTCACCAAAAAGACAACAACTGGTGGAACAGGAACTGCTGGCATCTTATGAATCTTTGTACCGTCTGGCATATACTTATGTAAAAAATGAAGAGGATGCTATGGATGTCGTGCAGGAGAGCGCTTACAAGGCAATTAAAAATGCAGGAGCGTTAAAGCATGGTGATTTTATCAAGACATGGCTTTTTCGTATTGTTATTAACACTTCTGTGGAACTTCTCAGGCAAAAACAGCGTGAGGTTTCTTCAGAGTTACTGCAGGAAAATGGAGAAGAGGATTTGTATTGTGATTTTGACACGATTGACGCTCTGGATGTATTGAGTGATAAAGAACGTGCGGTCATTGTCCTGCGCTATTTTGAGGACAGGAAGCTGCAGGAAATTGCCGATGTCCTGCAAGAAAATTTAAGTACTACAAAGAGTATTTTGTACCGCAGTCTGAAGAAGCTCAAAATTAAATTAACGGAAGGAGATTATTGTTATGACTCATAATATAAAACAAATCAAGATGGATTATCAGAATATAAAAGTTCCAGAATCTTTAAAACAAAAGGTGGAATCCTCCATAGAACAGGCAAAAAGCGATGTGGAAAAAGATACGGTAACGAATAGGTCCGAAGGCAAAAAATCTTGTATATTCCGTGTATGGACTGCCCGATTGTGTATCGGCGTGGCGGCTGCGGTTCTTGCGCTGGCTATCTTAGTGAATATGAATGCGTCCGTTGCCTGTGCCATGGAGAAGATTCCTATGCTTGGGGCCATTGTGCGGGTAATCAATTTCCGGGCGTATCTAAGCCAGGATGGAAAGATGGAGGCAAAGGTCAGGATTCCCAATGTACAGGTAGAAAATCAGGAGGGGGAAGTGATGGAGAGTCCTACAAAAAATTTAAATGACAATATCCAGGCATATACAGATGAAATTATTGCTGCTTATGAGGAAGATGTCAGAGCAGCCGGCGGAGAGGGCGTGCAGGCGGTGGATTTAGACTATGAGGTAGTTACAGATAATGAAAAGCTGTTTTCCCTGCAGTTTCACCAGACGGTGACGATGGCGGACTCCAGCCAGTCTGAGAGGATTTATCATATAGATAAGGCGTCAGGGGAAATGATTACCTTGAAGGATTTATTCCAGGAGGGTGCCGATTATAAGACGTCAATCTCTAAAAATATCAAAGAACAGATGAAGGCACAGATGGAACGTGATGATTCAAAGATCTATTGGCTGGACTCAGAGATAGAGGAGGATAACTTTGAAACCATAGCAGATGATGTGGATTTCTATATCAGTGATTCAGGAAAACTTACCATTGTTTTTGATGAATATGAGGTTGCTCCTGGATATATGGGAGTTGTCTCGTTTGAAATACCTACGGATGCGGTGGCAGATATGGTGAAGGAAGGGTATCTGACAGTATAGTGTGATGGTACATTGTGCGAAAAGCAAGTTCTGTTGACAGGGTTAAGGGTATGTTAATGCCTTAACCCTGTTAGATTTTAAACACGGACGCAGGCATGTACAGCCGCCAGCATCATATCGGAATCAATGCGTTTCATTCCATTTTGGGCCCCTATGGCAAGTGCCCTGGTCAGAATGAGATTCAATTGGTGCAGGGAGTTGTGACAGCTTCCACAGGCTGCGGTAAGGGCGCTCTCATCAAAAATCTGGGGTGCAGCGCCTGCAAGGGCCATACGGTCGTTGATATAATTCCGGGCTTCCTCCTGTGTAATACCAGTGAAGCTGTAATTTACACAGATACGCTGCTGTAAGGCCTTATTGGTCTGTTGCGTTAGGAAGTTTGTTAATGCGGGCTGACCCAAAAGGATGAGAGAAAAATTGTTTTTAGAATCCATACAGAAGCTGCATAGCGTGTTCAGCTCCCTGAAGCTGTCACTGTTTAAATTCTGGGCTTCATCCATACAGATCATGCAGTGGATATTCTTGCTGGTACACATAAGGTACAGGTACTTCCAAATTCTCTGACGCATATTGGATTCGCGATGAGAGATTTCCAGGCCGAAGCTGGCACACAGTTGCCGGTAAAAGTCGGCAGTCGATGCTGTAGACACGCATGTGTAATAAAGCTTTACAAGGCCCGGATCAAGACTGTCGGAAAAATATTTTAAGGAAAAGGTTTTTCCTTGCCCGGGTGTGGATGTGAACAGGCCAATCCCCGGATGTTCTTTCAAATACATGAGCCTTCCCTGCATCTGCTCCATGTCAAGGGTCCGGTAGGCATCTTTTGCGGGCAGCTCTTTTGTGAAGGGGTTCATGCGCATACCGTAAAAACTGGTGAAAGGGTTCCTTGCGCATCCCCAGATATCATTTGTGTTTTCTTTTATCATTTGTAATCCCCCTACTGACAGGGTAACATCCGATCAAGGATATTTGTACTGTCAGGTTATCTGAAAGAATCAGGGAGGGATTTTATGGCTGCTCATTTTCCGTATTTTCATGCAGGGCTGCAGGAAAGAGTACCCGGTTGCTTCATGAAAGATACAAAGGGCGGAATGCGTAATTTTTGGATCTGCGGATAAAAGAAGCTGTATCAGGTCAAGTGTTTCCATAAATGTCCGGATGGACGAAAGGAGAAGACGTGAATCAAGGGTAAAACGCTTCATTAATCGGTAATAGGTGCATTCCGATATGTCAAAGTGTTCACAGAGAGAAAGGACGGAAGTGAATTTCCTGGTAAGTCTTGCATAGAGAAGGGCTATGATAAATCCCAGGCTGTAGGAGGACCAGGGAATGATGACGGATGGAAGCAGGGCATGGGATTTTTTGCAGGAAGAACAAATAAGTGAATGTATGGTAATGACGTGATTGCATACGGAATGCTTATCATAACAGACAAAGTGGCGGGAATAGGAGCCATTACGGCAGCATTTGGGAAGCGGGGCATTGCAGGAGGGGCATCCGGATGCCTCATCAAAACAAAGTTTTTCCATCTGGGCATAAATGAGATGGTCATCTAGGTGTTTTATTTTATGAAAGGATTTGCAAATATTTAAGAATAATCTTATCATAGTCGTCATGTATTCCGTAACAATTGAACTTAATATGCAAGAAAATTATATCATCTCAATGACTATTGTCAACGCTTGGGGCGATGGCAGTTCCTATAATTTTTGTAGCCAGCGGAAATAATTTTATGAATTTATAAGCAACTTGATTTTACACATTATAAGTAATATAATAATTATTAACTTTCAGACAGACGTCTTACCGGGCAGTGGGGAAGCACTTTTGGTACTGGATGCGTGTGAGGCGGTACGTTTGATTGGGAGATAGTTTAAGGAAAGGAAGCGACTCAGATGAGAATAGCAGTAACTTATGAAAATGAAATAATATTTCAGCATTTTGGGCATACGGAACAATTTAAACTCTATGATACAGAGAATGGAAAGATTGTGAAAACAGAGCTTGTGAATACGGAAGGTAAGGGGCATGGGGCATTGTCCGGTTTTCTGGTACAGGCAGGAGTTGATATATTGATCTGCGGTGGTATCGGAGGCGGCGCCAAGGCCGCACTCTCAGATGTAGGAATCCAGTTGTATGGAGGGGTATCCGGCAAAGCAGACGAAGCAGTTAATGCTTACCTTTCAGGAAACCTTAACTATAATTCTGATGTGCATTGCGACCACCATGAGCATGGACATTCCTGCGGGGAGCATCGTTGTGGAGAGGACAAACATGGTTGTGCGGGCAGCTAAGGCGAAAAGCCATAGATTTACAACAGGAGAGAAGGAAGCGTTATGGCAAAGGGAGAAATCACACCAAGTGAATGGCAGATTATGGAAGTCCTCTGGGCGAGTAAAGAGCCTCTTACATCCTCTGAGGTTTTTAAAAGGATGCAGGGAACTGCAGATATGTCACAGCGAATGGTTCGGGTGCTGATGAATCGCCTGAACCAGAAAAACATTCTTGGCTATACAGTGGATGAGCATGATTCGCGGGTTTACCACTATTTTGTGCAAAAACCGAGGGAGGAATGCGTAAAGGAAAAAAGCAGGAGGTTTGTGGACAGTTATTTCTCCGGTAATGGGACGAATGCGATGACAGCGTTGCTGCAGAGCTTTCCTTTGACAGATGAACAGATTAACGAGTTGGGGGAGATTCTGGAAAGAAGCAGGGAACGGGGGGAGGGGTCCCCAGAGAAAAAGGGGTAAGGTTCATGTCTGACTGGTTACGGTTTGTAAGTCTCCTGGATTTTGGCGCTACATATTATACGACCCAGCTTATGCGGTGTGCAATTATTTCATTGTTACTGACAGGGATTGTGATGCTGCTTAGAAAAACGGTATTTTTGGAAAAGACTTTTTTCAGGGGAATGTTATGGTTGTTATTCCTGTTACTCCCATTTCTTGGAAGACTGAGGCTGTTTTATGAAAATATGGCAGTGTGGAGGGCAACGTGGTGGCTGACATATGGCATTATGAATTGGCGTTGGGCTGGCCGCATTTATATGGCGGGCATTATTGTAAGCGCCATCTGTATATTTGGAAGGCGTCTGCGTTTTAGGAGGGAGACTGACGCAATGGAAAAGATTTTCCTGAATAATATGCGGATTTGTGTCGCCGACATGAATGTTACGCCCTTTACGGCTGGTTTGTTGAGGCCGGTGGTTGTCATTCCGAAAGTAATGGCGGAGCGCTACGGCAGGGAGGAATTGTGGACTGTTTTGCAGCATGAGCGGACACATATCCGGTTAGGGCATTTATGGTTTGGATTTGCATGGGACATTCTGCGATGCCTCTTATGGGTAAATCCATTTCTGACAGTTTTCCAAAAACAGCTTCGGGCAGATATGGAAGATATTTGTGATAGGGTGTGCATACAAAACAGCGGGGGGACAGCGCATGAATATGGATTGATATTACTGAAAACATTGAAACTGCTGCGCTTTGAATCGGAGGGAACACCACCTTCTGTTACCTATGCAGGGGAGAGGGAATTTGCAGATATAAAAAGGCGGATGGAGAAAATTGCCGAATTTCGGACATACAAAAAAAGGCGGTGCAAAGGCATGGCAGTCACGGTTTTTTTGTTGATGGCAGCCATGCTGCCGGTGATACAACTCCATTCTTATGCCCGGTACAGTGAAAACAGGGATATTATGGTTGGGGTTTATGACGGTGAACCACAGATCGTATCCAGCGATACCCAGGAACTGAGTCATATGATTTCCTTTGATGACAGATATGTTTATGTTGAGCGGGAAAAATTTGAGAAATTTTTGGAAAAAAATGATCTGGACGGGGAAATATGGATTGTTTTTGGTGGATTTTATAAGCTTCCGGGTTTGGGCGGCGCAGCGGAGGCCTGTATTTATGAGAACAGTTCCCAAGACAGGATTGTACAGATTTCTTATGAAAGTATTATGGACGATTGGTATTTAGAACTGATGAAAGTGTTATAGAAACAGCAGTCTTGTATAAAACATATGGTTCCTTTTAAATGTGAATAGGATTATTTTTTGGATGCAGGGATTTACAGTTTGTTTACTATGGTAGGATGTAAACCCTGCTTTGTTCGCTTATAGGAAAGACCTTGTCACGCTAAACGGATTGCGAATTGGTTTATTAAGAATAAACTTGGAAAAGATATTTGTTATAATTGAATATAGGAAATAAAAGGAGGTGCAGGCATTGAACAGCAGAGTGTATGAGTATGAATCCCTGCTCTATGAAGCGGGGGAGACAGGGGGCGCTTATGTCATTTTTCCCTATGATATTAGAAAAGAGTTTGGGCGAGGAAGGGGGAAAGTACATGCCGCGTTTGACGGGGAGCCCTATGATGGCAGTGTTGTAAAT
>CAPQSW010000043.1:295-25189 GCA_948688495.1 uncultured Lachnospiraceae bacterium | reverse complement strand
GTATGCTCGGCTATGATGTAAAAGACGGGAAAATGACTATCAATGAAGATGGTGCAAAAATCGTCCGCCTTATCTTCCACAAGTTCGTGGACGAAGGCAAAGGCACTCATGTTATCGCCCGTGAGCTTCGTGAGGAAGGTATCGAGCCTATGCGTGTCAAGGAATGGCAGAATACGGTTATTCTCCGTGTTATCCGCAATGAAAAATACTGCGGCGATTTAGTGCAGAAAAAAACCTATACGCCAGACTTCCTATCCCATGAAAAGAAAGTAAACCTCGGGCAGGAGGAATTTGTCATCCTCAAAGACCACCACGAGCCGATTATCTCCCGTGAGCTTTTCGACAAGGCAAACCGCATTTTGGATGCAAAATCGCTTTCGCAGGAGGGCAAGGCAAAACACAGCAACCGCTATCCGTTCTCTGGGAAAATCAAATGCGGCAGATGCGGAGCAAGCTATGTTGCCCGATATAAGACCCGCAAAGACGGAAGCAGATACAAAGCGTGGCGTTGCTATGAAGCGGCAAATCACGGCAGACCGCACATTGACAAGGCGGGCAATCAAGTGGGCTGCTCTGGCGAGAGTATCCGCAATGAGGATGCGATTTATTTATTGTACCTTGTTTGCAGGGAGCTGAAAATCAACCGCCAGAAAGTTGTCGATAATCTCACCAAGACGATTGACGCAGTTATGCGGATAGACTTAACAGGAACAAGCACGAGTGCCTTATCGGAGAAAATCGAAGAAGCCAAGAAAAAGCGTACAGGTCTTATTGACCTTTACACAAGCGGCGATATAGACAAAACCGAGTTTACTGCCCTAAGAGCCAAGTATGACGAGGATATTGAAAAGCTAAAGTCTACAATGGAGGGCATTGAACAGCAGCAGGCAGTGATACTGAAACAGCAGAAATTGATGGCGGATATAAAGAACGCCATTAACGAGCTGATTAACGGTATCCAGTACGAGGATGAATACTACACCCAAATACTCGACAAGATGGTAATCAACGATAAAAACCACATAGATGTTTATTTGAAAATGCTGCCGCATAAGTGGAGTTTTACGGTAGCAAAGGGCGTTACGGGGGCTTTAGAAATGCTAAAAAAAGCCGAAGCCTCAGAAAACTCCATTTCAGAGGCTTCACTACCTATATCCGTCAATAGACCTGCGACTTCCCGATAGGGAATCGTGTATCTCTGGGACAGGTAACGCATGGAAGCGGACAATTCACCGTCTGGACCACCAAACTGGCTGATGATTACCTGGGCAATCTGCGGGTTGGTCTGTGTAATATTTACAGGATACTGTAATCTTTTCTCATAATTCCACATTTAGCAATAACCTCCTTCCCAGGGCATTGGCTGGGTAGCCCACAGCCACATCTGATCGGCTTTTGTTGTATCGAGCGTAAGCGGTCCATAATTTTTTTCATATTCTTTCAGGGCATTTGTTCGTACCTCACGGAAATGATTAAAGTATGCAATTGCATCCTGATCTGTTGGATGGGTATCCAAATAGAGTACAATGTCATTGACTGCGAAACTGACCATATTAATCCACTGGAATAACTTCATCTGTTCCATTTTGTTTTCTCTCATCTTGGGCAGCCCCCTTTCCCCATAAACGGTTTGTTCAGTTCAGGAAAAATTGTGCCACATTGCAGCGCTTTATCCGGTTCATAAGTTTCGTGCATGAACTGCCAAGGTACGTAAGCCATGGCGATTGCCATGCCGGCAAGGGGATCTGTTTTATCCATGCCGATTGGGCAGTGTCGGGGCATAGGCGCACGGTTTGGTGCGGGACGCTGGTTCATACCGGGATTATATGCACTTGAACGCTGTGGCATCCTTGACTTGCAGCCACAGTCGGAGTTAGTGTTGTAATTTGCCATAATGGTTGCATCCTTTCTAAATATTCTGTTCTTTAATAAGATATGACAAAAGGGATAAATGGTGCTAATATGTAGGTATATGAGTATATGTGAGGAAGTGCCCCCTCCCATTGGCCGTCGACCTATTGTAAGGTTGTGGTAAGGAAAGAATGGTTTTCTGTTAAGAAAAATAAGATAGACTATATGGCAGATGAAGCGATGCAATGTGTCCTGAAACCGATAAAATAAGGAGGAAATAAATATGTGGACAAGAAGAGAATTAAAGGAAAAGGCAAAACAGAGGTTTAAGGTCAATTACTGGAAATGCGTTTTGGTAGCGCTATTGATGGCTCTGCTGGGCGGGGGAGCCAGTGTAGGTTCAGGTTCCGGGGGAACCTATACAGGGGTACGCAATACGGTGAATAAGGTGTTTGATGATGATTATCATGATTACGATCATGATGTTTACGACACCCTGGATGAATTTGATGATGATGTGGACCTGTATCTGGATAATTGGGGAGACAGAAGTCCTGCTGAGACAGCCATTACTATGACAGCGGTATTTGTCATTGTGCTGCTGATAATGGTAATTGTGATGGTAATCGTTATGGTGATTGTAATTCCATTGCAAGTTTTTATTGTGAATCCCCTGGAGGTGGGTATCAACCGTTTCTTTGTGCAGAACCTGCGGGAAAATGCGAACATCAAGGAGATATGCTATGCGTTTGAACATAATTATATGAATTGTGTGAAGACTTTGTTTTTCCGGGATTTGTTTGTATTTTTGTGGAGCCTGCTCTTTATCATTCCCGGTATTATCAAAGCTTATGAATACAGAATGGTACCTTACATTCTTGGGGATACTCCTGATATCAGCAGGGAGGAGGCATTTGCCATCAGCAGCCATATGATGCAGGGGAATAAGTGGAATGCATTTGTTCTCGATTTGTCTTTCCTGGGATGGTATATCTTAAACGGCGTGACCCTGGGAATATTGGGAATTTTCTATGTGAATCCTTATGTAAATCAGACGAACGCAGCGCTCTACCAGAAATTAAAAGAACTGTACATGATAGCGCAGCAGCCAGTAAATATGGGACTTCCGCAGTAAATGCTTATAGTTCATTTAAAATATGAAGGAGAATATTATGGCATATACAATTCTTGTTGCAGATGACGAGGAACAAATCAGAGAACTGCTCCGGTTGTATCTGGAAAAAGATGGTTATCAGGTGTTGGAAGCGGCAGATGGCAGATCTGCCCTTTCCATATTAGAAAAAGAGGAAATTGACATGGCGCTTCTTGACATCATGATGCCGGGAATGGACGGTTATCATGTACTGAAAAAGCTGCGTGAAAGCAGCAACATGCCTGTCATGATTTTATCTGCCAAAAACCAGGATGCAGATAAGATTCTGGGGCTTGATCTGGGAGCGGATGATTATCTGGCAAAACCGTTCAATCCCATGGAGGCGGTGGCGCGCATCAATTCCAATATACGGAGATTTTATTCCCTGGGAGCAAAGGGAAAGCAGATCAAACAATTAAAGGTCAGGGACTTGCGCCTGGATACGGAAGAATGTGTGGTGTATCAAGGCGGCCATTCCATTGATTTGACCTCTGTGGAATATAAGATGCTTCGGATGTTCATGGAGCACCCTGGCAGGGTATTTACAAAGCAGCAGGTATACGAGAATGTGTGGGGAGAGGAATACGCGATTGCGGATAACAATATCATGGTGTGCATCAGCCGTCTGCGCGCGAAGCTGTCAGAGGATGGAAGTGCATATATTAAGACAATCCGGGGACTCGGTTACCGTATGGAGAAAGAATAGCAATGAATCATGCAGAATGGAAAAAATTTTTAATCAAGCGTTTTCTGTTTATACTGATTCTGGTCGGCATTAGTGAAAGCCTGCTGGACTGGTTTTATGAAGGGGTCGTTTTTCCCTGGTTGTCCGACAGTCTGCATATCGAGTTTTTTGCAGTGGGGATGGAAGGAGGCCTCAGCATTGAAGTGTTGTGCCGTGGCGTGCTGTATCTTGCCGTTATGGGAATCTGTAATGGTCTGCCAGATGTGGCAGGGTTTGCCTTACGCACATTTAGTGAGAGCTGGGCAGGCAGCACGATGACTGGAAGTATTTCCAGCCAGACGGTACAGATGAATCCGGTCCAGAGAAATTTATTTATCTGGGGAACGGCAGCGCTAACCGTACTGATCCTTTTAACAGTGCTGCTGCCCTATGTGCTTGCAGCGTTTGCATTCGGACAGACAGTCAGTGCGCAGATTAACCGCTTAAAGGAGCAGGAGCAGCAGGGGAAAGAGGAATATGACAGGAGAAGAAATCTGCTTTTGTCGGATGTGGCACATGACTTAAAAACACCCATGACGACTGTGGCAGGCTACGCCAGAATCCTGCTGGATGAAGGGGAGGCGCCGCCGTTTGGGGAGCGTGGAAATGGGATTGCCAGGGAAAAACAGAGAGAATATTTGGAGACAATTTACAATAAATCCATGCAGATGGGCGATCTGCTAGATCTTCTGTTTGAATATGTGAAACTTGAGAGTGAGGGGTTTGTATTAAATAAGACAAGGACAGACCTGTTTGAACTGCTGCGCGGATGTGTCGCAGGCGTGTATATGGATTTTGAAGAACAGGGAATGGAAGTGATTCCAAGCATTCCGGAACAGGAGGTTTTTATGGAGTTGGACGCGGTACAGTTTAAGCGCGTCATCAATAACCTTTTGAGTAATGCCCTGTGCCATAATCCTTCGGGGACCAGGGTATGGGTTATGGCCGAGGCGGAGGATGGGGATATTGTTATACGAGTGTGTGACAGTGGAGAGGTTATCCCGCCAGAAACGGCAAAATATATGTTTGAGCCTTTTGTCCTGGGGGATGAATCAAGAAACAGCAAGGGTGGCAGCGGGCTTGGCCTTAGCATTGCCAGAAAAGTAGTCGATATGCATGGCGGAAGCCTGACATTGGAACAGGAAGGTTGGGAGGCGTATACAAAAGCATTTGTAATACGCCTCGTGGTTAATCCAGATTGACCTTGCGGTTTATCAGCGCCCGGCAGAGGGAATAGAATACAATGCTCAAAACCAGGTAGAAAATGCACATGCTGGGGAAAATCAACGAGAGGCTGTCCGTCATGAAATTAAGGGCGGCTTCCTCATTTGTATCACTCATGATTTCAATGATAATGGGAAGCATCATGGCAATTGAGCTCACGATCTGAATGACCATATAGATGCCAAAATAGAATCCCACAGCGGCGGCGAGCTTGTTTTTTTCCATCCTCTGTCCGAGCAAAATACTCACGTATCCCATCAGGACGGAGGAGAGCGAGCAGACAATCAGTGTCACCAGTCCCCAGCACAGGAAGACCACCGGTGAACAGCCGAAAAGCTCAGCAAAGGAAATATTCACTTCGTCGACCATCTCTGTCGTGGCTGTATGGAATCCGGCGGCGGCGCCCAAAGCCCCGGTAGACAGTGCAGTCAGCAAGCTGTTTAGGAAGAACCAGAAATATCCCACAATCAGCTTGGAGTGAAAAAGCTGGGTTCTTGTAACCGGGAGGGTATGCATCAGATAACCCTCAGCAGTAAACAGGTTTTTATAAAATCTCACATAGATATAGATCAATGTGATAAACGAAAATGCTATAATAGAAAGCAGATAGAGTACCAGCAGGAGAGTCGCAAGCACAAATCCAGTGCTTGTGTCAAAGATTCTGGTGCTCAGCAGGATGCAGCCGACAATGGTGATCAGGATGATAACAAGGTTCATAGGCAATAGCAGTTTTTTTGTATCTTTCCACTCGTATTTTAGTAATTTTTTTAACATTTGAATACCTCCCGGAAGATCGTGTCGATGGATTTGTGGTCCTGCTCACGCAGTTCGTCTACCAAGGCCTGGGTATGCAGTCTGCCGTCCTGAATAAAGATGACCTCGTCCAAAATGTTCTCAATATCTGAGATGAGATGTGTGGAGATAAGCAGGGAGGCATCTTCGTCGTAGTTGGAAAGGATGGTCTCTAAGATATAATCCCTTGCGGCAGGGTCTACGCCGGCAAGAGGCTCATCTAAGATATACAGAGCTGCATGGCGGCTCATTACAAGAATGAGTTGTACTTTCTCCTGTGTGCCCTTTGACAATGTCTTTAACTTCTGGCGGGGGTTAATCTGCAGTTTTGCCATCATGTCGTAGGCACGTATGGAATCAAAATCTTCATAAAAGTCAGCAAAAAAATCAATAATTTCCTGTACCCGCATGTTTCCATTTAAGTAGCTGTGGTCGGGCAGATAGGAAATAACGCTTTTGCTGGCGGGACCGATAGGTTCTTCTTTGACATACACGGCTCCTGCAGTTGGCTCAAGCAGTCCGGCAATCAGCTTAATTAATGTGGTCTTGCCGCTGCCGTTCGGTCCCAGAAGACCGATGATATGCCCGCCGTCAATCTGAAAGCTCATGTCATTGAGCGCGGTGTAATTGCCGTATTTTTTGGTAAGGTTTTTACATTCTAACAGTGTCATGGCCATCTCCTTTGTTAATCTCGCAGATAAGGGATATGATCTCCTTCTGCTGTATTCCGAGTTGCTGCATGTTATTTAAGAATTGTGTTACAATATCTCTGGCAAGTTTTGATTTTAAATCTGCAATCATGGCTGTGTCCTCCGTAATGTAGCGTCCGCTGGTTCTCTGGGAATAGACAAGTCCGGTCCGCTCCAGCTCGGAAAGGGCTTTCTGCATCGTGTTTGGATTTACGGATGCCGCCTGGGCAAGTTCCCGGACAGAGGGAAGCTTGTCTCCTGGAGCATACAGGCCGGAGATAATGTCCATCTGGATTTTTTCAATAATTTGGATAAAAATAGGTCGGTCGGAATCCAAATTCCATGGCATTTAATCACCTCGATTTCTATGATGAAATATGTATTATTGTACTATCTAAATAACACAATAACGTTTTTTTCGGGGATTGTCAAGTATGTTTTTTAACATTTTTGTAATACCTCTTGTAATAACGGCAAAATTTCGTTACAATATAGGGGATTCGTGAATAGGGCTTTTCTCATCCACATAACTACAGAAAGGTGGGAAAAGTTTGAGAAATATAAGAATAATCATAGTCATTTTGATGTGTATCATCTTCCTGGCAGGCTGTAAAAGAAGCGGGGAGCGGGAGGATGGGCTGCTAATATCCGGGGCGGATACTTCTTTAGCAAATGATGATGGTGCAGGTAAGGTCCCTGATTCTGGCGGGGAGGACAGTTCTAAGTCCATGCCGGAGATTTATGTCCAGGTGTCAGGTGCAGTGAATAAGCCCGGGGTCTATGCATTGCCACAGGGCAGCCGCATCTTTCAGGCGGTGGAGCTTGCCGGAGGTGTGACACAGGAGGCAGACCTGCGCTCGTTGAATCAGGCAAAGCCGTTAACCGACGGAGAGATGATTTGGGTGATGACTGTGCAAGAAGCGGCAGAGAAGGGAAGCCAGCCTGGGGAAAACGGGGCTGGAAGCGCTGGGGATGATGGAAAGATAAATCTTAACACTGCCACCAAAGAAGAACTGATGCAGCTTCCGGGAATCGGGTCGGCGAAGGCAGACAGTATTCTTGCCTGGCGTGAAGATAACGGCGGTTTTACGAAGAATGAAGATTTGATGAAAATAGAAGGGATCAAAGAAGGCGTATTTTCCAAAATAGAGGATTACGTCAAAGTTCAATGAGGTGAAATGATGGCAAAAAAGGTTCTTGTAGTTGATGATGAGAAGTTGATAGTGAAAGGAATCCGTTTCAGTCTTGAGCAGGACGGAATGGAAGTAGACTGTGCATATGATGGCGAAGAAGCGCTCAGGCTTGCGACAGAGAATACGTATGATATGATACTTTTGGATATTATGCTGCCCAAGATGGATGGTTTTGAAGTATGCCAGCAGATCCGGGAGTTCTCAGCGGTACCTATTGTCATGCTGACCGCGAAGGGAGACGATATGGACAAAATCCTGGGACTGGAGTACGGTGCGGACGATTACATTACGAAGCCATTTAACATTCTGGAGGTAAAGGCGCGGATTAAGGCTATTATGAGAAGGACTTCCCCCAAACAGAAGAAAGAGGAGAATGTAAGGATTGTAGAGAATGGGGATTTGCGTCTGGACTGCGAGAGCCGCCGTCTGTTTATTTTAGGAAAAGAAATCAACGTTACGGCAAGGGAGTTTGACCTGTTGGCGATTCTGGTATTGAATCCGAATAAGGTATACAGCAGGGAGAAATTGTTGAATTTAGTATGGGGGTCTGAATATCCAGGAGACGTTCGTACGGTGGATGTACATGTGAGGCGTCTCAGAGAGAAGATTGAGGCGAATCCAAGCGATCCCAGATATGTGCATACGAAATGGGGCGTAGGTTACTATTACCAGGGCGGACAGAATTTGTAAGACAGCGGAGAAAAAGATGAGGAAATTAAAGTTTATCCACAGCCTGAGATTCAGGCTGTTCTTGATTATAGCACTGATTGGGATTCTTCCCAATATTGCATTGCGGGCCGGTATTCTTGCCAGTTATGAGAGCCGTGCTGTTTCTAACCGCAGTATTGATATTCTTAGCCAGTCAAAGATACTGGCCAATCAGGTAGTTACTTATAATTATATGAGCGATTTATCCCAGGAAATCGTCAACACACAGGTAGACCAGATGTCCAATATTTATGACGGCAGGCTGATGATTATCAATGAACATTTTCAGATTGTCAAGGATACTTATGGACTTGATTTGGGCAAGACGATTATTTCAGAGGAAGTGGTAAGAAGTTTTCAGGGAGAGGAAATCAACAAGTATGATCCAGACAGCCGGTATATTGAACTGGCGGTTCCCCTCAAAAATACAGATACCCAGGAATCTGTGGGCGTAATGCTGGTAAGTGTGTCTACAGACAGCATCATGATGAATTACGATTATCTCAAGAAGAATATGCAGATTATTGAGATGGTAAACGCAGTGCTTATTCTGGTATTCGCTTTCTTCTGCGCGGGTCATCTGGTACGTCCGTTTAAAAAGATGACCAAGTCTTTAGAGGAGATCCAGGCAGAGAATGAGGAAGAAGAACTGATGATTTCCGATTATACAGAGACGGAAGCGATGTCGGACGCCTTCAATGAAATGCTGGGAAGGATGCGGGGAATTGATAATTCGAGACAGGAATTTGTCTCAAATGTATCCCACGAACTAAAAACCCCGCTCACCTCCATGAAAGTACTTGCGGATTCCCTGTTGGGACAGGAAGATGTTCCGGTAGAGCTGTATAAGGATTTTATGAGTGATATAGCAGAGGAGATTGAACGGGAGAATAAAATAATCAATGATTTGCTGTCATTGGTGAAAATGGATAAGGCGGCAGGAGGGTTGAATATTTCCGTGGTCAATGTCAATGAACTGCTGGAAATAATTATGAAACGTCTGCGTCCCATTGCGGAGAAACAGAACATTGAGCTCGTATTAGAAAGCTTTCGACCAGTCAGCGCAGAGATCGATGAGGTAAAATTGTCCCTGGCGCTTAATAATCTTGTGGAAAATGCGATAAAGTATAACAAAAAGGATGGGTGGGTGCATGTAACTTTAAATGCAGACCACAAATATTTCTTTGTGCGCGTGGAGGACTCGGGTATTGGGATACCTGAGGAGTACTTGGAGCATATTTACGAAAGGTTTTTCCGTGCGGATAAATCCCACTCCAGGGAGATTGGCGGAACGGGACTTGGTCTGGCAATTACAAGAAATGCTGTTTTGATGCACCGGGGGGCAATTAAGGCGCACAGCAAAGAGGGGGAAGGGACAGTTTTCACAGTCCGCATACCGCTTAATTATATTGGAGGAGCTACATGAGAATAGCAAAGAACACGTTACTTCTGATAAGCATGGCAGCCCTTGTATTGCTGTCAGCAGGGTGTGGCAATAGTCAGGAGAAGATGTCGGAATACAATATTTACTATATAAACACAGACAAGACCAAAACGGTTGCTGTTGGTTACGAGCCTAAAGCAAAAGATACAGAGGAAATGATTGCCGAATACCTGGAACAATTGTTTCGGGATACAGATAATCCAGACTATCGCAAACCGCTTCCCGAACGGGTCAGGCTGGATTCCTGGAATCTGGAAGATGGTCAGCTTAGCCTTTATTTCAATAGCGCCTACCTTGAGATGGACAACATCGAGGAGGTACTTTGCCGGGCGGCGATTGTCCGAACGCTGATTCAGACAGAGGGTGTGGACTGCATTTCCTTTTATGTGGGCAATGCACCGCTTTTGGACAGCGAAGGGAGGCCGGTAGGGCTGATGACGGAGGATAGTTTTATCGAAAATCCGGGAGAGCAGATTAATACGATTCAGACCGCAAATATTACCCTGTATTTTGCCAATGAAAAAGGCGACGGACTGTTGCAGGAGATGCAGGAGATCCATTACAGCAGTAATATATCGCTTGAGAAGCTTGTGGTAGAACAACTGTTGAAAGGGCCGCAGGGAGACAAGGGGCGCGCGGCAGTTCCAGAAGGGACGGAGCTTGTGAACGTATCAGTTGCAAACGGCGTATGTTTTGTGAATCTCGACGAGGGTTTTTTCACTCAGAATTATGAGATTGCAGAACCGGTAGTAATCTATGCCATCGTCAATTCGCTGACAGAGCTTACGAGTGTGAACAAGGTACAAATTTCCGTAAATGGGGATAGTAACCGTGTTTACCGGGAAAAGATGGATTTAAGCGCTATGTATGAGCGCAACCTGGATTATATGGACGAGGCAGCGAAAAGCCAGGCAAGGCAGCTCGAAGAGGGAGAGGAGCAGATTATAGATGAGACAGGAGGGGGCAGATGATCAGACGGGGCATGTGCTGTATGTGCCTGTCGCTGATCCTTGGCATTCTGTATGGCAGAAGCTGGCAATGGCAGTTTTTGTGCCTGTTTCTGCTGTTTGTAGCTGTTATGGCAGCAGTGCTGGCGCGACAGCGGGAAGACGTCAGGCATGTCGTCTGTGCCAGGGTAATTCTCTGTGCGGGGTTCTTTTGTGCAGCAGTCGTCCATATCCAGGCGCAGCAGGCGGTGAGGCATAATCTGGAAGCAGTTCTTGTTGAGGGTGATACCATCACCGTGCAGGGAAGGGTCCGACGCCGGGAGGAGACCGCCCTGCAGGGAAAGAAACAGCAGTTTATCTATGATCTTACAGACACCCAGGTATTTTTGGGTGACAATGCTTATCCCAGTTTTGGGATTCTAATTTACAGTTCCAATGGCCAGTATCAGCCGGGCAACGTATTGAAAGTAACCGGGAGCTGTATGCCATTTCAGATATCTCACAATGAAGGTAATTTCAATGAAAAACAATATAGACAGAGCCGGAAATGGGAGTTTAAGGTATATGCAGAATCAGAGGTAAGGCTTTCTGGCCATGAGGATAAATATGCCATATTTCTGGCAGGCTTAAAAAAAAGCATGGGGGAGGTATTCACTTCTGCTATGAGCAGAGAGGATGCTGGGGTGATGGTGAATATAACTTTGGGAGAGAAATCACTGATGGATGAGAGGATAAAGGAGCTATACCAGGATGCCGGTATTTCCCATATCCTTGCGATTTCCGGGCTGCACGTTTCACTTTTGGGCATGGGGATTTTGTCGTTACTGCGAAGGACAGGTTTCCCATATAAATGGAGTGCATTGTTTGCAGCAGCCATAGTCTTTAGCTTTGGCATCTTTTCCGGTATGGAAGTATCCACGGTGCGGGCTGTGTGTATGTTTGCATTGCTGATGACAGCACAGGCACTGGGACTTAGTTATGATTCGCTGACGGCGCTTTCCTTTAGTGCTATCATCCAGCTCTGGGGAAATCCTTTTTTATTGGAATATGCAGGCTTCCTGTTTTCGTATGGTGCGGTTTTTGGGGTGACTGTGGTGTGGAAAGTTATCCGGGAGACAGGCAAGGAGGCAGGTGAGGAGAGGAGACAGGCAGGAACGGGGAGGAGGCGTTCTAAGATTTTGCGAAGAATGGCGGGAAATATGTTTCATACCGTAGGTGTCAGCATTTGTATCCAGCTTGTTACGCTGCCGCTGTCTATGTATTTTTATTGTGAAATATCCCCGTACAGTGTCCCTGCCAATGCCTGTATCTTACCATTTATGGGAATATTGCTGTCCTTAGGGATGTTTGGTGGAATGCTTGGAATTGCAAGTGAGGTTTTTGGGGCGGCAGTGTTAACACCGGCAGGGTGGATTCTTGCTTTCCATGAGCTTATCTGCAGCGGCATAAAGAATCTGCCGAATGCGGGATATATTACGGGCAGACCATCTTTGGAAATTATCATTGTCTATTATGCCATCCTTGTTTTATGCCTGTACCTGGGGTGGCGGGAAAAGAAAAAATATTATCTGTCAGGGGTGATTCTTGCGCTTATCTGTCTGTTGTGTGTCCATGGGAAACCAGAGTTTGAAATTAATGTTTTGGATGTGGGACAGGGGGATGGTATCCTGATTCAGAACGACAATGGAGAGCATTTTTTTATTGACGGCGGCAGCAGTGATGTGGACCGGGTTGGAGAATACCGGATTCTGCCCTTCTTAAAATCGCGGGGGATACGTTCTGTCAGGGGATGGATTGTCAGCCACGCCGATGCAGACCATATCAGCGGGCTGATGGAACTATTACAGCAGGACTATCCGGTAGAATATTTGATTCTGGCAGAGCACATGGTCTGTGATGAGGCGTTGAAATCGTTGCTGGTCAAGGCTGAGCGGGCAGGCTGCGAAGTTCTGTATGTTCCGGCAGGGATGAAGTTTGGTTCTGGAGATGTGGAGTTTACCGTGCTGTCTCCGCGAGAGGAAAGCAGCGCAGACAGAAACGCTGCCTCACTGTCGCTGCTTTTGGAATACCGGGAATTTCGGGGGATATTTACCGGGGATATTGGGGAAGAACAGGAAAGAAAGCTGTTAGGGGAGGGGGTGTTTGAACCGTATGGAGAGGTCGATTTTTATAAGGCCGCGCATCACGGTTCAGACCATTCAAACAGCCTGGAGTTCCTGGAGGCAGTCTCGCCCCGGATGACGGTGATTTCCTGTGCAAAGAAAAATTCTTACGGACATCCCGGCAGGGAAGCGTTGAAGCGGATGTATGCTGTGGGAAGCCATGTATTCTTTACCATGGATCAGGGACAGATACGCGTGCAGCCCAAAGAGGGAGGCATGCAAGTCTTTACATATCTGCCTTAGATAGTGTAAGATAAAAGACAAGTAAGAAAACAGGTGGACAAAATATGAAAAGCATAGACGAAGACATTAAGTCAAAAAGATTCCAGCCGGTATATCTTTTGTACGGCGAGGAAGCTTATCTGAAGAAACAGTACAGCCGCAAGCTTAAGCAGGCATTATCAAAAGAGGATGATACCATGAACGTATCCGTTTATGAGGGGAAAAACATCCATCCAGGCGAGATTATAGATCTGGCGGAGACGCTTCCGTTTTTTGCAGAGCACAGGCTGATTATGCTGGAAAACAGCGCTGTGTTCAAGAACGCATCTGAGGACCTTGCAGATTATATGAAACATATTGCGGATACCACGTGCTTTGTATTTGTGGAGGATGAGGTCGACAAGAGAAGCAAAATGTACAAGGCGGTGAAGAATGCCGGGAGGGTGGTGGAATTTAAACGGCAGACGGAAGATGTGCTGACCCGCTGGATTCTTGGCAGGCTTGGGCGTGAGCAAAAGAAAATTACGAAGCCGGTTCTGCAGATGTTTCTGGAAAAGACGGGAAATGATATGGAGAATATAGACAAAGAGTTGGAAAAACTGTTTTGTTACACGCTTGGGCGCGAGGTAATCTCAGCGGAGGATGTGGAGGCGGTCTGCGTGGTACAGACTACAAACAGGATTTTTGAGATGGTAAATAAGCTTGCAGAAAAGAAGCAGAAACAGGCGTTAGAATTGTATTATGATCTGCTTGCATTAAAAGAGCCCCCCATGCGCATATTGTTCCTGATTGCCAGACAGTTTCAGAATTTGCTTTTGGTCAAAGATTTAAAACGGCAGGGGTATGACGATAAGTTCATATCTTCCAAGGTGAAAATTCCGGAATTTGCAGTGCGAAAGCATTACGCACAGGCAGGAGGCTTTACGATGGGGCAGCTAAAGGAGGCTGTGGAAGACTGTGTGCAGATGGAGGAAGATGTAAAAACCGGAAATCTGAGTGATAGGCTGGCGGTAGAGCTTTTGATTGTAAAATACAGCCGGAAATGACAGGCCTTTCTATGTCCGATTTCGTTTTGCATTTCAGGGGGATATATGTTAAAATAAAAGCTGAATAGGGAATTTTTTTCTTGTTCTGACAGATTAGGGACTTGGAGGAGCAATATGGCAGTCATAGAACAGAGTAAAATCAGAAATTTTTGTATTATTGCACATATAGATCACGGCAAATCCACACTGGCAGACCGGATTATTGAGAAGACGGGGCTTCTGACCAGCCGGGAGATGCAGGCGCAGGTGCTGGATAATATGGATTTGGAACGGGAACGCGGCATTACGATTAAGGCTCAGGCAGTCCGCATCGTGTATAAGGCGAAGGATGGAGAGGAATACATTTTTAATCTCATTGATACGCCGGGACATGTGGATTTCAATTATGAGGTATCAAGAAGCCTTGCGGCGTGTGACGGAGCACTCTTAGTAGTAGATGCGGCGCAGGGAATTGAGGCGCAGACTCTGGCGAATGTCTATCTGGCGCTGGATCATGACTTGGACGTGCTTCCGGTCATCAACAAAATTGACCTTCCCAGTGCGGAACCGGAGCGTGTGATCGAGGAGATTGAAGATGTCATCGGGCTTGAGGCTCAGGATGCACCGCAGATTTCCGCGAAGACGGGATTGAATATTGATGATGTGTTAGAGCAGATTGTGGAGAAAATTCCGGCGCCCGGCGGAAGTTTGGACAACCCATTACAGGCATTGATTTTTGACTCTTTGTATGATTCATACAAAGGCGTGATTGTATTTTGCCGGTTGAAAGAGGGAGTTGTGCGGGTAGGGACCACGATTAAGATGATGGCGACGGGGGCAACTGCAGAGGTAG
Organism: uncultured Lachnospiraceae bacterium; assembly: GCA_948688495.1. Lineage (GTDB taxonomy): Bacteria > Bacillota > Clostridia > Lachnospirales > Lachnospiraceae > Petralouisia. The sequence continues at coordinate 10,202 of CAPQSW010000043.1, read as the reverse complement.
TAGAAGTAGGTTATTTTGGAGCCGGGCAGTTTATTCCCTGTGAGGAGTTGAGCGCTGGGATGGTTGGGTACATCACGGCAAGCCTAAAGAATGTCCGCGATACCCAGGTGGGAGATACGGTCACGGATGCAGCAAATCCGTGTAAGGAACCGCTGCCGGGCTATAAGAAGGTAAATCCTATGGTATACTGTGGCATGTATCCGGCCGATGGCGCCAAATATCCCGATTTGCGGGATGCTTTGGAAAAGCTTCAGTTAAACGATGCGGCATTGCAGTTTGAGCCGGAGACTTCTATTGCGTTAGGCTTTGGGTTCCGCTGTGGATTTTTAGGGCTTTTGCATCTTGAGATTATCCAGGAACGTCTGGAACGGGAATACAATCTTGATCTTGTAACTACAGCTCCCGGGGTTATCTATAAGGTGCATAAGACAAATGGTGAAGTAATTGAGCTCACCAACCCTTCGAACCTGCCGGATCCGGCGGAAATCGAATACATGGAAGAACCGATGGTCAGCGCAGAGATTATGGTTACCAGCGAGTATATCGGGGCTATTATGGATTTATGCCAGGAACGCCGCGGCGTTTATATCAGCATGGAATATATGGAGGAAACGCGGGCATTGATTAAATATGATCTTCCGTTAAATGAAATTATTTATGATTTCTTTGACGCGCTGAAGTCACGTTCCAGAGGATATGCTTCCTTTGATTATGAGTTGAAGGGGTATACCCGTTCTGAGCTTGTCAAGCTGGATATCCTCATCAATAAGGAGGAAGTGGATGCGTTATCGTTCATTGTTCACAGTGGGACGGCATACGAGCGTGGCAGGAAAATGTGTGAAAAGCTCAAGGAGGAGATTCCGCGTCATTTGTTTGAAATACCCATCCAGGCAGCCGTAGGGAGCAAGGTAATTGCCAGGGAGACCGTAAAGGCAATGCGCAAGGACGTGCTGGCGAAATGTTACGGCGGCGATATCACCAGAAAGCGGAAGCTCTTAGAGAAACAGAAGGAAGGCAAGAAGCGGATGCGCCAGATTGGAAATGTGGAGATTCCACAGAAGGCATTTATGAGCGTATTGAAGCTGGATGACAAATAGATGGCAGCAGGACAGGAACTGGAATTATATATTCATATTCCCTTTTGTGTGAAGAAATGCAATTACTGTGATTTTTTGTCAATGCCTGCCAAGGAGGAGATTCGCAGGAAATATATAGACAAGCTGATAGAGGAAATCCGGCAGCAGAGCGAATCCTGCCGGGAGTATGAAGTGAGCAGCGTATTTGTAGGGGGCGGAACGCCTTCTCTGCTTGCAGGCGTGCAGATTTGGGAAATTTTGGAAGAAGTCCGCAGATGTTTTCGGCTGAATCCGAAGGCGGAGATTACGCTGGAGTGCAATCCGGGCACGTTGACAGGGGAAAAGCTTTCCTTTTACCGGACTTGTGGCATTAATCGTCTCAGCCTGGGGCTGCAGTCAGCGGACGATAGGGAGCTTGCGAGGCTTGGAAGAATCCATACCTATGCGGATTTTCTATCAAGTTTTGATTTGGCGAGGAAGAAAGGCTTTGATAACATCAATGTAGATCTGATGTCGGCACTGCCCGGGCAGACGCCTTTGGATTGGGCGTATACGTTGAAGGAGGTAATAAGGCTCAGGCCGGAGCATATTTCTGCGTACAGCCTGATTGTGGAAGAAGGAACGCCCTTCTATGAGCAGTACGGAGAGGATGAGCTGCGCAGGCAGCGAGGTGAGGAGACTTACGATTTACCCACAGAGGAAGCAGAGCGCAGTATGTACGAGATGACAGAGGCAATGCTCAAAAGCAAGGGTTACAAACGGTATGAGATTTCTAATTATGCACTGCCCCATAGAGTCTGCAGGCACAATATTGGGTACTGGCAGCTTACGCCATACCTGGGACTCGGGCTTGGGAGTGCTTCTTTTATGGAGAATGTCAGGTTTTCCAATACAAGGAATCTTTACGATTATCTTGCGGGTAAGTTCTTAAACCTGCCACAGATTTTAAAAAATGCGGAGTGCCAAATACAGGAGAATGAGGAGATAGAAATTATTTATCTCGACAAAAAACAGCAGATGGAAGAATTTATGTTTCTGGGACTTCGGATGATGGAAGGGATTACGAGAGACAGGTTCCAGGAGAAATTTCACGTAACATTGGATAGCGTCTATGGATTTACCCTAAAAAAACTACAGAAGGAGGGATTATTAGAGCAGCACGCAGGAAGGGTGTTTCTCACGGAACAGGGAATTGCCGTGAGCAATTACGTGTTTGGTGAATTTATAGGCGGCTGAACAATTTCCATATATGGTAAGTAGATATAGGTAGCTGCAATATGTATCATAAGATTTAAGTATTGAGTTTTGCAGTTATCTGGCAAGATGTAAGAAGGAAGGAGAGAGATATGAAGTATAAGAAAGTAATAAGCAGACTGCTTGCAAGTGCGCTGGTAGTTACCACTGTATTTTCTGGAACGGTAACTACACTAGAAGCGGCAGCAGCGGGGATAAAGCCGCAGGCCGAGCTTGAGGAAGCCTTTGACGGTGAGAAGGATCCCATTGAAAAGATTACGGCAGCTTGTTATGACAAGAACGTAACTATAGAACCGGGAAAGACGGCAACGGTATTCCGGCTTCCAGCTTCCCTGAAACCTGGCCGTGACGTCACTGTTACCTATGCTTCCAGCAATGAGAGCATTGCAAAGGTTGATAAAAACAGCGGGCTGATAACTGCACAGAAGAAAGTCGGCTACGCCCGTGTTACTACAACGGTAACAGCACTTTACGATGGTTTTTCGATGGAATACCAGACCTTAGTAAAGGTAAATTATGATATTGCGAAGACAGGCATATCCGTTGACCAGGCAAATATTATCAAGGGAAAGACGGCAACCGTTAAGATTACACCGACTTCCGCCATGAATTATGCCGGATGGACGGTTGCCTATACAGCAACCAACGGGGCAGTGGTGAAGAATAATAAGACGACAGCTCAGGTGACAGCGAAAAAGTCAGGGAAAGTTATTGTAACGGCAAAGATTTCCTCAGCCGGAAAGACCATTAAGAAAAAGGTTGTCATCTATGCGGGGGAAATCGCTGGAAAGAGCAGTGTAAAAGTGAAAAAGTCCATTCCCCTGAGCGTAAAAGGTCTTACCGGAAAGGTAACATGGTCCCTGGATAAGAAAGGCAGGAAGCTTGCGTCTATTTCTAAGGATGGGATACTGACTGCCAAGAAAAAAGGTACGGTAAAGGTAACTGCGAAGGTTAAGGCTGGAAAGAAGACCATCAGCCTCACAAAGAGCGTTAAAATTAAGAATTGAATGCGAATCCGCAGGAGGTAAGTATGAAGAATAAATTTTTAAATATAGTATCTGCCATAGTCCTCACAGCCAGCCTTACGATCGGCGCTCTGCCAACAGCAGGCCTGAGCGTTCGGGCGGCAGGGGATATCAAAGAGGCGGTTCAGAACGGGCTTGTAATCCGTGAATCCCAAATCAATCAGCTGCTCACCGAAGATTTAGCGCTGCCAACGACTGTAACTGGATTAGAGGGTGCACAAATCACCTATTCCATCGAGGGGCAGCCGGCAGAAGGCAATCATGGGAAGGCAGAGATAGATGGGACTACCCTCAAGGTGACAAGACCCTATGCAGGGGAGGGGGATTATAAGTTTCATCTGGTTGCCACTGTGGAGGCAGATGGCGCTACCGATGTTGAGAAATATCCCCTGACAATACGTGAGGGAATCTCCAAAGATTCCTATGCGGGATATGTCTATGTCTGCTTTGCAAATACAGGCGATACGAGCCATGATGTGCAGCAGGTGCACTTCTTCCTCAGTGAAGACGGATTGAACTGGACGGCGCTAAACGGCTGCCAGCCGGCATTTCTGGCGGGCAGTGATTACATGGATGACATAGAGAGCTATGGAGGAAATAGTGTCAATTACAAGATAGACATGACAGAAGATGCGATTGCGCAGACAGCCAGCGGGGATGCCTCTGCGTTATTCCCATTTGAAGGAAGGGATCAGGGAATCCGCGATCCCTATTTAATCCGCGGTTGTAAGGCAGATGGCAGCGATTCCAACAAAGTTTGGCTTCTTGCCACAGATTTGAATATCCACTCCAGCCATTATGATGGAGACATGGCAACCAATAAAATTGGTGACTGGGACAACAAGATAGCTGCCGTGGGATTGGGTAGCACACATCTGTTTATATGGGAGACCGAGGACTGGGTACACTGGACAAGGCGTTGGATAGATGTGGCAGGCCCGGATAAAATTGATGCGGCAATGGCATGGGCGCCGGAGGCAATCTACAATCCCGAAAAAGACAATTATCTCATGTACTGGTCCGGGAAAGTGTCTATAGACGGTACGGAGAGAAACCGCCTCTACTGCTGTGAAACCAGTGATTTTGTGCATTTTGGTCCCACCAAACTGTATGAGGCAGAACCCTTCTACGAGAAGTATATAGGCAAAGATGTATGGGATAACGATGGCTATGGGAATATTGATACCTCCCAGATCTGGGTGGCAGGGAAAGATAAGAATGGAAACGATACCCCTTATGGCACATTGTTCCGTGTGGTAAAAGACGAAACCAGGAGAAAGAGAGCGAACACCGGCTCTCCTCTTTTGGGGATTCAGCTGATGAAGGCAGATACGGTTCTTGACCCTGGTGTTGATTATGACAGCACAGAGCCTATCCGGATTACGCCCTATGAATATGAGGGAGAGACGTATTCTGAGTTGGGCGATTTAGTACTTTTACAAAATGATGTGAGTGGTATTGCAAGGGCAGAAATTCTGTACAACTGGTTTGCAGCGGAAGCTACGGGCAACCATTTTGAAAAGGTTGACCAGAAGGTGCTGGATAAGGATTTGGTTGGCCAATGGGAAGAAGGCGCAACAATATTTAAGTTCATTGATCGGGATGAATGGTGTATCATGATTGACAATTACGGAAGCTCTAAGATACGCTATGAGCCGTTTACGTCTACAGATTTGGCAGAACCTGACAGTATTAAGAAGGTGACAAGCGGATATAGCCGTACTGGTGGTGACGTCGGCTGCCACGGCGGGATGATTCCGATTACGGCAGGCGAGTATAATCGGATGGTGCAGTATTACAACGATCAGAGTAAGATGGTCGGCAAGAATGAGAAGGCAGCATCCAATTACCATGAGATTCCACTGATAGAGCTTGATACCAGACAGATGGATAATGTGGCAGAGAAGTTAGAGCATACGGCAACAACGGCAGGCAGCAATTACAGCGCAGGTGTAAAGGCGCAGATGGAAAAACTTGCGGAAGAAGCAAAGAAACTGGCACAGAAGACGAATGTCACAGATTCTGCAGAGATGGATAGGCTGACAGCACGTATGGAAAAACTGTTAGGTAATACTGTGGTTGAAATTCCAAAGATGTATGTAGATCATGTGGAGATGAGCGAATCTGACCTGACACTCTGTACGAAGGCAGCAGAAGGTTTGCATGTAAGTGAGACTTTAACTGCAGATGTGGATGTGGATGAGGCGCCGAAAACCATTACCTGGCAAAGCAGTAATCCGTCCGTTGCAACGGTATCAAACGGCAAAGTTACTGCAAAGAAAGCGGGCTTGGCCGTTATCACAGCGACCGCTGTGGGGGGCGCAAAGGCGAGCTGTAAGGTGACTGTCAAGACAGTTCCGACGAAGGTTACGCTTAAGAAAAAGAGCGTAACCTTGAAACGCAAAAAGACGTTCCAGATTAAAGCCAGCGTTCCTAAGAATACGGTCTGCTCGACATTTAAGTATAAGTCCAATAAGTCGAATATTGCATCTGTCTCCAGTACCGGAAAAGTTACGGCAAAGAAGAAAGGCACGGCAAAGATTACGGTAACGGCAGGAACGAACAAAAAGGCAAAAGCAATCTTTACGGTAAAGGTGAAATAAATAATGATGGGAGCCGTTTCAAAGAGGTGCTGAGTTTGAGCGGCTGCAAATTAAGAATTGGAGGAATAGTATAGACACATGTTATTTAAAAAGCTGCGGGGTGATTCCTGCTTTGACCGATATTTATTTTGTATACTGATTGCAATTGAAATTTTGATGTCGTTCACTTTTTTTGGGTATCTTCACATTCCTCCAATTTCTATTACGATCGCATACCTTCCTATTTTGGTTGCAGGCTGCCTGTATGAACCGACGCATTCCGTGACAATGGCATTTTTGTTTGGATTTGCAAGTATGTATAAGGCATCTGCTTCCTATGTAATGCCTGCTGACGCGGTATTCTCTCCGTTTCTTAGCGACGCTCCTGCCAGCAGTCTTATGTTGAGTGTTGGGACAAGAGTGCTGTTTGGTTTTCTCATCGGCATTTTGTTTCAGGCTGTGCGAAAAAGCAGACATTACAGACTGTGGACCGGGCTGATTTCTGCAGTCGCGCCTAAAATCCATTCACTGATTGTCTACACTGCAATGGGTCTGTTGTTTCCAGAACTGGGAAAACACTATTATTCGGCGTTTCACTGGAAGATGGATGACACGGTTTTTGCATTGATCTGTGTCATTGTTGTTGAGACGTCGTGGACAGTATACCAGAGTAATGCGATACAGCATATCCGGATGTGCATTGACCAGTCCGCCAACAATCCATATGCCTCCCAAAAGATGAATCTGTTCTTTGTGGCGTTTGAATTGTTTCTGGTCGGCATGTCTGTCTTTGCGGCCTTCTACTTTTCCCAGCGGGAGTCCTATATGCTTATACAGCATGGGGTGGCAGTATCTGACACGATTTCCTCTGATTTGCTGCTCTTGCAGTTACAGTTTTTATTTGCCTCACTAGCATTGAATATTATCATGGTGATCCTGTTGATTTCTACCTACAAATATATGTCCTACAAGGAGTATCGCGTAGAAATTGATGCATTAACAGGCGTAATGGGGCGCAGGTTGTTTCTTTACTACTGTGGGAAGGCGCTGAATGCGGGCGGCAAAGGTACGGAATGCATGGGGTGGTTTCTGTTTGTAGACGTAGATTATTTTAAGGCAATTAACGATACTTTCGGGCATTCTACCGGAGATCAGGTACTCCGCAGGATCGCACAACATCTGCAGCGTATTTTCGGGGAAGATGGAAAAGTTGGACGAATCGGCGGGGATGAATTTGCTGTCATTCTCGAAAAACCCATGACAGAAAATGTGTTGGGACAGCGGCTGGAACAATTTCAAAAAGAGTGTTCCCATACGCTGCCTGACAGGACTGTGAGTTGCAGCATTGGCGCTTATCAGTTTATGTTCCCACAGAACGTGGAGCATCTGCTGGAAGAAACGGACGCGGTGTTATACCAGGCAAAGGAGAATGGGAGGGCATGTTATGTGATGAAGCCTTGCCTTTAGCAAGCACGATTTTCCTTGATTTTTCCGGCTGCTGAATAGTTACCCTTAAATTGTAACAATTCAGCCTTTCAACTTTCCGAACACAGTTTTCACAGCGGTCTTCTGTGTCAATAAAAAAAATATTTATGTAAATTATACTTTCTTAAAAAAAGTCTTGCAAAATGTCAAAGGAATGTGTATAATAGACAAGGATTTGATAATAATATATCTGGTATGCCAAAGTGGCGCAGTTGGTAGCGCGTCGCATTCGTAATGCGTAGGTCGAGGGTTCGAGTCCCTTCTTTGGCTGTTTGGGGAAGTGCCTTTTCACGGAGTAGTGGGAAGGTGCTTTTTGCCATAAATTGTATGTCGGAGTCAGATAGCGGCAGGTATGATGGAGGTTTGCATGGAGAATGAAAGACAGGGCACCAAAGATGATGATCTGGAAATTGTAGAGATTGCTGAATTTAAGACAAGTGATAATACACGCCAGCGGATTCTAAGGCGTGAACAGAAAGAGAGAAAGAAACGTGAGAAATTCTATAGCATATTAACATTGTTTGCAGCAGGGGCGCTGGTGATGATTTTGCTTGGCATATTTGTCTTCCATTTGCCAGTGGTGATGCTGTGCATTGTCCTGGTGCTGGAAACAGTGATTGCCGCCTGCCTGTATGACACAAGGGGCTTTATTCATGTAATGGAAATTATCATTGGAATTGCTGCGGGAATTATTTTTGGCAGGCTGATTCTGATGATCATAGGAACTGCAGTATATCTGGCGGCGCTTGTGGCTTTGCATGAAATAAAACAATTGAATCTAAGGAGAATTTGAGAAGCCGTTCCTGTAAGCAGGGGCGGCTTCGTCTATGAAAGCAGACTGGCGATGTTAATACTGAAGTCTGTATAAATACATGCAGGAATATCTTCTTCAAAATGGTGCTGGCTCGACATTTTTTCGTGCTCAAAATCGAAGACATTGACGATACGTGTCTGGGGATTTACAATCCAGTATTCCTTTACCCCGGAACTGCGGTACTTAAAAAGTTTTATACCGTAATCCATCCGCTGTGTGGAAGGGGATATGATTTCTATAATCCAGTCTGGGGCGCCATTGAATTACCATGAAGATACCATAAAGTTAAAAGAAAGGCAATAGTTTCATGGGTCACAGAAAGTTCACAGACTTCACAGATATATTTAAGTTTCATTTAAAAAACATGCGTTCTAAAAAACCTGATTTTATCACGAAAAACCGCGTAAATACAAGGATTACAGCCAATTATAAAGATGATGGGAGAAGGCTGAAAATTATCAAAAATGAGTTCAGTTAGCAACAAATTAGTAACAAATTATGGCGCTTCAATCTTCTCAATTTCAGCACGCAGATCTTCCAGGTTTCGGTGCCCGTATTTGGCATTTGTGATATCGTTTCCAAAGGAGTGACCAAGCATACGTTTTCTATCGTTCTCATTGACGCTATAGCGTTCGCAGAGCATGGAAAACGTATGTCGGCAGTCATGGGGCGTGTGTTTGTCAATTCCAAGACGGTTCAGGGTGGAATACATGCGTCGGCGAAATACATTAGTTGTGCACTGCAGAAGATTCCTGCTCCCGTCATGACGGACAGACACAAGGTGAAAGATGGAGGAATGAATAGGAACGGTACGATCCTTGCTGGATTTGGTTTTTACACCGCCTGTAAAGCAGCGGTGTTCCAGGTCAACCTCCATATCCGTGTATGCTCTGATGCGGAATCCGCTGTAGCACATAATGAGAATCATCTCCACAACTGGATCCTGATAGTTTTTCCAGAGGGTTTCAAGCTCCTCGGCAGAAAACGGGATCCCGGCCTCGTCATCATCTTCTTTGGGAAGGTATAGGAATGCAGAATAGTCCTTGTCCACAATTTCATATTTCAGGGCATATTTGTATATTTGGTGCAGCAGGCTTATAATCAGCTCCAGGGAGGAATGCTTAAGCTGGCATCCGTTCAAGATTGCCTGCAAATCATCATATTTAAGCTGGCCGAATTGTGTGTTGTGTATGGAGGAACAATTGTTATAAGCTGCCCTGGTGGAATCCATAGTTGCCTTGGAAAGCTTTTTAGGAGAATTATAGAATTTCTCATGAAAGAATCTGTCGTATACCTCTGAGAAAGTAGGGGTGCGGTCGATGAATGTGCCATAGTTTACTTTTATCTTTCCAGATTTTTCCATGTTGTAGGCAGTGAGGATTTCATACCCTTCCTCCCAGGTCTCGGTGTATGCCAAGGCCTTCGGGCTTACTGGACCATGGAAAGAGTATTCGGTGACCGGGGGATATACGCCGTAAGGCCGACGCCTTCCTTTCCCGAGATATTTAATACTCCCAAAGTTATTGGGGAGCTTCATCCGCTTTCTGTGTTTTGGCATGTTATCATCCTTTCTTTTGCCGCGTGCGGCAGTTTGGGGCATAAAAATAACAGCCAGCCGGAATAAAAATTCCGCTTGCAAGCTGTTCCCGAAGATGGTACAATGTTTTTGCT
>CAPQSW010000043.1:0-279 GCA_948688495.1 uncultured Lachnospiraceae bacterium | reverse complement strand
CCCGGTAGTTCCAGCTACCGGGGGTTCGTTTGTGCATATCCAATATGCTCGATTCATTTGCCTACTGGCATTATAGCATATGCAGATTTTGAATGCAATATGCTTCCCGGAGGTTTTTAGAACTTATAGTCAATTCCACTTTGCTTTAAGATAGCGTTTGCGGTATGCCTTGATTTTATCTTTGTATCGACTGTTACATGGCGGTTAGTAATCGGGCTATACCAGATGTCGTGGTCTCCCCTTCCGCACCGTTTAAAAGTACAGCCATTTTCTGAAAGG
>CAPQSW010000042.1:14806-25417 GCA_948688495.1 uncultured Lachnospiraceae bacterium | reverse complement strand
GGGTATAGTCTGCGCATCTGTGGGATATAAAGAAGAAAGCGCTGAGAAAAGGTACAGTTATTATCAGACATCATCAGAAGAAATACTCACAAATGACAGCCAGCCCGTATTGGAGTGCAGTAATGATATTCTCTATGATGAAAATGGTGACTGGATAGATGAGGACATCCCCAACCGTTACCGCTATATGGGGCAGGATACGGACCAGAAAACCTATGAAAAAAAGTTTAAGGAACTGGGAATTACAGAGGATATGGAAATAAAGGGAATGTGTTATGGAAATGCCCTTGAGCTTTTGAATCCGTGATTCTGGACGGAACTGATACAAACGGAGGAACAAATGAAAAAAATAATTGTAATTATGGTCATGCTCTTGGGAAGTAAGGATTTAACGTATACTTCAAATCATGTGGCAAACATTTCAATGGGAAGATATTTGTATTTTAAACAAATGTTGGAAAATTCTGTCTATGTTTTTGACAGCCAGACAGGGAAGTTCGAGCATTTTGGCATAAAAGCAGATGGAGAAATATGGAACATTATGAGAAATGATAAAAACCAGCTTTTGTTTGAGGTGTTGAGGGCGGATGATAAGACTGACTACATAATTTACAACGGAAATATGGAACTGCAATGAGTGCAGGATAAGGTGGATACAGATTTAATATAAGCGGGTTAAATCCATGTGGTTTGGCGGTGGGAATACAAAATAAGGATTACGGAGGATATGGGAATGGAAGGAGTGTGTTCCAGAAACAGCCTGGAAAGGAAATTGCCCTTGAGCTTTTGAATCCATGATTCTGGACGGAACTTTATGACTATTTCGGTCTGATGGTTAGACATCGTTTTTAAAACTTCTTGCAATCAGTTTGTCGTCTTGTTATAGTATGGAAGGGGGAATGCAGTCGATTAACGATACTGGGTGTCAGATAGATCGACCGCTCAGCATAATATAATGTGCACAGCCACATAAGGAAATTATATTAACGAAAGATAAATTAGGGGGATAAATAATCTGCAGATCCATGGGAGATTTTTATCCCTTGATTTTTTGGAGATACCGACATGTCTCAATGTCAATTACTACTGGATACCGAAGAAAAGAAATTTTTTAGGGAGATATATGAAAATTATAAGGATGAGATGTTTTACACGGCTTATGTAATTCTGGAAAATGTGCAGGATACAGAAGATGCATTACAAGAGGCGTTTATTGCCGTGTTTCGTAATATGGATAAAATAAAGGAGAATCCACCACAGAAAAGCTGGAACTACATAGCCACTATTGTGAAACATAAGGCGATCAATCTTTATAATAAAAGAAAGAAGCGGACCGATAAGGAACTGCCCTTAGAGGAGCTGGCGGAAGATATTGTGGATGAAGCGTTTGATATCAGGATGCTGACGGCGGAACAGAGAGAAATCCTCATAAAGCTGCTGAAGGAGGTAAATGAGGAGAATTGTGATGTTCTGTTGATGAGATATTATCATGGTTTAAGCTGTGTGGAGATAGGGAAGTTTCTTGGCAGGGATGCAGATGCTGTCCGGCATATGGTCTGGAGGGCGAAAAGAAGCCTGCAAAGGAAATTGAAAGAAGAACGTATAGTATATGAGGATACGTGAGTCGATCTGGCAAGCGGCGACGAAAAATCAAATTTAATTTCCGAAAGCTCTTTTCTTTTTGGAAAAAATAAGGTAAACTATACAGTATGAGATGAAATCTCGATAAAGGTTTCACCTGCATGGCATTTTCAAGGGGCCAAGTTGGATATGCCATACAAAAATAAAGATAGTGTTTTCTGCAAAAGGACAGAGAACAGAAATGGAGGAAAAGAAATGTTAGTATCTGCAAAAGAAATGTTACAGAAGGCAAAACAAGGACATTATGCTGTTGGACAGTTCAACATCAACAACCTGGAGTGGACAAAGGCTATTTTACAGACAGCACAGGAGCTGAATTCTCCGGTAATCCTGGGTGTTTCTGAGGGCGCAGGGAAATATATGTGTGGCTATACAACAGTTGTAGGCATGGTAAACGGCATGATCAATGAGCTGGGCATCACAGTTCCAGTTGCACTGCATCTTGACCACGGCAGCTATGAAGCATGCCTGAAATGTGTTGAGGCAGGATTCTCATCCATCATGTTTGACGGTTCCCATTATCCAATTGATGAGAACGTTACAAAGACGACAGAGCTTGTTAAGATTGCACACGACAAGGGAATGTCCATAGAGGCAGAGGTAGGCGCAATCGGCGGAGAAGAAGACGGTGTTATCGGCGCCGGCGAATGTGCAGATCCGAATGAATGTAAAGCAATTGCTGATCTTGGCGTAGATATGCTTGCAGCAGGTATTGGCAACATCCACGGCAAATATCCGGAAAACTGGGCAGGACTGAGCTTTGAGACACTGGATGCTGTTCAGCAGAAGACAGGCGATATGCCGTTAGTTCTTCATGGTGGTACAGGGATTCCTGAAGATATGATCAAGAAGGCAATCTCCCTTGGCGTTGCTAAGATTAACGTAAATACAGAGTGCCAGCTTTCCTTCTCAGCAGCAGTTAGAAAATATATCGAGGCTGGAAAGGACTTGGAGGGCAAGGGATTTGACCCGCGTAAAGTGCTTGCTCCTGGCGTAGAAGCAATTAAAGCAACTGTAAAAGAGAAGATGGAACTGTTCGGATCTGTTGGAAAAGCTTAATAGTAACATTTTATAATAAGAATAACGCAGCTATTGAAATAATAGTCTAAAACAGGAAAGGTGTGGTCTATGCGGCTGCACCTTCCCTTAAATTAGTTATGTAATAAATGTAACGTTTATTAATGCATCCCAGCGGGGGGTCAAACACCTGAAAGTACTGCTTGTAGAGATGAAAAATAGTTTGTAGAATACAGATAATTATAATTAACGGATGGTATGGTTTATGTGGCAGGGAGGTTGTAAGCGATGGAGGAGAGGAAACATACGCTGTTTGCAAAAATGGAAGAATTTGGAAAGAGAAACAGGTCGATTATATGGCTGCTCTCTATCTGCCTGATTATAACATCTTTACCGAATCCATACTACCGGGCGTTTGCACAGGCGGCAGGGATGCCGGATGATGGCGGGCAGTATGAGATTTTGTCTGTCTCTGAGCTTCCAGAGGACGTAAAATCACAAACAGTTGATGTCGGGACACGGATAGAATCGCTGGATTTGCCCGACAGCCTGACGGTATCATATTGCCGGGTGGATGCATTCCTAGAAGCAGACACATCCATAGGGCTGCCGACATCTGCAGCGCCAAAGACACCTGTGGAATCGCAGAAGCCAGAGGCGGCAATCCCAGGAACAGTGCAATCGGAGGAAACAGGTTTAGAGCCAGGACATGCGGAAGAAGCAGAATCGGGGCAGCCAGAGGGAACAGGTTCAGAAGCCGACAAGGCAGGGCAGATCTCGGAGGCTGTTATGGAAGGCATTACCTGGGAAAGTGCGCCGGAATATGACGCTGAAAAAGAAGGAACGTATATCTTTCTTCCTGTATTCCCGAGGCGCTATCAGTTGGCGGAGAACTTTATCGTACCTAAGATTGTTGTGAATGTAGAGAGCGGAGAGGACAAAACAACATCAGACCGCAGGGAAGATACGGATTTCATAGACGAGGAGGAGCTTCTCTTTATAGAGGAGGAACACATTCTTTTTGCAGATGAGGGGAAAGAATCAGAAGTTATCAGGATTCCTGCCGGACAAATTGAGGTATGGGATGCGTGTACCTTAAGTGAGGGAACGATCATTGTCGAGGAAGGTGCAGTACTTACAATTACAGGATGTATGACAATCAGCGGGAGTGTTACAATCACCGGGGGCGGGACAATTCGAAGAGGGGCAATTGAGGCTTACTTTAATGTTCCATCTGATGGGAATTTAACGCTAGGAAATGTTACTGTGGATGGGAATGCTATTACCGCCAATTATTCCATGATAAGGAATTCAGGAAGCTTGACATTGGATGATGGGTGTGTGATTCAAAGATGTGCAAGCACAGGAGAGGGAGGAGCACTTTCCCAGAATACAGGAAAGGCCGTGTTGAAAAAAGCAGTGATACAAAATTGTGCTTCTGCTGGAAGTGGCGGTGCAATTTACATACGGAGCGGCATAGTGGAAATTGATAGTACTGTGTTTGATGGGTGCGAAGCCAGTGCTGGTGGAGCGATTTATACAGAGGGTGCCATAAATATCAGGGATGCGGTGATTGAAAATTGTGTTGCAAAAGCCCGGGGCGGAGCAATTGCAGCCCATCAGGGCAGCAGGGTAAATCTTTATAGCGGCATTTACCGTAATAATTGTACAACCAACACCAGTGATGCATATTCCTATGCAGGGGGAGGCTGTATTTACAGTTGTAGCGGGACCTTCAATATTTATGGCGGCAGTTTTCTTAATAACAGCGCTGCCAACAAGGGAGGCTGTATCAATCACTGTGCACATCAAAATACATTTACAAATATTTATGGGGGAATCTTTCAGGGAAACAGTTGCAGCTTTCCAGAATATGCAGGAAGCGGTGGAATTTTCAATTCTTCTGTAGAAAATTCATTTGCAGAGCTGACAGTTTCCGGTAATGTAAAATTCGGCGGGGATGAAACGGAAGGTTCCGGTGTCGATGGGATTTATCTGGACCAGGAGAGCGGCGCGCCTCGGAAGATAATGATCAGTACCACATTGACGTATCCGGTGTCTCTATATGTGGATGCCTCCGAGGGATATGTAATCGCAGAAGGCAAAGATGGGTATACTTTTCTTCATGAGAGGGATATGAAGAAAATCAAATTTATTGATATCGGGGGCTCTGGCAAGACATGGTATGCAAAGCTGAATGATGATAAAACACAAATGATAATTACCGAAACAGACCCCGGATATAAGAATTTTGTCTATTATATCAGCAACGGTGCACAAGGGAATGTGGTGGATGACCATCAATACAGTGAGGACGAGGAGGCATTTGTAAAGACTAATAAGGATGACCAGGGTCAGGATATCCTGACATATGAAGGCCGTACCTTCCGTGGATGGAGCAGGAATGCAGACGGTTCTGGAAAGCTTTATCATGGGGGAGAATCCTTAGGGAAAATGACGGAAGATGTGAATCTGTATGCTGTTTTTACAGAAAACCCGGTTGCCGGTTTTTATTCTGGAAGCGCTGGGAACAGAGTAAGTGAGGAAGCCGTTTTAGAGGATGATGGAAAAGGCAGGGTTGAAGCTCCAGAATTGGAGGATTTGCGCGATGATGGAAAGCCGGATGATATGGCCGGCTGGGCGAAAGCCGGCTGGGCTGAGGAGGAAGGGCAGTTTGCTGTTATTCATCAGCCTGGGGATAAGATTACATTAGAGAGTGATGAGGATTTTTGTGGCATTTACAAGAAGGATGTGACATTAACCTATGATAAAAATGGGTGGGATATTACGCCGCTGGAATCGGATGTACAGCAGCGCTATGCCAGGGTGTATGAGCAGATTAGTTACCAGCCGGCAGAGTTTACCGTTGTCCCGGACGTAAGCTTCGGGGACTATGCGTTTGCCGGATGGAATACCAAGCCGGATGGTTCGGGGGACTATTACCACGAAGGTGATAAGATTACAAGTGAGACAGACCTTACGCTATATGCCGTATTTACGAAATCCTTTGAGGCAGATTTCTATTCCGGCGCTGCAGGGAAAAAGGAGACAAGGACAGCCCGCGTTGTACAGGGACAGACAGAACCCATAGAAGCTCCGGAATTAAAGGATATGGGAGAGTGGGACGGGTTAGGCTGGACGGAAGATGAGAACCGCTTCCGGGCAGACTTTGACGCTGGGCAGGAAATTGTTTTGACACAGCATTCTTCTTACTATGGTATTTACCGTAAGGATGTTATCCTGTCCTATGACATGAATGGCGGTGATGGCAGTCAGGAATCTATGGCAAATTCCTGCTATGCAAACGTACATAGTGCGGTAACTTATCAGCCCGCCACATTTAAGGTTGCCCCGGGAGGTGTCCGTAAGGGTTACGAGTTTGTTGGATGGAGCGAAACTGCGGATGGGCCTGGAAAGCTTTACCAGAAGGGTGAAAATATAAGCATTACAGAAAATAAAACACTTTATGCAAGGTGGAGTGTTGCGAGGGCAGGCTACCAGGTGGAGCATTACAAGCAGGAATTGGACAGAAGCTATCAGTTGGATGAGGTTGAACATGCGGAGGCGGTCATTGGGGATGAGGTGTGTGCAAAAGCGAAAACATATGCCGGATTTACAGAGAATACCACACATGAGCTTCGCGTAGGATCGGGAGTTGTGACGACAGACGATGGCCTGGTACTAAAGCTTTATTATGATAGGAATATTTATGAAGTGGACTTTGACCTGAATGGCGCAGAGGGTGAAGCTCCAGGAAAACAGAGTGTGCTCTATGGGGATTATCTGGATAAGGTAGAGGAACCTATAAGGCGTGGGTATCATTTCAAAGGCTGGTTTGTGGATGTACAGGGAACGGAAGGAAATCAATGGGATTTTGACAGGAAGGTTGAGGAAAATTACAGTAAGGTGGTGGATGGCAGTGAGCCGTTGCGGGTAACGCTTTATGCCAAATGGGTAGACGAGACGGCGCCAGTATTGGAGGCGAGCGTCTATAACCAGGGCTATGTAAATATTTTGGACTGGGTGATCCGTAAAAAGAGCCTCATCATAACGATTCCTATTTTTGAAGAAGGAAGCGGAGTCGGGCAGTTAGACTATACAGTATCTGCGGCCAAGGAGGAATCCGGCGCCATTTCCATTCCAGAGAGCAGGAAAAGCCGCGAACTTCCCTATGGTGTCCTGACACCGAACCAAGGCAAATTTGCAGCCGGGAAGATTCAGTTATTGATGAAGGATGGGCAGACTTTTGCAAAGATTACGGTGTCTGAGGACTTTAAAGGAAATATAAACTTGAGTTGTACAGACAATGCCGGGAACGTATCTTCAGAAAGGGCAATCCAGGCGCAGGAGGGCGGGATTATTGTCGAGGACAATGCGCCGGATATCGTATTTTCCTCCAGGGATGGGAAGTTGTCTAAAATTTTTTCCCATGCAGTTGATATTGACGTGGAGGTTATGGATGATGTGGATGACAAGGTTACAGGCGGCATAAAATCCGTAACATACCAGTTGGATAAAGGGAAAAAAATAGCTGTGGGCAGGGAAGTGTTTGCAAAGGAGATTGTGGAATCTTATAAGTTTGCTGTGGAGGTGTCTAGTCCAGGCAGGCATATTCTGCGTGTGACAGCATTAGACAATGCAGGGAATGCGAATACAGGCCAGGTGGAAATATATATCAAAAAAGTCCGGGAGGACAATACGGTCCAGACGCCGTCAGAGCCCCCGCCCGGAGAACCGAAGACGCCATCAGGAGGCGAGCCGAAAACGGGAGATTTCATGAATGTCCAGGTATTTGCAACGCTGGCGATGATTGCAGGACTTTCTTACCTGTTGCTGTATTTTTCTTCTGATAATCCTGGAATAACAGAAAAGGAAAAGGAAGAGTATGTTTCATGTCTGCTGAGATGGGCAAAGAATGGAGGGACTATTCGGAAACTGTTATCTTGTACGGTGTTGTTTTTCTTCCTGCTGTATTACCACAGCATTGGAAGGAGCGTGGATGTTGATTGGAAAGAACCAATCCGGGAATAAAACGAATGTGTGCCAGGGTTCGTGCTATGGAAATAGTACCAAAAAAACAAAAAATATCCTTAAATTTTATCAGAAATACCAAAAAATAAAATTTTTCTAAAGTTTCTATTGCATTTCTGAATGAATTAGAGTATCTTAATTATCAGATACAGAAACGTAGAACAAGGGTGTTCCAACAGGATTGGAATGCCCTTTTCTCTTATTGGAGTTGCAAAGAAGAAAGGAAGTAGTAAGATGAGCGATTTTATCAATGTATCTGAAATTTTCGGGGAAAACGTATTTAATGATACTGTCATGCAGGAACGTCTGCCGAAGAAGGTTTACAAGAAATTGACCGAAGTTATCAAGGAGGGCAAAGAACTGGATCCTGAAACGGCCGATGTGGTTGCGCATGAAATGAAGGAGTGGGCAATTGAAAAGGGAGCAACTCATTATACCCACTGGTTTCAGCCTCTGACTGGTGTGACAGCAGAAAAGCATGATTCTTTTATTTCAGCGCCCATGCCGAATGGCAAGGTGTTGATGAGTTTTTCGGGAAAAGAACTGATTAAAGGAGAACCGGATGCGTCTTCTTTCCCATCGGGAGGATTGCGGGCAACTTTTGAGGCAAGAGGGTATACGGCATGGGATTGTACCTCCCCGGCATTTGTCAGACAGGATGCAGCAGGCGCGACACTTTGTATACCGACGGCGTTCTGTTCTTATACAGGGGAGGCGCTTGACCAGAAGACGCCGCTTTTGCGTTCCATGGAGGCGATCAACGACCAGTCATTACGTCTGCTCCGCCTGTTTGGGAATACGACCTCCAAGAAAGTCACACCTTCTGTTGGACCGGAACAGGAGTATTTTCTTGTTGACCGGGAGAAGTACTTAAAGAGAAAAGATTTGATTTTTACCGGACGTACATTATTTGGGGCGATGCCGCCCAAAGGCCAGGAATTGGAAGACCATTATTTTGGTTCTATTCGGGAGCGCATTGCTGCATATATGAAGGATGTAAACAAGGAATTGTGGAAACTTGGTGTCAGCGCCAAGACACAGCATAATGAGGTTGCACCGGCACAGCACGAGCTTGCACCTATTTATGCAGAGGCAAATATTGCAGTAGACCACAACCAGCTTGTGATGGAGACCTTAAAGAAGGTTGCAGGTCGTCACGGGATGTGCTGCCTGCTTCATGAGAAACCATTTGCAGGGGTTAACGGTTCTGGCAAACATAACAACTGGTCGATTACTACGGATGATGGTATTAACATGTTAGATCCGGGGAAGACGCCGCATGAGAATATTCAATTTTTATTAGTGCTGACCTGTATTTTGAAAGCGGTTGACAAACATGCTGATCTGCTCCGCGAATCAGCGGCAGATGCGGGAAATGACCACAGACTGGGTGCGAACGAGGCGCCGCCTGCAATTATCTCTGTATTTTTGGGAGAGCAGCTTGAGGACGTGATGGCACAGCTTATCAGTACCGGAGAGGCAACTAGAAGTTTGAAGGGAGAAGTGCTTCAGACAGGTGTTAAGACCTTGCCGGATTTCAGGAAAGATGCGACAGATCGTAACCGTACCTCACCCTTTGCCTTTACTGGAAACAAATTTGAGTTCCGTATGGTTGGTTCTAATGACTCCATTGCGCCGCCTAATGTGGTACTGAACGCTATTGTTGCGGAGGCATTTTCCGACGCATGTGATATTTTGGAGAAGGCGGATAATTTTGAGGAAGCAGTACATGACCTGATTAAAGAGCAGGCTTCCGCACACCAGAGGATTGTCTTTAACGGCAACGGCTATTCTGACGAGTGGATTGCGGAGGCAGAGCGCCGCGGACTTCCGAACATCAAGAACATGGTGGATGCAGTTCCGGCATTGACGACCGAGAAATCTATTGCGTTGTTTGAAAAATTCAACGTATTTACAGAGGCTGAACTGGTATCGAGAGGGGAAATCCTCTATGAGAACTATGCAAAGGCCATCAATATTGAGGCACGTACTATGATTGACATGGCAGGAAAGCAGATTATACCGGCGGTCATTAAGTTTACGACGGCGCTTGCCAATTCCATCAATTCCGTGAAGGCTGCCTGTGATGCAGATATCAGCACCCAGACTGACCTGCTGAAAGAAGTTTCGGCTCTGTTGGCAGAGGCAAAGGAGGCGCTTGCCAAATTGAGTGAAGTCACTGCAAAGGGCGGGACAATGGGAGAGGGTCGTGAACAGGCGATTTTCTTCCGTGATGAGGTAAAGACCGCAATGGATCAGCTGCGTGCGCCAATTGATAAACTGGAAATGATTGTCGATAAGGAGATGTGGCCAATGCCGTCTTATGGAGATTTGATTTTTGAAGTTTAGTTTGTCCTAAGAAGGGATTTGTCCTAAGGAGGGACCCGCCGGAGGTGGGAGGATGCCTTAGGGCATCTTCCGAGGTCAATGATTTGAAATAAAAGGGAGGATGCCAGGAAGCTTCCGCCTCCTGGCATTTATTATGAAAAAGTTTATTCAAATAGTGATTTGATTTATTTCGTTTCTATGTGTTTATTATATGTGAAAGAAATGAAATTTCCATGTTGCTAAAATGAAACTTTTTTGAATCAAAAATGAATAAAGTGTGAACGACGAAAAAACGACACTTTTTACGAGACCACAAAGCTGTGGAAACTTGGGGAAAGTGTCTTTTTAATTTTATTATAGATAAGGGAGGAATTATTATGACACAAGAATCAATTATTCGTTTGGTAAGCGAGCATACCTTTGGTATCTGGTTCCTAATCGGGGCCGCGCTGGTATTCTGGATGCAGGCGGGGTTTGCCATGGTGGAAGCTGGATTTACCAGGGCAAAGAACTCAGGCAATATCCTGATGAAGAACCTGATGGACTTTTGTATAGGAACGGTAGTGTTTATCTTGATAGGCTTCAGTCTGCTAT
>CAPQSW010000042.1:5940-14796 GCA_948688495.1 uncultured Lachnospiraceae bacterium | reverse complement strand
ATTGGATTTTCACTTTTGCTTGGGGAAGATTTAGTCGGGCTGATTGGAAAACCGGGATTTGACATTTTTACAGCTTATGCGGATTTCGATTTCTCCAATTTTGTATTTAACCTTGTGTTTTGCGCTACTACGGCAACCATTGTATCTGGAGCGATGGCGGAACGGACCAAATTTTTATCCTACTGTATATATTCCGGCTTGATTTCAGCCTTGATTTATCCGATTGAGGCGCATTGGATCTGGGGCGGAGGCTGGCTGGCGCAGATGGGATTCCATGACTTTGCAGGTTCCTGTGCAATCCATATGGTTGGAGGAATCTCTGCCCTGATTGGTGCGGCAATTCTTGGACCGCGTATCGGTAAGTTCAGCAAGGATAAGGATGGAAGAATTACAAAAGTAAATGCATTTCCAGGCCATAATCTTCCGCTGGGATGTCTGGGGTGTTTTATTCTATGGTTTGGATGGTATGGGTTTAACGGTGCAGCGGCAACTACAATTCCGCAGTTGGGCTCCATCTTCTTAACTACAACGATCGCCCCGGCAGTTGCCACGGTAGTATGTATGGTGTTTACCTGGGCGAAATATGGAAAACCGGATGTTTCCATGTGTCTGAACGCATCTCTTGCGGGCCTGGTAGCAATTACTGCCCCCTGTGATGTGACAGATGGTTTTGGGGCGGTTGTGATTGGTGCAGTTGCAGGACTTTTGGTAGTATTTGGCGTATGGCTTTTGGATTATAAGCTTCATGTTGATGACCCCGTAGGGGCTGTCGCTGTCCATATGATGAATGGTATCTGGGGAACGATTGCAGTAGGTCTTTTTGCCACCTCCTCGGCACCGGAATCTGAGATTGACGGATTATTTTATGGCGGCGGTTTCCATCAATTAGGTCTGCAGCTTTTGGGAGTTCTCAGTGTGGCAGTGTGGGCTGCCGTCTGTATCACAATTACATTTGTTGTGATTAAAGCGACTGTCGGTCTGCGTGTGACAGAGGAGGAAGAAATTATAGGTCTTGATGCTACAGAGCATGGACTTGCATCTGCATACTCTGGATTCAGTATCATGGATGTATCAAACACTATGACAATGGATGTGAATGATAATACTGATTTGGGAATATCCGACTATGAAAGCGCATCAAAGACACAGAAAAATGCAGCAGTTAAGGTTGTCTCCACTGTTCCAAGAGAGACGACAGGCATGTACAAGGTGGTAATTATAGCAAAGCTGTCGCGTTATGACAAGCTGAGGAAAGCAATGAATGAGCTTGGTGTCACTGGTATGACGGTAACGCAGGTTATGGGCTGTGGTATCCAGAGGGGCGCTGGAGAGAAATATCGTGGCGTTGAGATGGACGCGACACTCCTGCCGAAAGTAAAACTGGAAATCATCGGCGGCAACATTCCACTGGATAAAGTTATCGAAGCGGCAAAAAAGACACTCTATACCGGGCATATCGGAGATGGCAAAATTTTTGTGTACGACGTGTCAAGGGTGGTCAAAATCCGTACTGGCGAGGAGGATATGGCGGCATTGTTAGATGTGGAATAAATGTTCAGAATCTAATTTTGGTAACTTTTTTGGGAATCTGGTAGATTTTTTCTCCCAGGGCGATTATAATATAGTTAGGAATTTTACCCAAAACGACACTCAGAGGTGAGGAAGAATGGAAAATAACCTGTTATTTGTAAATCAGAATCATGATATAATCCGGCAGTTTATGGCAGTCATGCAGGAATACAATTTTAAAATTGATACTGCAGACAATGGAAGGGATGCGATTGCATTTCTGAAAAGAAGAAAATACAAGCTAATGATTACAGGTATGGATCTTTCATCTATTGACGGATCAAAGCTCATCGCCTATCTCAACAAATATTTTCCGCAGACAGTCTGCATTGTATACACCAGAAGGCTGGAGCTGGCACATTTGAAGCTTTTGGTTAATGAACGCAGAGTTTTCCGTATTTTCCAGAATACAGCGGATTTTGGAGGGGAGATTTACAGTGCCATTATGGAAGCTTTTGACACTTATGACATGCAGCAGAAGGAATGGCAGAAGATGCAGATATTGGAACAGAAGCTGAAAAATGGCAAGAAAAGCCTTCAGGAGATGAGGCAGGCAGCGCTTGAGGGTAAGTCGCAAAGAGAAGAAGCAGCAGTATTTTTTCATGCACTGTTTCGTGTATATGTCAGAAATGTTAAAATCAGGCTTCCCCGTAAGGAAAGGCAGTTGCTGTTTGCATATGAGATGGAGCTGATTGCACATTTGCTGGATGCTTCTACAGAGGCAAAGGATTTGGAGGCTTTAAAGCAGAAGCTGTATCAGAAATGCAGCAGTGATGAAAGAAAATGCCTGTCGTCCATTATAGATGGAATTGATCAGGCAATAGACGGTTAATAAAAAGGGAGGTTATTCCTCCCTTTTTTTGTCCCCTTTATCTTTATTTTTGTCCTTATCTTCTTCGTTGTCGTCTTTTGGCTCATCATCCGGGACGTTGTCATTCTCATTTTCTGGTATATCAATTTCCGGTATCTCTGGTATTTCCGGTATGAGAGCTTCTGCGGTGTGGACTGTGCAGTAATTGTCCTGTGCCAGAGCAGCGGGCAGCATATATTGTCCGTCATCTGTGTCTCCAGAGCCGCCTACGATATAGATACTTCCGTGCCTGGTTTCTGCCGGACAGAATTCATTTGCCAGTAGACCGGAAGCTGTGCAGATAGTTGCGCTGACATGGTGGTCACAATATTCCGTGGGGACTGTTCCGGCAGCAAAATATTCTGTTTCTACCATACTTCCCCGGGGGTCAGAGTCACACAGACCGCTCACTGCAAGTTTACCAGATTTTTTGCATACAGCGGCAGTGACAATGCCTTCTGGCTGAACAAAGTCCCGATATTCCAGATTTTCATGGATACGTCCCATAATATGGTTCCATAATGTCTTGGGATTTGAGGTCAGTGCGCCATCCTGCGGGCTGTTGTCGTCATAACCACACCATACGGTACAGGTATAGTAGGGGGTAAAACCTGCAAATAATGTATCGCGGTTGCTGGTAGTGGTTCCGGTTTTCCCGGCAATCGGCATAGTACCGAAATTGACGGCGCTGCCGGTACCGACGGTGACTACGTCCTGCATGGCGCTTGTCAAAAGAAATGCAGTGGTCTCTTTCAGTACTGTGTGTGATTCACTCGTGTTGTCAATGAGTACATTTCCGCTGTGGTCCAAAATCCTGGTGTAGAACCGCGGCCTTATATAAGTTCCCATGTCTGCGATTGTTGCATACGCCGCTGTGAGTTCAAGATTGGTTACGCCTCGTGTGATTCCGCCCAACGACAGCGATTCTACAATATCATCCTGGACCAGTGTTGTGAATCCAAAGTTCTGCAGATAATCATAGCCTACCTGTGGAGAAATATCCGCCAGTGTTTTTACGGTCACAACATTGATGGATTTGGTAATTGCGTATCGCAGTGTGGTAAATCCCCGGTAGGAATTATCATAATTACGCAGGGAGGTTCCGTTGGAGTAGGTATAGGGTGCATCGTCCTGAACCGTGGCAAGTGTCATTCCGGCAGTGTCCAGTGCGGGCGCATAGGCAGCCAGGACTTTGAAGGTGGAACCGGGTTGTCTTGTGGTATCGGATGCACGGTTTAAGGTGCGGCTTCCGCTCTTGTCCCCCCGGCCGCCGACAATTGCTTTTACCTCTCCGGTGTATTGGTCGATAATGGTGACAGCCGCCTGTGGCTGTAAGGTAAATACGACAGATTCCCCACCCTCGACAATCGTGTCGCCAGGTCCGATAATCTCTGCCTTATAGGCATCAATTGCCGCCTGGGCTTCCTCAATGCTTGCAAAATTCAGAGAATAATCTGGTATGGATGCACTGTAATAGGCAATCATGGTCTGGTCGCTGAAATTCTCCATTGTATCATCTGGTTTTTTCACGGTCAGACGGTACGAAAAAGAGTATTTGGCTTCCGTGGAGTAATTCTCCGGGTTATTGACTTCTGAATCACAGATTTGCTGGATGTTCATATCCTGTGTGGATTCAATGGTAAGCCCGCTGTTGTAAATTGCCTTGTAAGCCTGTGTATCTGTATAGCCTTTCTTCTCTACAAGGTCCTGTACAACCTGGTCAATGACAGAATCCACGAAATAGGAGTTGGGATTTTCTTCCGCATATTCGATGTTGACCTGTTGGATACGGGAATATACATCATCTGTGAGAGCTTCCTCATATTCGTTTTCAGAGATATATTCCTGGTCGCGCATATTTTTGAGCACAAGTTTCCGGCGTTCTTCGTTCTGGTCCGGATGGCTGACAGGATTGTAGGCGGAGGGATTTTTGGTGATCCCCGCAATGACGGCTGCCTCTGACAAAGTAAGTTCTGACACATCTTTACCAAAATAACGGCGGGAAGCAGACTGTACGCCCAGCGTGTTCTGACCGAGATTGATTGTGTTGAGGTAATTTTCCAGTACCCATTCTTTGGATTTTACCTTGGTAAGCTGAATGGCGAGATATTGTTCCTGGATTTTACGCTGTACTTTTTCTATTCCAGACTGGTTCGTCCAGCCTTCAAATACATTGTTTTTCAAAAGCTGCTGGGTAATGGTGCTGGCACCCTGGTTAAAACGGAATCCACGGGCAATTCCGGTAAGGCCGGCGCGGAAAATGCCCTTGATATCAATGCCGTTGTGGTCATAGAATCGCTCATCCTCAATGGCGACAAAGGCATGTTGGACAGTTTCGGGAATCTCGTCTAAGGTGACATATACACGGTTAGAACCCGAAGCTACTAGCTTTGCCGTTTCATGCCCCTGGTTGTCCAACACAACGGAAAGATAACCGGTAGGTGACGGGTCAATATCAGAAATATCCGGGGCAGATGCTATAATGCCTTTGAATGCGCCGATACCTGCACATCCTCCGATGACAGCGGCGGCAAAAAGACAAACCAGTATTGTTTTAAAGAATATAACAGTAAATTTCTTACGGATCAACAACGCGGAGGAGGTGATCTGTTTCTCTTTTTGTGCTACGCCTTTTTTTCCATAATTCATAGCAAAACCTCCTTAAAAATAATACTTATCCAGGTATTATATCAAATATAGTATGGAAAATAAAGAAAAACGTCGCCTTTTTTGGGCCGGAAACGTAAAAGTATTCCGAAAATACATGTATTTTTAGAGGAATTTACTGATTCCGGGAATATGTTTTAACCCCCATATAAAGATACCGCCGCAGATACAGGCGGTAAATATCCAGATCCAGCAGGCAGGAAGTGAGTGTAGCAATGGATTCAGCCATATGAATATGGGCATTGTCTCATTACGGCAGATTGCCTCAATCAGAAAGATACCAAATGTGGTTCCGCCGGCAGCTGTGATAAACTTATGAACCCGGCAGCTTGGATTGTGTTTCATAAACCACATTTTGGCGGCAAAGAAAATGGTAATTGTCGGGAGGAAAATAAGTGTGTTGTAAAAAGTCTGGCAATGGTCTTCCGTCCAGTCGCCGGACAATGTACATTGATAGTGCGTCATGAAGCTGCAGATGGCAATTGCCATAATGCTGGATGCAGTTAACAGCAAAAGATTCCTGCGTGAGAATGCATCTTTGTCCAGTCTTTTGTCGATATAATATCCCGCCAATGGATAAAAGACGTAATTGGTCGTGATGAAGAACGAAAAGAAACCATTATGCGAAGCTTCGCCCTTCCAAATAATAAAATCAATCACCGAAAGGGATTGGATTGCCCCGAACATCAGAATCATCCATTGAAAGTCCCTATTGGCCATGGCTTTTGCCATTTTCCTGATGAGCGGCAGCATAAGGATATACGCGAGGTAGGCATAGAGATACCAGTATGCGGTAGTAAGCCTAAACGTGTAAATTTCTTTCAGAAACTTTGTGAGGGATAACTCCTGCGTTTTGAGACGTAGGCAGTTGTATAGGTAGGCAATAGCGGATGCTGCAAATAGTATGAATAAGTATTTCAAAAAGCGTTTTACCAGTAAGTCCCGGTAGGACTCCTCTTTTCCAAGGAGAAGAGCGCCAGACGCCATAAAAAACAGTGGGACTGCAACCTTTATGAAGATAGAATTGAACAGGTACAGGGGATATAAGATGGAGTCCTGCCTAATCGTAAACAGAACAAATCCTTTGGTGCCGGTGTGGTTGAATAAAACCAGATATATGGCAAAGATTTTCAGAAAATCAATATAAGTTTTCCTGTCTGGGAGTTTTTGATTATCCATCGTTCAATCGCCCTGCTTCTTTCAGATATTTTAAATGTCTTGAAGACCCACTTTTTGTTTTTATAATTTTATAATATATGAATGCAAAAGTAAAGGGGAATTTCCGATATATTATATGCATGAGGCAATATATGGAAACTTCTATTATATTTTTTGATTTTTAGAGAAATTCGAAAAAGCTGGAAAAGGTTAGCTGAATCTCGTTTAAAGGGTGCCGCAGCCTTGTAAGTCTGGATATGAGCGGTATAGGTGAAGTGGCTTATAGTAAGGATGAGATGCTTGTTGGCTGCTATAACCTTCAGGCTTTCCGTACACCCCAGAAGATCTCGGAGGATGGGTCGGATCTCCTGCTTCCGGGGGCAGGAAACAAATGATGATAGGCAATGAGATAGAACAGCGGAAAAAATGGATAATATCGTTTCAAAAGGTGTGGAGGGTGGGCGTTACCTTTTTGGATTGTCGGGGTTCGTAATGGTGATGATTTTGGTTTTGATGACAGCAGTTGGGATTTATGTTCTATGGTCATTGATATTATGATAAAAGTCAAGTATAATAAAAATAATCCTGCAGGGTTTGGCATTGTTTGGGAAATAATGCTGCAGCAGAAAATGCGGTGAAAGGAAGAAACATGGCAGATACGAATTTGGCACAGGCGGTTGAAGCGGCAGATGAATTAAGCGCCTATGATATGAATATTAAATTCCTGCTTGCAGATAAACAGATACTGGCATGGATACTGAAGTATGCCGTCTGTGAATTTAGGGATATGGAAATAGACGATATTATGGGCAGTATTGGCGAAGATATTAAGGTTGGCACGAAACCGCTGGATGCAGGCTTGTCAAATTTGGGGCGTGTGCATGCGTCCGCTACAGAAGATGGTGTTCCGGGAGAAGGAGTAATATTTTTCGATATTCGCTTCACTGCTTACCATAAAGAGGAAGAAATGAAATTCCTGATCAATATTGAGGCGCAGAAATCATCAGATCCCTCAAAGCTGGGGTATCATTTGGAGAACAGAATCATATTTTATCTGGCAAGGATGGTTTCTGCACAGAAACAGACGGAATTCTATCACAGCGACTATGACAGCCTGAAAAAGGTCCGCAGTATCTGGATCTGCATGGATAACAGTATGGATGGCGATTCCATAGAAGAGATCGGGCTTGCCGGAAAAACGGTTTTTGGAAGTAGGCGCAACCTGTATAATGCAGATTTGCTGAAAGGCATTATTATCAATGTGAGAAGCGGGAAGAATATAAATGAGTCGCGGAATATGCTTATTTCCATGCTTGAGAAGCTGCTTTCCCAGAAAAGCGCTGAAGAAAAGAAACGCATACTCGCAGAGGAATATGGAATGGTGATGACAACAGAATTGGAAGGGAGGATACGGACCATGTGTAACCTGTCGGAGAATATTAAAGCTATAGGAATTAAAGAAGGAATAGAGCAGGGGATAGAAAGAGGAATAGAGCAGGGGATAGAAAGAGGAATAGAGCAGGGGATAGAAAGAGGAATCCAAAGGGAGAGGCTGAATGCTGTCAGAAGAATGGTGGAAGCTGGCGCTGAGAAAAAACAGATTTTATCGTTTGGTTATACTGAGGATGAGTTTGCAGAGGCAGAAAGAATTTAAAGGTAATTCCATGTGCCGCAAAGCGCCATCAGCAAAAATAAATAGCTGCTAGACTTTGATTTTGGGGTATGGTATACTAATTTCAACCCGATAACGTGTTTTTTGGTTAGGTGTTAATATGACTAGTAATGGTGAAATAGTAAAAGATATGGTGGAACAATTTCAGAAGATCAAAGAATAAGTTGTAAGTAATTCAATAGTAGGGAAAACGGGACGCAAGTCTATGATATTATGGCTTACGTCCTAATTTTTTCATATTTGTGAAATTATTTTTTTAAGGTTGGGGAAACGGAGCCAATAATATGGAAAACAGACCAATAAAAATATTATATAAGGGTGGCAGCGGTGAGATCGTGGAGAAGAAATCGAGGTTTATCGCTACGCTGGAGAAAATAGAAACAGAGGAAGACGCCCTTTCTTTTATTGCACGGATGAAAAAGAAGTATTGGGATGCAAGGCATAACTGCTACGCATTTGTGGCGGGAAAGAATCAGGAGTTGCAGCGGTGCAGCGACGACGGAGAGCCGGGAGGGACTGCCGGGCGTCCCATGTTAGATGTACTTTTGCGGGAAGATGTGCATAATTTGGTGGTGGTTGTGACACGCTATTTTGGAGGGACGCTGCTTGGAACTGGAGGATTGGTGCGTGCATACCAGAAGGCCGTTCAGGAAGGTTTGAAGAATAGTATTATTATAGAAAAAATACAGGGAAGGTCCCTTGTGATAGATACGGATTATAATAGTATCGGGAAGATTCAATATATCCTTGCGCAGCAGGAGATCAAGGAGTTGGAAACTGATTATACGGATAAGGTAACGATAAAAGTTATGGCTCCAGTTGAGAAACTTTCGAGATTGCAGGAGGCTGTCACGGAGGGAACGAACGGAACAGCACATTTTCAACTAGGGGACTTGGCAGAGTTTGCAGTGGTTGAGGGTGAAATAAAATTGTTGTAGTC
>CAPQSW010000042.1:0-5930 GCA_948688495.1 uncultured Lachnospiraceae bacterium | reverse complement strand
AAATAAAAAAATTAAAAAAGTACTTGCATTTTTAACAAGATTCGTATATAATACAATCTGTTGAACAACAATGGCCCATCGCCAAACGGTAAGGCAACGGACTCTGACTCCGTCATTTCAAGGTTCGAATCCTTGTGGGCCAGCTTTGATACCTATCACTTTTGGTGATGGGTATTTTTATTCTATAGGAGAGACTTTGCTACACTAATGCATGAAAGTGCCTTCCTATGGAATAAAAATAATATGTGCACTCGCACAAGAGGAAAAAGGAAAGGAAGAAAGCAGTGTATAGTTTTAACAGCAGGATACGTTATAGCGAGGTGGACAGTGAGGGATACATTACTTTGCCTTCGATTATAGATTATTTTCAGGATTGCAGCAACTTTCAGTCGGAAGAACTGGGGGTAGGCATTGCATATCTTATGGAGCATAGACTGGTATGGGTATTGTCCTCCTGGCAGATTGAAGTCAGCCGCTATCCACAAATGGGAGAGCATGTAAAAGTAAGTACGTGGCCATATGGATTCAAGGGATTTTTTGGATATCGTAATTTTACGATGGAGACCGAGGAAGATGGAATTTTAGCATACGCCAACTCGATTTGGACGTTGCTGGATATGGAAAAGGGAAGACCGGCGAGACTTCCAGCCGAAATGCAGCAAGCATATCAGTTGTCGCCACAGCTTCCGATGGAATGTGATTCCAGGAAAGTTTCCTTTCCGGAAGAAATGGACGCTAGGGAATCATTTCCGGTGCATAAATACCATATTGACACCAATAATCATGTAAATAACGGTAAATATATCAGTATGGCACAGGAGTATCTTCCTCTAGGATTTGTACCTGGGAAAATGCGGGCTGAATACCGTAAGGCGGCTGTGTATGAGGATACAATTTTTCCGTTTGTTGCAAAAGAGAAGGATAAAATTATTGTAAAGCTTGCGGACGAAGCGGGAAGTCCCTATGCGATTATAGAGTTGGAGGAGAAAAGATGATTCGACTGGGAGAAAGTCAGATACTTACGGTGGTAAAGAGAGTAGAGTTTGGCGTTTACCTGGCGGATAGCAGCCGCCCGGAGACGAAGGTGCTGCTTCCGATAAAGCAGGTTCCTGAAGGTACGGGGATTGGCGATGAGGTTTCCGTTTTTGTATATAAAGATTCGAAAGACAGGATTATTTCCACAACGCAGGAGCCGAAGCTCAAAATGGGTGAGCTGGCGGCGCTTACTGTGGTATCGGTGCAAAAGATTGGCGCATTTTTAGACTGGGGGCTGGAGAAAGATCTCTTTCTTCCGTTTAAAGAACAGGTAGGGAAAATCCAGGTCGGGGATGAGATATTGGTGAGACTGTATATTGATAAGAGCAAACGTCTGTGTGCCAGTATGAAGGACCTTTATGAGCTGCTGAGGATGGATTCGCCCCACCAGAAAGGTGATATGGTCCGTGGGCGTGTCTATGAGTTTGGTAACGATTTTGGCACTTTTGTAGCGGTAGACGATAAATATTCGGCAATGATTCCACGGCATGAGGATCACAGCTTTCTAAGAATTGGAGATTGTATCGAAGCGCGGGTTACAGATGTTAAGCCGGATGGAAAGCTCGATTTGACCCTGCGGGAGAAAGCCTATATGCAGATGGATAAAGATGCACAGCAGATATTGCAGGTGCTCGAGGAATATGATGGTGTCCTGCCTTTTAATGATAAGGCGTCCCCTGAGGTGATCATGCGGGAAATGAAGATGAGTAAAAATGCGTTTAAACGTGCGGTAGGGCGTTTGTACAAGGAGCATAAGGTTGAAATCACAGATAAGAATATCCGAAAGGTATAGGGGGTTACTATGGTGCAGAACAAAAGTGTAAACCGTTTATTTCTGACAGTAATTGTTGTTTATATTGGAGTGAGCCTTGGATTTAGCTTTTTGACATCCGTGTTTCCGGTGTTGCAGGATTTGCCAATTTACGCCTCGCTGCTGTTGTCGCAGGCATTGATCTTTGTTCCCTGTTTTGTTTACTGTAAATGGCAAAAGATAAAAATACGGGAGTTTATTCCGTATCGTAAGATCAATTTTGTGACGGTTATACTGGTGATAATCTGTACATACTTAATGTATCCTTTGATTATCGTGTTAAATGCCATATCTATGCTTTTTTCCACTTCAGGGACAGCCAACGTGATGGAATTGATGCAGGGACAGAACTTTATTTTGAGCACATTGTTTATGGCAATTATGCCGGCATGCGTGGAGGAATTTATGTTTCGCGGCGTGCTGTTTGGGACATACCGGAGAAGTAAAATGCTCCCAGCAATTCTGCTGAGCGCTTTTCTGTTTGGCTGTATGCACTTAAATTTGAATCAATTTATGTATGCTTTTGCACTGGGCGTATATTTGGCATTCCTAGTGGAAGCGACAGGAAGTATATTCAGCTCTATGCTGGCACATTTTACTTTGAATTTTACGAGTGTGGTTCTCAGTTTTCTATTGCCGTATCTCTATGAAATGGTAGGACTTTCCCCGGAAGCGGCAGGGCAGCAGGTGGAACTGGGAGGCCTTGCCTCCAATATGGGAGGCAGTGAGCTTATGATGTTTGCGATGGGGATTATGATGTGGGCGATGGTTGCGATTGGAACTACAGCCGCTGCCTTTGGACTTTATGTGGCAATTAGTAAGATTAATGGCCGCTGGGCATATGTTAAGGGTATGTTTCGTAAGGGGACGAAGGAACGACTGATTACAGTTCCGCTGATAATCGGGATTCTCATTGCGTTTGCGTTTATGGGATTATCCATTTATTTGGAGCATATGTCTTGAGGTCTATGAAAAGCAGGAGCAGATTACTGTGGTAATCTGCTCCTGCCTGTCGGATGTGCTTAGAGAGAAATATCAACGTTTCCTCCTAAGTGAGGGGTGACGGACTGTTCCATGATTTTGATCATGGATTCTCCCATAGTCTCTGCCGCATCCAGTTGTTTGCTTAGCATGAGAACGCCAAAATCTCCATTGAGCTGCGTCATGCTTAAAGCAGTTGATAAGGAAGCAATATCCATTGCACATTCCTCCTTTCTTACCTAATACGGTAACGATACGCGTCGCAAAGCGCACTTTCATTATGGCACGAAAAGGGGAAAAATGCAAAAGGAAATAAAAAGTTTAGGAGGTCAGGTTTATGTTATATGATGTTATTATTTTAGGGAGCGGGCCGGCAGGATTGAGTGCGGCTGTCTATGCGCAGCGTGCTTGCTTCCACACACTTGTAATAGATGAAAAGCCTTTCAGCGGAGGACAGATACTTGATACTTATGAGGTGGACAATTACCCGGGTTTGCCGGGAATCAGCGGATTTGAGCTTGGACAGAAGTTTCGTGCCCACGCAGACAGCCTGGGGGCGGAATTTGTCAACGAAAAGGTGAAAGAAATACGGGTCCGGGGAGATAAGAAGCTGGTGGTCACTGACAAGACAGAATATGAAACCAGGGCTTTGATTCTTGCTACCGGGGCCAGGCACCGGAAGCTCGCAGTTGCGGGGGAAGAAAAGTTTATGGGAATGGGTGTCTCCTATTGTGCGACCTGTGACGGGGCTTTTTTCCGTGGAAAGCATGTGGCGGTGGTCGGCGGCGGGGACGTAGCATTAGAGGATGCCCTGTTTCTTGCGAGGAGTTGTGAGAAAGTGTACCTTATCCACCGCAGAGAGATGTTCCGTGGTGCAGGAATCCTGCAGGAACGCGTGAAGGAGACAGAGAATATTGAACTGGTATTAAACAGCATAGTGCAGGAGATTCGCGGAGAGGAACAGGTGTCTTCGGTGCTTTTGCGCAACAATGTAGACGAAACGGAACATGAAATTGCGGTACAGGGAGTGTTTATTGCAGTGGGAATCCAGCCGAATACGATAGCCGCCGAGGCAATTGTTGCGCAGGATGAGCAGGGATATATCATCGCGGGGGAGGATGCCAAAACAAATATCCCCGGCATATTTGCAGCGGGGGACGTGCGAACCAAGCAGCTCCGGCAGGTGATTACGGCGGCTGCAGACGGAGCGAATGCGGTTGCTTCCGTGGAACGATATCTCAGCGGCGAATGATGTTGTCACTATTAACAGAACACGTGTAAATAGAGATGCAAATTTGTAAAATATTATGGTTGACATAGTGCATACCCTTTGCTATAATTAGTCCTGTAATAAAATTGTAACAAATGAGAAATTCCGATAGGAATTTGTAACAATAAAAAGGATAAAATGGAGGGTAAGATGAACAGAAATTCAATCAGAAGAGCAACTACATGTTGTCTGACAGCGGCAGTAGTATTGTCCAGCAGTTCTATCGTATCACATGCAGCGTTGAATGCGGGTGCAGGAAGCCTGATTTCTGCAGCACAGAATGAAGTACAGATTGAGAATGAGACAAGCTCTACGGCTGGTATCTCAGAAACAATTGCGAAATCTTTGGGGAAAGGTTCCGATGCTTCTGCTCAGGTAGCACAGAATAAGAAAGAAGTTGTGAAGTCAGAATATGACGATATAGCAATTGCTCAGGTTGATAATTATGTACATGTCCGTTCTACTGCAGGTGAAGACGGAGAGGTACTTGGAAAATTATATAATGATTCTGCATGTACCGTACTCGGAACAGAGGGAGACTGGTATAAGATTCATTCCGGTGATGTAGAAGGCTACATCAAGGCAGAGTTCCTGGTATTGGGGGATGCAGAGTTAGCAAAGTCTGTAGGACGCCGTGTGGCTGATGTTAAGACAGAGTCTTTGAATGTCCGCTCAGACGCAAGCACGGAGGCAGAGCTTCTTGGACAAGTACCGGAAGGTGAGGAACTTACAGTAGTAGAAGAAAAGGGAGACTGGGTTAAGGTATCCATTGAAGAAGGCGAAGGCTGGGTTTCCAGAGACTTCGTTGACTGCAGCACTCATTATATAGTAGCAGAATCCAAAGAGGCAGAGGAAGCACGTCTCAAGAAGGAAGAAGAAGAAAGACTGGCAGCAGAAGAAGCAGCAAGAAGGGCAGCAGCATCCAGCCGTTCCTCAAGTTCTTCCAGTTCCGCAGGCGGCAGCGCACCTTCCGCACCGAGCAGGAGTTATGCTCCGCCAAGTGGTGGAAATGGACAGGCAGTTGCTGATTATGCTTGCCAGTTTGTAGGTAATCCTTATGTATATGGTGGGACGAGCTTGACAAATGGAGCAGATTGTTCTGGATTTGTTATGAGCGTATATGCAGCATTTGGTGTAGGACTTCCGCATTCTTCCAGTGCACTGGCAGGTGTTGGTTATGGTGTTGACCCGGGAGCTATGCAGCCTGGAGACATTGTCTGCTACAGTGGACATGTTGGAATTTATGTAGGCAATAACACAATTGTACATGCAAGTACTGAGGCGACAGGTATCAAGTATACATCCCCTGCAAACTATCGTGCGATTGTTGCAGTGAGAAGAATCTTCTAATAAAAATACTAAGTGTCTACCCGGATTACAGATTACTGTAATCCGGTTTTTTCATTTTATAGGAGGACTTATTATGGAGCAAAGTACATTTGAAAAGATATATGAGGTTGTCAAGCAGATTCCTTACGGACAGGTGGCAACTTATGGGCAGGTGGCGGCAATTGCCGGAAATAAACGATGGGCGCGGGTTGTGGGGTATGCATTGCATGTAAATCCTGATCCAGAAAATATCCCGTGTTACCGTGTTGTAAATAAAGAGGGGAGGGTCTCTGATGCATTTGCCTTTGGGGGCAGGAACCGACAGGTTGAGCTTCTTATGGCAGAAGGGGTGAAGTTTGTGGATGGATATGTGGATATGGAACATTATCAATGGGAGAGACCGGTGTATTGAGATGGAGATAGTTGTTACACAATTCATAGTTTTTTGACAAAAATTCTTTTATAAAAAAAGACAAAATGAATTGACAAAATTCGACTTTAACA
>CAPQSW010000041.1:642-27378 GCA_948688495.1 uncultured Lachnospiraceae bacterium | reverse complement strand
AAGGTCCTGCTGTCTGTTTCCCGCGACAGCTTGTATATATTATCATAACTGTCTGTGGGTGTCAAGCACTTTTTACTATTTTCTTATAAAAACTTATCAGTGCTTTCCTCAACAACGAGTATTATCCTATCATATTCATCTTCCCTTGTCAACAAATTTTGACAAAAATATTGGAATTTCGATAACAAGTCAATATGCCATAATCTCATACCCCATTTCTGTCACAGCCACCGTAACTTCCCATTGGGCAGACAGCCTTCCATCTGAAGTATAAACCGTCCAATTATTGTTCCCATCTATGTAGATTTGATTTCGTCCCTGGTTTACCATTGGCTCTATGGTAAATACCATTCCGGGCTGAAATACTTCCCCAGTTCCCGCCTTGGAAACGAAACTTACGAATGGTTCCTCATGAAATTCTATCCCAACCCCATGGCCGCCGATCTGTCTCACCACGGTATATCCATTTTTTCTTGCATGGCGGTATACAACATTCCCCATTGTTCCAAACCGATTCCCCGGATAAACCTGCTTTATCCCTTCTTCCATACATTCTCTGGTCACGTCCACCAGCCTTTCTGCCTCAGGCGACACTTTACCAATACAAAACATGCGGGACGAATCCGAAAAATAGCCTTCATATATTGTAGAAACATCAACATTTATGATGTCTCCTTCTTTTAATATAATATTATTTGAAGGAATCCCATGACATACCTGCTCGTTAATTGAAGTGCATACACTTTTGGGAAATCCTTGAAAATTCAAGGGAGCAGGTATACCTCCCAATTCCCTTGTCTTTCCATAAACAATTTCATTTATTTCCTCAGTTGTCATTCCTGCCTGGATTTTATCTGCCACTGTGTCCAGTATTTCAATATTACGTTTTCCGCTTTCCCGGATACCGTCTAACTGCTCTTTCGTCTTTATTCTAATGCTTCGGCGTATTCTTTTCATCTTTCCTCCCTTGTGAGATCACCCTCTGTTTTCATACAGCAGCAAAACCGCTTTCATTCCCCGGCTGCTTTGCAGTGCCAGCATGTCACCTCTAATAGTTCTACAATGGCGGCGCGGCTCTTTGCTTTCCTATACATTATACACCTTTTTTGCAACTATTCAGCCTTAAATTTTTAAACACAATTTAAGAGGCTGATTTTTAAAAAATACCTATTTTCCTCTTGACAGATCCATTATAAATATGATTTAATATTCATATGAACATTTATTCATTTGTATAGGTGTAAGGATAGGAACACTATTTCTCACCATAATATAAAGAGGGAGGCACTGTTATGAGTGAAACAGACAATAAAAACATTTTTAAAAACCAGGACAACTGCCGCGAACATAAACACCGCCACGAGCATGAGCATCATGAAGTTTGTTGCTGCGGACATGATCACGAGCATGAACACGAACATGAACACGGGCATGAGCATCATGAAAATTGTTGCTGCGGACATGATCACGAGCATGAACACGAACACCACGCACAGCCTAAACGCCCAGATGCGTTTTTACCACAAGGAGTTAAACTTACATGCCTGGTAGAAAATCTCGGCTGCGCGAACTGTGCTGCAAAAATGGAAAGCCGTATTAACGAGCTTTCGGAAGTAAATGCATGTACTTTAACATTTACAACGAAACAGCTCCGCGTCTTTGTGACCCCAAAAGCCGCCAGAAAAGAAACGGAACTAATTGCGAAATTTCAGGAAATATGTTCATCCATTGAGCCGGGAGTAACTGTGACAAAACAGCAGGACCATCAAAAAGGAAAAAAGGCGCTGCAGACTCAGGAGACCATCCAAAAAAAAGGCAAATTAAGCGAACAGCAAATGGACCTTATTTCTATAATTTTAGGCGCCCTGTTTTTTATTACCGGTGAAATTTTAGAACAGACAGCCCTCGGTGATCCGACCATATCCTCCATACTTTTTGTAATTGCTTATGTAATCCTGGGAGGACAAATTGTACTCACCGCGCTTAAAAATCTTACCAGAGGTCAGGTATTTGATGAAAATTTCCTGATGAGCCTTGCTACACTGGGCGCTTTCGCCATCGGAGACTTTGCCGAAGCCGTAGGTGTTATGCTGTTTTACCGAATTGGAGAATATTTTGAGGAAATAGCTGTTTCCCGCAGCCGTTCTCAAATTATGGATGCTGTAGATTTGCGTCCGGAAGTAGTAAACCTTGTCACACACGACTCGACAAAAACGATTCTGGCAGAAGATGCACAGCCAGATGATGTGCTGCTTGTCCGGCCAGGAGACCGTATTCCTCTGGACGGCATTATTATAGAAGGGGAAAGCCGGCTGGATACCTCGCCAATAACCGGTGAGCCTGTTCCAGTTAAAGCCGCTGTAGGCGACGCAGTAACTTCCGGCTGCATCAACACTTCCGGACAGCTAAAAATCCGCGTAGAAAAAACATTAGAAAACTCTATGGTAACCAGGATTTTGGATTCTGTGGAAAACGCCGCCGCAAGCAAGCCTAAAATTGACCGTTTTATCACACGTTTTTCCAGAGTGTATACGCCCTTTGTCGTGCTTGCAGCGCTTGCTACTGCCATTCTTCCATCACTAATTACCGGGGACTTCATGCACTGGATATATACAGCCTTGACGTTTCTTGTCATTAGCTGCCCCTGCGCACTGGTACTAAGCGTACCCCTTGCTTTCTTCTCCGGCATAGGAGCCGGTTCCAAGAAGGGTATTTTATTCAAGGGCGGGGTATCCATTGAAGCTTTAAAAAATGTGTCCACAGTTGTTATGGACAAAACTGGAACTATCACAAAAGGAAACTTTGCCGTTTGTCAGATTGTACCCTTTGGAACTTACAGCCAAAACGACCTGCTTTCATTCTGTGCAAGCTGCGAACAGCATTCCAGCCATCCAATTGCTGCCAGCATTACTGCTGCCGCAAAAGAACAAAATCTTACGCTGGAAAATCCCATAGAGCTCAAAGAAATTGCAGGATACGGCATCCAAGCAGAACTTTCGGCTGGCTCCATACTCGTCGGCAATCGAAAGCTCATGGATAAATGTAACATCCACCTTCCAGAAAACACAAACTCCCAATATGGCACGGAAGTCCTTGTAGCAATAAACGGAAATCTGGCTGGCTGGATATTGATTTCCGATACGCTTAAACCGGAATCCAAAGATGCTGTCACTTCTTTAAAACGGTTAAATATAAAAACCGCCATGCTGACAGGCGACTCGCCCGAAAGCGCACAGGCAGTGGCAAAAGAAACCGGAATTGACGAAGTGCATTCCCGTCTGCTTCCAGAAGATAAGTTATCAAAACTTCAGGAAATCCGTAACAAAAACGGTTCTGTCATGTTTGTAGGCGATGGTATCAATGATGCCCCTGTTCTTGCCGGGGCTGATGTCGGGGCCGCTATGGGCAGCGGTGCAGACGCAGCTATTGAAGCCGCAGATGTTGTTTTTATGACTTCCAACATGGAGGCTGTTCCCCAATCCATCTCCATCGCAAAATCGACCACACAGATTGCATGGCAGAATGTCGTATTTGCATTGGCAGTCAAAGCCCTGGTCATGGTACTGGGACTCACCGGATACGCATCCATGTGGATGGCAGTTTTTGCTGACAGCGGTGTTGCCATGTTATGTGTATTAAACTCCATCCGCGCACTTTACAAGAAATAGAACATTTACTTCTAATGCATTTTATTTTACTCTAATGGGCTTCATTCTTTGCCAGTTTTATAATCCGGCTGGTTCCCAGCCGGTCCGCCCCCAGGCGGACAAACCTTTCTGCATCCTTAAAATTAGAAATTCCTCCTGCCGCCTTGATTCTTACCTCCTCGCCTATATGCTTTTTAAAAAGCTCTATATCTGAATCGGTCGCTCCCATAGTAGAAAATCCTGTGGATGTCTTAATAAAATCAGCCCCTGTCTTTGTCACAACTTCACACATTTTAATTTTTTCTTCTTCCGTCAACAGGCATGTCTCAATAATTACCTTTAGAACCTTACCCTGGCAGGCTTTCCTAATTACACGTATTTCTTCTTCCACCTTATCAAACCGTCCAGC
The DNA here is from genome assembly GCA_948688495.1 of uncultured Lachnospiraceae bacterium. Classification (GTDB taxonomy): domain Bacteria; phylum Bacillota; class Clostridia; order Lachnospirales; family Lachnospiraceae; genus Petralouisia. The sequence continues at coordinate 23,322 of CAPQSW010000041.1, read as the reverse complement.
TCTTACCCAGCCTAAATTGATTACCATATCAATTTCATCCGCTCCATTTAAAACAGCATCTTTTGTCTCAAACTCTTTCACTGCCGTAGTATGATAACCGTTCGGAAAACCAATTACCGTGCAAATTTTTATCCTTCCTTTCAAATATTCACCTGCCTGTCTCACATAACAGGGCGGAATGCACACGGAGGCTGCACGATAATTTAGCGCATCATCACAAACCTCCTGTATTTCCTCCCATGTTGCAGTCTGTGTCAACAGTGTATGATCCACTTTCGCAAAAATCTCTGTTCTATCCATATCCATTCCCTCCTTAGGTCTCCTGAATTGCATCCCTGATATTGTCTACACCAATAATCTTAATACCCCTCGTATCTGTTAGTCCCGAAACATTTACTTTCGGCAGCATGCAAGACGTAAATCCCAGCTTTTTTGCCTCTGAGACACGCTGCTGTGCCATATTCACCGCACGTACCTCTCCGCTTAATCCTACTTCACCAAAGCAGATAAGCTTTTCGTCAATGGGTTTATCCCGAAAACTGGAGGCGAGCGCCTTGACAATCCCTAAATCCATTGCCGGCTCATTCATGCGGATTCCCCCTGCAATATTAACATAAGCGTCGCATCCTGACAACGAAAGACCCCCTCTTTTCTCCAACACTGCCATCAAAAGATTCACTCTGTTCAAATCCGTACCCGCCGCCGTCCTTCTCGGTATTCCAAAATTACTGTGGCAGACCAATGCTTGGATCTCCACCAGAATTGGCCGCGTGCCCTCCATAGAACAGGCGACAATGGAGCCAGATGCTCCCTTTGGCTTTCCATTCAGCATAAACTCAGACGGATTTTTTACTTCCCGGAGCCCTGCCTCCTGCATTTCAAACACACCAATTTCATTCGTAGATCCAAAACGGTTTTTCACTCCCCGCAAAATCCGATAGGAAGCATGACGATCTCCCTCAAAATAAAGTACGGTATCTACCATATGTTCTAAAACCCTCGGTCCGGCAACCACCCCTTCCTTCGTCACATGCCCAACAATAAAGACCGTAATTTCCATTCCTTTTGCAATCTGTAACAGCCGGGCGGTGCTCTCCCTCACCTGGGATACACTCCCTGGCGCTGAGCCAATATCCTCACTGTACATCGTCTGAATGGAATCAATGACCACCGCCTTAGGCTTCTCCCGCTCAATAACCTGCTCTATACGTTCCAAGCCTGTATCACAAAATAACTGCAGCCGATCTGAAAACTGCCCTATCCGCTGTGCCCGCATCTTAATCTGCTGCAAGGATTCCTCGCCGGATATATATAATACTTCCTTTATATCTGCTATATTCCTGCACACCTGCAAGAGCAATGTGGACTTGCCGATTCCAGGATCTCCGCCTACAAGTACAAGGGAACCGGGAACAATACCTCCTCCCAGCACACGGTCCAATTCCTCAAATCCAGTCTGCATCCTTTCCTTCGTCTGCATGTCAATTTCTGATATTTTAGCCGTTTTTAGTTGTTCGTTCCCTCCCGGCACGCTCCTTACCTTTCCTGCAGTTTTCTTCTCTACGACTTCCTCCACAAATGAATTCCACTCTCTGCATCCCGGGCACTGTCCCATCCATTTTGAAGACTCATATCCACAAGACTGGCAAAAATACACGCTGACCTTTTTGCTTTTCGCCATATTCCGCTAAAACTCCTTTCTCAAATATAAGCATGGCATATTTCCTTATGCGGCTGTACGCATCTATTTATACTGGGCAGCAAATTTATTTGACGCTCAGTATAAATACCCCGCAGATAAACTGCGAGGTATTTCTGTTATAATTATTTTTAAATCTTTTCTATCCTGACCGTAACCGGTTTATTCTCGTTCAATTCCACAGAAAGACTGAGCTTTCCTCCTAGATTCGTCTTCATCTGCCCAGCATCAACGTTGTCGACCAAAACCTTATATTGTGTCTGCTCCTCCAACTCCAATGTAATCTGTGCATCTTCCGGTCCTTCTACCTGAAATGTTACACCGTTATCTGTCACCATAAATCTGTTTACCGCAGTTCCTGGTACGGATTCATACACAAACATACCATTGCGCTCCAGCTTGGTAATCTCCTTAAATGTCTTGACCTTATACAGATCCCCGCCAAATTCAAAATTATCTGCCTTTGACTTGGTATCCAGCCTGTAATTTCCAAAGCTAAGCGCCTCGTTGTTATCGGTGCGGATCAATTCTTCTACTACAGCCATTTTTCTTTCCTCCTGTTGCCATCCGTGCTTTCGCTATATTTTGTTATTTCCACTTAATGGTAGTGTCCTTCTTAATCTTTGTTGAAAAATCAAAATCCCATGTTCCAGACGCCTCTGGCTTTAGCGACGGCTTTGTAACGCATTCGCCTTCCTTCACTGTCTGTGTTGCAAATACCGTACCGTTATACATAAATGATACGGTATATTCCGCTGTCTGCGGAGTTGTTCCCGGAGTCCCCGGATTCTGCTGGGTTGTTCCCGGATTCTGCTGGGTTGTTCCCGGATTCTGCGGATTCTGTGGGGGCGTTCCCGGATTCTGCGGGTTCTGTGGGGTTGTTCCTGGATTTGGCGACGGTGTCCTTGGATTAGACGGACTCCGTGGTATTGTTCCCGGATTCGTCGGTGTCCGCGGGGTCGTCCCTGTGTTGTTATTGCTGTTCCCTGAAGATGCTGTTTTATCGGCCTGACTATCCTCCTCATCATCTTCTTCATCCTCAGGCTCATCCATATCTTCCTCGTCTATATCCGCGTCCTCCGCTTCCTCCATTTCTTCTTCGGTCTCGTCATCGGATTCCTCATCCTCACTCTCCCAAGCCCTGGCCTCCTCAACCAGCGCGCTCAGCTCATCCTTGGAAATTCCAGTAATTGGGGCATCCTGTTCTGCAAGATCTGTCAGGAACTCCAACGCCTGTAAACTGAGACTTTGGAAATCAATCTCTGCCGGCTCTGATAGAACTGTCCCAGAAATAAGTCCACCGTCACACTCTGCTTCTTCTCCCGCACCGATAAGAATCTCATCTCCTACCGATCCATCCTCTTGAAGTGCGCCCATCGAGACTTTTCCTGAGAAAACAGATACTTTGGTAGAAACATCCTCATCCGAAAAGACCGTTGTTTCCACTCGGAAAATTGTACCCCGCACCGCCATGACAGAATTTGGTGAGTTAACTTCATATTTGGAGTCCGGACTTAAAGGATTCTGAATCTCACTCGTTACAGCCCCCTCCTCCAACTGAATCTTCGTCTTGGAATCCTCTTCACTACCTGCCGCCTCAACAGAAAGAACAGATTCTTCCTCTACCATGAGATATTTATCATCATCCAATTTCAGACGCATGGAACTGCCCTCGGCCACACTGATCCTGTCTCCTGATTCAAGATACAGATCCTCCGCCGCATTGATTTCCCCAGCGCCCTCACGCTCAATACTTGCTGTCCCATTCAGCTCATAAATCAGAATAGAGCGGTAGAACTCCTCTCCTCCCAACATATGGCTGACTACCAGTACAATTCCTGTGATAGCTGCGATTGCTCCACAAAGGAGGGCAGCTATCTTTATTCCCTTTGATTTCTGCATGATAATCCTCCCATCCTACTGTTTCTGAAAATCATAGTCGCCGTCAGCCGGTACATAGAATGTCATTCCACCCTTATACACAGTATCATCTCCTACGATTTTCCATTTTCCCTTGCCCAGTTTATAAGCAGTTCCCTTCTTCAATTCATAGACCCCGTTTTTCGTGATTCCATCGCGCATCCACGTTTCATATACTGTCACCTTACACGAAATCTGGTTGCCTGCCTGATCCACTGCAACAATCTTGTGGGATGCATTATCCGGCTTGATCGTATAGACGCCTTTCTTCGGCTGTACTTTCTTCCCATCTATGGTAACCTTGTCAAGATACGCATCTGTTGCTTTAAACGTCGTCTTTCCATAGTATGTGCCGCCATTCTTCACACCGGAAATTACCGGCGCCGTAGTATCAATCACAATTCCCTGCGTATTGGCGTATACCACATGTCCTGTGCTGTCGCTGGCTTTTACATATAACACATATTTTCCATCTTTGTCAAGATTCACTGTATCTGCCTTATCTTGCCATTTGCCTGAAAGAACAGATTCAATTTCTTCCACTGTATAATCTTTATTCTGCTGGAAAGGATTGCTGTCTGTGAGATAATATTTGATTGTACTCTCATCCACGTCATTATCCTGGTCTGTCACCTTCACTTTAAACTGTTTCGCCTTATTATATATCAAATCAAATGACACCTTGCTGTGAAATGCATTCCATGTGTGTGACGTGCCATCCAGAGTAATCTCAATCTTGGGCGGATGCGCTGGCTGTATATCCGGCGTTCCTGCCTGGAACGTAACAGCAACCGTGACATCATAGGCCGGCATAAGGAAGCTTGCGTTTCCATCGCTGCCTAACGGAACATTTACCGGTTCCCCGGCATTTGCATCATCCGTCTTCCAATACTTAACGCTTGCCGTCTTGTAACCCTTCGCCGGTGAAGTCTCTACGGTAACTGTATGTCCCTGTTCCACTTTCTGCACTTCCCGTCCGTTACTCTTCAAAACATATGTTCCATTCTTCAGACCGTCTGCCTTTGTAAGTGCATATTCTTTATTTCCGGGTTCTGGATTCTCTGTTCCAGGTCCCGGTTCTTCTGTTCCAGGTCCCGGCTCCTCCGTTCCAGGTCCTGGTTCTTCCGTTCCAGGTCCCGGTTCTTCCGTTCCAGGTCCCGGCTCCTCTGTCCCTGCAACTTTTACAGAATTTGTCATAAACGAAATACTGCTTCCATTTCTTATATAACTTACTTTACAACAGTAAGTTCCCGGCTCACCACTGTAAGTCTTCGTGCCTACTTCCCCATTCTCTGCTTCGTAACGGCTCACAGCAACAGAAACCTGCAGACTGTTTGGATTCATATTATTCTGCATGTGCAGAATATAATTTCCGCTTATTGTCGCTGTCGCATAGAAAACATCATTCCTATGATCAAAACTCTCCAGGTATGTAGAACCCGCTCCCCCTTTCAGGTAGCCGCTGAAATAATTCTGTGGGTCAGTACCGCTTCCGATCTCCCTCACTGTCACGACATCTCCAGGCTGCAAGGCGAGCATAAGCTCCATATAGGACTGTTCGCCTCCAACGGTCCATTTTCCATTTTCACTGCTATAGGAGGCATTCACGCTATTGGATGCTTTCATCTGCTCCATACCTTCCTGATAACTGTCTGCACCCACTACCTTATACTCATGAAACCATTGATAATAAAAACCTTCACTGTCCTGCACGCTGCCATCACCGATTACCACCGTGGGATTTTCCGCTGTTATGGGATTTGCGGAATACTCCGGTACCCAGTTCGGTGCAAGGATAATGTTTTCTGGGGCAAAATAACCTGACATAGCTGCAGACCATTCAGACGTATTGTCACTCACCCATTTGCTGGCAACCGTATAATTGTATTCATCCAACCGCCAGATCCGGTAACCGTCCCTTTTGTAGCCAACAGGACAATTCTCATTTACACTCTCTACATACTTTCCCGTATCATCAGATACATACATGTCTGATGTTACCCTCGCAGCGCCTGTATACAGCCTTAAATTGTCAAATTCATTATCTGCACTTACCGCTGTCGGCAGGATAACAAGGCCAAGCACGAATGCGAGACAAAGAGATAACCATCCTTTCCATTTCACTTTCATTTTACTCATACCTCCTTTTTAATGCCTGTGAAAGCCAGCCAACAACCTGGCTGTCTACCTTTCCTTCTTCTGCCATACGTTTCAGCATATTAATAGACTTATCATCAGGAATTGCTGTCTTATATGGCCGGATTGCTGTCAAAGCATCATAAATATCTGCTACAGTCAAAATGCGCGTTTCCAAATCCAGCTCCTCTGCCGTTAACTGCTTCGGATAACCGGTTCCATTCAAAAACTCATGGTGGGACGCCGCCCATTTTGGTACAATAGCAAAATTCTTATTAAACCGTACCTTGCTTAGAATCTTTTCCGTCACGACCACATGATTCTTCATTACCTCGCGTTCCTCCACGGTAAGCGTACCCTGACGGATGCTCAGGCAATCTTTTTCCTTATCTGTTATATATTTCGTCACTTTTCCATTTTCTTTTATATGTTTTTTCATAGAAAGTCGGCAAACCCGCTCATAACTTTCATTATCCAGAAATCCTACCGTATCTATCTTATGTATAAAGTCAAGTTCAGACTTTAAATCTGCGATGTAATACTCGTATTCTTCTTCCGTAATTCTTCCCCGGAGCATGTCAACCTCATAAAGGGATTCCAGCAGCCTAAACCGTTCCTCCACCTTCCCAAGATGTTCACCAAGACGGGTTGCCTTATCCATAACACCCAGAGGAACAACAATCTTGCCGATATCATGCAACAACGCCGCAAGCAGCAGCTTCTCTTTTCTATCCTGATCAAAATATTCTTCACATTCCCCTTGCTGATAAAGTTCACAGATATAATCTGCAAGGATTCCCGAATATCTGGCTACATTCCTTGTATGTGATGCATTGTAGGGGGAACGCTCATCCAGTGCTGTCGTGAGGGCCTCCACGAAAGAAAAAAGCTGCGCTTTCAGTTCTTCCATATATGCAAGATTTGTCAGCTCAATTGCCGCCATCGAACCAAGAGAACGAATAATGATATGATACTGCTTTTCAAAGGGAATCACATTCCCTTCCCCATCCATGGCATTGATGAGCTGCAATACGCCAATCAGTTCATCCTCATTATTCTCCAGCGGAATGACAAGCTGTGACTTTGTATGGTAACCTGTCAGTGCATCGTACTGTTTCGGACCTGAAAAATCAAACCGGTCGCTGTCATACACATCCGGTACATTGACAATCTCCCTGTGAATCGCCGTGTAAGCGCAGACATTTTCTTCCTTCATGGCAACTGGAGGCATATCCGTAATAGCCTCACCATCTACGCCCCTGCTGATTCCCATAGAAAGCGTCTTCATAATTTTGAACGTCAACTGACCATTCTCATATAAATACAGTGTGCTTGCATCACAATTTGTAATCTCCATTCCGCTCTCAAGAATGGACGCCAGAATCTCATTCCTGTCCCTGCCGGTAGACAGATTGATGCCAATATTCAATATCTTTTTAAAATCTTCATATTCTAAATGCATCTAATCTCTCCTTTATCTCTCTTATAGTCTAGCCCTTATGAAACGGATACATTCCATGCTGACCCATATATTGCAGCGACTTTTCCTGTCCATTGCAGCTTCTTACTTCTATCAGCACGGTCGACGCTATCTGATATTGCCGCATCAGGCTGTCATACTCCTTCCAGTCAATCTGTCCATCCCCCACCGGCTGATGCAAATCATCACTGAAATTGTTGTCATTTACATGCATATGCCGGATATATGGCGCCAACGCCTGCACCCATTCCCGCTGTGAACAATCGGTCAGCGCTGCATGGGCATAATCCAGGCAGACGCCAAAGTTTTCTACTTCTTTCATTGCATCCGCCAGCCTCGCCAGAACATCCGGCGCTTCGTCAAACATGTTCTCCATATAAATCTGCTGCTGTGGATATTCCTCAGCAAGTTCCATAAAAAAGCGGAGATTTGTCTCATGCCAGAGTTCTAAATAAGATTCACTGCGGAATCCTGCCAGTCTCCCAGTATGGAACACCACGCCTTTCATCCCCATGCGCTTTGCAATCTCCATGGACTGGCGCACCCGCAAAATGGATGCATCCCGGATTAACGGGTCACTGCTGTGTATTGTCACGTCAAAAAACGCTCCATGCATGGTATCCTCTGAAAAATCACTGCGGTACTTTGCATATAATTCTATTATTTCTTCCTGTTTCTTCCGGTCATCCAGCACGGAAGGTATATAAAAATCATTATATTCAAATGCACAGCCATATTCCTCTGCAAGCCTGAGGGAAGTTTCCATCTCTGCCCTGTCTGGAATAATATATGCTTTGCTCATTTACTTCTTCACCTCGTCTAACTGATATACAAATACGCCCTTGCTCTTTCCTTTCAACGGAATCTCGCCAATTGGCGTTACTCTTACCCTGTCTTTCACTGCTTCATAAACTTCTTCACTAATCAATATCTGTCCGCGTTTGGCATTGCTCTCCAGGCGCGCCGCCGTATTAACGGTATCTCCGATTGCCGTATAATCCATACGGAACTCACACCCAATATTTCCAACGACTGCATTCCCACAGTTGACACCGATTCCGAAAGCGACGCTTTTTCCAAAACGCTTCTCGAATTTATCAGCAAGCGCATCTGCGCCTGCCCTCATATCCCATGCCGTACAGACCGCACGGAATATATAATCATCCAGTGCAAAGGGGGCATTAAACACAGCCATTGTAGCATCCCCCACAAACTTATCAAGGGTTCCTCCATTATCAAATATGGATTTTGTGGTAAGGCTTAAATATTCATTTAAGATTTCCACTACTTCCTCTGGCTGCATACTCTCTGACATGGTAGTAAAACCACGGATGTCTACGAACAATACCGCGATATGGCGGTTCTCCCCGCCAAGCACCAGCTCAAAATCTTTGTCCTTACTAATCTTATCAACAACCTGCGGCGCTACATACTGCTTAAACACATTCACCACCCGCCGCCTGCGCATAATTTCCGTAAGGTAATCCTGAATTACCTTTGCCAGAAAAATGAGTGCAAGCACAATGGGAAGCAGTATCACCGGGACAATACTCCCTTTCTGGTATATGAGCTTTGCAAAAACAACATCAAACACCGTCAAAATAACAAATAAAATACCCGTGGGCAGCATCTTTAACCTGCCTGCAGCCACAAAGAATCCCCCGCACAATATTCCTGCAACAACCGCATAGATAAATGGGGAAAATGGTATCTGCGTCTTACCCTCCAAAAGCGCCTCGATAATGTTTGCATGGATCTCCACTCCATACATCTGGCTGTTATGCGTAATCGCAGGCGTATAAGAGTCCTGCATTCCCACAGCGTATGCCCCTACCAGCACGACTGCATCTTTAAAAATACCTGCATCCACTGTCCCATCCAGCACATCCGCCATAGACACAACATTGTAACCGCCTGGTTTCCCTGAATATGTAAAATAAAACCGGTTGCTTCTCCCATAGGTTGCCGGGAACACTGCTTCCTCTCCCCGGCTCTCCTGATAAATCTTATAAATCTGGGAGGAAAGGCTGTATGCCCGCTCCCCCTCGTAATCGATATATGCCATCGCCTGGCGCACGTATCCGTCCGCATCGACGGTGGTATTGGCATATCCGTTGATTGCCGCTTTTTTAAGACTCTCATAAGGTTTTATAATATAATCCACGTGATAAGGATTATATGTGACCTTTCCATCTGCATCTGTTTCTGGCATTTCTTTGAAGGAAAAGCTTTGTGCCACAACGACATTCCCGGCTTTCTGGCATGCATCCGCAAAATGCTTGTCCGCTTCCTCGTCTGCCTGCTCACTGTAGATTACATCGAATCCAATAACGGCTGGTCTTGCTGCTTCTGTATTCAGCATTTCCACCAGCTTTGCCGGAATATCCCGGCTCCAAGTATTGACCGGACCATATTGCTCTAAAGTTTTATCATCAATACCGATAATATAAATCTTTTTATTCGTCACCGATTCCTGCTGATTCAGCCTGTCAGATACACCAATATCCCAGAGCCCTGCCGCGCCAAAATAATAGAATATGGCAGAAAGTACCACAATCGCTGTTGTGATTATTGCCGTCTTTAACTTTCCTGCGTTCTTCATACTGACTCCCTCCACCTAAATTGCTTCGCAATCACATGGCTGCCTATCCTTTTTCGCCGACACTAAATTTTATTTCTTTATTGCTCATTATAATTTCTACCTTGTCCCCGCGTTTCACCCTGCCAGCCAGGATTTCCTCTGCAAGGCCATCTTCCAGCTCATTCTGAATCTTCCTGCGCAGCGGGCGTGCGCCATACTTAGGCTCATAGGCCGTCTCAACGATATGGCTCTTAACGTTTCCAGTAATGCGGAGCGTAATCCCCATCTGCTCTTTACAGCGCGCAACAAGTGCTTTTGTCATCAGCGATACGATCTTCTTCATATCCTCTTTGGTCAATGCATGGAATACAATTGTCTCGTCAATACGATTCAGAAATTCAGGCTTGAAAATCCTGCGCACTTCCTCCATCACACTGCTTTTCATCCGCTCATAATCCTGTTTTGTATCTTCCACAGAGGCAAAACCCAGCGCCTTTGGTTCAATAATCGACTGCGCCCCGGCATTCGAGGTCATGATAATAATGGTATTCTTAAAATCTACTTTTCTCCCCTGGGCGTCCGTAATATGGCCGTCATCCAATACCTGCAGCAAAATATTGAATACATCCGGGTGTGCTTTCTCTATCTCGTCAAACAAAATTACTGAATATGGGCTGCGCCTTACTTTCTCGCTCAGTTGTCCACCCTCATCATAGCCCACATATCCGGGCGGGGATCCAATCATCTTAGAAACACTGTGCTTTTCCATATATTCTGACATATCCACACGTATCATGGATTCTTCACTTCCAAATACTGCTTCCGCCAACGCCTTGGAAATCTCCGTCTTGCCAACTCCGGTAGGACCCAGGAATAGGAAGGAGCCAATGGGACGATTCGGATCTTTTAATCCTACCCTTCCCCTGCGTACAGCTTTTGCCACAGCACTGACTGCCTGCTCCTGTCCAATGACACGTTTATGCAAAACACTTTCTAACTTCCTAAGCTTTGCACTCTCCTCCTCTGCAAGCCTCTTAACCGGAATTTTCGTCCACTGCGCAATTACTTCCGCAACTTCATTCTCCCCCACTTCTGCTTTCTTTTGCTTTAGGGATTTTTTGGCTTTCTTCTGCAGCTTCTGGGATTCCTTCTGCAATTCTTCTTTTTCTTTGCGTAACTTAGATGCCAGCTCCAAATCCATATCCTGAATGGCATCTTCCAAGTCCTCTGTCACACGGTTAATTTCCGCTGCAATCTCCTGCATCTGTGCGGAAGACTTCACGCCTTCCAGCCGTACCCGGGCTGCCGCCTCATCCATAAGGTCAATCGCCTTATCTGGAAGAAAACGGTCTGAAATATACCGTTCCGAAAGTCTTGCCGCAGCCTCAAGGCTTTCATCCGTGATCACAACCTGATGATGCTTCTCATAGAATCTGCGCAGTCCTTTTAGAATCTCAATCGTATCTTCCACAGACGGTTCTTCCACCGCCTGGAAACGCCGCTCTAATGCAGCATCCCGCTCAATATACTTGCGGTATTCTTCCACAGTAGTTGCACCAATCAACTGCAACTCCCCTCGGGCAAGATATGGCTTCAAGATGTTGGAAGCATCCATGGCACCTTCTGCCCCTCCTGCTCCAATGATTGTATGCAGTTCGTCCATAAACAGCAGAATATTCCCTGCCCCGGTCACCTCACGGATAACCTTTTTAATTCGCTCCTCAAATTCCCCTCTGTATTTCGAACCGGCAATCATACTGGAAAGGTCCAGTGTGATGACGCGTTTCCCTGCTACAGACTCCGGCACAATTCCTAAAGAAATCTGCTGCGCCAGCCCTTCCGCAATGGCAGTTTTTCCAACTCCGGGTTCTCCAATCAGACAAGGATTATTCTTCCCCCGACGGCTTAAAATCTGAATTACACGCCGTATTTCATCTTTCCTCCCGATCACCGGGTCAAGCTTCCCTTCAAGCGCCAGCCGGGTCAAATCTCTGGAATACTGGTCCAGAACCGGCGTTGCCTCAAGGTTTTTCTTCCGAACCTTTGCAGATTTTAATTCTTCTTTGGAAAAGCTTCCTTCCTGTCCCATCGCTACCAAAAGCTCAATATATAATTTCTGTAAATTGATTCCCATGGTATTCAAAAGCCGCACAGAAGCAGATTCATTTTCTTTTAAAAGTGCCAGCAGTAAATGCTCGGTTCCAACTTTCTCACTGCCAAAACGCGCCGCCTCTTTTTCTGCAGTATCAAGCACACGCTGGGTTCTAGGTGAATAGCCGTCCCCATCCAGAAGTACAATTCCCTCTCCTGGTGCAATCAGCTCCTCAATCAGCTCAAGAAGTTTCTTCTCCTCCACCTGATTCTCCAGCAGTATCTGTGCTGCGACACCATTTTTTTCTTGAATGAGCCCTGCCAGAATATGCTCTGTTCCCACATAGTTATGTTTAAGTTTCCGAGACAGCTTTCCTGCAAGCTCAATTGCTTTCTTTGCCTGTCCTGTATATTGTTTATGCATTGCTTCCTCCTGCTAAACGATTATAAATCTTCTAAATCTATGACCTCAAAATCCTCATCCAGCCTGGCGTCCGGCTCTGTGTGCCTCTCAATGACAGGCTCCGGCCGTCTTGCGGTTTTCGTTTCCTGTCGTCTCTCCAGCTTTTTATCTGCCTTCGTTTCCTGTCGTCTCTCCAGCTTTTTATCTGCCTTTGCTTCCTGCTTCCCTTCCGGCTTTCGGTCTGCCTTTGCTTCCTGCTTTCTTTGAAGCTTCCGGTCTGCCTTCGCTTCCTGTCTTCCTTCCAGCCTCTGCTTTCTCACCGGCCTCTGCCCGCTTTCCATCTGCTGCTTTGGATCAATCTCCGGTATGGTCTTTGTCTGCTGTTTCAGAATTGCCTTCGGCACCGTACGGTCTTCCCAGAAATCCCCGGAATCATCTTCTATAATACCTGTCCCAAGCCCGCTTTCCTCACGGCGGGTCCTCCTTGCGCTTTTCACCTGTTCCCTTACCTTCTCCGTCAGCTCGTCATAATCAAAATCATCTTCCAGTTCTTCTACTCCCTTCCTTCCGCGAAGCAGCAGATTCACCACGACAACCAGCAAGACTGCAATAATAAATGTAAGCACTGCTATGGTCTTGCGGGAAGAATCTTTCTGTTTATTATATTGTTCCTCCATATCTGTATATGCCTTCTGCAAGCTCTGCATTTCCGCCCCAGGCTCGATAACATCTTCCTGGCCTCCATCTTCCGGTATCACAGGCTGTGCCGCCTCCTCTGCCGGGACATAACGCTGGAATGTGGACTCTAGGGCATCATACTGATACCAGCCTTTATTTCCATAACTGCTGATACCGTATACTAAAGAGAATCCCGCTTTGTCAGAACCAGGCGCTGTATCTTCTGCCGCCTCCTGGGCAGCCTCTTTGACATAGGTCGGAACATTCTGATATTCGCCCACTGTCTTGGCTTCCTGCGTATATTGTGCCGGAAGATCCGTCTCTGCTGGCGGATTTAATATGATTAAGTAATTGCTCTCACCAAATGAAATCATGCGGAATGGATAAAAACTTCCGCTTGCCTCCTCGTATACGGCAAGTGTATTCTTCACCTCCGTACTTGGCGTAGTCAGGTAAACAAGCGTCAACTCTGACTTTTCAAAGGAAAGACCTTCTACCTGCTGTCCCTGACAGGATACCGTCTCCTTGGTAAAGTCCTGCGGTACAAGTTCTGCTGCAATTGTCGGTGACAGGTTAAATGGATGCCCGTCAATCGTAATGCCTCCCGGATGATCCGTCTCTGCTCCCTGTGGCTGCTGTTCTGCTGTGGCAGTCCCTGCCTCATCCGGCTGTTCCGCGGCGCCTGCCCCTGGCTGTCCTTCCTTTCTGGTTACTACTATCTTATAAGTTGCAGGCGTACCATCCTGTGCCTTTACTACAATGCTGACCAAATTCTCCCCAGGCTGCAAATCCGTGTTTCCTGACACAGACTCTATCACTGCAGTATCATTGGATAATTGAGCGCTTACATCCACACTTGTAACATCAGCATCTACAGATGCCGTATAATTCACAACATTATACTGGAATGCCGGGGACAGTGACCCTGGTGAAATGCTCAGGGAAGACAAGCTGTTATCACTGGATTGAACGGCTGCTGCAAATACCATTTCCCCATTTATATCAATTGGCATAAACTGGAAAATTCCCAACAGGAATGCCCATGATAAGAGTATACCCATAATCTGTTTTCTTCTTCTCATATGTATCACCTTTCTCTTTATCCGATTTCTGCCAATACTATTATAATTTTTAGGCTCCCTGCTTGTCAAGTCTGATTGGTTTTGCGAAAGACTATATCCCTGTCACCACTTCCAGATACCTGCCAATCTCCCTCCACGCCTTCTTTGATTCCGGCATCATCATCATGCCCATCTGGAACACATGAAACATTCCCTCGTAGATGCTCAGGCGCACCTTCGCTCCCTGCTGCTTCGCTTTGTAAGCTACACCAATGGAATCACTAAGCAGCATCTCAATAGAACCAGCCTGGATCAGCATAGGCGGAAATCCCCAATATTCTCCAAACATTGGGGAGAGGTATGGATGTTTTAGGTTATGCATGCCTGCATAATCCCGGTTGTAAATGAGACTGTCTGTCGTATTGCCAAACAATGGGTCACACTCATAATTATCTTCATAGGAAGGTCCGCTCGCCGTCATATCTGCCCAGGGCGACATCAAAATGAGCCCGCCTGGCAGCCTTTTGTTATGATCCTTCAAATACATGCACAATGCAAGTGCAAGCCCTCCTCCCGCCGAATCCCCCGCCACTATAATCTGCCTGCTTCGCCATCCAGCAGCTTTCAGCCATTCATAAGCCTCTACCGCATCCTCCAGTGCTGCCGGATATGGCTGTTCAGGCGCAACCCTGTAATCTATCGTCAGGACATCCATTCCTTTACTGACCTCACAGTACAGACCCGCAAAGGTACGGTAGGCATTACGCATAGCGCCAATATAACCGCCGCCATGAAGCTGCAGGATGACATAATCTGTCCTTGGATTTTCTTTTCGGCAGAGATATTCCATCTGAAACAGGGGCAATTTTATTTCTGCCATGGAAAAACACTCTGGACATCTCCACCTAGGTTCCACCAGCTTTTTTCTGAGTTCCCCAGTCTTAATTTTTCTTCCTATCAAATTATCATTCGTTACATGAGCAATCATGTCCCGGATCACCCGTCCCTGTATACTGACTCCCTGCATGGCTTTCTCCTTTCGTACTTCCACTCCTACACATGAAAACGTCGCTTCAGCTCCGTCTTTGCCTTCCGTTCTCCAAAAATAAGCGTCCCCAAAAGCATGCTAAGCGATGCAAAAAGGGATAAAAACGTCAGGATCGGACTGGTAATTATATGAAATTTCCAGAACAGCACACAGCCGGCAGATAAAAGCACCGTCAGGATCTGCATCAAAAGATAGCTCTGCCAGTTAGACGCATTTATAATCATCAGGATTCCAATGGTAGCATTTAACAGTAAAATGGCACAGGGCAGTACATAATTCATGGACCATCCCTGATACCCCACAATATTATCCGCAGCAATCATTAAAATCACCGCACCGACCAATTGTACTAAAATCACTGTCTTATAACCATTATTTTTCTGTAGTGAATATTTCAGAGTAATGTAAAAATACAGGATAATAATTCCACTGATCGCAGACCACCATATCCCCCTGTAAGTCAGATAATTGATAATCACCAGCACGGTCTGCACAATAATTGCCAGAAAACTATACAGACGCACCACAAAACTTAATTTTTTGGAGACAGCCTTCACATCAGGATAGCCATTGCGCCACTTTCCCTGCCCAGATTCCTCCAGAACACTGCTGCAGAGCGGGCAGACGCTTGTATCATCCAAAATCTCCACATGGCATTTTTTACATTCTCTCATTCGTCATACACTCCGTTCGTTTCAATCTGTACTGGAATCCCGTCTTCAGCAAGCCTTCGGAAAAATCCACGCTGCACTGACACATCTGCAAGATTGCTGCTGATAGTAAACACCAGCGTATCTTCATAAGAACAGATAGTCCCTTTGATATTCTGCCCCTCAGACATAGACAACATCGCACTGAATCCTTTGATATATTTCTTGTATTCTTCTTTCACCTGAATATTCCCAATATTGGTAACCGTAGTCGTATTTGCCCGGGCGCTGTTATGGTATACCCAGCGGATCGCTATATTTTTGATAAACAGCGGCACTGCGCGCAAAATAAAATTCTTCTCATTCGACACATTATAGGCAAAAAGGTTCTCAAGATTCTCCCGGCTAATCTGGCTGCGCAAACTCTTAGCCACAATCTGTACAACCTCCGAAAAATCATACCCTTCCTTCCGTGGATGGAAAACTGCCGACACGATGACAAAGAAATTTTTCATGGTAATGGAGTTAAAATATGGACGCAGGTTTACCGGTACACATGCGCTGATTGGACGTTTGGACGGCATTCCCTGCAGACATTCCTGGTAAATACTCCACAAAAAGGCTGCCACCAGATATTCATTAATAGACACATGATATTTGCTGCAGGCTGCCTTTAAATCCAAAACAGGCATATAACCATGCATAATTCCCAGCTCCAATGAACGTAACTTCTCCCCCTTAACCTGAAAAGCACGTGCCGTCTTATAACCCTTCTTGTGGCTTTTTTTGTAATTCTTCAGGTAGCTGTCCTCACGGTTTAGGGAAGTATCGCTGCAAAGTCCATCCCCAAGCTTTTCCCTAAGTTCCGGGTGTGAAAGACGCAAATACTGATACGTCAATTCCCGCAAAAAAGTAATGCCTCCCATGCCGTCCGTCAGAACATGGAAGACCTCTAAATTAATTCTGTTTTTGTAGAAATTTACCCGGAACAGATAATTCCGATTGCGGTTCGGTGAAATATACTGACAGGGGTAACGGTACTCTTTTTTTACCTCCGGCGCCGGCTTTTGATTTGTTTCAAAATAGTACCAAAATACACCATAACGAATGCGTACCTTGAACACATCAAACCAAGGTAATACACGCGCCAGGGCTTCCTGTAACAAGTCCTGCTTCACTTCCTCCTGCAGGGTCACAGAAATCCGGTAAACATTTGTCATACTTTCCCCGGCTATTACCGGGAAGACATTTGCAGTATTATCCAGTTTATCCCATTTAATCTCTTTTTTACGATTATATTCTGTCATTTTATTACCTCATAAACGGAACATCCTTTATCCACCAGGCATACAATCCATCCTTCCAGACAGGAAGGCGGCAGCGGAATCAGCGGAAACATATGACGTAGAATGATGTTACGCTCCCTCCTGCTGAGTGAAAAATCCGCTTCCGCATTCCTAAGCGCCGTAAAAGGATGACGGAATCCATGAAGATTGTGGCTCTTGTCCTTCTCATGCCAGTCATATAGGAAATAATCATGCAAAAGAGCCCCACGAACCAGCTCCCGCATATGTTTCCGCAAATGCAGGCGTTCCGCAAGGCCAAGGCTGTAATATGCCACACGGATACTGTGGTCGTACACAGAGGTATTTCCGTGCTGTATAAAATTACGGGATACCTGCATTCTCCCGCCTTCTGACAGTTCCCTGACATGTTTCGCTATAAAACGTTTCCTCTCTGTTGGACTCATAAGAACTCCCTAGGACATAGTCAATACAAACATATCATAAATCGCTCTGATTGCTGCCTCGAAATCACAACTCTTTACACCAATAATAATATTTAACTCACTGGAGCCCTGATCAATCATTTTTACATTTACGTTCGCATGGGCAAGCGCAGAGAAAATCCGTCCCGCCGTTCCCCTGGTGGAACGCATACCGCGTCCTACCACTGCGATCAATGCGATGTCGCTTTCCAACTCTATACTGTCCGGCTGTGCAAAACGATGAATCGCAGATAAGACCTGCTGCTCTTTTCCCACAAA
Organism: uncultured Lachnospiraceae bacterium; assembly: GCA_948688495.1. GTDB lineage: Bacteria > Bacillota > Clostridia > Lachnospirales > Lachnospiraceae > Petralouisia. Next base: position 5,528 of record CAPQSW010000041.1, on the reverse strand, counting down.
TTCTTCCTGATGCACAAATACTGTCATCGTGTCAATTCCAGAGGGAAGATGCTCAAAGGAAATACCATACTTTTCAAAAGCAGCTAATACCCTGCGCCCAAATCCAACCTCCGAGTTCATCATATCTTTATCAATATTCACCGCCACAAAACCTTTTTTTCCTGCAATTCCAGTAATTGTATAATCCGGCATGCGGCAGGTACTCTCTACAATCAGCGTACCCTCATCTTCAGGTGCATTCGTGTTGCGTATATTGATAGGTATTCCCGCTTTGCGCACAGGAAATACAGCATCTTCATGCAGCACGGTAGCTCCCATATAGGAAAGCTCCCGAAGCTCTCTATAAGTAATTACTTTAATCACCTTAGGATTGTCAATAATCCGTGGATCTGCAATCAGAAATCCGGACACATCTGTCCAGTTCTCATAAATATCTGCCTGGACCGCCTTAGCCACAATGGAACCGGTAATGTCTGAACCGCCACGGGAAAATGTCTTTACCCTGCCATCCTCTTTTGCCCCGTAAAACCCAGGAACCACGGCCCGCTCACAGTCTTTTAAACGTGCTGACAAAACCTCATTGGTCTTTTCCGCATCAAATTCCCCGTCCTTGTCAAAACAAATAACTTCTGCTGCATCAATAAATTCATACCCCAGATAATCCGCCATAATAAGCCCGTTTAAATATTCCCCGCGGGAAGCCGCATAATCTTCTCCTGCTTTATTCCTGAAATTCTCTGCAATCGTTTCAAACTCTTTATCCAATGATAAATTAAGATTCAAGCCATTGATGATTGCCTCATAGCGCTCTCTGATTTTGCGCAAAGCAGTCTTAAAGTCCTCCTCCGCTTCTGCCAGTGCATAACACTTATACAGCATATCCGTTACCTTCGTGTCTTTGGCATTACGCTTCCCCGGCGCACTCGGAATCACATACCTGCGGCTCTCATCTGACTTGATAATCTTCCCGACCTTTGAAAACTGTCCGGCGCTCGCCAGAGAGCTTCCTCCAAACTTCACTACTTTTATCATATCCTCCATCACTATAAGGCAGGTTTTGCCTTATATACCTTCCTTTCTTCTAATTCAGATGGTATTTTACCACAAAACCCGCCTTATTGGAACTACCTTTTAAAATTTCTTTCGAATCCTGCAAATGATACTGTTTTGATCAACAGCCACCCTTCCAAAGCCCATGCAGATTGCAGTACTCATAGACAGCAACAATCTTATCGCCATCTTCTAACTCAAACTCAGCCTCCGGCTTGTCGCCAGGAGAAAGAAGCCTTAAGCAGCCGCCCCGTTCTGTCTCCAGAAATATCCACATAATATAATGCTCCGGCAGCATCGGGTGTTCCAGTTCCCCTACCTTAACCTGCACTTTTTTGCCATCAGTATTTACTACCGGGACATGCTTTTCCCCCGAAGCGTCCGTAGTATTTGCTTTCAATTCCTCAAACACTTTGCCGCTGGCGGACTCTCCAGGCACAATTTCCATGGCTATGCTTCTACATTCGCCGCATTTGTAAAATTTCATGATATATGCCTCCTTCTCGTTTATACTATATAAAGTATACCCAGAAAACGTCTGAGAATATCATGAAACTAAATATATATTCGAAACGTATCTGCCTGTCATCAGTTCAATTCTGCAATCCTTGTAACCCCGACATAGATTTCTGAGATTTTATACCAGGTAGGATAATCTACCACTCCGGTCTGGGGCAGCCCAAATACAGACTGAAATCTGCGTACTGCCTCTGCAGTTGCCGGCCCATAAGAACCGTCCGCACTAATCCGCGGAATGGAAGTATAAACCTGCGCAATCCTGTTTAACTGCTCCTGCATCTGCCGTACTTTATCTCCACTGGAACCAATCTGCAGATTTTCCCTTGGCCATGATGCAGGAATCCCGGAAATCTCCTCCGCCTCGTTGATATACATATCATTGCCATAATAATAGCGCAGAATCTGGATAGCTGAATAATTCTGGTCTCCCAGATATTTTGATCCCCACTGGCTGAGCCAGTTCGGGCAGGTAACGCGCTGCCCGTCACAATACTGCGTCAGGATAGGCTGACGCACATTGGGGCGGGAAAGGAAATTTGAAAACATTTCATCGACTACCCTGGAAATGCTTTGAAAATAATTCCTGCCATATACCCATTTGTGGTCGTATGCCGTGGAGGAAGTGATGGTAAAATCATAGCCTTTGTTACGGTACCCTTTGGTATATAGTTTTTCGGGATAAAAATTCATCCAGATTTACCCGGAACTCAATGGAAATTTCATTTTCTTTTATGTCAATCCTGCTTATCAGCTTATCAATTACCATTCTCTTTGCAGAGACTTCCGCATGGTCGAAAGCGTCCCTCCACTTTGGCACCTGGGCAAGGAAATACTCCAGTTCTAAATCCTCCTGACTTTCCTTTTCTTTTACCGCTTTTAAATCTTTTAGTTCCTCCTGCGCCTGCTGCATTTTGTGTTCTTTTTCCTCAATCTGCTCATAGAACAATTCTGGCGGGAGCTTCATTTCCCCTCTCAATACTTTGGGCAGATTGCCTTTGAGCGTGTCAATATCCTTCTGGATTTCTTTCAGGCTCTGTTCCAGTTTCTGGATTTTCTCTTTTTTCTGGCGTTTCTGCTTTTTGCCGGTCTCCTTAATTTTTTCCACAACCGTTCCATTATCCTCCAGGGATTCCAGATAGTCTTTTATATAATCAAAAACTATCGGTTCTACGCTGTCTGCCCTGTATGAACCTTTTCCAGTGCAGGAACCTCCCTGATGTTTTGTCTGACAGCGGTAATATCGCACAATGCTGCTTCTTTTTTCTTTTGCCTTAGTTTGCCAGTAATTATATTTGCTTCCGTTGGTCAACTTGCGCCCACAGCATCCGCAGTATGCCACGTCCAGTAGCGCAAGGGAGCCTGTGGTGCATGTTGGCACGTTTTCTTCCTGTTCTCTTTCCCCCTGATACTTTTCTTTGCGGCTTTCCCGTATTTTCTGCACTTTTTCCCATGTGTCCAGGTCGATAATTGCCAGTTCTTCCTTACGTTCCTCAGACAATACCCAATGTTCCCTGTCCAGTTTTTTATAATGTTCCCCTTCATGGGTGCGCCTGTTATATGCTTCATACCCTGTGTATATGGGATTCTTCAAAATATCGCTGACTGTAACAGCCTTCCATTCCTTTCCATTTGGAGACATGGCGCGCACCGCTTCATCCTTATTCAGTTGTTTCGTAATCTTATAAGCCCCATACCCATGGCTTAATGCCAAATCATACATAAAGCGGACAACTTCTGCTGCCTGTGGCACAATTACTTTCTTCTTTAACGCCCTTTTGTGTTTGCTGAGTTCTCCCGAATAAACCAATTCATAGCCAAAAGGCGCATTCCCCCCCTGATTTCTTCCCTGTTTTACCAGTTCTATCGCCGCATCCTTTACCCGCAGGCCTGTGTCCCTGCTGGCTCCCTCAGCGTGCCAGTATCTGATATAAGTCAGCAAATCGTCCGCATGGGTTTCCGGCGTGATACGACCATCCTTTACTGTATATACCAACACGCCATATTCCGCAAGTTTCTTAATATACTGTGGAATTTCATCTTCCCGTCTGCCTAGCCTGTCATCCTTGTAACACACCAGAATATGGAATTCTCTACTTTTGGCGTCCTCTAATATTTCCTGTAACGCTTTACGGTCAGACACGGAGTTTTTAAACCCGGAGATACCCCCTTCAAAATACTCTGGTTTCTCTTCATCTAGCTTCCAGCCTACCTGTTTTTCAATATAGTCCCTTACCAGATTCCGCTGAGTCGGCAGGTCGCCTTCTGCATCTGTCTGCTGCTTAGTGGAAACCCTTAATAACATTCTGACAATATATTCATTCTGCATTTTACTCATTTTACATCACCCTTACTTTCTTTTATCTGCTGCATAATAATTGTTTCCATCATCATCTGCACTTCTTTTACAAGTTCCGCTTCTCCGGCATCTCCCTTCTCTGGATATGTAATTGTGATTTTCATGTTTCCTTTTGTAGCTGATACTGCCCGCTGGCAAGGAATTTCCGGCATCGCTGAAATAACCTCTGTTGTTTCTTCCTTACTATTGGTATGCACACCAGCCTGGCCCTTTGTCATAAATTTCTGTTTCATGGCAGAGTCCCTCCTTCAAAATTATTTGAAGGCAATACTCTGCCTCAGAAAAAATCTCGTAATTTTCAGTTCTCGTCAAAAAATTTCTGCCTTTGCTCTGAAATGGGCTGTCTCATCAGTTATGCACCGCACACGTACCCACTTTTTTTGCACACCGCCTTTTCAGGCTCTGCCGATACCCCCAATTCTAAATACACAGCCTGCCAAAACCATACATTAATGCCCACGCTTCTTCCAACTTTTCCAGCATCGGCTTTATCCTTTCTGGGTTCCTCTGCTTCCCTTTCATCAATTCCATAAATATGCCGTCTCCTTTCCTGCGTCATATATTGCTCTGCGCCATGTCCAGTTTACGAAGTTTATAATAGGAAGTTTTCTTCATGCCGAGGATTTCCATTGCCTGTACGGAAGTTATCTCCCCATTTTCCACCCGCCCTATGACTTCACTCCAGTTTTCTGGCTTCACAACCTGCGGTCTGCCAAATGCAACGCCATTTGACCTTGCCGAAGCGATGCCCTCCCGCTGCCTCTGGCGGATTTTATTGCGCTCCTCCTGTGCAATGCTGCCCATGACTTCTATCAGTATGTTGTTCACCATTTCAATCACCCATTCCTGACCGTCAGGGAAATCTGTGAGGGTCGTGGGGATGTCCAGTATTTTTACACGGACTCCCGCCTGTTTCAATTCTTCCAGCTCTGACCTGATATCCTCCTTCCTTCTGGACAGC
>CAPQSW010000041.1:0-527 GCA_948688495.1 uncultured Lachnospiraceae bacterium | reverse complement strand
ATGATGATGTTGCGCCCGTCAACGCCATACCCCAAGAGGGCCTCCACCTGTCTGTCTTCTTTCTGGCGGGCAGTGGACACCCTTGCATACCCAAATATTTTACTTGCCATACAAACCGCTCCTTCCTGTTTTTACTATATAAAATAGTCCGTAAATCCCATGTCCTTGCCGCGAACGTCCGGAAACCCAAACTGGCACGATTACGGACGCAGTTCCTGTAGCTTTTGGCACAGTCCGTAAATGTATAGGATTACGGACTGTGCCGGATGCCAGCTTCAGGGAGCCAGAACCCCCATCCAAAGCCCTGATATTTGCAGTCCGGGGGAAATGGGGCTGTAATCCGCCCTGTGTCGGCTTTTTCCAGTGCCAGCCAGACAATTCCCCATAAAGCATAAAAAGGGGCTGAAATCGGCAAATACAGCGCCGCCGCTGATTTTCCGCAGTTTCTGCGGCTTTTACGGACGTCTGCTGTATCTTAACTCTGGATATGCAGGCTGGTAAGCGGCTAAATGTCACAAATTTAAGGC
>CAPQSW010000040.1:736-29629 GCA_948688495.1 uncultured Lachnospiraceae bacterium | reverse complement strand
AGGGTAAGTTTGTAAGGGCGCTGTTCATTAAAAAATATCCCAGCAGCTTATCCGACCGTTTCCTTAATGAAATTACGTCACTGCCTGTCCATTCCATTGTGAGCATTGACGTTGTGCCGGTGCCGAAAGATTTGACGACAAAGATACTGCAGAAAAAATATCTCGGCATTGAGAGCGACATTATCAGGCAGCAGCGGGTAAGGAACAAAAACAATGACTTTTCCTCGGAAATTTCCTATGCAAAGCGCATGGAGAAAAAAGACATTGAGGAAATCATGGATGACGTGAGGGAAAACGACCAGTGTTTATTTTATGCGGCGGTCAGCATTATTCTTGTGGCAGAGAGCAGGGAGGAACTGGAGAGCGTGACGGAGACGGTGGAGACCATTGGGAAACGCCATTCGGTTATCATCGACACCCACTACCTGAAACAGAGGGAGGCGTTAAATACTGCACTTCCTATCGGGGTAAGGCAGGTGGAGACCATGCGCACCATGCTGACGCAGTCCCTTGCGGCATTGTTGCCTTTCAATGTGCAGGAATTAAACGATGCCGGGGGCAACTATTACGGCATTAACCAGATTAGCAAAAACATCAACGTGGGGAACCGGAAGACGCTGATAAATGGCAATGGGTTCATTTTCGGCGTGCCGGGCTCCGGCAAGTCCTTTTTTGCAAAGCAGGAGATGGGCAGCGTGTTCTTAAATACGGATGATGACGTGATAGTCATAGATCCGATGAATGAATATTTTGACATTGCGGCGACTTACGGCGGTGCGGTTGTGAACCTGTCAGCATATACGAAAAACTTTGTCAACCCGCTGGAGACAGATATGGCACACACCAATGAGAAAGGGCTGCGGGAGGCCATTGCTGACAAGTCGGAATTTATGCTTTCCCTCTGCGACCAGCTGTTAGGCAACGTCCTGAACCAGAAACACCATTCCATCATTGACCGCTGTGTCCGCAGCCTTTATATGGCGGCATGGAAACAGCAGAGGGTTCCGGTCATGTCAGATTTTTATCGGATTCTCAAGGCACAGGAAGAAATGGAGGCGCAGGAGCTGGCACTTTCCCTTGAATTATTCGTGGAGGGTTCCCTTAACATCTTCAACCACCACACGAACGTGGATGTGGACAGCCGTTTTACGGTGTACGGCATACAGGATTTGGGGAGCCAGCTTGCGCCGGTGGCAATGCTTGTGATGATGGAGGCGATTCAGCAGAGGATTTTGGACAACGCAAAGCGGGGCAGGGCAACGTGGCTGTATATTGACGAATGCCATGTGCTGCTTGGCAGTGAGTACAGTGCAAAGTATTTACAGCAGTTGTGGAAAAAGGTCAGAAAGCAGGGCGGCCTCTGTACCGGAATCAGCCAGAACGTGTCAGATTTGTTACAGAATTATATCGCCACTACTTTGTTATCCAACAGTGAGTTTGTGGTGCTGTTAAAGCAGTCCAATGTGGACAGTGCAAAGCTGGCGGAGACCATAGGCGTGTCGGATGCGCAGCTGCGTTTTGTCAGCAATTCATCAAGCGGAACGGGACTGTTAAAGTGTGGCAGTGTTGTCATTCCTTTTGACAACAGGATAAGTAAGGAGACGGATTTGTACCGTCTGTATAACACGAACCTCCATGAGAAGATAGCGGAGGGGGCATTGCAGGATAATGGGAACACCGGTTTTTTGTCTATGCCGGAATCGGAAACAGAGCCGATGGATGGCTTTATGCCAGAGCAGGAAACAGAACCGGTAGGAGGTTTTATGCTGGAATGGGATATGCTGCAACTAGCAGCAGAGGAAATCGGAATGGCAGGAAATATCTTTCAGCCGGACAACAGGGATGTATCTGGGGAGGATAATGCGCCAATGAAAATATATGAGCCAAAGCACCGCAGGACAGAAAGCGGGCAGTTTTTTTCAGGGCCGCAGAAGACGGAAAAAGCGGGTAATGACTGGATGATATATGGTTAGGTTTTGCTGGAGAAAATGGCAGACAGAAAATAGGATGTTTTGACAGGAGAGGACGCTAGAAATAGCGTTCTTTCTGCATATCCCTGTTGGGGAAAGGAGGTTGGGTAAGATTGAAAATCAGGAAAGTGGATGACAAACTGATGGTTATCCACACAAAGCGAAAGCCCCGTCTGCACCTGCAAACAGGTAAAAAGGCAGTAACCAGAAAAAAGGCGGAAAGCACTTCTGCCGCCGTAAAAGGAAGAAAGCCGCATATTGGCATTAGGGATAAATATACGGAGTCCGGGAGGTCGGTCAAAGTCCGTAACCAGAGTTTGAAAATTATGGCGGCAGCAGGGGCAAGGGCAGGGGCAGGACAGGTTGAAGGCGGCGAGGAGATAAAGGAAAGCCTTGATTTGGCGGCGACAGCAGCAGCCCCGGCAATGGGTATCACTTCCGGGGCGGGAAAGCTGTACCGCAGAAAAAAAACTAAAAATGAGAAGAAAGAGGAGAAAAAACGTGTCCGCACGGACAGAAGTGAGGCAGGGCTTTCCAACCATGCCAGAGAAAGGGGCAGTAAAGGAAAAGACAGAAATGGGAGAAAGCACAGTGGAAAAAAAGACAGTGCAAAGAAGAAAACTGGGAAAGGTTCTTCGGTCAATGGCGCTGTCAAAGGACGTATGATTGACACATTTCTGGATGCCTTCCGGACAGAGAGGCAGGAGCAGAAAGATTTGATAACTTGTACAAAGTCAGCGGCAAAGGCAGCTGTCCTGCTGCTTGCAAAACAGGCAGCGGCGGCACTTACACCATTACTTCTTGCCGTGTCTTTTGTGGCTGCCGTTGTGGGAATTATTGTGGCTGCCATACTGGCGGCAATTTATAATTCACCGATTGCTATCTTTTTTCCGCTGCCGGACACCGGGTATGACAATCCCCGGACCGTGTTAAGCGAGTATTACCGGGATTTTAACAGCCAGGTTGCCTCACTGGAGGAGCAGGGCTATGTTATCACTTACCGGAACAGTGAGGATGGCGTTCCCATATCGAATTTTAACGATACCCTCATGGTATATATGGTAAAGTACGGAACCGGGCAGGCGGCTTATGTCATGGATGACGAGGGGAAGAAACATCTGAAAGAAGTTTTTGACGAGATGAATTACTGTGACAGTTCCAGCAGCAAAACGCAGATTCCGGCAGGTGCGTCATTGGGGCAGGTGGTGACGACGGGCTACTGCAACTGTTCCCTCTGCTGTGGGAAATGGGCAGGCGGGCATACCGCCTCCGGCACTGTGCCAAAGGCAGGCCATACGCTGGCGGTGGATGCACACAGCCCCAAAGTGCCGATGGGGACAGAAATTGTAATGAATGGAAAGACTTACAAGGTGGAAGATACAGGGAACTTTGCCCGGGATGGCACAGATTTTGACATTTATTTTGACAGCCATGCAGCGGCTTTGGCATGGGGAAGGCGGAAAGTGGAGGCGTTTCTGGCAGAGGGGAACGAGAATACCGTGGAAGTTACGGTGTCCGGCACGCTGGTACACAACCTGGCTTATGAAGATTACCTTGCATTGGGTAAATTAACGGAGGAACAAAAGGGCTGGCTGGAATCCATGATGGATGATGAAATGCAGGACAGCTTTCCGGCAGGCGCAGGGGGACAGACGGTCGCTGAACTTGCCGTGACAAAGATAGGCTGCCAGTACAGCCAGGACAAGCGGTACCAGGAGGAGTATTACGACTGCAGCTCCCTTGTGCAGAGATTATATAAGGAGGCCGGCATCGACCTTCCGGCGACAGCGGCAGAGCAGGGGAAATATTGTTATGTCAATGCCATGATAATCAATAAAAAGGAGCTGGAGCCGGGGGACTTGATATTTTATTCCTATGAGGAGAATGGGGAGTTTCGTAATATCTCCCATGTGGCGATTTATGTGGGGGATGGGAAGATGGTCCATGCAGCCAGTCCGTCCAGGGGCGTTGCGCTTGATCCGTTACGAACAAATAAAGTTGTATTTTATGCCAGGCCGTATTAGCAGGTCCGACGTTTTGGGAAAGGAGAGGTAAATGAGAATACAGGATATGGTTCTTGTGATAGCGAATATCAAGGGCAGCGAAAAAAATATGCTGATGACACTGAAAGAATATAAGGAGGAGTACCTTTTTGTGCCTGCTTTATCAAGGGAGGAGTCGGCACAGACGTTAAAGGAGCTGTTTGACACAAAGTTATCAGCACCAGGAGAAGGCTGGGCGGAGCATTATATTACCGCAAACAAAAGCTTTTATGCGAAGTTCTGCAGCGGCAGTGATGAACTGCAGTGTTTTCTCTGCGGAAGTTACAATGACGATAAGGAGTTCCAGTTTGACAGGGAAGAAAGCAGCCAGGAGTGCATGAGGGCATTGGAGGAATATAACCTTGATGTAAACGGTGGAATGAAGGGCTGTATGTTCCATTATGAACAGGAAGAACATGAGTTTAAGCAGGGGGAAGTCCTGCATAACTTCAATGGAACGGATTATAAAGTGATGGAGCGCTACAGCAAAAATAACCTCCTGATGATGAATATGGCATCAGGGCAGTTTCTGGTGGCGGTTGGCGTGCAGTGTTATTCACGTTATCCTTATGCCGGGGAGTATACAAAGGAAAACGCAGAGACCGGCATTGAGTGGGGGCATGGGGTATACCTTTCTGCCACGCCGTCGGAAATTGACTTTGTGGGGCTTAGGTCAGAATATTGTGAGCCGTACCATCAGAAAGGGGACAGCTTTCCAATAGAAATCCGCGAGGTATTGTCGAGGGTGGAAAACATTGAGGCGGAAACGCTTGGGGATGCCATTGACAAGGCAATGGAGCTTTATAAAAATTCAGAGGTAGTCCTTGATGCAGAGGATTTTAAGGATGTTTCTTATCTTCCGGCAAAAGCAGGGGGCAGATAGGGGGCGTATATGGGAGTAGAATATATGGCTCGCCAGATATATCAGGATGTGGTTTCCAGGGTGACGCAGACTGAGGCGGACTGGAAGGCAGTCTGCCGTCTGGCAGGGCGGATATATCGGTATGAGTTTGACAATGTGCTTATGGTGTATGCACAGAGGCCGTCTGCCACGCTGGTTGCGGATTATGATACATGGAAAAAGGTACGCCGCCATGTGAAACGGGACAGTAAAGGAATTGCCATCTTTCCATCGAGGATATTAAAGCCGGGGATGCGTTATGTGTTTGACATTGGCGATACCGGAGGGAAAAACGTAAAGCTGGCGTGGGATTTGGAGGGGGAAAACCTGCCGGATTTGCTGTCGGCACTCCGGAAACGGGGAGAAATTGCGGAAGTATTAGGAACAGACAGGAAAAGCTGGCTAAAGCAGCTGAAAGCCTTTACAAAGCAAGAAGTGTGCGGTATTCTAAAAGAGGACTTCGGTAAGCAGCTTGCCGAGGCCGCCATGCTTGCAGGACGTGAGATAACTGGCGGAGAGAATGAAACGCCAGAGCTTACCGCACAGAAATTGATTTTTAACAGCATTTTCTATGCGGTGGGGACAAGATGCGGATTTGACTTAAGCAGCGAAGAACAGGACTTAGGTGCAATAGTTAATGTGAAAGATGAGGGCAGCATTAGCGTACTTGGTACTCTGGTAAGTGACGTATCCTGTACCGTTCTTCGGAATATTGGCCGTGAAATAATGGGTATTGAACAGGGAAGAAAGCGGGCTGCATATCTGCAGCAGAATCTTTCCGGAAAAGGAGGCAGGAATGGCACTAGCAATCAGTTACCACGAGGGGACAGACGGGATGCTGTACCCGGACATCAAAGCAGCGGAACAGACGGAAACAGGGACGTTAGGGAAGTTCGGAATCATGGCGATGGAATATTTGGAGGAAAATTACCCGCAGAGATACCGGAGCCTGATACGGTTCGGCAACCTCTACCCAAAACTGAAAGAAGTGGAGGAGGAGGCAGGCCGGATGTTGGAAAGTCTCATGGAGAAGTATCTGGAAAGCCACAGGCCGGAGAATCCGGAATCCACAATGGAGATGTTACGCATCCGGAAACAGGGGATGATGGAGGCAGAGGAGATTATCCGTCACGACCTGATAAACCAATTTCATTAGAAACGCAGGAAGAATTAGACAGGGAGCAGGATGACTTAAATTCATTTGGTACGGAAAGGGAGGCCGTTTTCAGACAGGCTTCTCTTTTTGATTATAAAGAAACAGGGATTGACAGCTATGCGATTCCTGACGAGGCAGACCAAATGGGAGTGCCGGATGCCGTGCGTTTTGAGCAACGGCAAAAAATAAATAACTATCATGTCGCTTATGAAGATTCGGAGGGAAAAGAGAAAAAAGAACCAGTTTCGGAGTCTGCTGACACCAGAGAAAAAGAACAGGTTCCGGCAGCAGAAACTGAAAATATAATGCTGCCACAGCCCCATAATTATGTCATTGACATTCACAAACAGGAGACCGGCGGGGAAAAGGCACGCTATAAGTGGAACGTGGATGCCATAAAAACATTAAAGCAGATAGAGACAGAAAACGGGCACGCCACGCCGGAGGAGCAGGAAATCCTTGCCAGGTATGCCGGGTGGGGCGGCACGTCACAGGCATTTGATGAAAAAAGCGAAAGCTGGCGGAAAGAATATGCGGAGTTGAAGGAACTCCTTACCCCAGAGGAATACCGGGAGGCAAGGGCAACGGTCACGACTGCTTTCTACACACCGCCTGCGGTAGCTGCTGCCGTTGGAGAGGCGCTGGTGCAGTTTGGCTTTGCCGGAGGAAATGTGCTGGAGCCCTCTGTAGGGACAGGGCATTTCTTTGGGACCATGCCGGAGCAGCTATGGGGCAGCAGACTTTTTGGCGTGGAGAAAGACAGCATCAGCGGCAGGATTGCAAAACTTCTGTACCCGGGGGCAGATATACAGATAAAAGGGTTTGAGGAAACAGACTTCCCGGACAACTTTTTTGACGTTGTGGTGGGGAATGTCCCATTCGGGGATTTTAAGGTCTACGACAGGAAGTACAATGCAGAGAATTTCAAAATCCACGACTACTTTGTGGCAAAGTCCATAGACAAAGTACGTCCGGGCGGCATTGTTGCCGTGATTACCACGAAAGGGACAATGGATAAGAAAAACAGCAGTGTCCGTAAATATCTGGCGCAGCGTGCGGAACTTGCCGGGGCGGTCAGGCTGCCGAACAGCGCTTTCAAGGCAGAGGCAGGGACGGAAGTCACCAGTGATATTTTGTTTTTCCAGAAAAGGGAACGGAAAATATCGGCGGAGCCGGGCTGGGTTCACCTCGGCATGACGGAAAATGGAGTGCCTGTCAATTCGTATTTCGTGGAACACCCGGAGATGATGTTAGGCCGCATGGAGTATGATACCGGCAGGTATGGCAGTGATGCGGGATATACAGTATGTGTCAATGACAGGGAAGATTTTGACCTGTATGGGGCATTGCAGCAGGCGGTAAGCCGCCTTTTGGTGCAGATGCCGGATTATGAAATCTTACAGGAGGGGGAACCGGAGGAGAGCATACCGGCTGATCCGGATGTAAAGAATTACACCTACACGTTTGTGGATGGGGCACTGTATTACCGGAAAGATTCACGGATGCACCGGCAGGAAGTGGGAAATACCGTGTTTGGACGCATAAGGGGAATGGATAAACTGCGGAAATGCACCAGACACCTGATAGACATCCAGTTAAACGGGTGCAGTGAGAAAGAACTGAATGCAGCACAGGGGGAATTAAATTCCATATATGACAGCTTTACAAAAAAATACGGTTATATCACTTCACAGGGTAATTCGAGGGCCTTCCGGGACGACGAGGATTACCCTCTTTTATGTTCACTGGAAATGGTGGATGCGGAGAATGGCGCTGTCACCAAAGCGGATATGTTTACGAAACAGACCATACGGGCAAGGAGGGAAATGGACCATGCAGAGACAGCGGTGGAGGCCCTCAACCTTTCCATATGTGAGTACAACGGCGTCAATCTTCCGTATATGCTGCAGATTTATGAGCCGGACATCAGCGGATATGCAGAAAAACTCAGGGAAAGGCAGAAAGATATGCAGGAAGAAATTCTCCTTTCTGTGGCTGACGGAGGAGAATTAAAGAGAGAAAAACTGATTGAGGAGCTGAAAGGCGTTATCTTCCTGAATCCGCAGAAATACCTTACGCATGATAAAAACCAGGGATGGGAGACAGCGGATGAGTACCTGTCCGGCAATGTCCGGGACAAGCTGCGTGTGGCAAAAGCAGCAGCGGGCGAACACCCGGAACTGTTCGGGGATAACGTGGCAGCGTTAGAACAGGTGCAGCCGCGGGATTTGGATGCCGGGGAGATAGATGTGAGGATTGGCACGACATGGATTGAGCCGGAGGACTATGAGAAATTCCTTTATGAAACGCTGCACACGCCAAAACGGGCGCAGGCGAGGAGACATGACTATGGTTCTTCCGGGATACAGGTGCAGCTGAATAAGTTCCGGATGGAATGGTTTGTTGAGAATAAACCTTTAGACAATACTTCAGTGGCGGCAACCAAAACCTACGGTACGTCAAGGATGGACGCTTATACTATTTTTGAAAGCACGCTGAACCTGCGCACCGTGACGGTTCGGGATCGGATTGAAGATGGTGGGGGAAAGCACCATTATGAAACGAACCAGAAGGAGACCATGCTGGCAAGGGAAAAACAGAACCAGTTAAAAGAGGCGTTCCGGGACTGGATATTTGCAGAGCCAAAGCGGAGGAATAAATATGTCGGTTATTATAATGAGACCTTTAACAATGTAAGGCTGCGGGAGTATGACGGCAGCCATTTACAGTTTCCCGGCATGAACCCGGATATCCGGCTAAAGCCGCACCAGAGGAATGCCATTGCAAGGATTCTGATGGGAGGGAACACCCTGCTTGCCCACTGCGTGGGTGCAGGCAAGAGTTTTGAGATGATGGCGGCGTGTATGGAACAGAAACGTCTGGGGCTTTCTAACAAAACGGTCATGGTAGTGCCAAAGCCGCTGATCGGGCAGACTGCCAGTGAGTTCCTGCGCCTTTATCCCTCTGCAAACATTCTGGTGGCTGCCGAGAGGGATTTTGAGAAACACAGGAGAAAGCAGTTTATCTCCCGCATTGCCACTGGGGACTATGACTGCATCATCATGTCGCACTCGCAGTTTGAGAAAATCCCGGTATCAAAGGAAAGGAGGGAAATGCTGTTAAACCGCCAGATTGACGACATCAGCTTTGCCATTGCGGAAATGAAGGAGCGCAACCGGGAGCGGTGGACCGTCAAGCAGATGGAGGCACAGAGAACGCGGATGGAGGAGCAGCTGCGGGAAATGGCGGATGAGGAGCGGAAGGATGACCTCATTACCTTTGAGGAACTCGGCATTGACTCCATCATGGTGGACGAGGCACACGCGTTTAAGAATCTCGCCGTATTTTCAAAAATGAACGTGTCGGGGATAACCGGCAGCGGCAGCCAGAGGGCAATGGACATGTACCTCAAATGCCAGTATGTCAATGAGATAAACAATGGGAGGGGGATTGTCTTTGCCACGGGGACGCCGGTCAGCAATACAATGTGTGAGATGTACGTCATGCAGCAGTTTCTGCAGAAAGACACATTAGAGCAGCTTGGGATTTACCATTTTGACAGCTGGGCGGCTAATTTCGGGGAGCAGACAACGGCTCTGGAACTTACTGTTGAGGGCAGCGGGTTCCGGTTCAAGACAAGGTTTAATAAATTTACCAACCTGCCGGAGCTGATGAACATTTTCCGGGAGGCAGCGGACATCCAGACAAGGGACATGCTGGACCTTGACGCCCCGGAACTGCGGGGCGGGAAATATATCATCGTGGAGAGCGAGCCGGACTGGTATGTGAGGCAGGTCATGGAAACTTTTGTCCGGCGGGCGGAGGCAATCCGTGACGGCGGTGTCGATCCGAAAGTAGACAATTTCCTTAAAATCACCCATGAGGCAAGGCTGTTAGGCACAGATGCAAGGCTTTTAACCCCGGACGCACCGGGGAGCGTGGATGGCAAGTTAAATAAAGTGGTGGAAAATGTGCTGTATGAATACCGTAAGGCAGAAAGTGAGGGGAAAGTAGGCACACAGCTTATCTTTTCGGATATTGGCACGCCGAAACGTTCATGGAGCCGGGATATGTTAAACACACCGTGGCATGAAATAGGAAGTTTTGATGTTTATAATTATATCAAGACGGAACTGGTAAAGCAGGGCATTCCGGCGGAGGAAATCGCATTCATACACGATTCCAAAACAGACGCACAGAGGGACGTCCTGTTCCGTGAAATGCGTTCCGGCATAAAAAAGGTGCTGATTGGCTCTACGGACAAATGCGGCACCGGCGTCAACGTGCAGACGCACCTTGTGGCAATGCACCACTGCGACTGCCCGTGGAAACCCTCAAGCATAGAACAGCGTGAGGGCAGGGGACTCAGACAGGGCAATGAGAATGATGAGGTTGCCGTGTACCGCTATGTGACAAAAGGGACCTTTGACGCATACAGTTGGGCGCTGGTCGAAAACAAGCAGCGCTTTATCTCACAGGTAATGACAGGGAAATCCATATCAAGGACCTGTGAGGATATTGACGAGGCAGTCCTCTCCTATGCGGAGATAAAGGCTGTGGCTACTGGGAATCCGATGATAAAAGAAAAAATGCAGACAGACAATGACGTGCAGCGTCTGAAAATGCTGAAAGCAGCGTATGACAGCCAGCACTATGCCATGCAGGACGGTTTTATGGTAAAGTTCCCGAAACTGATTGCAGAGGCAGAGGAAAAACTGAAACGCGTCCATGAAGATGTCAGGGAGCGGGACAAATGCCTGATGGCAGAAACGGATTTTTCCATTAAAGTGGGAGGAATCACGTTTACGGAGAGGGTGGACGGCGGAACTGCTTTCCTGTCTGCCGCCAGTAAATGCAAGGCAGGCACGAAGACGGAAGTGGCAGAGTACAAAGGCTTTTTGGTCCTTGTGGAAAAGAATTTCATGGGGGAGGATTGTCTGGTGATGCGGGGGAGGATGGAATACAGGGCGGACATGTCCACTTCCCCGGTAGGCTGCATGACAAAGATTGAAAACCTTTTTAACGGGATGCAGGCAGCCGTTGGCTTTCTTGAGGAAAAGCTGGAAAAATACCGCCTTGACATGGAGCAGGCGAAACTGGAATATGAAAAGCCGTTCCAATATGAGGCGGAACTGAAAGCAAAGCTGGCAAGGCAGTTTGAGCTAAATAACCTGCTGGATTTGGAGAACCAGGCGTCCAAAGAGGAAGAACAGGAACCGGAAGTCAGCCGTGCGGCGGAACCGTCACATGGGTATGGGAAAGAAAGGGAGGGGAACCGTTGATAAGTAAAAAAACAATAACATTTATCCTGGTTGGGATAGCCATAGCGGCTGTCCCTTTTTTTCAGCGGATGCAGGAGCAGCAGAGGGCAGGCTGGTATATCAATCAGATTGAGGAGGATGGAAATGAGGAGAGTGAAAAAACCGGCAGTTATAAAAAGGAGGTTTCCCCACATCTGGCGGAGGAGGCAGCCGGGATTGTGGAGATACCGGACCTGAACATCAGGTATCCGGTATTTGAGGGGACCGGCACAGCGCAGTTAAATGAGGGGATTGGGCATATGGAAAGCACTGAGCCTTTATGTGGAAAAGGCAACTGCGTCCTTGCCGGGCATAACGGCAGCAGGCGCGGGACTTTTTTTACAGGCCTCGGAAGTATCAGGATGGGGGCAGAGGTAAAGCTGACAACGAAAGCAGGGCTGACGCACCGTTATACAGTGGAGGAAATGCGGGTGGTAAACCCTTATGAGGAATGGGTAACGGCAGAAAGCGATACGGAAGTGCTTACCCTGTTCACCTGTGCAGAGCATGGCACAAGGAGGTTTGCCTGCAAATGTGTCCCGGTTAAGGATTATTTCCATGAAAGGGAGAATGCCGGCAGCGAACAGAAGTAACCAGTAAATTACAGCAGGGCAAAAGCCGGCACAGCCGGCCATGCAGAAATGGAGGATTTTATGAAGTATGAGATTACCGTAGGAGAAGTGCAGGCACAGAACAGCAGCGTAAAAGGCTATGCCTCAGTGGTATTCGGGGACAGTTTCAAGGTCAGCAATATTGCGATTCTGGCGGACAGGAATAACCGGCTGTATATTTCCATGCCGCATTACAAGAACCAGGATAAGAAAAAGAAAGACATCTGCTATCCGACCACAAAAAGTTTTCATGGGGAGCTGGAGGCAAATATTTTGCTTTCACTGGAGAACCTGCAGCAGACGGGGCAGAAGAAATACCTTGTGGGGGATGGGCAGGACATGGAGCTGCCTTTTACGGTGGCGGTCACGCCTTTTGAAAAGGAAAACAGCAGTATCCGGGGGCTTGCCCGCATTTATCTGGACGAATGTTTTGCTGTCAGCAATATCAGCCTTATTATGGGGAAAAATGGGATGTTTGTGTCCATGCCTTCTTACAAGACAAACCAGATAGGTGAGAATAACAAAGAAGTATACCGGGACATCTGCTATCCGGTTACCGGGGAGTTCCGTGAGAAAGTAAATAATATGCTGACGGCTGCTTATGAAAGGGCGGTGGCAAAAGTGCAGGAGAACGTATTGGCACAGGCGGATGGGTTTGTGCCGACACAGGATTTCCCGGATATGGGTTTGCCTGCTAGATAATAAAGATTTAGGAAATGATTTGCCGGAGCCGGGGATAGCTGTTGCTTTCTCTGGTTTCGGCATAGTGGAAAGAAACACTGATTTTGCAGACTTGGTGATAATACGGCTTTTATGACTGCGGTTCATATCCAGTGCAACACATATTGAAATATAACGGTCAGGAAATCCAAAAATGTTTGTGTAAAAACGTAACTTTTGTATTTAAAATACGATATATTAATTAAGAACGGTTTTAAAAGATTGGCCGATTATTTTAACAAAAGAAATAGATAAAAGGGGAATAAGTAATGAATGATGCCTACATAATTGATTTGTTTTGGAACAGAGATGAAAATGCAATAAGGATAGTGGATGAGAAGTATAACTCTTTTTGTTATTCCATTGCATGGAAAATCCTCACAAACCGGGAGGATTCAGAAGAATGCGTGAATGACACATGGTTTGCGGCATGGAGGCATATCCCGCCCAAGAGGCCTTCAAAGCTGGCTGCTTTTTTAGGTAAGATTACGCGTGGGTTTGCAATAGATACATTGAGGAAAAAATATGCAGTGAAACGGATGGATATGCACATTGTGGAAATAAAGGAAGAAGTGGAAGATTTAAATGCGGCGGTAATCCATAACTTTGAGGAACATATTGAGGAAGAAGAATTAATAGGGATTATAAATGGCTTTCTGGCGGGGCTGTCAGAACGGGACAGGGATATTTTTGTCCAGCGGTATTGGGGAATGGAACCATTGAAGAATATTGCGGCAAGGCATCGGGTATCGGAGGGGGCGGTAAAGCAGAATCTGCTGCGCAACAAGAAGAAATTAAGAAAATTATTGGAAAAAGAGGGACGCTTATGAAAGAAGATGGATTTGAATTTTTGGAGCTTTTTGGGAAGATTGATGAAGAATATATTTATCAGGCGCTGCAGCCTTGGAAAGGACAGACGAGAAGATATGTAATGTACCACATGGGAAAAAAGGTTGCCTGTCTTTTCATCATTATGCTGCTTGGTTTCTGTATGGTGTTCCATAATCAGGTCTATGCAGCCATAAGCAGGTTTACGACGATGATGGGAGAGATTTTAGGGCTGTCAGATGACCTGACGCCCTATACGGATATTATCAATACAACCCAGAGACAGGATGGGACAGGAATAACTTTGAAGGAAGTCATCTGGACGGGAAACAGCCTTCTTGCATCTGTCCATGTGGAGGGGGCAGATGACGGTGCAGGCATAAGCGCAGGGGAAAGCATCGAAATCAATGGGGAAGAAAAGGAATGTGATTCTACAAAAGTATACAGCAGGGAAGATATTGAAGGAACAGGCGGCGATTATGTTGTCGAATGGGATTATGGCAGCAGCTTACAGATAACCGGGAAAGTAAATATTAAGATGGAAATTGTGCTGCACAGGCATATGGAGGATTTTGAAGGGCAGGCGTTTGTATTTGCATTTTCAGCATCAGAAGAAGAATTGCAGAAGAACACACTGCGTATGGAGCTGAACCGGAAAATAGAGACAGGAGATATAGAGGCTGTTGTCAAAGAAATGTCATTAAACAGCGTGGCAGGCAGCATTCAGGTTGAATGTGGGGAACTTCCTCTGGAAGAAAAGCAGTATTATTTTAAAATTACGGATATGGATGGAAAAGATTTCCTTTACTATTTAGTAAATATACAGAATGGGGTATATACGTTTCAGAATGACGGTGAGCCGCCGTCTATGGGGAATGAATGGCTGGATGTCCAAATGTACGCCCTGCCCTTTGAATGGGAAGAAGGTACAGGGGATTCAGATTCTACCGGTGAACAGTTAAGCGAAGTTTTCCAAGTGGACAATGGGAAAATGGAGCCGGTAGGACAAAAATTCAGGGTTGCAATAAAAAACAGCATATCAATGAAGTAATGGAATGCTGTGGGTTTATCCGTTATAGGAAAATGAAATTAGGGCTGTCAATACAGAAAATATGTGTATTGACAGCCGATTTATATTTAGGGCAATTATAGAAATTTTTAATTAAATTGAAAAAAAGCGTAACTTAAAAAAGAAAAATACGATTATTCATATAGATGGCAAATTTTTCAAAGCGGCGCGTGCCGGTACACATAAAGAATGTCTTCTGGCGAGATGGCAGGTGGCACGAGGTGTCGCGTGCCGAACCGCATTATAAGGAGGGGAGGGAGGAAACATTATCAGCCATTGAAAATTAGTATACCATGAATTGCTCCGCGGTGACATGGTAACT
The DNA here is from genome assembly GCA_948688495.1 of uncultured Lachnospiraceae bacterium. Classification (GTDB taxonomy): domain Bacteria; phylum Bacillota; class Clostridia; order Lachnospirales; family Lachnospiraceae; genus Petralouisia. The sequence continues at coordinate 14,710 of CAPQSW010000040.1, read as the reverse complement.
TATGCGCACTTCGGCGCGTAAAATATCTAACAATATTTTACCTTACAGGTGTAAAAATCATGAAAAGAAAGGAATGGTAAACAATGAAATTTAGAAAAATTATATTGTCTTTATTAACAGCAGCTTTGATGGGAACAGCAGCAATGCCTGCATATGCAGCAGATATATCCGCTGGGGAATATTCAGGTAGAGAATATAGCGAAGATTGTGCCGCAGAAGATGAAGTGGCAGTAGAAGAATATATGGAGGAAGGAGATGAGGTGGCAGTAGAAGAATATATGCAGGAAGAAGATGAAGTGGCAGTAGAACAGATGGGATATGTGGCAGATAAAAGCGAGCAGGAGATGTCAGCAGAAACTAGGAACGCGATGCAGGATAACAGTATGGCATTAATATTAAAAGAGACTAAATCAATGAAGTTAGTTTCTTCTAAAGTTTATGACATAGATAATGAAGTTGCAGCTGAAGTAAATGACTACGAGTCACGTTCCGTTTCAAAAAAAGCAGCTCCAATAGTCAGCACTGTAGAACATAGCCGTACATTCAGGATTTACAGAAAAAAGGATAATGCGACATATGTGCAGTGGGTGTTAAGAGGGGTATTTGAGTATAATGGAAAAACAAGCCGCTGCAAGGATACAAGCATGAGGTGCTATAATAATGCACCTGGAACTTACCAAGTTACATCAAGAACAAGTTATAAATCGGGAATGTATGCAGTAGGGAATTGCCGGGCAGTCAATAAGAAAACAGGAAAAGCCTACGCAAAAATGCTTAGGTTTGGAGTAACGGCAGCGGGAAAAGTGGTAAATAGGTAAAAAGCATAGATTCTGGTAGAGAAATAAGATGAAAGAGAGGATGTCATGAATAAAATATTAAAAAGAATTGGAATGTTTGTTATAAGTGGTGTTATTGCGGTAAGTGCATCCGTTATGCCAACAATGGCAGCACACAAGGAAACAGACATGGTAACTTATGATGGGAGAAGTTTTAAAAAAGATATACTATCACAAGAAACAGTTGAGTGGATTGAGTGGTATGAGGGATTATCGGATGAAAATAAGGATATGGTAAGCTATGAGCCTTTGGAATTTTCCCCCAAATTACTGATTCGCTCAAGTTCGACAGATACAGTAGATGCCCTTGGACAGGAAGAAGATTCTACTGGTATAATGTCTAGGGCAGCATCTCTACTTCCAACCAGTGGGTATGAGCCTTCCTATAATCCCAAATACTGGAACAAAGATGGTAATATCCGTCGGGCAAATTGTTACGCTTATGCAATGGATGTACTAAAAAGAACAGAAGGCAAATTGCAGCCTGGCAGTCTGGCAGGGAAACAATATAAATCATTAACAAAGACTTCTATTATTACTGCGGTAAAAGCGGATGGACCTTTTTTGGGAAGTGGTCGTTCGATTAGAGCGGCAAATCGTACTGAAAAACCCGGAAAAAATGAGTACAAAGTAGCCTTAGTCATTGCGCCTAAAAAGGATTATCATTGGTATATACAGAATAAGAATGGTTATTGGTCACATAAGCCTGGTTTTGGAAAAGCCACTAATTTGGATGCAAGTAATAAAAAAATTAAAGATCCAAAATCATGTAATAGGAATTACGGTTCTCTGAATTATTCCACATGGTGTGGATATTATATCGTTAAGTATACGGGAAAGTAATATGGAGAAAAGAAACAAGAGAAAACATATTATTGCAGTGTCAGTATCAGCATTTTCTTTAGGTATGATAATTCTTTTTATTACAATACCATCAAGAATGTATGTTGATTTTGTAATTGCTGTAAAAGGAAAAGAAAATATTACATGGGACGATTTCTCCAGGTTTCCCCATACTGATATTGGAAGTGGGCGATATGTATATGAGTATGATTTAGTAGGAGGTTCTCATTTATATCTGAATGGTTCTGAATTAAAATCACAGCCAGAGAGTATTTATATCATTAACAGATATGGGACAAAAACTCTTATAAAGAGTGATATGGATAGAAATTTGAATTGAAGAAAGAATTTAAAAAGCTGGTAATAGGATTTAGAGGGGGCATTCTTCTGAACCTGGGGGATGCCCTTCCTTTACTTTGCTAGGAGGAGACAAGCCTGTTAGCCGAAAGAGTGGATAATGAAAAATACACAGACGCAAGCAGGAAAAATGGTAAGTAAAAGAACATAAATTTTCATGGGAAAATCAACTAAAAAAATTAAATTTAAGGAGTATGAATGAATATGAAACTAAAGAAAAAAAGATTTTTAGGTGTTTTATCAATGGTTATCTGCCTTTCGTTATTAGGCAATATTCCGGCATATGCGGCTGGAAAGACAGTAGAGGCTTTTAAAAACAATACTTATGAAGGAACGTCTGATTGCAAAAAATTTGTTAATGGTATAAAGCAACAGGTTCCTTCTTACAAAAGTACGTTAAAACAGAAAACAGGGATTTCTCTAAAGAGTTTTAAAGGAAAAACAAAAGCAATAAAATATTGGGCAAGTCATGGGAGTTCAACCGGTCGGTTATGGGGTTCTGCAAGCGGCGTGGATTTTAATATCCATGATATTGCAAATTTCAAATGGTCAGGGAAAAATTTGGAATTTGTTTTTTTGGCTGCCTGCTACCAATTGTCAGGAGATAAAAATCGTGGGAAATATGCAAATGCCATGATAGGAAATAAAGCGGTAAGAGTGATTTGCGGTTACCATGAAAAAGCTCCTGGAGCGGGAACAAATAAAGATGGGGCAGTGGTAGATAATTTTATGTCATATGCTAAAACTGGCGAGTCAGTCAAAAGTTCATGGATTCTTGCGAATAAAAAATATGGAAATAACAACTATCTGGTTTTAACCCATAAAGGGAATGTACAATATTCCAGATTTGAAGGATTTCCGGGAAATACATATTCCCGCCCTGGAGCCGGTTCAACTACAATCCTCCGCTTTTCGTCTGCAAAACCAAATGGAGTGACACAGCCGAGAAATTTATCAGCAAATTTAAAACTTGGCGGAGAAACAGATGGTATAGATATTGCAATACCGAATTATGCAATCAAGGCTACAGATGTTGATGTCAGTGTGAAAGGAGATATGGACGTAACGGTCTTATCTGATGATGGCGGAACAACAACTTTAAATGGAGAGGTAAAGGACCAGGGTGTGGAAATCACAGCAGATGAGGCAGAAGATAAATCCGCTGAATGGATAAATCAGGCATTTGAAGGCGTAAATTTTACAGATTTTAATAATGGTAACTTAGAATTACGGGAGATTGTAGCGGCTGAGGTGGATTTGGATGGCAATTCTCAGAATGAAGTGGAAGAAACAGTGGCATATGACGTAACATATGAGTACACATTTGACGGTATTCCGGTAAAGGGCGATTTTTACAGTGCAATTGTAGATGATACAGGCGTTGTTTCAAGCATGGTAAACCATAATGAATATGAGATTATTCCGTCTCAAAGAACAGTGCAATTGTCTTTAGAAGATGCGTTAAAAGCGCTGGAAAATGAGGTGAAAGGCAGCGGGGGATTGAGGATATCGACATTTGCTGCAGAGGATGCTGTAATGCCAGAGGCATTGGATGTTAATGTTGCGTTTTGTGATAGTGATAATGATGGAATATTTGAACCGTCCTATATTTTTGATTTAACAGACGGCAGTTCCTATCAGGTCAACAGCATGACAGGTGAATGTTTAAGTAATGATTAGAGTATTTATGGAGGATAGATATGAAGGTGCAAAAAAAAGCTCTGGTTTTAGTGGTTCTTTTTATTCTGAGTGTTTCCATATATGCGTGTGGGAAGGATAATCCGTCTTTGCAGCAGGAAGATTTAAAAATGATAAGTCCTGCGAAAGAAAATGAGGAAGGCAGGCAGGAAGATTTAATAGAAAAAGAAGACGGGAAAGACAAACAGGAAGATTTGGCAGAGAAAGAGGGAGATAAAGAAGGCAGCCAGAAACAGCCGGTGGGAGATATACCGGAATTTTTAGAAAACTACTTTGAATTTGGAACATATTCAAAAAAGATAAGAATCCCAAATGCGGACAATATGGAATATGTTGCCATTACGGAGGAAAACCGGATAGAAATACCGGAATGCAATGTACTTTCAATCCTTTTCAATACTCTTTATAATGACATTGTTTTGTATGAAGGTTCCCCCGAAGAAATTAAGGATTTCTTCGGGGAAATCCAAAAATTAGAGTTTCAGAAGGAAAAAGAATATGTGGATACTTTGCCGTTAAATGCAGACTGTGTATTTGAGGCGGACAGTATCATGGTAAATGGGCATAGCAATTACATAAGAATACACATTAGAAGTTTTAGTGACGGTATGCATTATTTTGATATTCATCAGGAAAATCAGGAAGTTATTTATGCATCTGCAAAATCAGAATCTCTGTTGGACATGGTAAAGACGATGGCAGGATTAAAAAGCATAGATATAAACAAATCTGAAGGAATTGAAAAATTAGAGGCATTTATAGATAATGTATGGCAGCCGCTTGATGAAGAAAAAAAAGAGCTGTTCCAATTTATCATCAAAGAAAAGGTGGAAAAGATAAAGAATTATTCCGGTGGGTGTCCTTTCGAATATAAGTTAAAAGCAACTTTGCATGATGGTGAAACAGTAGATATTTATTATGCATCGGATAGCTGTGGCGCATTGGTAATCGGGGATTCTACTTATGAAGTAGAATTAGCGCCGGAAGAAGGGGAAGAATTTAAATATAGGAATCAGTTGGCAGATTTTTTTGGAAAACCGTAAATCAATTTGTTTATCAGTTTTCTCTCGTTCAATCTTGGAAAACCAGCCATGAAAATTTAGAAGAAGTATTTTATATGTATCATTTTCAAATAGCAGGCTGACTTATGAAAAGGGGTGCGGTATAATTAAAGCAAATAAAGAGAGCATGATATTTTTATCATATCATTGATTCATAAGGGGGAAGATGCTATGAGAAGAAAACATATGGTTATTATTATCTTTGCATTGGCAATTATGCTGTTACTGCCCGGCATGACGGCAGAGGCAAAAGCAAATCCTAAATTGGCGGCAAAGACAAAGGTTATGAAAACAGGGCAGACTTATCGGCTGGAATTAAAAGGTGTGTCCCGCAAAGCGAAAGTGAAATGGAAAACTGATAAGAAATCAGTGGTTTCCATCGCAAAGAAAAAAGGAAACATTGTTACCCTCAAAGCAAGGAAAAAGGGAACGGCAGTGGTTACGGCCACATATAAGAAAAAGAAATATAAGTGCAGAATTACGGTCAGGGAAAAGAAAAAGCAGGCAGCAGACAATCCGGTATTAAACAGCAGCAATGTGACACTGCATTATCTTCCTGAGGAATATAAAGATTACATAACCTATGACCGCAGCCATATGAGGGAATACCGTTTCCGGGTGTCCGGGACAAAGAAAGAAGTAAGGGAATGGAAGATAACCGGTAAGAATGCAGATTATTTCAGCATTACAGAGTATGGGCTGCTACGAATAGATTGGGAGCCGGCTTACATTGAGCCGTGTGTAAAGGCAACGGTAACCGCTGTCCTTGAGGATGGGAGAAAACTGACAGCGGCAGTAAGGGCATATTCCGAGCTGAATATATACATAGATACGATATTTACGGATTTTGAGAAACAGTATATTACTCCCTCCATGACAGAAAAGGAAAAAGCAGAAAAGGCGGCATGGTATATCAGCATAACTTCTGATTATGAATTATATAACAGTAATTGGTTTGACATATTTATCAAAGGGAAAGGGGACTGTTATGCAAGCCGTTATGCTGTGCAGTATATGTGCAGCCATATGGGAATCAAAGCCCTTGTCTGTAGGAATTATGATGCGCATGGGCAGACGCTGGTTTTTGCGGATGGGAAGTTTTATATGGTAATTACAGGCTATAACGAGCCAAAACCGCGGAGTTATACAATGTATGAAATCAGCGGGGAGGCATTGAGTAAAGTGGCAGAGGAAAATCTGATAGATTTGAATTATTTTTATTGATGGCAGATTTTAACAAGGTCGATAAAAGAGAGCCAGAATGAATAAAAGGGATATTCCAAATAATGTTGCATTGGAATATCCCTTTTTATCGTAAAGTGAATGCAGCTGAGAAAAAATTATTTATCGTATCTTAGGCTTTTCAGCATTTCTTTTATGTCTCTCAAGCCAGAAGAATCGGAATGTTCTATCACAGCGGAAAGGTATTCTTCATATTCCTTATCGGTAAGAATATCCAAATTTTTTAAATTTAGTATGCCGAGGGCTACAAGCATAAAACCTGGATTTTTCTTTTCCCACAAATTTAAAAAGGTTTTATTATCAGCGATGGCATTGACTGTAATAGAAAACCTCTGACCATCTGGGGATTTGACAAATAAAGTGTCAGCTTCATTGCAGAGATATATATCAAAAAACAGTGAATTGTGTTTGTTAAAAATTTCAAATAGCCAGTTTTTCAATCCATCTTTATCCATAGTCTTTTCCATTTGTTTCATACCGTCTTCTGGCATACTATGAACATATTTGGAAGTTTCGGATTGGAATTTCTGGCATTCTTCCTCTGTTATAATTTCCCAATCTAATAGTTTGAGTAAAGCAATTTCTATATACACAGAATGCGGATTTCCCCTATACCATTGTAATAAGACTTGCTCGTCATCACTTAAATCTTCATAATATAAAGTTTTTGTCTCGTTTCTTTCCATAATAGAATGTTCCTTTCTGAAATAGTATAAAAGATATTATAAAACATAATATATTTATAATATTTTAGCACAACATAAAATATATTACAATAATGGATAAGAGGTGATAAAAATGTTTAAGCTAAAAAGGGAATATACAGAATATGAGAACAAATCATTAAGATTACCGAAAGATTTAATAGAAAAGGTGCAGGCATTGGCAAATGAAAATCAAATGTCATTTAATAAAGTAGTTATTCAGTGTATTGAATATGCATTGGGAAATATGGAACGTAACGTGGATAATCAAGAAAAATAGAGGCAATAAATTTATAAGGTTTGATGAAATAATGAATTAGTAATTAAGGGATATTCTAACAAAATGTGTTGGAACATCCCTTTTCTATCATGGTATTTTTTAGAATCCACACTGATTATCAAATATTCCGTATATATAAGTCTTTTATGTAGATTGTGGGGAAGTAGTATGGGTGCATAAAAATAGAGAAAGATGCTTTGAGGCGCTTTCTCTTATCTAACAATCATCATCTATAAACTCAACTACATTATCTGCCGTACATTCTAAAATCCTGCATAATTTTTCAAGCGTATTCATGGTGATTGATTTATTACGTTTTAAATTTGTAATTGTGTATGGGCTGAAATTGTGCTTATGTATAAGGCTGTATGTCGTAACATGACGTTCCTGCATGGTTTTCCATAATGGTTCATACGAAATCATAACATTTTCTCTTTCTGTTTTTTATTTTATTATCATTCAAACGAAAGCACTTGTATATTAACAAATATTTGTCTACAACAAAGGATTCCGTATACCAGGGATTTCCGTAGTGAAAATGAGTATAAATATATAAAAACAGAGAAAGATGCTTTCCGGCTCTTTCTCTTGATTAACAACCATCGTCTATAAATTCAACTATATTATCTGCTGTGCAGTTTAAAATTCTGCATAATTTTTCAAGTGTATTCATGGTGATTGACTTATTGCGTTTCAAGTTGGTAATGGTATATGGACTGAAATTGTGCTTGTATATAAGGGTATACGTTGTGACGTTTCGCTCCTGCATTGTTTTCCATAGTGGTTCATATGAAATCATAACATTTCTCTTTCTGCTTTTTATTTTATTATCATTCAAATGAAAGTGCTTGCATATTAACAAATATTTGTCTATAATGGATTTAGATATTAACAAAAATATGTCTATAAAATACTGGAAAGGGAAAACGAATCGTTATGGACGTGGATGAATTAAAAAATTTATTGTTTGAAATGCTAGAGGGGAATGGAGAGTTGTTTTCCGACCTGTCACTGGATGATGAAACGGACACTATATTTATCAAATCTGTTGATGGGGAAAGGTTTATTGTCACTGTTAGTCCTGTGACAGCGGATGAAACGCTCATAGAGCTGTGGGCAAAAAAGAATCCGGAATTGATGTCTCTTGCCCTCGGAGTATTAAATATGAGGGATTTAGGAGCTTTTACAGAGGAGGAAGCTGACAAATATTTATCGGAAATTTTAGAACGTGCCGATAATTCTATTGTTGAGGATTTGGCTAAGCTTAGGAATGATGGATAAAAAGTGGTTTATTTGTATAATAATTTAGGAAAAAGAGGAATTGGCAGTTTGTCAATTCCTTTTTATATTGCTTTATTGTAACGGAATAGGACTTGTCATGGTTCTTTTTACGTTGTATTGAACCTGTTATGAAAGCATGGAATTTTGCTCTTTATAGACATCTAAAAATCAAAATACTATAATGGTATCTGGCAGGAAGATAGTTGTATATGATTAAGTATTGCAGAAAGAGGAATGAAAATGATGACGAGTTATGAAGAATATTGGACATGGAACTTAACCTTACTTTGGGGATATGCGATTATGTGTGCAAAATGTCTGAATCCTGACAGAAAAGAAAAATCGGAGCGTAATTCAGGCAGAACATTCTAAATGTAAAATGTTTTTCTCATTTTGCATCTTCATTCTGGGACATTTTTTCTAAGTCTGTCCAGTTCCAATGTTTATGAATTAAACCTATAGAATCTGCTTAGACAGCCTGGCCTGGCGTTAGGCTGCTTTGCCAAACATTGTGGTAATCTCACCCAAAATCATTAAAAGTCCCACTCAATCCTTAGTTTTATACAGTATACCTTTCGGCTGTGAACTATGAAGGAATATGGCAGCAAAATGTGCTTGTCTGTTCCTGCAAAATGAGGGGATAGTTATTGAGAGAGGGATAGGGTTATATCGGCCGAAACAGAATAAGAACCAATACAGAAAGACCATAGTCCCATTCCGGACTGTGGTTTTTTTGTATTGGGCAAATCGGATTGTACGGTGCCGTTCTCCGACAGCCTCCTGATTTTTTACTCGGAAAAGAACAGGAAAGTAAGAAAATCAGGAGGTCAGAATATGTATTATGATGTGCAGAAAAGCGCAGAAAGGATAAGGGATTTAAGGACAGGCAGCAATTTAACCCAGAGCGAGGCGGCAGAGAGGATGGGATTTTCCCTCAGCGGATACCGTAAGCTGGAGCAGGCACAGAATGGGGGAAGTATAGACAGTCTGATAATGGTAGCAGATTATTACCATATTTCCCTTGATTATCTGGTATTTGGAGAGGAACGGGATTACATAACGAGTCTGTCCGTGGGTTTGACAGACAGTCAGAAACGGGTTGTCCGGGCTACCATAGCAAGCCTGATACAGAACATAAAAAAATTTTCGTAGAGGTAACCGCCACACGGTTACTAAGTAACCGAACTGTGGTCTCTGCTTTTGGGAGAAAAGGTTATACAATGGCATTACGAACTGAATAGGACAAGCACACATTCCGATATATTTTCGCTTTGCCTTGTGGCAGAGTGGCCGGAACCCATTTCGTGCCATGATAATCCTGCATGGTGTCCCACTGAGTTGTTTTGCGGAAGAAATAAAGTTTCTTCCCGGATAAGTTGGAGAGCATCCTGTTGCCCGTGAAGGATTGGAGCAGAGGTTACGGCCTACCAGAGCAGCGGCTGGGGGTAATGAATTATACGGACACCACGATTGCAGAAGATAATCCTTTCGTGGGAGCGGCGACCTGCACATGAATCCGGATGGGCTGGCAGAAGTGCAGTGGGAACGGGCGAGGTTCCATGTGTGTAACCCGGCTGGGGGATGAGAGGAATGGCTGGCTGCGTATGCAGCCGGTTGTCCTCTGATATAAACGCTTTTGCCCCAAAGAAGAAACGGCAGGAATAAAAATACAGGGCTTTATGGGGGCGGGAGCGTTTATATGGGAGGATAACATAGCCGGCAGAGTTTTCCCTTTATAGTATGGTAAAAAGCAGATATTTTGATTGGAGGTCATTTATGATGGGCTACGAAAAAAACCAAATAGTAAAAGGTATTTTGTTTATAAGCAGCATGAAGTGTCAGGAGAATGTGGAGCGGATGGCGGTGCAGATAACAATGCAGTGTGCGGGGAGAAACATTCTAGTGGAAGATGTGGCGGTGGAGCATAACCTGATTGGAGATATGGATATGGACAGGCCGGTGATAAAGTCTGTCGTCAATGCTGTTGTAAACAGGGGTTATGAGGTTCTGGCGCTCCGTAACCAATATGATGTGACAGAGGATGATTCGGATTGGGAGAAATTTGTGGGCAGCATGGCGGATATGGGTGTGCAGGTGTATCTGGCAGATGCGGATGAGTTTGTTGGCAGTGTTTATGGAGGGGACAGTGGAGATTAAAAGAGGCGACATTATCATTGTGGATTTGGGACAGCATGAAACATCAGTCCAGTCGGGAATCCGGCCTTGTGTTGTTATGAGCAACGATTTGGCAAACAGGCACAGCCCGGTTATCACGGTCGTGCCGCTTACTTCAAAGATACGGAAAAAACAGTATCTGCCAACTCATGTATTTTTGAACAGTTACAAGAATACCGGGCTGGGATGCCACAGCCTTGCCCTCTGCGAGCAGATTACGTCCGTTGCTTTTTCGGATGTTTTGGAGGTGGCAGGCAGGGTAAGCGGGAGAAAGCTGGCTGAGATAGGCCATGCTGTTAAGGTACAGTGTGGATTGGCGGCATGAAAGTGAGGAAGTGGGTGTGACAGGTTGGATGCTTTAACTTTAGCAAAGAAATTAGCGGTTCTTGCAAGGATATATGCGTTAGGGTTATTAAATGAAGATGAATATACAAGAACGAGAAACAGAATTATGCAGGAACACAACGTAGTAACATTTGAATAATTGTAATATCTTGTGAAGGGCAGGAAAAAATAAATTTTTTATCTGCCTTTCGCACATTGGTTAACATTTTCTTTTTGATATATAGTAAAGCCAGAAACAAGATAAGAGTTTGTTTCTGGTTTTACTATATATCAAAGGAAGGAGGAACAGGAATGGCAGGAGAAGTGGAAGTCATCAAAGCGGTAGAAGGAAACGGAATCAGACGCAGGAATATGGTTGGCAATGGCCTTTCGATTGAAAGAAAAAGAGTGGCGGCATATGTGCGGGTGAGTACCGACGGCGAAGAACAGTTACAGAGCTTTCAGTCACAGAAAACATATTATCAAGAGAAGATTTCCAAAGAAAAAGAGTGGGTAATGGTTGGCATCTATGCGGATGAAGCGATTACAGGAACTAAGACAGTCAAGAGAGACGGTTTCCTGAAAATGATTAACGACTGCATGGCAGGCATGATTGATGTTATCCTCACAAAATCCATATCCAGATTTTCTCGTAATCTGGTAGATACCCTTCAATATGTCCGTATGCTCAAAGAAAAGGGGATAGCGGTTATTTTTGAAAAAGAGAATATTAACACGCTTTCAATGGAAAGTGAGATGGCATTGGCATTGCTTTCCACCCTTGCTCAGAATGAAGTGGAATCGTTATCTGCAAATGTAAAAATGGGAATCAAAATGAAAATGAAACGTGGCGAAATGATGGGGTTCAATGGCTGCCTCGGTTATGATTACCATCCAGAGGATAAGAGTATTACTGTAAATCCGGGGGAGGCAGAGATTGTTCGTGAAATATTCGATATGTATTTAAGAGGGTATGGTGCGCCGACAATAGCAAAGGAACTGACCAGGCTTGGAAGAAAGAACAAGAAAGGGGAAGTGAAATGGACAGAAAGCGGGATAAGGACGATTATCAATAATGAAAAGTATAAGGGAGACCTCCGGCTGGGAAAAACCTTTACAGTTGATCCGATTTCAAAGCGCAGGCTTGAAAATATGGGCGAAGAAGAACAGTATTATATCAAAGAACACCATGAGCCTATCGTTTCACCCGAAATATGGGATGCAGCACAGGAGATTAAAAAGAGCCGCTACCGCAAAAATGCAATGTCCATTGTGGGAACAAGAAAGAAGTACAGTAGGAAATTTGCTTTCAGCAGTATGTGTGAATGTGGATTTTGTGGAAAGTATCTAACGAGACGTGCCCATAATCAGACAACAACACAGACAAAGCCGGTATGGAAATGCAGGACTGCTACCAATTTTGGCATTGAGAACTGTCCGCACAGCAAGTCAATCGACGAGGCAATCATTGAAAATGCCTTCATTGAAATGTTTCATCTACTTGCAGACAACTTTGATGATGTTCTGGATTTGGTTATCCATTCTGTTGAGGAGACATTATCGAATGATGAAAGTGCCATTAAGTTGCAAAAGGTAAATAAAACTCTTGACTTGCTGGAATCAAAGAGAAAGAAATTGACCGATATGCTGTTAGATGATAAGATTACGAAAGAGGCATACGATGCAAAGTATAATGAATTGACACGAAAGATTAACCAGACAAAAGGGGAACGCTCGTTGTATTCTTCAAATGTAGAGGCACAAAAGCATGTCAGCCAGAGAATGAAAGAGATTCGTGCCTGTATTACAGAGGCGGATATGCTTGATAAATTCGACAGAGCAGTTTTCGAGAGCATTGTTGAAAAGGTGATTGTTGGTGATATGAATGAGGATGGAATAGTCGATCCATATAAGCTGACATTTGTGCTGAAAGGTATGGATGACAGAACCATTCCGGATGCGAAAAACCGATATAAAAATTTGAATAAGAAAGTTGGTTAGCATAGCATTTCAAAAAGTAGAAAGGGTAAGAAAAATGAACACTCAGAATGACTTTTTGGATAATGCAGTGGATGATGGAGTTGTAACAGATGGGGCAGGGGATTTGGACGCTGAAATGTGTTCTTATATACAAAACGACACGGAAGAAATGTGTTCATCTTTGCGTAACGACACACACAGAATGTGTGGTGGGAATGCAAAGGAAACATATCTAGAAATCCTTTGTTTTCGGCAGTATTATAAGCATTTTGTGTTCGTGGAAGATGAAAAGGGGAATCGGAATAAGAAGGTGGAGAAATATTTTGAGGTTTCTGCGGTGGTTGATGTGGGGTGTGGGGATACAAACGGAAAATGAAGAATTCAGGCAATTAACATATCTAAGTAGTATCTGTCTTTCTGATAAAATGTGGGCAACAGGTTTTTAAAAATGGAATAAGATAGGCGTATCATTAGCGATGGTGATACGTTTATTTGTCTTAAACATTCGTTGTGATTAGAAAAATGTTATGCTACAATTAGGAAAGCGAGAGAAGATAATGAGAATGCTTTTACATTGGATGCTTGTGGATTTTATCTTTTTCTCTTTTTTTTTCTCATCTTTTCAGGATCGGTACATAATTTATCACAGGGAATATTAACGTGGTCAGAGGCAAACTTGAGCATTACAGGAGGTATATGGATGAATATTTTAATAATTGGAAATGGCTTTGATTTGGCACATGGACTGCCTACGACTTATAAAGATTTTTTGAAATTTACGGACAAGTTTGAAGAATATAGACTGAGGAATGAAGACGGAGATGAATTGTTGCAGGAGGATGATGGAAGTTCTGATTATTTCTTTAATCTTTTTAGAAATAAGGTAAATAAGAATGTGAGAGATTTAATTCAGGAATTGAGTGATCTGATCAAAAACAATGTATGGATAAAATATTTTAAGAATCTATGTGAGAGTAGAACAGAGCAAGGGAAAGATGGCTGGATAGATTTTGAAAGCGAAATTTCCCACATTATTCAGACTTTAGACAGTGCCAGCCATACGATTGCAGAACAGGTGGCGCAGGGACAAAAGGATGGAAAAATGACGCAATATCAGTATAGCATACTTCGACCTGTAATCGGTCAAAAATGGTCGTCAGAGAAATATGATAGTATTTCTTTTGAAAATAAGG
>CAPQSW010000040.1:0-726 GCA_948688495.1 uncultured Lachnospiraceae bacterium | reverse complement strand
CGTTATAAAAAAGAACTATTACTAAAGGATTTAAATAAACTGATAAGATGTTTGGAAATTTATCTTAGTGATTATGTATCTGATTTAAGAGTTGATAAGCTGCTTCCCGATATAAAAGAATTACCTTTTATAAATAAGGTGCTGTCATTCAATTACACAAGTACATATGAAAACTACTATGGTGAATTTCCTTATGAAATAGATTATACTCACGGTAAAGCAGCAATAGAGAATACAATGGATACCAATAACATGGTTCTTGGAATTGGTGAGTATTTGAAAGAGGATGAGAAAAATCAGAACACAGAATTTATTGAGTTTAAAAAGTATTTTCAAAGAATTCATAAAGAGACAGGCAGCTTATATAAATTGTGGTTAAATAAAATGGAAGAACAGGAACAGATTAAAGAAATTACTTCAGTAAAGAAGGATAATGATGGAACTATAAGTTATGTTGAAGAATACGCTACATGCCATAACGTATTCTTTTTCGGACATTCTTTGGATGTTACAGATCGAGATATTATTAGGGAATTTATCTTAGCGGATAGAGTTCAGACAACAATTTTTTATGTAGATAGGACGGATTATGGTAAGAAAATAACTAATTTGGTTAAGGTTATTGGTCAAGATGAATTGATCAGGCGTACAGGAGGAAAAACAAAAACAATAACATTTCAAAAGATAACTAAGTCCAGCTAATAAATGTCAATAGCAAAATGAGAA
>CAPQSW010000039.1 GCA_948688495.1 uncultured Lachnospiraceae bacterium | reverse complement strand
GTGATACATTATATTTAGGGAATTATCAAAAGATATTTATAAGCTGATAATTGAAATATATATTTAAGGAGGATTTTGATATGAGCAGGAACATGCATGGTTTTGGCGCAATGATTAAAAAGCTGAAACAAAACCCCAAAAGAATTGTCTTTACTGAGGGCAGCGACCCACGAATTCTGGAGGCAGCCTCCCGGCTTCTCGCTTCCAACTTCCTGACCCCGCTTCTGGTAGGCACACAGGAAGAAGTGGAAGATGCGGCGGAAGAATACGGATACAACATCCGCGGCGCACAGATTATAGACCCCCGAAAATTTGAACGAATGGACGAGATGGTTGACTTGCTCTGCGAGCTGCGCAAGAGTAAGAATCTGCAGCCGGAACGTGCCAGGGAGATTTTACTACAGGGCAATTATTTTGGAACGATGCTGGTAAAAATGGGACTCGCTGATTCCCTTCTGGGCGGCGCTACTTATACCACGGCAGACACCATCCGCCCGGCTCTGCAATTAATCAAGGCCAAACCGGGACACAACATCGTCTCTTCCTGCTTCATTCTGGTACGTCCTTCCGCTACCGGTGAGAATGAAGTGCTTGCCATGGGAGACTGTGCCATCAACATCAAGCCCACCGAGGACGAGCTCGCCGAGATTGCGATCGAAACAGCCAGATGCGGACAGATTTTCGGCATTGACCCCAAGGTTGCTTTCTTAAGTTATTCCACCCTTGGCTCCGGTGCCGGTGAAGACGTTGACAAAATGCGCAACGCCGCTGCCAAAGCAAAAGCGCTGAACCCGGATCTTCCTATTTCCGGTGAAATGCAGTTTGACGCAGCCGTTTCCCCGCGTGTCGCACGCACGAAATGTCCCGATGACCCGGTTGCCGGACATGCCAATGTATTTGTATTTCCAGACATCAACGCTGGAAATATCGGTTACAAGATTGCACAGCGCATGGGTAACTTCGACGCTTATGGCCCTATCCTGTTAGGTCTTAATTCCCCGATCAACGACTTGTCCAGGGGATGTAACGCAGACGAGGTCTATTCTATGGCAATTATCACCGCCGCCCTGGTGGATGAGGACATTGACTAATATTTTGATAACGAAAACCCACGGACCGTCATCCGTGGGTTTTTCTTTGCGCTAATATGGACACCAGTTTCATTCTGCCTATCGGCATCTTACTGCATCCGAAACGTTGCCACTATCTCTTTTAATTTGTCTATGTTACTCTGATTGTGATCAATAAGATCACTGTTCGTTCCGACAACGCCGGACATCTCCTGCGTCTTCCCTGCAATCTCCGTGATACCGTCTGCAGCCTCTATCGTCGTCTGGCTTACACGTTCCACTGCATCTGCAATATTCACAATAGCTGTCAAGAGTGTCTCAATCTGGTTGTTAATGTCATCCATGTTATCTTCCACTCCGGCTGCATCAATGCTATACTGTTCTGCAACCTCCATAAAATCTCCATAATCTTTCAGAACCGTTTTTTCCAGGAAGCTCATACTCTCATCCAGACAGGCTGTCATATTACTTACTGCCTGGTTAACCTCTGCGATAATTCCGTTGATGTCTCCCACTGCGTCTGAAGTCTGGTCTGCCAATGCTCCGATCTCCCCGGCAACTACAGCAAAACCTCTCCCTGCTTCCCCTGCCCTTGCCGCTTCAATGGAGGCATTTAATGCCAGCAAGTTGGTCTGGGAAGAAATGTCCAGAATTGACTGGGTCAACTCATTGATACGGGATACGGCCTTCGCCTGCTCCATAGCCTCCCTCGTCTTCTCCTGTACACTTGCATACATCTCCTGTGTACGCTGGCTGGCACTTTTCGTGCTGCCTTTTAGCTTCTCTGCCCTGCCGCGGATTTCTACGGAATTATTCTTGCCCGAATCGGAACGGCCGCGGATGGTCTCTGCCCTGTCACGAATATCCGCAATCGTGCTGTTGACCATTTCCATCGTATCTGCCGTCTCCTGCATGGCCGCTGCCAGCTCCTGGGTGGTTGCTGAATTATCCGCGCTCATGGTGTTTACCTTCTCCGTTGTCTCAGAAAGCTGTTCCATACTGTCCGCCATGTCCATATATGCCTGCTTGATGTTCTCCACCATGCCCCGCAGGCTGTCCCGCATATCATGAAGCGAATGCGCCATGCTTGCGGTCTCGTCCTTTTTCTTATAAAGTTTCTCACTCGATGTATAATGGGTAAAGTTAAACTTCGCAGTCTCTCCTACAATCGTGTTAATCTGACGGATAGGTTTCGTCAGAGAAATACTAATGAAAAATCCTGCTAATGCGGCTGTCACCATTGCTGCCAATGCCCCTATAAGAATTAACCTCTGCATATTCTTGGCCTGTGCCATAAATTCTGAGGTTGGTGCCGTCAGGATAAACTTCATTCCATTTACCAAAGACACGTAACACATACTTTTCTTGCCCCCGTTAAAAGTATACTGACGGATCACCGTTTCCTGGTCTGGCTGTGACAGCGCTGCCGCTACGGTATCAAGCCCCGCATCGAGCATGCTCGTTCCTGTCTCAAGCTCCCTGTGGTGCATGATATTTCCCTGTTCATCTGCCAGAAAAGCATAGCCGCTGCTAAAAATACCAGATTCATTGAGAACATCCGTAAACGCACTAAACTCTATATCCATACCGATAATTCCCACAGATTCCCCATCCAGAAAAATCGGAACAACATAGGAAACCATATACACGTTGATATTGGAATTCAGGTAAGGTGCCATCCATGTAGGCTTCTGATTCCTGACTGGAATATAATACCATCCCACATGCTCCAAATCGTCCGGCTCATACATCGTGAAATCTGTCGGCTCTATTTCCTGAAATTCGCTGTCTGCCGAATCCCTGGTGTAAAAGACGCCGCTGGTAGGCTCCGTAAATTCAGGATTGTAACGGATATAGACACTCATGGCCCCCCGCGTATGTACAGCTGTCTGCTTCAACATGGGAGCAATCTTCGCTGTATATGTATCCACATATTCCGCATCGGATTTGAACTTGCCAAAATCCTCAAGCTCCGCAAGGGCGAGGTCGTTCAAAGTATCTACTGACTGGGCAACCTGCGTCATCATACTATTGAGCTTCTGGCTCTGATTCTCGCAGATCATTTTCATCTGCTCCCTTGAGCTTTCCTTTGCAGCTCTGGAACTCTCAACGATACTGATACTGCCGCAAATTACCGTAGAGATCAAAGAACACATTAGAACTACCATTACAATTTTCGTCTTAATGCTTTTCATAGAAATCCCCTTTCCTGACATTTTCACAATTAGATTAATTTTAACATGTTTCACAAGAAAAATCTACTATTCTTGACAACATTTTTGCAACAATTCAGCAGGCGGTCTTTGGCTTGTCTAAGGGGGCATGCTGAGCGGTTCATGCAATGGTAACGCTTTCCCGTGCGTCTCATATCATAATAAAAAAGGATTCCATACTCCCATGAAAATATATGTCGTACAACCCGGGGACACTGTAGACTCCATTGCCGCCTCCCAGAATGTCTCTGCACAGTCCATTATCTACGATAACCAGCTTGTCTATCCCTTTGCACTGGCAATAGGGCAGGCACTCCTATTACAAAATGCTTCTGATACTCCTTCCTCCCCTGCCTATGTAGGAGGCTACGCCTACCCCTTTATCAGCCGGTGGGTATTGGAACAGACACTGCCAAACCTTTCGGACCTTTTTATTTTTTCCTATGGTTTTACAACAGAAGGGGAATTAATTCCTCCGCAGCTGGATGACACTTTTATGATTACCACGGCAAAGAATTATGGAGTTGCGCCTATCCTGACACTCACCCCCTTTGGCCCGGATGGGCAGTTCAGCAATTATCTGATTTCTGAGGTAGTAAACAGTGAGACAGCCAAACAACGACTGATTGAAAATATTACTGCACAGATAACAGACCGTGGTTTTGAAGGGGTAGATATTGATTTTGAGTATATCCTGCCAAAAGACAGGATTCCTTTTGCGGATTTTGTGCTTGATGTGCGCACCGCCATCAATGCACTGGGCTATCTGGTCTCTGTCGCGCTCGCGCCGAAAACCTCGGACACCCAGACCGGGCTGCTCTACGAAGGAAAGGACTATGGATTATTAGGGGAAGCCGCAGATTTCGTGTTGCTGATGACCTATGAGTGGGGGTATACCTATGGTCCTGCAATGGCAGTTGCCCCCATCAACAAAGTACGGCAGGTAGTGGAATATGCCCTGACAAAAATCCCGGCCGAAAAAATTCATCTTGGCATCCCCAATTACGGCTATGACTGGACACTGCCCTATGTCCGGGGCTCATCCAAAGCGACAACGATTGGTAACGTGGAAGCGGTACAGATTGCAATTACAAGAGGGGCTGACATCCGCTTTGATGAAACGGCGCAGTCCCCCTATTTCAATTACGTGCTGGATGGAGCAACCCATGAGGTATGGTTTGAAGACGTGCGCAGCCTCACGGCAAAATTCAACCTCATAAAAGAATACCAGCTCCGCGGCATGAGCTATTGGCAGATTATGCAGCTTTTCCGCGCAAACTGGCTGTTGCTCGATGATATGTTTACCGTCCAGTAATGCCGGGAATTACTGTAACGGCTCATTCAAAATTTCCGTCCCCGGTACGGCAAACCTGCCATCCATAATGATGTCTGTCCGGCTGCCGTCTCCCCGGATGACTGTAATCGTGTCCAATTCATCATAGGGAATCGTGATATCCGTGTGGCAGTTATAATATGCCTTGCGGATGTCCTCCTTCCTGCATATGGATACCTCATTATCCCGTGCAATGATCTCTTTTCCATCCGGGTTGAATACCGGCGTATCTTCCGACCAGCTATAGCAGGTATCTCCAACTGCGAAATGCGGGCCTGTCTTTTCTGCAATCAAAATTGGCAGTTTGTCCTGAATCTGGTAGTCCACGCCCATTTTATAAGCTGCGGTATTCGTTCCAATCGCAAATTCCCCCAATGGAAGGGTGTCATGGTGCTTTAACAGATTTTCCTTTAGGAATGCCAGGTTTTCTTCCTCCGCGTCAAAGTTCTTACAGGAATACCGGCTGACCATTCCCTCCACAAAATCCAACTCCAGATCGCGGTATTTCATGCCATTTAAGTATACTTCTGTCACATGCAGGTGCCCATTCGTACCCTTCAACAAGGGAGAGGTAAACACCTCGCCCACCGGAATATTGACATCTGCCACACAGTTCTCGAAATTTGTCTGTTTTTGGGGCTGTTCCAGCTTGTGCAATGCGACCGTCAAATCAGTGGTATTTTTACCCTTTCCGGTAACATGGACAAATTCTCCTTCATCCAGGATATCAATGATTTTCTGCTGCATCTTTTGGTAGAGTTTATAATCCAGCGTATTCACCTCTATAGTCCTTGCAAAAATCTCCTCAAAATCAACGCCGATTTCCGGTATCGGATAGGCAATAATCGTAAAGCTCCGTTCCTCTCCTTTGATATATTCATTCGTAATCTCCATGGACTGTCCTGCTGCGTATGCATCAAGCTTCTGCTGCCTGTCATCCAATTGATACGAAAATGGACATGTCAGGGGCAAAAATCCATCCTCCCCAAAGGTCTCCACAACTGCAGGCCCCGCATAAAGCGCCGCTTTCTCCCCGCGCCCCTCATAGGCTGTCCGAAGGCCCTCGAGCCGGCGTTCCACAAATGCTTTGTCAAAATAAACCGCCTTATCTGACTTATGGTCATATTCATACTGACGGTTCGGGGAAGTCCCCGACACAAAATGCGTGCCATTGCCCCTTCCAGAAAAGGAAGTCTCAGCAATTCGGGACACCACGGGCATAAGTCCCATGTTTCTAAAGTTGTTAACTGCAGCACGCATCATCCGCTCAAACCCAATCGGATAACGCAGGTCCACAAATTTCTTCTTTGACAGGTCTTTCCCTGTAACCTCAAATCCAATCCGGTATCCTTCCGTGTAAGTATCTGCCATTGCCTGAATATCTTCCTCGGACATCCGGTTCAAAAATTCCGCAACCTTCCTCTCGTTCGCTGAAATATACGCGCCATACCGGTACAGATAACGCAAATCCGATAAATCACTGTCCATAATTATTCGCACATGAAAATCCATTTCAGGGCTGGTTTGCGCAAGCACGGAAATTTCCGTAAAAATCTCGCTGTAATCATGATAAAACCAGTAAATTATCTGCTGGATTTCATTTTCTTTTGGAAAATTTTCCTGCTCAAAACAGTTATAGATTTCAATGAACAGTTCGCCGAAGATTGTAAGTTCATAGTTTCTCCCCTCAAAAACATACGGAATCAGGGAGCGCAAGTCGGCATAGAGCATACAAAGAAGCTTACCATACCCCTCTCCCAACTGCTGTACGGCGTAGGCAGGATTCCCATAACTTGTACCATAATTCTCTGGCAAGACTTCCGCATAGAGCGCTCTGTTCTCTGACTGTAGTTCCTGTAACCCCTTACCTAAAAAAAAATCTGCGGATGCCTCTCCTAGACCCGCATTTCCCCTGCTCCCCTTATAGATTTCTTCCTCCAGACGGCATAACCCGCTAAGAAATACCGCCACATGCTGGAAATATTCCCGAAAGCGGCTCTCCACCGTCTCCTCCGCCTGAATCTGCAAAAGGCGTTCGCGCATCAGCAAAAAACGTTCCTTAACTTCCTCACGGTACGTCTGCCAAAATTCATGATAACCCATATATTACTACCTCATTTCCCTATGTGATTTAAAATCCAAGTACATAAATTGCCGTCCAGCCTGCCACAACAAGACCAGAACAAATGCTTCCCAAAACCGGAAACAGCTTATAACTTTCTTCTCCCAGGCTAACAAGACCCATCAGCAGGGATACAATAGATACTATCAGGGAAAACATACCGGCACTTCCAATATATTCATTGGCAGCTCCACCTTCTTGGACAGAAATGACAACCATTCCGACACCTGCCAGCAGCGAAAGCACCGCCAATGCCAGCGATATTTTTCCTCTCTTAGAATGTTTCTTGTCTCCAAACTTATATGCGTTCTTTCTCCTTCGTCTCATATCTTCTCCTCATCCGATTCATGTACAGAAAAATCAGGCAGCCCAAAGCGCCGCCAATTGTATTAAGCAGCAGATCATCCACATCAAAGCTTCCCACTTTTGATACCAACTGAATGGTCTCCACGATAAGGCTGAACTCAAAACTAAAAAATGTTGTATAAAGAAGCGACCTGCATTTGGGGTGCAGAATCGGCAAAAAGAATCCAAAGGGAAAAAAAGCGACAACATTTCAGCGTCACAGCCCGCGCCCCAAGTACATGACGGTATTTTATAAAACGGCCGATTTCCTTGAACAATTCCAGGTTATAATGGTAAGACCTGCTCTCAAAGGTACGACCGGTACTTTCCGCAAAAAATAAAAAATAAGTTAAAAAAATAATATACACTCCGAACATGGCTTTACTGCATATTCGGAGTATTTTCCTGTAATCCTTCTTCAACTTCCCATTCCTTAAAAAATAATGTCTGATTTCCTCTTCAACATCCTGGCTCCACTTATCGTAAGAATCCCGCACACAATGCCGCATACCAAAACGACAACACCAATCGCGATATTCCCGGCTCCTGCAACTGTCATAGTCTTATATGTTCTCTCCATATCCATCTCCTATTTCACTCCATACTCGGCATAATAATTGTCAATGGCTGCTTTGATTTCATCATTAATATATATATTTCCTTTATAGGGTTTATTATACAAATATTCTACTACATCTTCCATCGTCACAATCGCATTCGTCTCAAATCCATACAGGTCTTTGATTTCCTCCAATGCGCTTTTGTCGCCTTTCCCGCGTTCCATGCGGTTTAACGATACCATCAGCCCCTTAATCTCGATATCTGCCTGGGCACGGATAATAGGAACGGTCTCCTCCATAGACTTGCCGGAAGTCGTCACATCCTCTATAATTACTACCTTATCGCCATCCTTCAGCTTACTTCCAAGCAAAATTCCGGTATCCCCATGATCCTTTATCTCCTTACGGTTAGAACAATAGCGGATTTCCTTTCCATAGAGGCTGCTGTATGCAATTGTCGCAGCAACGCTCAGAGGGATCCCCTTATATGCCGGTCCGAACAGCACGTCAAAATCATCCCCGTAGCTATCATGGATTGCCTTCGCATAATATTCCCCAAGCCTGCTAAGCTGTGCACCTGATACATAAGCGCCCGCATTCATAAAAAAGGGAGATTTCCTGCCGCTCTTTAACACAAATTCGCCAAACTTTAAAACCTGGCAGTCTACCATAAATTCAATAAATTCCTGTTTGTACGCTTCCATTCTAATTCTGAGACCTCCTGTTTCCAAGATTTTCTATATTGTACCATGATGACCTGAAATATTCAATGTATTTCCTTATGGCAAAACAGACAAATCTCTCTTGCCTTTAAATTCAACGGCGATACTGCCGCCAGATTTTATGGTTCAGATTCCCCAGCATAAGAATCCCCTCTGCCTCAATCCCCAGCGGATTCGTCTGATAATTCACGGTCAGTCCGGTAACATTCGTTCCCGCTGCCTGCTCTGTTCCCGCTCTTTCTGCATTTTGACACTAAGCATACGCTGTTCTAATACCCGTGATCCACATTCACCCAGTCTCCCCCTTCATTCCGGGTAAGAATCCAGTTCCAATCTTCATAAGTGGAATCCGGCTCAAGAGATCCATCGCCTCCTGAGGAATCCACATCAAAAGAAGATACTATCACAATGGCTTCATCGGCATTATATTGTTCTGCCCATTCCTTAAATTCATCCACGCAGTTATCTCCGGGATAACTAAGATCCGTTAATGTGCAGCCATTAAATTCGTCTCCAAAATAATCTTTTACCGTTTGAAACGCCTCCTCAATATCTTCATCTGAATATAGTTCAGATGGCTTCCAATCATGGATTTGAACATTGTCAACATTGCCTCCGTTTCCCTTTCCACTGCAGCCAGCCAAAATTATCATCATAACCAAAACCATCATCACAGGCATCCTTCTTGCCATTGTACTGCACCTCCCATACATTTTTATTTTATATCATACTTTATCCAACGCCATATTTCAACACGCGGAAACAAACCTTTACAATTCATACACGCATACTATATAATAAATTATGAAAATGGAAAGGAGACGCAAAATGAGAAAAAAGAGTTTTAGCAGAAAAATATTCAGCTTTCTTCTTGCCAGTGTATTGGCAGCTACTACGATAAATACAGTTTTGCCTGTGAAAATATATGCAGGAGAAGGTGAGGGGAAAATATATGCCAAACGATCCTTTGACAGCAGTTATGACACAAAGAATGCTTATAATGGAAACGATTTGGGATGCACTTATACACCTGTGAAGACCACATTCAAAGTATGGTCGCCGGAAGCATCTTCGGTTGTGCTCTGCAGGTATGAGATGGGCAATGGCGGCAGCGCCATAGAGGAAGTACCGATGACGAAGGGTGAAAACGGTGTGTGGAGCGTAGCAATTACTGGTGACATCGTCAACACATATTATACATACAAGGTAACCGTAAATGGAACTACCGAAGAAGCAGTTGACATCTATGCCAAGGCAGCAGGGGTAAATGGCGACAGGGCTATGGTCGTAGATTTGGACAGTACTAACCCTGAGCACTGGGATAAAAATTATCAGAGGGAGGAAACGCTGCTTAGCGATACTATCATATGGGAAACGCATATAAGAGATTTTTCTATTGATGAAAGTTCCGGTGTGTCGCAGCAAAACCGCGGAAAATATAAAGCATTCACGGAAAGCACGACCGTCAATGGGGAAGGTGTATCAGCCTCCTGCGTAAATTATTTAAAAGAACTCGGCGTAACACATGTACAGATTCTTCCGATGTATGATTATGCGTCCGTAGATGAGGCAATTGTCAGCCCCGACTCTGGAAGTAATTATAGCTGGGGGTACGACCCGAAGAACTACAATGTTCCAGAGGGCTCCTATTCCAGTAACCCATACGATGGAAACGTCCGCATCACAGAAATGAAAGAAATGATCCAGGCATTGCATGATGCAGGAATAAAGGTAATTATGGATGTTTCCTATAGCCATACCTGCGATGCCAAAGAATCTAATTTCAATAAAATTATGCCGGACTATTATTATAAGGTGAACAGCGACTTGTCATATAAAGACCAATCCGGCTATGGCAATGATACCAGAAGTGAAAGCGCCATGTTCCGTAAGTTTATGATAGATTCTGTTTCCTATTGGGCGGAAGAATACAATCTGGACGGTTTTCGGTTTGACCTTATGGGAATCCATGATATAACTACCATGAATCAGATTAAACGTGCACTGGACAGTAAGTTTGGCAAGAATACGATTGTGTTATATGGAGAAGGCCGGACTGGTACTGGTGCATACGAGCCGGGCAGCGCACATAAGGCAAACGAATCAAGATTAGACAACGGAATCGGGTATTATAATGAACAGATTGCGGAAGCGTTAATTGGCGGTCAGAAGTTTGACCAAACGATAGGACTGGTGCAGACAAATTATGTCAGTGGTGAGTATCTTGAACCAAACGAGAAATGGCCCAACAATGTATTCGGCGGAATTATGGGCTCTGTCGGCTATACTTCCGGCGAATGGGGCATGTGGCGGCCATTCTGGTCAAAATCATCAAACTGCTGCCTGAGCTATGTATCTTCCCATGATAACCTTACACTTTGGGATAAACTGGCAGAAGGATTTGAACAAAACTTCTTGTCTGTTGACGAAGATATGAAACGAATGAATAAAATGGCAGGTAGTGTAGTTCTTGTATCCAAGGGCGGAGTACTTATGCAGGCAGGAGAAGAATTTGCCAGAACAAAACATGGAGATGATAACAGTTGCTCATCTAAAGATTCCGTGAACAAAATTGATTGGAACAGAGTCAATACATATTCCGATGTTCAAGAATACTATCAGGGCATGATCCGCATCCGCAAAGCATTCTCCGGCTTTTGTTCTATCCTGGAAAGAAGCGGTGATAATTGGGAGCCTGCAAATAATAATATACAATGGATCAGCAAAGAGGAAGCCGGAATGGTCGCATTTTATGAAACGAACGATGTACCAGGCGAATGGGACAGAATCGCAGTACTTATTAACAATGCAACCTCTGATGAAACCATTACCCTTACAGGATCCGACGATTGGGTTATTATAGCGGATGGGACGAACGCAGGTCTGGAAAAAATAAAGGAATCAGGCTCTAACTTAATTGTGCCGGGAAAATCTGTTATGGTGGCAGTGCCGAAAAATACATTTGATGAAAATCACGTTGCAAGGAATGAAGCACCGGTTATTACATGCGACACAACTTTTTGTGTTCTGGCAAATGAAAGCCTCTCATTTACAGTTGAAACCTCAGATCCCGATGGAGATACCGTAACATTGACGGCAGAAGGAATCCCAAATGGAGCTTCTTTTGACGTGGCTACAGGCGCGTTTCAGTGGAGACACGCGGTCACAGGCACGTACACAATAAAACTAACGGCAAGCGATGGAAGAACTGCTGCAACAAGAACGATAACCATTACAGTTAGAGAAGAAAGCGGTGGAGACCCGACGGAACCTGGGGAGAACCCAACAGAACCTGGCAAAGACCCGACAAATCCTGGCAAAGACCCGACAAATCCTGGCAAAGACCCAACAAATCCTGGCAAAGATCCTTTGCCAGAAGAACCAGTTGACAAATTATCAATCACGGATGTAACCATAGGTAAAGCAAGCGGCACAGCACAGACTGGCGATAACATTTCCATTTCGGTCAAGTCAACAGGCGGCGTGGGGGTGATTAAATACCGCTTTTCCGTAAAAAAAGATTCTTCCACTGTAATTAGGAATTATTCATCTTCCAGATCTGCAAAATGGAAGCCAAAAAAAGCCGGGAAATACAGCATTACCGTATATGCAAAAGATGAAAAAGGAACCGTTGCAACAAAGACAATAGCTAAATACGTAGTAAATAACAAACTTAAGGTTAGCAGTTTTAAGACATCACCCTCCAGTAAAAAAGCCAGGGCAGGAAAAAAAGTGAAACTGACGGTAAAGGCGTCGGGGGGAACGAAAAAGTATCAATATAAGTTTGAATACAAAAAATCCGGTACGAAAAAAATAAAACGCATCTGCAATTACAGTTCTAAAAAAACAGTAATCTGGCGGCCCAAAAGCTCCGGGAAATATACATTGTATGTATACGTTAAAGATAAAACTACAAAAAGAACTGTCAAAAAGACCATTAATAACTTTAAAATAAAAAAATAGCATCCAATTAGGGAGGGGTAAGTAAACTTTTATGGTGCACTGGGCAGTTGATTGGGTGGATTCTTGTACCGGTTATGAGTGCAAACTTAGATGTGATCCTCAGGACTACCATTCCTGTGGAACTACAGGGACGTGTTTATAAGCCTCATCTGCATCATTACAGGGAAAAAGCCAAAAAAGTATCATTTCAATGAACATTCACTTAGATATCAAAGAGGGGCAGTTATCCTGCCCCTATAATTTCTTCTCTATGATTTCATAAACAAGCAGGTCAGGCGTTAATCCCCAATATCTGTATGCCCCTGCTCAAACTCCCACTGCAGGCCATATTTATCAATAAAATAAAAATATTTTGTGTTCCCCAGGATATCTGCCGCCTTCTGTTTTGCCTGCGGATCATTCTCCTTGTTTTTATCAAAATAATAAAAATCTGACGGCTTCGTCTCGCTAATCTGATACACCCGATAATCTTCTGTCGTGTTGATCAATGTCACGTCCGGCTGAGCCTTAATATACTCGAATGCATCTTCAATATTCACTACCTTCAGCGCAACATGCCTTGCACCGCTGATGTCATTTGCCTTGAAAATCACAGGCTCCCTCCGTCCCTTCGGATTGTGGTAACACATCAGCTCAATGGTAAATTTTGTTCCAGGTACATCCATAAACCCAATGGAAACCTCTGCTTCCTTTGCCTCCTCTATGAATCCGCCTGCCTGAAAAAATCCCTCATTTTTCCAATGGGGAATGTGCTGGTTCGGAACAGCTCCCAATATTCTCTCATAATACTCAAATGCTTCCTCCACATTGTCAACAAAAATACATACATGCGATAATCCTGTAAAAACTGGTCTTTTCATCTTTTCCTCCTAAATAATTCCTTTGTCACGACACAATGCTTCAATACTTCTATCATAAGTTGCCTCGGCTTCTTTGGAAAAGAAACATCCCGGCACGCCCTCATCGTTATCTCTGTGATGCGCTACGCACTCGCAGCACTTCCCATGTCTTGGGCAGTCAAACGTACAGGGGCAGTCCCTTTTATTGTCACAATTTGCCATTCGTTCTCCTTTCTTATAATAATTAAATAAGCTTCATTTGTTTTCTATACTCAAAACAGAGCATGGTAATATCATCAAACTGCTCTGCACCCCCTACAAACGCGTCGATATCCGCTTTTACGGCAGGAAGCAGTTCCGCTGGAGGCAGCAGCGCATTTGTACAGAGCGCTTTTTCCAGCCGCTCCATACCATACAGTTCGTTATCCTTATTCGTGGCCTCCGTCACACCGTCTGTATACTGGAAAAACTTATCGCCCACTTCAAGCTGCATGGAACCACATCTGTACTGTATGCCCTCCATGCCCGCCAGGACGAATCCTGCTCGTATCTTATAGGGCTCAAATGTACCATTTTTTTTACAGATAAATGGAATTTCATGGCCCGCATTTACGAACCAAAACTCCCCCGTCACAAGATCCAGTACACCCTCAAAAGCGGTAATGAACATCCCCTCGCTGTTAGATTCACACAAAAGATCATTTACTCTTGTGAACACTTCTCCCAAATCCCTGCCCGGCTGAGTATGATCCTTAATCAGCGTCTTCCCAATAACCATGAACAGCGCCGCCGGGACGCCCTTGCCAGACACATCTGCCACCACAATGGCGAGATGTCGTTCATCCACCATAAAAAAATCATAAAAATCGCCGCCCACTTCCCTGGCAGGCTCCATAGCCGCATATACGTCAAATTCTTCCCGATCCGGAAAGGCCGGAAAAATACAGGGCAGCATGGATTTCTGGATATTGGTGGCTACATTAAGCTCTGCCGTGGTCTTCATGGTCTTTGCACTCTGATTGATGGAATAAAAAATCATCCAAAATTCTACTACAAATATCAGGCATATGGTAATGTACAACAGAAAGAACCACGGATTATCGGGATAAATCCCCACACGGTTTGACACAACATTAATGTAATAGAAGCCTACCACCGAGATAAACAGCGCTGGAAGAAACACCGTCATCTTCCCGCCTACTGCCTCGACGGTACGATGGATGGTCTTTTTCAGGAACAAGGCATACAAAATTGATAATACGATATAAACAAAAATCTTTATCAAGATAAAAAAAATCAAGTTCGGTATATCGTAAGGACTCTCCTGAATAAAACCCAGCGCCGTGCCGAGAAGGGTATCGGTGGTTCCGCAGAACATAAATGTGCTCACATTTGCAATCAAACATCCCATCAGGGAGATGGAGAGCTTTGTGGACCAACTATCCTTGTACAAAAACTGCGGCACAATACATACAAGGGCGGAAAGGCCCAATATCCCCACCAAGTCATTGTAAAGATTAATAGAATAGCTTACAAATGCCATGATATAGCCCACAATGGCTCCTAAGGTCCAAAAGGCAGTCCTGATTATTCCATTATATTTCGGGGTAAGTGTAATCCCCGTCAAAAGCCCTGCAAAAACCGATGCCATAAAAACCGCAAAGCTCCAAAGTGCAATTGTAACCATTTCGCTTCTTCTCCTTCAAAATAAATCCATTCCGCTTAACGCGGACAGATACTTACTCAAATATTCCTCGCTGATAATGCTCCATCCTTCCTCCAGGTCCCGTAAATACCCGTCAGTGAGCTTGTTCACAACTAGTACCTCATAACGGTTTTCCACGTCTTCATTGGTCATAAGCCCCTGTAGCTGCTCCCTGCCTTCCACAGTCTGTTTCCGCTCCCGCACCAGTTCCAAAAACTCCCCGTCTGGCAGCGTTTTCACGGTATAACCCAGCTTCCCTGCCGCCTCAAACAAATCGGAAAATTTTAATTCCACAGGTGGATATACATGGAAAATTGCCGTATCATCTTCCGTCGCCGTCAGAGCTACGATGTTATGCGCCGTTTCATCCACCGGTGAGAAATTCACGCTTCCCTCATACACAGACAAGGGTACCGCCCCCAGTTTGATATAAGATGAAAACTGGCGGGTAAATGCATTGGAATGAAGATTCATCTGAAATTCCCCGTCCCGTATGCGCCCCTGCAGATTTCCAACGCGCATGATTTTGATGTTCAGTCCATCTTCCACCGCCGCCCGCAGCAGTTCATACTCCGCCATATATTTGGAGTAAATATATTTATTATGTATCTCCTGTCCGATATAAAAATCCGATTCGCAAAAACACGGTTTCCTTTCATTCCCCGCCGTCATGCCTGCAACACTGATGGTTGAAATCTGACAGAACACTGCCTGCTCCCTCTTTGCAAAACGAATCAGGTTGCTCACTCCCTGTGTGTTGATTTTTTCCAGATTATCCCCATAAGAAAAGTGGGACACATCCGCAGCGCAATTGATGATGGTATGGATGTGGACCGGACACTCCTGCGTAAAAATATCCGGGTTGGCAATATCTCCTTCCGCCACAAGCCATTTATCCCCACAGCTCTCAGAAAAATCTTCCTCCGCATAATAAAACAGGGAGGATTTCACACGTTTTAAGGCTGTGAGCGTCTTTTTCGGTCGGGAAAGGCAGACAATTTTGCCACACCATTCTGGATTCCTTAACAGATCCACAAGAATGTGTATCCCAAGATAACCCGTTGCGCCTGTTAAGAGTACATTTCCAAGATACTGCTGCTTTACTTCCTTTCGTGTATGCGCGGCAAGATATTCTTCTATTCCTCCATAATCCAGAGACCCTATGTCAAATCCCATATCCCCTCCGTTGTCCGTCTTTTTATAAATCCTCTCCAGTAAAAGGGAAGGTGTGGGATACCGGTATAAGTCCCCAAATTCCAGTTGGTTGTCTGCAAGCCCCAGCTTTTCTTCGATTTTTAGCATTACCCCAACGGCATTCAGGGAATCGCCTCCCAGCTCGAAGAAATTGTCTGCAAGCCCCACCTGAGCGATAGACAATACTTCCCCGAAAGCTTCACAGACCAGCCTTTCCCTCTCCGTCTCCGGTTTCTGGTAGACCCTGACATATTCTATCGGTTCTGCCTCAAGGGCTTTTTGATCTACCTTGCCATTGGGCGTCTGGGGCATAGCCTCCAGTTCCTTTAACACATCAGGCACCATATAGGAAGTAAGGCGCGCTGCCATATGAGCCTTTAATGCTTCCGGGTCTACTGCATGTTTTGATAACGATGTATAAAATCCAACCAGACGTCCTGTATTTTCGATTTTCCGTACCAAACAGCAACAAGCCGCCACACCGGGAAATTCTCCCATGACATTCTCAATTTCCGACAACTCTATGCGCAGGCCACGCAGCTTAATCTGCCTGTCATTCCTGCCACAGTATATAAGTCTTCCTTCATTTGAGAAATATCCCAGATCCCCTGTCCGGTACAGACGGACGCCTCCTAAGCTAATAAATCTTGCTTTTGTTTCCTCCGGCCGGTCCTGATAGCCCATACCTACGCCGTTCCCATATATGCAGATTTCCCCGACCGCACTAAACGGCACCGGTTCTCTCTCCTCGTTTAAGAGGACGATGCCCATATTGGCGATCGGCGTACCGATGGAAACCGCATCTCCTGCCTCCGTGATCGTGGCTCCTATGGTTGTTTCCGTGGGACCGTAACCATTATAAATCCGTATCTGACCGATTTCTCCCAGCCGCTTTACAAGGCTTCCCGGTAAGACTTCCCCGGCTGCCAGGATGGCTTTCACGCCTCCCAGCGCTTTCAAAAAAGCGTCGTTTGCCAGATAGGATGTGATGCGGGAAGGAGTACAGTGCAGGATGTCCGCTTTGTGGCGCAGTATATGCGCCGACAGCTCCCCTGCATCTATCATAGCTTTCTCATTGCCCAGTTCCACAAACAGACCGTTCATCAAAGGTACAAAAATCTCAAACAGAGAGATATCAAAACAGATGGAGCCAATGGCCACAATGCCGCGGCAGTTTCTGGCGATATCCCGGTTAAAAGGGTTGTTCTCTGGGTGCACAATATTGGCGATGCCCTTGTGGGAAAGCATTACCCCCTTCGGACGCCCTGTAGTGCCCGACGTATAAATCATATAGGCAAGATCCTCCTGGCCGATTTCCGGCAAAAGAGTAAGATCCGCTGTCTGGGACAAAAGGGTATCAACTTCTATGTAATCATAATTTCTTGCAATTTCAACGTCCCTGGATGAAATCAGGCAGGCCGCTTTGCTGTTTTCCATAATATAGGAAATCCTGTCCGCCGGATAACCGGGGTCTGCCGGAATAAAGGCCGCCCCCGCCTTTGCAATGCCAAGGATTGTCGGAATCAAACGGTAATCCCTCTTTAACAGAAAAGCTGCTTTATCTTTGCTTTTTACCCCAAGGCGCCTGAGCCCGCAGGCAATCCTGTCACTGAGCTCATCAAGCTGCCCGAATGTAAAGGCATGCTCTCCTGCGTACAGGGCAGGAGCATCTTTATACTTTTCTGCCGCACGCCGAAACATAGAAGGAATCGTAAGATCATCTTCTACAGGATAAGTTTTCCCTTTGACCGATGTGACTTTCCTATACTCTGCCTCGCCTAATATACAAATATCAGAAAGCTTCTTTGCCGTCTGTCCTACTGCATCAGCAAAATCCAAAACCTCTCCTTGTCCTGCTGCCATTCCCTGTTTCGCAATCGCCAGAATAGCATCACAGAAATATCCGGCCTTTTCCTCTGTATAGACGTTCTTCCGATAATCCGGCTGCAGGTTCAGACCACCTTTTTCATTGCGGAACATATTGAACGTCAAATGGTTCGACATTTCCCCTGCCACACTGAATTGGACACTATAAGGAACATCCGCATGAAAAGAAAAGCGGTAAAAATTAAACACGTATTCGGAAAGGGATTCCCCTGTCATGCTTTCCCCGCGCAGGACAGAAAGAATCCTGCTGAAACCACATCCTTTATGGGCCGATGATGCTCCTGACGCTCTTTTTACCCTCCGACAAAGCTCTAAAAAGGTATCCGCTCCCTCAACCTCCACTCTTACCGGAACAAGCAGGGTATAACAGCCCAGCGTATCCATCTGCCCGGACGTACGGTTTAAACGCGGCATCAAAAAGACAGCATCCTTCTTACCCGTTGCCCGGGATAGGTAAAGGGCATATGCCGCCGCAAAAATATAGGGAATTGAAATATCCCCCCTCCGGCTAAATTCCTCCATCTCCCTCATCAATTTTTCTGGTACGCCAGCCCTCAGGCTTCCAAATCCGTCTCCATCCTCTTTCTGCGGGAAAACAGCTCCCTCAAACTCCGCACCGGCAAAATAGTGCCTCCAAAATTCGTCGTCCTGACCGCTTTTTCCCTCCTCCCCAGTGCTGCTTGCACAGTCAGCCTCTGGGACAGATACGTTCTCCGGGAA
Organism: uncultured Lachnospiraceae bacterium; assembly: GCA_948688495.1. Taxonomy (GTDB): domain Bacteria; phylum Bacillota; class Clostridia; order Lachnospirales; family Lachnospiraceae; genus Petralouisia. The sequence goes on along the minus strand of CAPQSW010000039.1, from coordinate 13,890 downwards.
AAATACAGACCGGGCAATCTTTTTCCCGGAAAGCACATCCAGCGTTTTCTGTACAAACAGGCTCATGCCGTAACCGTCAATGATCACATGATGGAAACGTACATACAAAAAAACGCCTCCCTCGGAAAGAGGAATAACCATTGCCTGATACAGACATTGCTCCTTATTGATGGGCTGTCTGTCCATAACCGCCATATATTCTTCTGCCAGATCCGCAGTCCGCTCCTTACCAATCATACACTCAGAAATTTTCCTTCCACCCGAAGAAAACATCCACTCCCCTTCCATGCGGCTAAGAGAAGCGGCAAAAATATCCGCGCTGTCCAGCACATCATCTGCCGCTTCTTTCACATTCTGGGGAGACTCATCCGGCAGGTGGAGTTTCAAGGAAATCGTATTCCGTGCACTGCCCGGACAGACCTGCTCCGTCATTACAATCTGGCTCTGTGATAAATTAAGTCTGCTCGTTTGTTTTTCTGCTGTCGTCATCCACGTTTATTCCTTCTCTATCGTCAGGATATCTACAAACCCAGTCACTTCAAATATCTCCATAATGGTATCGTTGACATGGGTCACACGCATACTTCCCTGTTTATTCATGGTTTTCTGTGTTCCTAAAAGAACCCTAAGCCCTGCTGACGACAGGTAATCCAAAGACTGCATGTCAATGGTCAGTTCTTCCACTCCGTCGACGGAATCTTTGATAACCGTCTCAAGCTCTGGTGCCGTATTCGTATCCAGTCTCCCTTCGAGTGCAAGATATAAGCTGGTTCCTTTTTGTGTCATAGATATTTTCATATTTCGCCTCCTGTTTCAAAACAGCAATCATTTGCTTTATTCTACTGTCAGTCAAATTATATCAAACTATAGTTACAATTCGAAGCGTACAGTATAGTTCGTACTTTTTTCGGTACAATTTGCTATATATTTTTTTTGATTTTTAATATATTTTTTCCTTCACGGTATTCATAGGAGATATCGTCCATACTCTTTTTAACCATATAAATGCCAAGACCGCCTATCTGCCGCTCATTTGCCGAAAGAGTAATGTCCGGCTCCTGGGTTGCCAGAGGGTCGTAGGGTATCCCGTTATCAATAAAGGTAATCACCACTGCCAGAGGATTTTCTATCACCTCCACACGGACAGTCGCAGACCCCACCTTTGACTGATAGGCATAGTGGGCAATATTTCCAAACAATTCGTCAATGGCAATATCTATCTGCATCTGTGCCTTCATGGAGCATTTCAGTTGCTCTAACTGTTGATCCACAAACTCTGTAACTTTTTCAATATTTTCAACTGTTGCGTCAATGATCAATTCCTTCATATCTTCCGATTTCCTCCGCTTTCCTTTGACTTCCACCTGCATCCCGGTAGAATGCTCCATCTTCTTTACATCCCATAAAGAGACATACTGCCGCGCAATATTCCCCCAGCCGGTATTCCCTAAATTCAAGCTCTCCTGTATCTAGCGCCTGCGCCTTTTCGTTTTTCCTGCCAAGGATAATTTTACCCTCTGGCAGAATGGTAATCTCAAAAGCATTAAGAGAAAGCATTAGCCCTGTCCCTGCCGCCTTCAAAAAACTCTCTTTTAACGTCCACAACCGGGTAAACGCCTCATCCTGCTGCCTTCCCTTCTGCTGCCCGGCAATAAAATCATATTCCCTCTGGGTAAAAAAACATCTCGCAAGATTCAGATCCGCTTTCTGCACCTTTTCAATATCACATCCATTCTCTACCCCTGCAAACACCGCCATTGCCTTACTGCCAGAATGAGACAGATTAAAATGAATATGAGGATACCCGGGAAGAAAAGGCTTTCCCTCCTCCTTGTAAGATACCTCTGTCATGCGTTCACATAATCCCCATGCAGACAAACCCTTATCCATTAAAATCCCCGCCCCCAGAGAAAGCCGTTTATCCTTCTTAAAAAGAAAAGAATCCACTTTTCTCTGGCGTTCACGGGACATGAGTTTATAATATTGGGAAAATGTAACCTCATCTTCCAACTCTCCCGTATCCATCCAATACAGGACAGCCATATTTTTTCCAAGCGCCACAGAGGAATCCAAATCCTTTGCACTTTTATGGGATATAAATTCCCTGTGCAGGCTGTACAGCACAGGCAGGCGCTTCTCTGGTTTCATCCTTCCCGTATCCTTTCTGTTATCGGCTCCATTTTCAGTTCCATGATCGTGTTATTCATATTCAGCACCCTCGTATACTGAAAATCTGTCATGATCCTGCGGATCAGGGCAATCCCTCCCAGGATTACCTTCCCGCTTTCATCCTCTTTTGCCTGATATTCCATGGGATTAAACGGTACACCGTCATCCCTGACCCGAAGAAGATAACTGCCGTCCTGAATGGTAAAGCTGATATCAATAAAACTTCTGTTATCCCCCCGATAGCCGTAACGGATGATGTTGGCACAGATTTCTTCAAGCGCAAGCCCGACCAGCTTTGCATCCTTTTCCCGGATACCGTTTTCCTCGCAGAAGACAAACAGACTGTCCCTGAGCTTTATCACATCTTCCAGATGGTTTTCTATGGAAAAGTCCAGACTGGTCTCCTCCGTTACCGTAGGAAGCATATATCTGCCGCCGCCAGGGAATCTGCCGATACGCTGTCCTCCCATACGGTAAAGGACGCTCAACAGGATTGTAAAGGCTTCGCTTACAACTGCCGCCGCACACACACCGGGAAGTCCCAAAAAGAACATTCCAGCCAGTGTGACAGGCACCACCAAACCAAATCCCTGCAGCACCGTGACCACCGTGGAAAGCCCCGGCTGCAAAATTGTCTGGTAATAGGACATTAAAAACTTATTATATACATAAAACGGAAAACTAAACGCTATGATCCGAAGCTGAAGGCTGCAGATCCTAAGCATCTCCCCTCCCGAGATGCCAAACATTGCGGCAATCCACTGGGGAAACAAAAGAAATAGGAGCAAAAGGGCCGCAATCGCCATATAGCTGTATGCCAGCACCCTTTTACACAGCGCACGAATCCCATAATAATCCCTTTCTCCATAGAGGATTCCTGCAATATTGGGAATCAGACCGATCACGCCTCCCACACAGAGCTCTGCAATCAGTACCGCGTTCGCGCACACAGAATAGACCGCCATGGCGTCATTTCCCAAAAGCCGCACAATCGCCGAATTGATAATCACGGACTTCAAGGCAGACATCAGCGTAAATGCCGCACTGGGCACGCCTGCTTTCGCCGCCATCTTCACATAAAGAAACAGATCCGCCCTTTTTTGGGCAGTTCCCATACGTCCAAGAATCTTTAACATCCTGTTATCAGACCGGAAATAGAAAACCACGGTCGCCATGCCTGCCAGATAACCGATCACCGTAGATAAGGCGCTTCCTGCCATTCCCATATGAAAGACTTTAAGAAACACAATGTCCAGCGCCAGATTCACTCCGTTAGCAATCAGAAAAAGTGCGCTCCCCAACTGGGGATGATTGTCTGCATTCATAAAATAACAAAAAAGAATGGCAATGGTTAGAATCGGGATTCCCCCAAAATTTACTGCAATATAAGGCTCCACCAGCGCCGCCATCCGCGCATTTCCGGCAAGGGAATCTGCCAGCATTCCTGGCAGAAAAGGCGTAAGCACCACAAATAGGAGGGATATGGCGGCTCCCGCCGCCAGGGAAGCTGTAAATACGCCTCCCGCCTCCTCAAGCTTACGCTTTCCCAGAAGCACAGCCGCCTCCGCCGCGCCTCCCATAGCCAGCATCAGCGCCGGCATCTGAAGGAGAAGCAGCACAGGCATGGAAAGTTCAATGGCTGCCATCGCTTCCGGTCCTAGAATATTACCCACGATCATGCCGTCCACCACATTGCCAAGCTGCATGGCAACCGTCATCAGAACTCCCGGCAGAATATACTGATGGATTTTTCTATGAATCAAATACGCATTTCGTTCCATACACTTTCCCATGCTCCTCTTTATATCTTTCCGTCAAAAAATCCAAGGGTTTCCAGTGCCTTTAAGGCGTTTCGCAGATAATCCTTATCCGGCATGGGCCATTTAAAGCCCAATCGGTAAAGTATCTTGGTAGTAAAACTGTTGTCCGCGTCAATATAAACACTTCCTTCCTCCTGCTCTCCCGGCAGATAGGCAATCAACCCGGATATCAGCTGATTTTTATCCTCATCTTCCAGAGCTTTCTGCAAGCTCGCTGCGAAATCTTCATCGCTTACCGTCTCTATGGCAATTCCCAGACTGTTCATCTGCTCGACCACATCCGCCATCTGAATCACATAACTGCTGTAGGCGTGGAACACACTGAAATCCCCCCAAGCCCCGGCAAGCTTTACAATGGCCTCAGCCGTGGAATCAATCGGGGAAAACTCCGCAGGCATATCCAGCTGCGAAACCGGGAACTTTCCAAGCGCCACATACCCCCGCAGGGTGCGCATAAACCCATTGGTCACGGAATTGATCTGAAATTCGCCATCGCTGACACGGCTCATGAGGTTTCCTACCCTTATGACGCGTCCCTTCATGCCATCTGCCACAGCTTCCAACACTGCTTTTTCCGCGCGGAATTTGGTATCAATATATTTGTTGGTGATGCTCTGGCCAAAATCCAGCTCATTTTCATGGATTTTCTTTTCCTCCGGGAACTTCTGTCCCACATTCTCCCCTGCCACGCTTACAGTGGAAACCTGAATCAGCTCCCTTCCCGTCTCACGGCACAGGTCGATTAAATGAAGCACTCCCTGATAATTCACCCGTTCCAAAGTATCGTCTGCGGAAAAATGTTTTACACACGCCGCGCAGTTTATCACCTTGGCGAAATCATACTGTTTTAACGATTCAACCTTTTCCTCGTCCGTAATATCCCCCTCAATGATAACAATCCGATTTCCAAAAAGTTCCTCATAGGTGTTGCTGAAGTAATACACAAGCATACTTTTCAGCCTTTTTTCTGTAGAAGAAGCGCTGCCTCTCCGCAACAGACAATATATGGTATCGTCCGTGGTTTCCACAAGGGTTTTTAAAATATGTGCGCCAAGGAAGCCTGTGCCCCCTGTGAGAAGCACGTTGCCGATTGCAGAAGGATGCACCTCATCTACATAATCCGGGGTATTACGTGAAAGAACCCGTGCTGTGGAATCCTGTCCCAAATCCTCTCCTGCCTCCTGCTCTTTTGCAACGCTGTGCACATCCTGGCTCTTTCGCCCCATAAGATACTGTTCCAACGCCAGGGGCGTTTTATGTTCAAACAGATCTGCGTAGGACACCCCAAGCCCTGCACTCATACATTTCATTGCCACTTTGGAGGCTGACAGAGAGGTCCCGCCGTTTTCAAAGAAATCATCTTCTATACCGACTTTTTCCACCCCGAGCGCCATGGCAAAGATTTCGCATAATCTGCGCTGTAATTCTGTGCGGGGAGCCGTATAGTTCTTACTTTCCTGCGTGTATTCCGGTTCCGGCAATGCCCGTTTATCCACTTTGCCATTGTTGGTAAGCGGCAGTTCCGGCAACTGCATCAATACCCCAGGTACCATATAGGGCGTTAAGTATTTCTGCATAAAACAGGTCAAATTCTGACACTCTACCTGCTGCTCGGCCACAAAATAACCGCACAGGAACTGATTGCCGTCCTTTTCCTTCACAAGCACAACACTCGATTTCACGCCAGGATAGCGGTTTATCACATTCTCTATCTCATCCAGCTCCACCCGCAGTCCGCGGAGTTTTACCTGATTGTCCATGCGCCCCATAAACTCTATTTTACCATGATGATTCCATCTTGCAAGGTCACCGCTCCGATACGCCTTTTGTCCCTCAAAATTAATAAACTTATCCGCCGTCATCTCCGGTTTGCCTACATATCCCCTGCCTACACCGTTTCCGATGATAAGCAGTTCTCCCGGCACTCCGGCAGGAAGAAGGTTTTGATACTTGTCAATGACCATCATTTTGATATTTGCCATAGGCTTTCCTATGGTAATCTTTTCTCCGGTCACCTGCTCGAACGCACATCCAATCGTCGTCTCCGTAGGGCCATATCCGTTAAATACGATAGCCTCCGTTCCAAGATCCATGATTTTTCCATAAAGGGCGTCGGGAAACGCTTCCGCACCCACATTAAATACCTTTATCTGCGACAGTGCATCCTTCATTTCCGGCATATCAATAATATTGATGAGGAAAGAAGGCGTACAGGTCATCATATTCACCCCATGGGCCAGGATCAGTTCCGAGAGCGCGAAGGGATTATGGATTTCCTCTTCGTTGGCCATACATACTGTAATACCGTGATATAGGGGAATGCACTCCTCCAGTATGGACACGTCAAAGGTAATGGCAGCAAAAGCCAAGGATACTGTGGCATTCTGCACATAGGACTGCGCCTCCACATTATAAGGGTTGTCATCCACATAGTTCACAAGGTTTCGGTGCTCAATCATAACACCTTTGGGTTTCCCGGTGGAACCGGAGGTATAAATACAGTAGCACAGGTTCTCCGGCCGGATGTCTATCTTGGGATTTTCAATATCTCCGCCTTCCTCTAAAAGATCCTCCATGCAAAGAACTTTTGCCGCAATCCTGCTAAGAAGCTGACTGCGCTGACGGATCAGCTCTTTGGGCATAATTACAAACTCCGCACCGGAATCCTCCAATATGTAAACAATCCGCTCATCGGGATATTCAGGATCAATGGGCACAAAAGCCCCGCCTGCCTTCATAATTCCCTGCCTTACAGCATACACATCCACTGTACGGGGCATCATCACACCCACCATCCGTTCCAGGTGCAGTCCCATGTCTAACAGGCGATTGGCAATTTTGTTGGCGTTCTCATTCAGTTCCCGGAATGTCCGTGTCTTGCCGCTTGCGATTACGGCTGTCCTATCCGGGTGCAGCGCCGCCTGGCGTTCAAAAAGGACATTGGCCGTTACACATTCCACCGGACAATCCGTTTCATTGTACCCTTCCAGTTCCAGACGGGCCTCATCGCTTACCATGGACACTTCCTTTAAGAGCTTTTTATTACAAAATTCTCCCACCGCAACAGCAAAGCTGTCCACCAGCCCAGCTATGGTACTCTCCTCGTACATATCGCTGCGGTACTCCGCCTGGTAACAGATTTTATCTCCATTTATTACCACATCCACAGACAGGGGGGCTTTCGCCGTATCCAGACGAAGCTCCTCAAAATCGGCCTTTTCCCCGGCAATCTCCTCAAACTGAAAATTATCTCCCTGGAATGCAAAGAGAATATCTGCCTTTATTCCGTATGCCCTGCTGATCTCTGCAAAAGAATAAATATCCGCGTTCATACTGTTTAAAAGCTGCTCCCCGGTTTCTTTTAGATAGCAGCCGATTTCCTGCTCTCCGTCAATATTGCAGTATACTGGAAGGGTCTTCACCAACATACTGATGACAGATGCCAGCCGCGAATCATTCCTTCCATTATAAATCGTAGTAAACACAGCCTCATCTTTATATACATAACGTCCTGTCACAAAGCCAAATGCCGCGGTAAACAGCGTATTCATAGTAATCTGCTTTTCCTCGCAGAACACCCGAAGCTCATCCATATCCACCTGGACATCCCTTCGGTACAACCCCACAGAAGCAGTACCCTGCCCGTCCTGTGCAGGAAGGAAGTCCGTATCACAACCGGAAAAGATAGAATCATAGTATTCCTTCGCGCGAAGGTACTCCTCTCCTTGCCGGGCTTTCTGCTCCACCAGGGCCGCCTCAAAACCAGAAAAACTTTCTGCCATAAGTTTCGTTCCACCGTAAGCTTCATTCATGTCTTGGATAAAAATACCGCAGGAGGTTCCGTCGCTGATAATATGGTGAAATTCCAGGAACAGATAATTCCCTTCCTTTGTGCTATACAGCTCTATACGAAACAGCCTTTCCTCCAGAAGCTGATATGGACGCAGCAGTTCTTCCCTGCACAATTGGTCCTTTATTTCCACTTCAAATGGCGCATTGTCATTTCGCTTCTGCCAAATGTCGCCTTCTTCATCCATAAACAGCGTTGTTTTGATATAAGGATGGGCAGCAACCGCTTCTTCTGCTGCTTTTTTCAGTCTGGATAGTTCCACCTTTTCATCCAGGCGGAACAAAAATGGAATATTGTAAATCGTGCTCTTTGGATTGGCCGCACACTCCACAAAAATACCATTCTGCGTCTGGGTCAGAGGATAAGCGTCCTGTATTTCAAACGTTTCCCCCTCGGACCTTTTCAAAAGAAGCTCCTCCAGCTTTTCTACCGTATGATATTCCTTTAAATCCTTATTCCGTACCACCGCGCCTTCAAAGGCCGCAGAAAGCAATGCATTCAGCCGCACCGCTCCGATAGAGGTAAGCCCTGCCTGAAAAATGTCCGTAGATGCGCCAAACTCCCTGTGTCCGATAACCTCCGCCACACAGTCATAAATCTTTTGCTGCATAGGTCCTTCCGGCTCTTTTCGTTCTTCCGTTTTCCGCTGTGGCATCGGAAGGGCTTTTTTGTCTACCTTCTGATTCTGATTCAAGGGAATCCTGTCAATTTGCATGGTAACGGCAGGAACCATATAGGGAGGCTTGCTCTCACTGATAAACGCATTCATCGCCTCTACGTCCACGGTTTCTTCAGACACTACATAGGCTGCAATATACTTTCCGCCGCCAGGCTCGTCAAAAACTGCCACCGTTGCGTCCAAAATCCCCGGAAATTTCCGTATGATTTCCTCCACCTCAGTGAGCTCAATACGAAAGCCCCGAATTTTCACCTGCCCGTCCCGGCGTCCGATGAACTGGATATTGCCGTCCGGCAGGAAACGCACGACATCTCCTGTGTGATATGCCCTGCGGTATCCCTGCGCGTCAAAGAAGGGATTCTCAGAATATGATTCCGCTGTCTTTTCCGGGCGATTCAGGTAGCCTCTCGAGACCTGGTATCCTGTAATCCACAATTCTCCCGGAACCCCAGCCGGAACCCTTCTTCCACAGCTGTCCACCACATAAAGCTTCATATTGGAGAGCGCTTTTCCGATCGGCACATCTTCCTCGTAGCGCCTCATACGGTAAGCCGTGGTAAAAATCGTACATTCCGTAGGTCCATACACATTGTAACATTTTGTATTTCCTGTAGGTGCAAACGGCGTCAACGCCTCCCCGCCCATGGACAGATGCTCTAAACTGCTGCACTGCATGCTTGTGGCAAAGGCACGCCCAATCTGGGTAGTCATAAAGGAATGGGTCACTCCCTCCTTCATAAAATACTCGTTTAACTCTTTTAAATCCAGACGAATGGACTGATCAATGATACACACCGCTGCACCAGTTGTAAGCGCCGGATAGATGTCCATCATATGAGCATCAAACCCATAGCTGGCATAAGCCGCCACCCTGCTTTGGGGCTTTAGCTGATAATAGTCTGTGTACCATCGGCTAAATGCCATCAGATTGAGGTGCTCCAGCATACATCCTTTGGGCACGCCGGTGGATCCTGATGTATACAGCAGAATAAACAGATCTTCCGGCCTGGGCGGGCAGGGAAGCTGTTCTTTCTTAACATCCGGAAGTCCCGGAATATCTTTCGTCAGCAAAATCTTCCCCTGATATCCTTCCACCAGATGCAAAAGTTCCTCATCTGCAATCAAAAGCTGTGCGTCTGCATCCTGTATCATAAAGGCAAGCCGCTCCTTGGGGTATGTAGGATCCAGGGGCTGGTATGCTGCACCTGCCTTTAAGATTCCCAGAGAGGCAAGAACCATATACTCACACCGCGGAATCAATACAGACACAGTCTGTTCCCTGCCAATGCCAAGCCCTGCAATATAGGCAGCCAAACGATCCGTTATCTCATCTGTCTGCGCATAGGTATAAACTTTGTCCAGATAAATAACGGCACTATTTCCCGGTCTGTCTTTGGCCTGCTCCCGGAACAGGTCTACGACCGTTTTATTCTTGTCAAAAGGTACTTCCGTTCCATGAAAGCTGTCCAGCAGTTGAACATCAGACTCGGAAACCAGGGAAATCTGATTCAGTTTCTGGCAGGAAATCATACCCCGCAGTACCTGTACCAACATCCTTGAAAATCCTTTCGCCGTCTTTTCCCCGTATAAGTCACTGCGGTAATCCAAAGAAACCTCATAACCGCCCTGTTCCTTCATCACCATCACGGAAATATCCGCCTGCACCTGTCCGGTGGAAAGGGGCTGTGCCGGATACCTTGTTCCATCCAGTGATAATCCCTTCAGCATTTCTCCCTGATAGACAAAGAGAATATCCGAAGCGATACCATAATCCCTTGCCAGTTCTTCAAAAGAAATCACATCATGGTCCATGGTTTCATAAAAGTTCTTCTGAAATTCCCGTAAATACTCCTCCACCGGCAGGCTTTCCTCCCAGGACTGGTATATGGGAAGCGTCCGCACAAACATTCCCACAGATTCTGCAAGCTGCGTACAATGCCTTCCATTGTTGACCGTGCAAAACAGACTCCGGTTTCCCCCTGTATATTTTCCAAGAGCATAGGCAAATGCCCCCAGAAACAGCGTATTTTCCGAAATTCCGTTTTGCTTTGCAAACTGCTCCACCTCCATGACGGACAGTTCTTCCCTAAGGGACATCCGAACGCTGCCGCTTCTGGCGCCAGGCGACTTCATCCTGTAATCTTTCAGCAGCGGCTCTCCCATCTCTTCGTCATCCAGTTTCGACCTAAAGTACTCCCTTGCCGCCTGATACTCCGGCGTATCTTTCACCGTTTCCTCATAAACAGCCACATCCATCAGGGAGACTTCCTCCGCCTTCGGTTCTTCACCTTTGTAAAAAAGAGAGATTTCTTCCAAAAATACATTTACCGAAGTTCCGTCAAAAATCAGATGGTGAACGTCAAATAAGAAATATCTGCGAGTTTTCCCGCTGCCATCCGTCATGTTGTATAATGCCATACGGTATAAAGGCTCCTGCCCCATAGCAAACGGACGTACAAAACCTTTCTCTGCTGCCTTGATATCCCTGGCCGCGCATTCCTGCACGTTTGCAGCTAAAAACTCGGGGCACAGCTCCATAAGGGGCGTTCCCTCTCTCTGCACAATCTTCACCCCGAACGCTGGATGCATGGCAACTGCCTTTTTTACTGCCTCCTTAAACCTGTTCCTGTCAATATGCTCTGGCAGTTCACAACACATGGGAATATTATACATCGTGCATTCGGGCTCATTGATGCACTCCAGATAAACCCCCATCTGGGAATCCGTAAGAGGCCATTCCTTCCGCTCCCTGGCATGCTCCCGTATTTTGTCCCATGAGACAGAACGCTCCCCGGCATCCTGCATTTCACTCTTTTCCTGCAAAAGCAGGGCAATCTTCTCCGGCGTCCTTGCCTTTAATACCATTCCAGGTGTCAAGGACAAATCTGCAAGACACTCTATCAGCTTTAATACATTGATGGAATCCCCGCCTAACTGGAAAAAATCGTCTCCGATTCCGGTCTTTCCACAATGTAGGATTTCTGCAAAGGCTTCACATATCCGTTTCTGTACATCATTCTCCGGCTCCCGGTACGCCTCTTTGTACTCCGAAATACCCGGCGGCAAAAGCGCCATCCTGTCCAGCTTTCCGTTTACATTCTTTGGAAGTTCCTCTAGCCTTTTCAAAAAACGGGGAATCATATAGTCCGGCAGCCCTTCTTTGAGAAAGTCCTTTATGGTCTCCGACGCAATTTCCTCCCCTGCCACATAATATCCGCACAGGTAATTCTGCCCGTTTTCATCTTCAAAGGCTTTCACCACAGCATTGGTCACTCCCGGAACTGCTGCCATGCGCAACTCAATTTCTCCGGTCTCCACACGCTGCCCGTTGATTTTTACCATCCAGTCCTTGCGATTTACATAAATATAATTCCCATCCGGCAGCTTTCGTCCAATGTCTCCTGTATGCAGCAGGACCCTTCCATCATCCCGATGTTCGAACGTCTGGGCGCTCTGTTCTTCCATATTCAGATAACACTCACCCAGCACGCCAAGCACACAGATTTCTCCATCCTCTCCGTCCGGGACTTCTCTGCCCTGCCCATCCAGAAGAAACATCTCCACGCCCTTTGCCGGCTTCCCAATAGGAGTATTTTCCATCGCTTCTTCTACTTTAAAAACGGATACCATGCTCGTCGTCTCACTGCTGCCATATAGATTGTACAGCACATAACCGTCACCGCTTAACATAGATACCCGCTCACTTCCGGTCAGTACCTTTTTCAGCGCTTTCCCCCGATTTTTAAAATAGCGCAGCATCTGCGGACTGATGAACCCGCAGGTAATGTCGTTCTTTGCATAATAATCCTCCAGAAGGCGCACATCCCTGCGAACTTCCTCGGAAAGTATATGAGCACAGCCGCCGCTGCTTAAAATGGCATAATACTCAAGTACCAACACGATAAAAGATAACGGCGCAGACCCCGCCAGACATTCCTCTCTCCCGTAACCAAGGGTTTCGGCATTCCTCACCGCTCCCTCATAAAGACTTCCATGGCTGTGAACAATACCCTTAGGACGCCCAGTAGAACCCGACGTATAGACGATCATGGCCCTGTCCCTGTCCGCCGCCTTATGTCCCTCGGCCGGCTCGTACTGCCCGATATCCTCCATCCACGCACTATCAATTATACACACTGCCCCGCAGTCCTTTCGGATGTAAGCAATTCTCTCTGGAGGATATTCCGGAAGCAGCGGTACAAAAGCCGCCCCGGCCATCATGATTCCAATTTCCGCTGCCACATATTCCATGCGCCTGTCCATACACACCAAAATGGCCCTTCCGGTTATATCTCCCATCTCCAAAAGCTTTGCCGCAACCCGGCCGCTCAATTCGGCAAGCTTCTGATACGTCGTACTCCTCGCGCCGCCTAAATCGACAATTGCCGCTTTGTCCGGCTGTTCATCCACAATGTTTTTAAACACGTTTAGAAAGTTCATTCCTGTTTCCTCCATTCAAGTCTTACTTGCATATACATGTTTCGCTCTTATGAACATTTATATATGATAACAGTTTACCAGAAAACTTTCTTATTTTTTCCATTTGAGAATACATCGCACCTTTTTCAGCATAATTTGTTAAAAATGCTTTCCACCTGAACCTGCAGGATGGCAATCCTGCTTTTATACGTGATAGCAATACCCTTTTTTCAGGAATCTTTACATCTTCTGGCTCCTGCTCTCCTTACCCATATATGGTTCTTCTTTGGCTTTCCATGTCCAAAATAAACGATTCCATCTCCCAACCCACTAATTTTTCTTGCACTTTCTAACATTTGCTCATAGTTATGATAAAGCATGGAAACCGTGGGATAAAACATATTCATCAAAGCATCTCCCACAAATATCCCTTCTTTCCCAAAATCAATTCCAATCGAACCATTGGTATGTCCCGGTAGACCTATAATCCTTGCTCTTATTCCAAAATCCTCTAATGTATCTCCATCTTGTAAGTATATTTTAGGTGTAAATTCTGGTATCTTATTTTGGTAAAATGATTTTTCGGAAAAAATAACACTAATTTTCCCGCCAATGTTCTTGCATATAGGGTCTGTAGCATATTATTTTTAATCAATTCTTCATCTGCCCTGCAAATCATCTACAATCGTGTAAATCCCTGAAATGCAAAGGATAATACCGAAGATATCACATATTTAAAGAATGTTTTCACGTCACGCAGTTGTCCGCACACTCCACGCCAAACATGACGGACAGCCGCCGCTGAAGCCTCGCATAATCATCTTCCAGTGCAAGGTATAATACCGTCCCTTTTCGGACGGGATAATTCCACAGCGGAAGCCCCATTGCCACATGATAGGCAAGCTGCCCCATGAAGAACGATTTACCCACTTTCGGCGCACCCACAAAGAGAT
>CAPQSW010000038.1:31353-32666 GCA_948688495.1 uncultured Lachnospiraceae bacterium | reverse complement strand
CATTTACGTCGGGTTACATTTTGCTTTTATAGTTTTTGTCCATGATACATTTGGTCTTCCCGGCTCAAGATTAAATGATTTCTTTGCAAAAGCAAAGTAAAAATGACAATAATATTGCTTCTTCATTCCCTTTGTGTTTTTCCAATATTTACTATTATGATATTTTTTATATACAGCTTTCCAACTGGCGTTCGCTACTGAATTACTTACTATAGCTGATAATGCTGAAAAATTACAAACACCTGAAGCAGCTGTTACTCTTACACTTAACTTAGGTACCAGCTTTAAACAACGCCATTTTCCATTCATTCCCCAGCCGCTTGATTTTTCAAACCATGAACCAAACTTCACAGATGGATCTGCTATAATTGGATAGGCTACATTATCAACCCCTTTATGTTTTACTACCTGTGTAACAGTATTGCCTTTAAGTACATAGTAAGTATTTAATTCTTTTCCTTCTGCATCAAATGCATATGGTAAGTCTATTGCCATAATAACATCACCAAAATTATCTGCCACTTCAATCGACCCATCTTCAAAACCGTCTAAATCTTTTGCATAACGCAGAAAAGTTCCTTGGGGCAAATTAAATTCTACTTCATATACCTCAGGAGAAGTTTCATCCTCAATTACAAAGCTGTTTCTTATTTCACTTTCCCCAATTTCAGTTCCAACGGAAAATCCTTCCCCTTCAGTCATAACCATATCATCGTCTATTACTTCCAGTGTATCATCATCACTAGGAAGTTCAATAGAAAATTCTTCTATTTCATCACCTTCAACACATACAATATTACTTTCATCTTTATTTATAGTGACTAAATCTCCATTTGTTTCCGTATAGACTTCTTTTTTAGTTTCTATAACATCCTCGGTAATATTTGATATATCTGATACCTCATTTATAGCCGTTGCCGCATCTTCTAATGAAATATCATTATCATTATCAGATGCATTTACTAATAACAATTGACTTGCCAATGAAAAAACCATTACTAATACAAAAACCTTTTTTTTCATGTTCTTCCTCCTATACTTCCTATCTCCAAAACCTTTTCCAGAATCTCCAGAAATATCCAGAACAAACCATATTCTCCCCTCCCTCTTTTACAAAAAAACAGACCACTAAGTTACCTTAGCAGTCTATTTCATAATAAATTTATTTTCAAGCCCCTTCCCTGTAAACGGTCGCAAAACTATGTGAACGGTCACGATTCCAAAAAAATATCTACAACATAATAGTGATTTTCTGTTTTAAATATACAACTCCCCTTGTATTTTTCTATGACATTCCTCACATTCCAAAGACC
>CAPQSW010000038.1:30634-31343 GCA_948688495.1 uncultured Lachnospiraceae bacterium | reverse complement strand
CCTAACCCATGATTTTTCTTATCTTCTTTCGTAGTTATAGGAAGTCCATCCTTCATTTTGATTTCATCTATTATAGTATTTTCCATATGAATGTTTAAAGCTTTCTTACCCTGCTGAACTTCAAATAAAATTTTCCGATCAGCTACTTGTAATTTTTCTACAGCCTCTACTGCATTTTTTACGAGATTTGAAATAACAATACATAAATCGCGCTGTGAGATTGCCTGTTCCTCCTGCATATATCCTCTCACCCTAATATTACATAATTCCTTGATTGGCAGAAAATAATAATTGATAATAGTATTCACAATATCATTTCCTACATCATACTGCCGCTTGCTGATTTCAGAAATCCCCCCGAGCATCTCTGTCAGGTAATCATCTAATTTCTCATATTCCTTTTTCTGAGAATAATTTTTTAATTCTAACAGTTCTGCAATGAGATCATGGCGGAACTGCCTTGTATCCTGTTCTTTTTTCAGTAACTGTTCAAAGTATTCTCTTTGCTGTTCATTCTGCCTCTCTAATATTTCTGCCTGCATGGAATAATCCTGCGTAATATTAAAATAATAAATCAGGGAAAATAGCAGCGTACATATAGCTATACTTCCTATAAATAAGAATAATTCTCCTGTCCTTGCCATTTTATACGTTGCTAGTTCTGATAAAAGAAAACTCATAAAATTCATCATCAAGATCAGCACACAAG
>CAPQSW010000038.1:0-30624 GCA_948688495.1 uncultured Lachnospiraceae bacterium | reverse complement strand
TCCTCTTATATGTTTTGGTAACTGAAACATATTTCTATCAAGTTTCCTTCCAATAAAAAAATGATATGTCCATAACATAACAAGAACACATAACAAATAAATAATCATTGCATCTAATTCACCGACAGTGATAAAAATACGAACAAAATCATCTGCTATCCCCTCTATCAGTACCAAAATCATAAGCGCAGCCAGCCAAAGCCCTGCATTTTCCTTTAATGATACACCAAATAAAAAGAACATCACAAAAAAGCATACCAAAAATACCAAACCAAGCCGAAAATCCAACATCCAACCATTCCAGAACAGGCATGCCGATGCCAACACTAGCGCAGATATAGCCAGTCCTATGCCCTTCTTCCTTGTAACCTTCACCCTTTTACCATAAATCACATAATAAAATGAAAAATATTCTGCAATTGTCAATATACAAAAAATCGCCGCCCACACTTTTAACATAATCTCCACCTCATTTACTCTACCCAGGCATAATTCCCCAAATGCCAGAATCCCCTACCTCCTCCTCGCATCATATAACATAAACGACTGCTGTAACTCTGTCTGCCTGCGCCTGGCAATGGGAACTTTCTCTCCGTTAACAAGGTCTGCGGTATCTTTTCCAATATTTGCAATCTTTCCAAGATTTACAATATAACTCCGATGGCACGCAAAAAACATCTGAATATCCAGTTCTTCCATCCATTCCTTCAGCGGGCGCTCGCTCCGATACTCCTCACGCTCGGTATATATGCGCACAGTATTTCCATCCGCCATAAGGTAGAGAATCTCACGCTGTACGATTTCATATAAAATTCCATCCCGGTATGCCTTAATTTTTCCCATTCCGACCATGCGTTCCCTGACCTCGTCCACGGCCTCAAAAAGTTCTTCCCGGGAAATCGGTTTCGTCACAAAGCGAAATGCGCCTATTTTAAATGCATCCTTAAAACGTTCTGCCTTGCTTGTAAGCATCACAATTTTATAATCAATTCCACGTGCATTTAAGATACGCGCTGCTTCTATTCCATCCATACCAGGCATATCAATATCCAGCAGCAGAAAATTGATTTCCTCCGTAAAAGAAAGCAATTCCTGTGCCGAATAGATATGATACATTTTAAACAAAATCCCCTGTTCTTTTATATAATGATCCATCAATTCCTGGACGGTATCATGAATATACGGTTCATCATCACACAATGCCGCCGTCAATCTTGTATCCATGTTTCTCCCTGCATTTTATTCTGCCATACAGCCAGATATTACGCTATGTCTCATTCTTCCGTGCGATAGGATATATCACCCTATGTCTCATTCTGCTGCGCAACGAGGTATTCTACGCCATATTTCTTTCTGAGCGCCGGTTTCTCCAGTTTTCCGGTTGCATTTCTGGGAACATCAGCAAAAATAATTTTCCTGGGACGCTTATATCTGGGAAGCTCTTTGCAAAATTCTTCAATTTCTTCCTCGGTGCATTCCATTCCTTTCTTAACAGAAATAATAGCCCCGGTAATCTCCCCCAGACGCTCATCGGGCAGACCAATCACCGCCACATCCTGTACTTTTTCATAAGCGCTTAGGAAATTCTCAATCTGCACTGGATAAATATTCTCTCCGCCGCTGACAATTACATCTTTCTTGCGGTCAACGAGAAAATAAAATCCGTCCTCGTCCTGCTTTGCCATATCGCCGGTATACAGCCAGCCGTCCTTTAAGGTATCGGCCGTCGCTTCCGGGTCATTATAATAACAAGTCATAACACCGGGGCCTTTGACACAGAGCTCCCCGACCTCTCCCTGTGGAACCTCTTTACCATTTTCATCCACAATCTTACACTTCCAGCGGTATCCGGGTACTCCGATTGCGCCTACCTTGTGGATATTCTCTATGCCAAGGTGCACGCATCCGGGCCCCGTCGATTCCGACAATCCGTAATTGGTGTCATACATATGCTCCGGAAAATACGCCTTCCAATGTTTAATCAAAGACTGCGGCACTGGCTGCGCCCCGATATGCATAAGCCGCCACTGACTAAGGTCATAATCCTCCAACTTGACATCCCCCCGGTCAAGCGCGCTTATGATATCCTGCGCCCAGGGAACTAAAAGCCACACAATCGTACAGTGTTCCTTTGACACTGCATCCAGAATAATCTCAGGTGTTGTTCCTTTTAACAACACTGCCCTGCTTCCGGCACAAAGACTTCCCATCCAGTGGAACTTTGCACCCGTATGGTAAAGCGGCGGAATGCATAGGAACACGTCGTCCCGATCCGTCAAATGATGCTTCTGCTCCATCTGAGCCGCCTGCAGAAGGCTTTCATGGTTATGTAAAATTGCCTTGGGAAACCCGGTCGTCCCAGATGAAAAATAAATTGCCGCGTCATCTTCATCTTCCAGCCGGACAAGCGGCGGCTGGCTGGAACAGTCAGCTACCAACTCTCGGTAGCCTTCCGCAAAGGTCGGGCAACCGTCGCCCACATAAATGAGCAGCCGTCCCTTGCTCAAATTCTCCTCGATAGATTCAATACGCCCGATAAATTCCGGTCCGAAGAACAGAACATGAACTTCCGCCAAGTCCGCACAGTACTGAATTTCCTCCGCGGAAAACCGAAAATTAAAGGGAACAGCAATGGCCCCTGTCTTTAAGATTCCAAAATAGATTGGCAGCCATTCCAGACAGTTAAACATCAAAATAGCGACACGGTCCCCCTTATGGATGCCGCGGCTTAAAAGCATATTAGCCACACGGTTTGCTTTCTCATCAAAAATACTCCAGGTAATCTCCCGGCGGTATGGCTGCGAGGAGGTCTGCTGAACCAGATTGTATTCCTTCCATGTGGTTTTGCGTGTATCTGTGACAAGTGGATTCAGTTCCACCAAAGCGACCTCATCACCATATAATTTATGATTCCTCTCCAGTAAATCCGTTACCGGCATAATCTAATACTTCCTTTCGTTATTTTATTACCTTTTACTGATACAGATGCCTCTTATCAATGACGCGGACAGCCTTGCCTTCACTTCTTGCAATACTCTTAGGCTCTACCACCTTAACGTCCGCTTTTATGCCAAGCATAGACTTTAAACCGCTGACAATTTTCTTTTCACGTTCCGGAACAGTCAGACTGCTGTTTTTCTCCATCTCCGGCGTCAGCTCTACCTGAACTTCCATCGTATCATTATTGCCGATACGGTCAACAATAATCTGGTAATTTGCCTGATACCCCTGCTTTAAGAGAACCGCCTCAATCTGGGAAGGCCATACATTGACACCCTTGACAACCATCATGTCATCACTTCTTCCCTTAGGCTTCATCATACGCACATGCGTACGCCCGCAGGAGCATCTCTTTCTGGTGAGACGGCAGAGATCACGTGTCCGGTAACGCAGAAGTGGAAATGCCTTTTTCGTGATACAGGTGAACACCAGCTCTCCAACTTCTCCTTCCGGCAGAACTTCCCCGGTTCCGGGATTGATAATCTCAGCAATAAAATGATCTTCCTGAATGTGCATACCTTTCTGTTCCTCACACTCAAACGATACGCCCGGACCGGAAATTTCTGTCAATCCATAAATATCATACGCCTTTATGCCGAGCGATTCCTCAATATTACGCCGCATCTGCTCCGTCCACGGCTCCGCGCCGAAGATACCAGCCTTTAACTTAAGCTGATTCTTTAATCCCCGCTCATTCACCGCCTCACCAAGATTTGCCGCATAAGACGGCGTACAGCAGAGAATGGTAGAGCCCAGATCTGTCATAAACTGTAACTGCCGCTCTGTATTTCCAGATGACATTGGTAATGTCAGGCAGCCCACCTTATGGGAACCGCCGTTTAGGCCGGGTCCCCCCGTAAAAAGTCCGTATCCATAGCAGACATGGCAGACATCCTCTTTCGTTCCCCCCGCAGCCACAATTGCACGTGCGCAGCATTCTTCCCAGACGTCAATGTCCTCCTGGGTATAAAATGCCACAACGCGCCGTCCGGTTGTCCCGCTGGTGGACTGGATACGCACGCATTCCTCAAGCGGCACGCCCAAAAGTCCATACGGATATTGATCGCGGAGATCATCTTTTGTGATAAAAGGAAGCTTATGTAAATCATCAATTCCTTTAATGTCCGAAGGTTTTACACCCGCCTTGTCCATCTTGTCATGATAGAACTTCACGTGATCATAGACATATTTTACCTGCGCTACCAGTCTCTCACTCTGAAGCTCCTGAAGCTCATCCACTGGCATTGTTTCAATTTCTGGTTGATAATATTTTTTCATTTCTGTCTCCAATCGTCATTTTATTCTCCGCGCCCCAGCAGGAACGCTTTTTCATTCATTTCCACAAATTTTGCCGGGACGCACTCTTTGATTGCCTTCTGCCATTTTTCAACAGGAATGTCAAAATATTTGGACAAACGCCCCATCAGAACAATGTTGACCGCCTTAGCAGATCCCGCCTCCTCGGCAAGTGACAGGCAGTCCATATCATCCACCTGAATGCCTAATCCTTTCATTTTTTCAATCAGGTTTTCTGGATAAGCTGCCGCCCCCGTAATTACTGGCATTGGATCAATCTCCTGGGTATTTACAACAATTCTGCCATCTTCCCTTAAATATTCCACATAACGCGCCGCCTCTAATTTCTCAAAAGAGACAATGAAATCGGCCTCTCCTTTGTCAATGATCGGGGAGTATACCTTCTCACCGAACCGGACGTATGTGACAACGCTGCCTCCGCGCTGGCTCATACCATGCACTTCCGACACCTTCACATCATATCCTTCTGACAAAAGCAGATGCCCTAAAAGTTTACTGGCAAGCAGGGAACCCTGTCCTCCCACGCCTACAATCATAATATTCTTCGTCATTTCTGCACCTCCCCCGGCTGTAATGCGTCAAACTTACATAACTGCTCACAGACGCCGCAGCCTACACAGAGCGTATTGTCAATCACTGCCTTATTGTTCTTCATGCTGATAGCCGGACAGCCAAGGCGCATACAGGATTTACAGCCTACGCACTTGTCCCCGTCAGCATGAATTGGCGGCTGGTGCTTTACATATTTTAACAATGCACAGGGGCGTCTGCTGATAATCAC
The DNA here is from genome assembly GCA_948688495.1 of uncultured Lachnospiraceae bacterium. GTDB lineage: Bacteria > Bacillota > Clostridia > Lachnospirales > Lachnospiraceae > Petralouisia. The sequence continues at coordinate 25,526 of CAPQSW010000038.1, read as the reverse complement.
GGAAGGCTCTTTCGCAGCCAGTTCTTCCTTGATGACCCTATCACATTCTTCCAGATTATACGGATCGATAACTGCAACCCTTACAAATCCCATTGCACGGCACAGGCTTTCCAAATCAATTTTGCCTGCCGGGTCGCCTTTGATATTGTAACCCGTCGTAGGATTCTGCTGGTGTCCGGTCATTCCCGTAATCGAGTTGTCCAGAATAATGACTGTAGAATTACTCTGGTTGTACGCAATATTGGCAAGTCCCGTCATACCAGAATGCATAAATGTGGAATCCCCGATAACCGCTACGGTCTTACCCTCGCTTTCCTCTCCCAGCGCCTTGTTAAATCCGTGGATAGCGCTTATGGAGGCCCCCATGCACAGCGTCATTTCCATAGCGTTCAGAGGTGCAACCGCCCCTAAGGTATAACACCCAATATCGCCGAGAACCGTACATTTATTCTTCGATAATATGTAAAACAATCCCCGGTGCGGACATCCGGCACACATCACAGGCGGACGTCCGGGAAGCGTCTCATCAAGACTCTTATACTCCGGCGCCTTCCCGCCAAGCTTTTCCGCAATCAGATTCTGGGCGTATTCGCCCTCTAAGGGAAGCACATCCTTCCCTGTCACAGTAAGTCCTAATTTTTTACAATGGTCTTCGATAATGGAATCCAGTTCTTCAACAATTACCAGTTTGTCTACCTTGGACGCAAAATCAAGAATCAACTTCTCTGGCAATGGATAAACCATGCCGAGCTTTAAAATACTTGCGTTCTCTCCGAACACTTCCTTTACATACTGGTAACTTGTGGAGGAAGTGATAATTCCAAGCCTGGTGTCTCCCATCTCCACACGGTTAAACCCACAGGTATTGGCATACTCCGCAAGCTTTCTTGTGCGCTCCTCCACAACCGGATGACGGCGGATAGCATTGACTGGCATCATTACGTATTTCGCAATGTTCTTCTCATAGGGAAGCGTCCGTTCCTCTGTGCGCTCGCCCGTCTCCACGATACTCTGGGAATGTGCAACCCTCGTACACATCTTAACGATAACCGGCGTATCATATTGCTCCGAAATCTCATAAGCCTGTTTTACAAACGCACATGCCTCTGCAGAATCTGCCGGCTCTAACATCGGTATCTTTGCCGCAGCCGCATAGTGGCGGGAATCCTGCTCATTCTGTGAGGAATGCATACCCGCATCGTCTGCCACACAGATAACCATGCCTGCGTTTACACCTGTATAAGAACAGGTAAAAAGGGGATCTGCCGCAACGTTCATCCCTACATGCTTCATACCGCAAAAACTTCTCTTACCTGCCAGGGAAGCGCCAAAAGCCGCCTCCATAGCTACCTTTTCATTCGGAGCCCACTCACAGTAGATTTCCTCATACTTGGCGGCTTCCTCCGTAACCTCCGTACTCGGCGTCCCCGGATAACTGGAAACAAATGCGCATCCTGCCTCGTACAGTCCTCTTGCAAATGCCTGATTACCTAACATTAATTGCCTCATAGTATATAGACATCCTTTCCGTAATGTAAATTTCCGCTTAACATCATATCATTTTTTGGGGAATTAGTAAATAGTGTACTTTTATTTCCAGGGAATTGATTTATATTGTAAAACTATAGCTTTGGCAATATAATGAGAAAAAAGAATTTTCCAGTGAATCAGGTTTTACATACAATGATACGTTAGTGAGAAAGGATTGGGGAAAAGATGAGAACCATTTTGATAGTAAAAATTTCCATTGCGCTTTGTTTTATCGCTGCACTGACAAGAACAGGAGACGGACAATCCACCTCCCGATTTTTCCGTGGAAACGCCCGCTGCATGCGATGCACCTGATGGAACGCTTTATGAACGCTTCCTTCATGGTGAAATTGCGGCAACGGTGCGTGAAGATTATCTGTCCGATCTTTCCGGCCATATAGATCAAAGTCCACTGGAAAAAGGGAAATCCTATACCCTGGAAGGTCTTGGAAAATTGGTAAACTACTGTTATCTGGAGAGGTTCAGGTTCGGCTACACAGAACGAACGTCTTACGATAATATCCTATATGCCTATATCGGATGTTTGGACGGTGATGCCAAAAATCTCCTTATCATGTTTTACGGACTGGATATCTACTGTGAGGATGATAACAGCTATACGGTCATGGCAGTCACCGAACAGGAGGGCAGACTCTATATCACCTGCCAGTATGACAGCTGGGTGAGAAGCTCTACCACTGAATATACCAGAGGCCAGATTATCAGAGCCGGTTCCAGCGGAGCCGGAGACCACGGCAGTGATTTATCTGTAATTCTGGCTGATGGGACATGCGAACAGATTTATGATAAAGAGTATTTAAACGATGAATGGATCAGATATGCAAATGAAGATATTTTTGCAGAAATATTTCATAATGATGATAATATAAAATTGACCTCGGAAGCAGATTGGCAGGTAAATATAACAACGGTCGGCGATACGAAATATTACCAATGTGACGCTGGCGAATCTTCTGAAGAACAAAAGGCCGCCTTTCAAGAATATATTGACAGATGCCGCGAGGAAGCTTCGATTGACTGGACGAGTGACGAGGTTATCCGGGAAGCGATAGAAAACAGATGCGCCCAATTCGGATTCCATTATGAAGATGCCGAATATTGGACAGAAGCAACATGGACTTCCCTGCCGTCCGATGACATTTGATAGAATGATTCCTTTTCCTATATGCCGCATGTGTGGCTATGGCGGAACACATCTACGGCAGCGAGCAGGAATTTGTGGCACGGATGAACCAGCGCGCCAAAGACCTTGGCATGAACAACACCACATTCGTCAACTGCTGCGGCTTGGATGTGGAAGGCCATATGACCACCGCCAAAGACGTTGCCCTGATGTCGCGCGAACTGATTGTCAAATATCCGCAAATCCACGATTACTGTACAATCTGGATGGAAAATATTACACATGTTACAAAACGCGGTTCAGAAGAATTTGGCCTTGCCAACACCAACAAACTGATTAAACAGTATCCCTATGCCACAGGATTAAAAACCGGTTCCACCGACCAGGCAAAATACTGTGTCTCCGCCACTGCCAAAAAAGATGGCCTGGAACTGATTGCCGTAGTCATGGGAGCCCCGGACCATAAAATCCGCTTTGCAGATGCCAGTACACTGCTCAATTACGGTTTCGGAAAATGCCAAGTCTATACAGACAGCCAAAAAGAACAACTCCCCAAGCTTACCGTACAGGGCGGCATTGAGGAACAGGTATCTTTGGCTTACGAAAAAGATTTCTCATATCTTGACGTGACCGGAGCTGACTTTTCGCAGATTACCAGAGAGCTGGAGCTCCCGGAGACCGCGGCCGCTCCCATAACAAAGGGGGATACTGCCGGAAGGCTGGTCTATAAGTTAAACCAGAAAGAAATCGGTTCCGTCAATGTATTGTTTGATGGTGATGTTAGGAAAGCACTGTTTAAGGACTACTTTTTGAAGACACTGGGAGAATTATTGCTTTCGTGAATAAATTCAGGTCAAATCCTCCCAGCTTTGCTGGGTCCCTCCTTAGGACATTTTACAACAAAGGCGCAAACAGGCGCACTACCCCAAGGAATGGACGGATAATTGCAGGCCTTCTGCGACAGTACTCCATGTTAATTTCCTCGGATTTTGCAATGGTCTGCAACATATCCTCCTTCACCTTCTGTACCGCCGAAGACTGGTACAAAAAGACCCCGCACTCAAAATGCAGGTACAGGCTGCGGTAATCCATGTTGATGCTGCCCACAGTCGCCAGAATATCATCACTCACAAAGCATTTTGCATGGAGAAATCCTGGCGTATACTGATAAATTTTTACGCCGCATTCGATGAGCGGCTCATAATAAGACTGGCTTACCCAGAAAACAATCTTTTTATCTGGAATACCCGGCATGATAATCCGTACATCGACACCGCTTTTTGCCGCATTCTGCAATGCTTTTATCATTACATTATCGGGTATCAGGTACGGCGTGAAAATATAGACATAATCTTTTGCACGGTTTATCATATTCATATAAATGTTTTCACCCGTATTCTCAGAATCCAGAGGGCTGTCTGCATAAGGCTGTACATAACCGTCACTGACAAACGGCGCGGACTGGTATTTGCCTGGATAATATCTTGAAAGATCATCTTCCATCGTACGGTTAATATAACACCACATCTCCAGAAACATAACCGTTAAGCTCCAGACTGCTTCCCCTTTCAGGCGAAGCCCGGTGTCCTTCCAGTATCCAAAACGCTCTACATGGTTGATATATTCATCCGCAAGGTTAATTCCTCCGGTAAATCCCACTTTGCCATCCACTACAAGAATCTTCCGGTGGTCACGGTTGTTCATAAGCACGGACATAAGCGGATACAGGGGGTTAAAGCGCACACACTTAATTCCCATCTCCTGCAGCGTCAGATAATATTTAGACGGGAGGGTAGTCACACAGCCAAAGTCATCATAGATAAACCGTACATCCACACCTTCGGCAGCCTTGCATTTTAAAATATCCAATATCCTCCCAAACATCTCTCCTTCCTCTACAATAAAAAATTCCATAAAAATGAAATGCTTTGCCTCCTTTAACGCCTCCAGCATATCCGGAAACATTTCTTCCCCTCTGGAATAATATTTTGTTGCTGTATTTTCATAAACTGGAAAATTTGCCCAATCCCTGACGTATTTTGACTGGCGGTAGACTGCCTTATCCGCACTGCAAAGCTTCGATAAAATTTCCTCATTTTGTGGAAATTCCTGCTCTAACTGCTGATTTATCGTCTCCATTCGTTTCCGTGTAGGGCGGACCAGCCCCGGGCGGCCAAAAATCACATAAACCAAAAGCCCCACAAGGGGGAGCGCTAAAATAACCACCGTCCAGGCAATCACATGGGATGGATTGCTTTTCTTATTTACAATTACAAGCACTACAAAAATGGCAATAATGTCAATTAACGTATTGATAAAAGAAAAACGGATAAGAAATCCCTGTAAAAACGACCATATCCAGCATAACTGAATCAGAATTGCCAATCCTACAATTGTAGCTCTTCCAAGTAAAAATTTCTTAATTTTTTTCATCCCATTCATCCTTTCGTATATTATTTACTTCAGTGGGTGTTCTAAGAGCCCTAAGGTATCCTCCCGCTTCTTTCTACTTCTTTGGCTATTCCAATAGCCCTAAGGCATCCTCCCGGCTCCGTTTGGTCCCTCCTTAGGACATTTGATCCCTCCTTAGGACAAACCTTAGGACAAATATTATCACAACATCCTTCCAATGTCCAGCATCCCCCACCCCTGCTTTGACTGGGGAAGCCCTAAATCCAACGCGCGCCTGTAAAGCCGCAGTTTCACTTCTGCCGGGGTAAGAAGCGGATATTTGCCCAACAAAAGGGCTATGCCTCCACTTGCCATTGGCGCAGCCATAGAGGTCCCGCTCTTTCGTGTGTAGAATCCTGGCTGGTTTGCGCAGCTTGTCACATTTGTCCCCGGCACCACCAATTCCGGCTTTACAATACAGTGCTCTGTGGGACCCTGACCGGAATACTGCGGTTTCAGCCTTGACCTGCCAATCTGTTCTTTCGTATCGTCAAAACACCCTACCGTGATAACCTTTCGGCTTATACCCGGAACGGTAATGCTGCTCTCCCCCGGTCCATTATTCCCTGCCGCCGCTACTACCACAAGACCGTAATCCCATGCGTATTCCACCGCTTTCAACAGCCGGGCACGTTCCTTACTCTCCGCCTCAAGAACCATTCCAATAGAAATATTAACAATGCGTATCCGATACTCCTCTTTGCGGCGCACCAGCCATTCAATTGCCTGTACAACATTTTCCGTGTTTCCATTTCCTTTTCTGTCTAATATTTTTAAAATGATAAAATGACAGCGCGGGGCAATTCCCATATACTTTCCATCGGAGGCGCTTCCATCTCCGCCGATAATCCCGGCAATATGGGTGCCATGTCCATTATCATCATAAGCCTTTGATCTGCCACTGATAAAATCTTTAAAGAATGCAATCCGCCGTCCAAAGTCCACATGCGGGAAAATCCCAGTATCTAAAATTGCCACACCTATATTTTCCCCAAAATATCTGCGCTTATATGCCGCTTCTGCATTGATAATTTGTCTGACCCTGTCCATAATAATCGTACTTTCTTTTTTTGTTAATATATGCAAAGAACTTGTTCTAAGAGATTAAACGGACAGGGTCTTTGCTTTAAGATAAAAAACTCTTATGGAAGCAATTATTTTACTTCCATAAGAGTATACGGTACAGGAAATATTAGACTTCTTTAGTCTGTAGGTAAAACAAATTTTCCAATCAATTCATCCAAGCAAATCGCCTGGGCAGACAATTCCTGACTAGTTGCAGAAGACTCCTGGGCGGTTGCAGAATTGGACTGCACTACCTCGGAAATCTGGCCTACGCCTTCCTCGGCCTGTTTCATGGCAATCGCCTGATCTGCCGCCGTACTGCTTACGTTCTTAGAGGAAACTGCAATTTTTTCAATTCCATCTACCACTGTCTCAATAACAGATGCTGCCCTGTCTGCCGCTTCACTCCCTTCCGTAATCTCATGGATGGTATCTTCGATTAATTCCCTTGTCTCAATGGCTGCCTTAGAGCTCTGTTCTGCGAGCTGTCGAATCTGATCCGCCACAACAGCAAAGCCTCGTCCCGCTTCCCCGGCTCTTGCTGCTTCTATAGAAGCATTTAAGGACAGCAGATTTGTCTGGGAAGCAATATTTTCAATTTCAGAAATTATATTTTCAATTTTCTGGGATGCATCGCTAATCCGCTCCATCGCGGCAACCATCGTATTCATTTCCTGACGGCTGTTGTTGGCCTCATCCGAGTACTTTTGTGCCTGCTCATAAGAATCTTGTGCATGCTCTGCCGCTATCTCAATATTTTCAGTAATTGACATAATCGTAGCCTGCATCTGCTCTACCGCACCGGCTTGATCTGTCGCTCCTTCTGCCAGACTCTGCGCTGCCTCTGACAAATTTATGGAACCGGCAGACACCTGGGAAGAAGCTTCTTCGATAGACTTGATGGTAGATACCATCTGTCTCTTTAAATCTTTCATAGATAACAGTAATTTTTCAAAATCCCCGGAATATCTGCTGCCATCCTTGGAAGAAACTGCATAGTTAGCCTTTGCCATTGCCTCAAGAATCGCTTCTTCATCATCAATAATAAAACGAAGTGTTTCCGCCATTTCCTTTGCCACCTCTATCATATCTGCCACTTCATCCTTCGTACTAATTTCTGGGAAGGGAGAGTAAAGATCACCGTGCGCAAAGGTTGACAAACGCTCCTTTAATTCATTCAATGGAATGGAAATACTGTTTGCAATTCCCACTCCTAAGCGGAATGCACCCAACAGGGCACAGACAATTACAATAACTATAACAATAGCGAGTATCACACATAAGCCAGAGAGCTGCGTAGACAACGTATTACCTTTGGAAACCTTGATATCCATAATGTCTGACAGCTTATCATAAATATTGTTATACATGGGCATAAGCTCGTCCATCGCCAGCTCCTGGGCCAATATACATTTTTCCTGGTCTTCCGTAGCGCCCAGCTCTAAGATCTGTCCTTCCAGCTCCCAGTATTCTTCCAGCTCCTGCTGCAATTGCGCGTATATCTCTTTGTTTGCAGCAGTTACCATGGTTTTTTCTATATTTGCAAATTCGTTTAAGAAATTCTCTTTATATTTCTTATGTTCTTCCAACATGGAATCAATAGCTTCCTGTTCCTCATAACCAATGACCCCACGCAGGGCTGACCTGGCATCTGCAAAGGCTGTCATGGTCTTTCCCACGTCTCCCTGGGCAAAACCATAGTCTGTCAATGCGTCTGAATAAAAACCGGCAACGGCAATCATGGCGATCAACCCTACCGTCGCTACGGCTGCCAGAAGTCCGGCAATTGTGACAAAAGACCTTACTAATCGCTTCTTAATTTGCATGTTGTTCAATTTTTTTAACATAATTCTTCCTTCTTTCTTTTAATTCTAAAAACCTTTGATTTCCGGAAGGATGCTATAAAAAGAAAGCTGTAATCTCCAAGCAAGCAAATAAAGTATTACACATATAACTTCTAATTCATATAGTTTCTTGCCTGGATTGCTTTCTGAAAACATACAAACAAAGCTTCTAAATAAATTATTGGTTCTTGCATATATACATTCTTTTGTGTGGGCTTTTCTTTCGCACCCCTTATTAATTCTAACTCTCTCTGTGTATTTCGTCAACCGTCTTTCACATGAATAATTGTATTATATTATTTTTCTTCTTTTGGCACATCTTTCATGGAGAAGCTGATTCTTCCCATTTTATCCTTGCCCAAGCATACAACCTTGACCACATCACCCAAAGTCAATACATCCTCTACACGGTTAATCCGCTGTCTGGAAATCTTGGAAATGTGTACCATTCCCTCCTTGCCCGGTGCAAATTCCAAAAATGCCCCAAATTCTTTAATGCTGATAACCTTACCAACGAAAATCTGTCCTGCCTCAAAATCAGTGGTAATAATCTCAATAAGACGGACGGCCTCATCCATCATCTCCTTATCCGTTCCACATACAGATACCGCGCCTTCGTCACTTATATCAATTTTCACACCGGTCTGCTCAATGATGGCATTGATCGTCTTACCCCTCTGTCCAACCACATCACCAATTTTCGCCGGGTCAATCTGGATCTGTATAATCTTAGGAGCCAGCTCGCCGACTTCCTTTCTCGGCTCAGCAATTGCCTTAGACATTACCTCATCCATGATGTACAGTCTTGCTTCCCTTGTTCTTCGGATAGCTTCCTCTACAATCGGCCTGGTCAGTCCATGAATCTTAATATCCATCTGGATTGCCGTGATTCCATCATGCGTACCTGTCACCTTAAAGTCCATATCACCGAAGAAATCTTCCAGTCCCTGGATATCCGTCAATACAATATAATCATCATCCGTATCTCCCGTTACCAAACCACAAGAAATACCGGCAACCATCTTTTTAATTGGCACGCCTGCAGCCATCAGTGACATACAGGATGCACAGGTAGACGCCATAGAAGTAGATCCGTTGGATTCAAAGGTCTCGGATACGGCACGGATTGCATATGGAAATTCTTCCTCGGAAGGAAGTACCGGCATCAGTGCACGCTCTGCCAATGCGCCGTGCCCAATCTCCCGTCTTCCCGGCCCTCTGCTGGGTTTTGTTTCCCCCACAGAATAAGATGGGAAATTATAGTGATGCATATAACGCTTATTTACTTCATTTTCATCTAAGCCGTCAATCCTCTGAACCTCTGATAAGGGAGCAAGTGTTACGACATCACAAATCTGGGTTTGTCCACGCGTAAACATCGCGGAACCATGTACTCTTGGAATAATATCCACTTCTGCAGCCAACGGACGAATCTGGTCAACGGCTCGTCCATCCGGCCTCTTGTGGTCCTTTAAAATCATCTTGCGGACAGTCTTCTTCTGGTACTGGTAAATTGCCTCTCCCAATACCTCCAGCCATTCTTCCTTCTCCGCAAATGCTTCCTCCAACCGCTCTGTGATCTTTTTGATATTTTCTTCACGCACTTGCTTCTCGTCAGTAAATACCGCCTGTTCCATTTCTTCCGGCGGTACCAGCTCACGAATGGCCGCAAACAATTCCTCTGGAACTGCACAGCTTGTATATTCGTGTTTTGCTTTTCCAACCTCTGCCACAATCTGATTGATAAATGCAATAATCTCCTGATTGATTTCGTGCGCCTTATAAATCGCTTCGATCATCCTGTCTTCTGGAATCTCATTAGCGCCAGCCTCAATCATGATCACCTTCTCACTGGTGGATGCCACTGTCAGGTTTAAATCTCCATTCTTCCACTGCTCCTGGGATGGGTTAATAATAAATTCGCCATCCACCATCCCTACCTGGGTGGTCGCGCAGGGACCAGCAAATGGAATATCTGAAATGCTGGTTGCAATTGCGGAACCAAGCATAGCCACCAATTCCGGACGGCACTGCGGGTCCACGCTCATAACCAGGTTATTTAACGTTACATCGTTGCGGTAATCCTTGGGAAACAACGGACGCATGGGACGGTCAATCACACGCGCTGTCAACACCGCATTCTCAGATGCCTTTCCCTCTCTCTTATTAAATCCGCCGGGAATCTTCCCTACGGAGTACAGCTTTTCTTCAAATTCTACACTTAACGGGAAAAAATCTATTCCCTCTCTTGGTTTATCCGATGCAGTCGCCGTAGACAATACCACTGTATCACCATAATGCATAAATGCAGCACCGTTTGCCTGGGCAGCGACTCTGCCAATGTCAATCCGCAAGGTTCTTCCTGCCAGTTCCATAGTAAACTGTTTGTACATAAGCTTTCTCCTTCTGTGAAAATAGAGCGGAAAACCGCTCTACCTCCAGCACAAAATTATTTTCTGATTCCTAAACGTTCAATTAATGTACGATATCTCTCAATATCTGTCTTCTTTAAATAAGCCAGAAGACCTCGTCTCTGACCTACCATTTTCAAAAGGCCTCGTCTGGAGTGATGATCCTTGGGATGCTCTTTTAAATGCTCAGTCAATTCCTGGATTCTTGCTGTCAGTACGGCAATCTGTACTTCTGGTGAACCTGTGTCTCCCGGTGTCCTTGCATATTCTGCAATAATCTGCTGCTTCTTTTCCTTTGCTATCATTGTGATAACCTCCTTAAAATATTAGTATCGCCCAACCTGCTGTTCCTATTCAAAACCGAGGCTTTTACAGACATACTTCTGTGTCTTTAAAATATTAAGTAATGGTCGGAGAATCCGGTTACTGAATATGGGCTTGTTTCATGCTTCTGGCGAGTGTCACAAAACACTCGCCAGAAGTCATTATATCATATGGATTTTTACTTGTAAAGCAATTAATCACTAATCAATCTAGTTACACAGATTGGCGTACGGTAAAACGCATTGGAAATCTTAATTCCCGTCCTTGCAGAACTTGCATGGACTACCTGCCCGTTACCAATATACATAGCCACATGGTTGATGCCGCCTCCGCTTCCGTAGAAGAAAAGGTCTCCAGGCTTTGCACTGGAAGCATCGACCCGCGTTCCATAACCTGCCTGGGCGCTGGAGGAGTGTGGAAGATAAATCCCATACTTCTCATAAATCCGCATAGTAAAACCAGAACAGTCCACACCATTTGTAAGGCTTGTCCCACCCCAGACATAACGGTTGCCGACAAACTGGCATGCATACTGTACCATATCGACACGGACATCCGAGATACCCTCGCCATACCGCAGCTCTGTCATCGTCATTGCTTTGGGAAGCTGCTCAGACACTTCCACAAACTCACTTGCTATATAACATTCGTCGCCGTCTACATCTACCTTGAGCCATTCACCTAAATCTTCAACAACGTGCAGGGATTCTCCCTCTGCTATCATCGTCCAGATACTGCAGTCTGTATTCGGCTCCACCCTTGCATTCAATGTCTGTGTCATGGAAGTTGCCATAATGGACTTTACTTCCGCTGCCCTGGCCGCTGCTGCATCCCCAGTAAGCAGAAATTCACTTTTTACATAACCGGTCACCTTGCCGGACTCAATCTTATACCAATCGCCCTCCTGTGATAGAATCTCACAGCCCGCATCCACCGGAAGCGCTCCAACCAACTCTGTATCCTCTCCGGCGCCTTCGCGGATATTCAAATGATTCTCCACCTGGGCAATTCCAAGATTCGTATAACCGCAGATTGTCTCCTGTCCTGCAGCCGTAGACACTCCAATCTCAGATTTCATGGTATCCGCATCACTTACAAGACATTCATTCAATAAATCGGAAACACCAGCGCTATGGGTTGCCGCTTCCGTTGTCATCTGACCCATGCCAAACACTGCCGCCCCCGCCAGACATCCTAGAACTATTTTGGTCCATTGTATTCTCATTTGTTAACCTCCCGGAAATGACTGTTTTATTTTTTGCCATTATATCAAGGAGTTATTACGTTGTCAATAGACTTCGTAATATTTGTGTAATATTTGTAACAATCGTACATATTCTTATTTTTTAACCTTCACTTTTTTGTAAGAACCATATTTGCCAAATATTTTATTATTCCCGGAATCCAGCCTGTACGCACACACCCTTACATAATAGGTCTTTCCCTTCTTGAGTTTACTCAGTGTCAATGACGTTTTCGTTGTGGGCTTTACGGTTTTTACATTTTTCTTAAACTTCTTGTCCGTACTGTATTGGAGACGGTATCCCTTTGCTCCGGCCACTTTCTTTATCGTCACCTTTATTTTCTTTGTAGAGTTGTTTACCGCTTTCTTGACAGACGCTTTCTTAACGCTTACCTTATTCCATTTCGCGTAAACAGTAATTTCTTTCTTACTGGTCGGAGAAATACTGGTTACTTTATTCTTGAACTTGCTGTCCAGATACCATCCGCCGAACGTGTAATTCTTTCTCACAGGATTCTTTAATGTCACCTTCTTAGTCGTGTAGCCAACCGGATTATTCTTATTGTTTGTTCCTCCGTTCAGCTTGTAAATAATTTTATAAGAGGTTTGGCAAATCGTCGGAGAACTTACCTTCCACTTTGCATATAAGGTCAGGTCACCGGTTGTCGCCTCTGGAATCTCTTTCAAGGGTTTCGTAAATGAACTGTCTGCATACCAGCCCTCAAAGGTATAACCTGTCCGTGAAGGCGCCTTGAAAACAACTTCGTCAGCCAGTGTATATTTCGCTGGATTTGACGCATGGTTTGTCCCGCCATTCAACTGATAGGTAATCTTATAGCTCTCTAAGTATGGGGGAACTGCCGCGCCTGTCTCCACGTAACTGAACACATTCAGAGAGGGAAGCGGATACCCTTCAAAATCGAACAACGCCTGGTTGTCCCACTCGGAACCTCCATAATTAGTCTCATCAACATTCGGGTCATAAGAAATACTGTAGCTGGAGGCCCAGCCGGAGCCAAAGTTCTCCCATGCCTGTTTGTTGGCGGCCAGGACTTCCGCTGCGTTTTCCGCCTGTGCATCATAGACATTTACCGGAATCCATGCAGGCTCCCAGTAGAAAACCCCAAGCCCCGCATCTCCGACATCTTTTACTGCCTCGATGACATTACGGACTTCCTCTGCCTGTCCCTGTACGGAAATATCATATGCAGATACGTCCACACCACTGCGAATAACATTCTTCTGTCCGTCTCCATCTTCCAGCGTATATGCCCAGGAAGTCTCTGCCACGATGACTTTCTTATTATAGGTCTTCGATATATCGCTCAATACACTTGTCAGATTTGCAAGCGTTCCATGCCAGAACGGGTAATAGGAAGATCCAAATACATCGTAATCTATATTGCCATCGCTCAGCTGTTTCGCAAATCCTTTCATATTACTTACCTTTTCCGGATTCGCAAAATGAACCGCGATTAAAATGTCTTTATTTCTTTCTGTTGACACACTGCGGATTGCCTTGCTTCCAGCTGCAAATAACTTAATCATATTCGGCCAGTTATTTTCACCGCACAACTTCCCATTCGTCTCGTTGCCAACCTGTACCATTCCGACATCCACACCGGCGTCAAGAATTGTATTAAGGCTCTCTTTCGTGTATTCTTCCAACGCGTCTGCTTTCGCGTCAATTGCAAGACCTACCCATGCTTTCGGCACTACCTGTCTGCCCGGGTCAGCCCAAAAATCAGAGTAATGGAAATCAAGCAACACCTTCATGCCCGCATCCGTTGCCCATTTTCCGATCTTAGCCGCCTTTTCCACATCACAGTTTCCGGCTCCATAGCCATGCCTCGCTGCATCATAGGGATCATTCCAGATACGAAGGCGGACATAATTGATCCCGGCCTCTTTTAAGAACTCAAAAAACGGCGTACCTGTAGAAATTGGATTCCCCTCCCAGTCTTTGAACTCGACACCGCTGTCCATCAGGCTTGCATACGTAGAAATATCCACACCGCGGATAAAATCACTGTCGATGCCTTCTACCTTTTCTACATTAATTACTGCATCTACCGCATTCACATCTATCAGCGCATCCTTCGCGTTCTTTAAAGATGTCACAGCCTCCTCAAGCTCAGCAAGCGTCTTGGCATTATCTGCATACACTTCCTTGGCATTTGCAAGCTGTATCTTTAAAACTGCACGGCCTGCCCGTTTATAATCTGCCAGATTCAAAGCCTCCAAGCCGTCCATTAATTGCTTCAGTTCTGTTCTCTTTGCCTCCTTTTGGGCTTCGTCAGAACCATCCTCTCCCTGTGTGATCTTTTTTAATATTACATTATCCATCCAGAACCATCCGCCGTCAGCCAGGTCCATCACGATTTTGATGGTAACGGATGTTCCGGCAACTGCTGCAGCGTCTGTAACCGTAGCTGCCCACGTATCACTCCCGCCGCTGGGCCAAGAGCCAAAGGACTCCATATTCTTCGTCACTTTTTCTGCTGTTCCCTCATAAATGCTGATTTTACCAGAGCTTACAGCGCCTCCCACAATTTCAACAGAAGCCTTATAATTACCTGCTTCCAAATTATCAACCGTTTTACTGAAGGTTACGGTCTGGGCCGATTGGGACCATATATTCCATCCCTTTGTTGCATTCACAGTTCCACCGATATTGTTAATTTTATCTGTTACATTCTCGCTGTTACTTACACTCCATTCAGTGTTCCATCCATCCTTACTGTCCATCGTATCTTCAAAGACAGTTACCTCTTTCTCCGCCGCATGAACGGACATCCCTGGATTCTGCACTCCTGTCAGCAGCATTGCCATAGACAGTGCAATTGCAAGCCCCCGCCGCATAATCTTATTTCCCATTTGCCTCCTCCTTTTCGACTATATCGCAGTAACATGTTTCTATTATAGTTTACTTCATATTCTGAATTATTGCAATACGCCTCCCGGCCCCCCTTCCAGAATGGAAAATGCAATATTCGTAGCATGGTCGGCAACACGCTCCAGACCTGTCACCAGATCGGTGAACAATATCCCGGTCATCGGCAGGCACTTGCCTTTCGCCATACGCCTTACATGATTCTGCTGGAGTGCACGTTCCATGCCGTCAATGTCATTCTCCAGTTCAAGAATATCCGGTACATTTTTCTTATCCAATGTGGTAAACATCTCCATGGCTTTTTCCAAAATCACCATCGTCTTCTGGTGCATTTCCCGAATTTCCTTTTCCCCCTTCTTGGTAAATTTCAAATTCTCCTCCTGGCTCTTGATCGCTGCATCCGCAATGTTCTCCGCATGGTCGCCAATCCGCTCTATATCACTGACCACATGGAACAATGCACCAATCCTTTTTGCATCTACAACCGGGAGCTGCAGCTGATTAATCTTAACCAGATAATCCGTAATTTCACTGCTTAAAAAATCTATCTGGTTTTCCACTTCGTATACACGGTTAATTTTCTTCTGGTCACCGTCGAAAAATGCCTCCATAGCAAGGCTTAAATTCTCACGTGCCATTTTGCCCATACGCTCGATCTCCTGTGTCGTCTCCACCACTGCAGTAGACGGGGAAAAGATATTCTGTTTTCCTATGTAAAGAAGCTGATATTCTTTTTCCTCCTGATCCTCGCCCGGAATCATACGGCGTGTCATTGCCACAAACTGCGCGGACAGCGGCAAAAACATAATTGTCTGGAAAATCTTAAAGAACGTATCTGCATTTGCCACACACCGTCCCACATCAGAACCGGAAATATGTAAGATAAAGCTTTCAAAATATTTCATGCCAAACGCCAGTAAAATACCAATAACCACCATACCAAGTACATTAAACATCACATGAATAAGGGCCGCCCGTTTCGCATCCTTTTTCGCATCCAGGCTTGCCAGCACTGCCGGCGTACAGGAGCCAATATTACAGCCGAGAATTACATAGAAACAAATTGGCAGATCAATCAGCCCCTGGCTTGCCATCAATAGCAGAATGCTGACTGTCACGGAAGAACTCTGGACAACAACCGTGATTGCTGTTCCAAATAAAATTCCAAGAATGGGATTTTTCATACTTCCCAATACATTCATGACTGCCTGGTAATTTTTCAAGTCTGTCATGGCATCCTTCATCAGGCTGATTCCCATAAACAATGCTCCAAATCCCAAAAGCACTTCGCCTACCTTCTTTACCATAGGCTTTTTACCAAACATCACGAATACGGCGCCTACAAACAGGATAAAAGGCGCAATGCCTGTCAGGTTGAATGCCACCAGCTGGGAGGTGATGGTCGTACCGATATTCGCACCAAAAATAATCCCCACAGACTGTGCCAAAGTCATAATTCCTGTATTTACAAAGCTTACCACCATAACTGTAGTAGCCCCGGAAGACTGTATAATTGCAGTAAAAAGCGCGCCAAACAATACCGCTACAATTTTGTTCTTCGTCATGGCTTCCAGAATAGAACGCAGTCTTGCCCCCGCAGCTTTCTGCAAACCCTGGCTCATAAAATTCATGCCGAACAAAAATAATCCCAGACCACCTAACAAATTTACTATTAATTCCATGCAATTCACCCTTTAGTTCTCTTGAACTCCTTTTCCCATGTTAAAATAACGTTTGCCGTATGCTATATCGCGCTGCATCTGTTCCTTTAATTCCGTAAGCGACGGAAATCTCTGTTCTGGACGCACAAATTCCAGAAAACGGATGCGGACATTCTCACCGTACATGTCCTCCGACACATCAAACAAGTGTGTCTCTACGCCAATGGGGTTCTCCCCCTCAACCGTCGGCTTTCGCCCTAAATTTGTAATTCCCGGGCAGAGCCTTTCCTTCCATTCAGTCTCCGTAATATATACTCCAAACGGGGGCAACAACTTGTCCTCCGGCGGCAACAGGTTAATGGTCGGAACATCTAATACCCTTTTTCCCATCTGTCTGCCCAAAATCACGGTTCCCTCCACAAAAAAGGCGTAGCCCAGAAGATCATTCGCTTTTTTTATATTTCCCGCCATGATTTCTTCCCGCACAAAGGTGCTGCTGATGTCCCTGCCATCCTCCTGAATCTTATCTACCACTTTCACATCATACCCATATTTTGGCGCCAGCTGTTTCAGCATCCGGTAGTCCCCGCGCCTTTTGTGCCCAAAACGAAAATCAGTTCCCACCACCATATATTTCACATGGCAGGAGGTAACAATTTTATGGATAAATTCTTCCGGCTCCATGCACATAACCTGCCTGGTAAACGGACATTCAATCACATAGTCAATGCCAGCCTGTTCAAACAGCTTTTCCTTTTCCACAGCAGTTGTAATTACCTGCGCCTGGATATCCTGCACCCTTTCCCTGGGCGGGATATCAAAAGTGAAGATAACTGCTTTTAAGCCTTGTTCCTTCTGTTTTTTCTCAGCCATATACTTTATCAGCAGTTCATGTCCCCGGTGCAGTCCATCAAACTTCCCCAGGGAAAGCACTGTCGGCCCTTTTATTTCAAATGTCATACTCTGCCTTATGTATTCCATAATCACTGTCCTATTCCATAAAAATTTTAACCGGGCGGATATTGTTACGCAAATCATCCCATTGGTAAATCCCCGCAAATGCATCATTTGCATCATAGATACGCAGTAAATCTTCTTTATAGGCATCTTTCCAATTCAATATCCACTGCGGCTTAAGTGGATTTCCATTATAAAGCGGCCTGGAAAAATCCTTTTTCACTGTTACCATAGGATACTGGAGAAATACACTGTCCGTGCTTTGGATAAATTCTGCAAAATCCTCCCTCGCCAGCTCCCTTTCGGGAAACTGTGCCCAGACAGCCCATACCTTTTCTTCAATTTCAGAAAGTCTCTTTGCCTTTTGTACCTCAAACTCTGCCACACGGGTGCGCAGCAGTGATTCCATACAACCGCCGCAGCCTGCCCTTGCCCCAATGTCATGGCATAAGGTACGGATATAGGTGCCTTTGGAACAGTGTATGCGCATCTTCACTCTTGGAAGCTTCATTTCCAGAATTTCTATGGAAAAAATATTTACATTACGCGGCGTGCGCGCAACCTCCAAGCCTGCCCTTGCCAAATCACAAAGTTTCTTCCCATCCACTTTTAAGGCGGAATACATTGGAGGAAGCTGGGAATATTCTCCCACAAATTCTGCAATTATGTTCCTGATTTCATCTTCACTGCATAATACTGGTAAAATTTCCTGCACTGTCCCTGTAATATCCTGCGTATCAGTTGTCTGTCCCAGCAACAGCACTGCCTCATATTCCTTGTCTTTGTCTGTGAGCAGCTCGCAGACCTTTGTCGCCTTACCAAGACATATGGGCAGTACACCCTCCGCATCCGGGTCCAGGGTTCCAGTATGTCCAATCTTTTTCTGTCTGAAAATCCCTCGAAGCTTTGCCACCACATCATGGGATGTAAAGCCTCTTTCTTTATATACATTGACAATTCCATTAATCATTGAGCTGCCCCTTAATTTCTTCACAGATTCTGTCAAAAATTTCTTCCGGTCTGCCTTCCATTGTGGCGCCTGCCGCCCTCACATGACCACCGCCATTATATTTCACGGCAATATCCGCAACATTTGCCTTTCCGTTCGAACGCATGCTGACCTTCCAGGTATGGTCCTCATTTTCATAGAGGAAAATGGCTGCTTCCACACCCTTTGTCACACGAAGCTGACTGACAATCCCATCCAGGTGCTTAGGCAATACCTGAAAACGCTCCATCTCCTCCTTGCTCACTGCTGTGGCAATCACTGCACCCTCCAACAAAAGCTTACTGTTCAACAACGCCTGCCCCAAAATCTGATTCTGTGCAAAGGTCTTTGTATAAAATGTCTCATCTACAATTTGGGAAAAATCAATCCCCTTTTCCATCAAAATACCAGCAATGTTCATAGTCCTTGCCGATGTACAGGAATATTGAAATACCCCCGTATCATGCACCATTCCCACATAAATGCATTCCGCAATTTCTTTTGTAATCTTCTCTGTTTCAAGCAGCTCAAATACAAGTTCCGATGTAGAGCTTGCCTCGGGAAAAATATAATTCTCATCTGCGAAATTATCATTACTCACATGATGGTCGATACAGATAGTCTTCTTTGCCGACTGAAAGTACTTAACGGCCTCTCCCAAACGCCCGGTATCCCCGCAATCCTGCACAATGCACAAATCATAGGCTTTGTCATTGTCATAGGTACTCTGTATCTGTTCTGAGTTCTTTAGAAACTTAAAAATATTTGGAATGGGCTCCAGATAAATATCTGCCTGAATCTGCGGGAACCAGGTCTTAATATAATTATAAGTTGCAAGACAGGAACCCACACAGTCGCCGTCCGGCCTTATATGACCTGCAATGGCAACTGTCTTTACCCATTTCAGCTGGGATGCTAAATCTCTCATAGCAAACACTCCTCACCGATGGTTTACGTCATCTATCAGTTTTGACATATTTACGCCATACTCAATTGACTGGTCTAAGATAAACCGTATTTCAGGCGTATTCCTCAAATTAATATTCTGCGCCAATTGCCTCCTTATATAGCCCTCTGCGCTCTTTAAGCCTGCAAGTGTATCCTGCTGTGCCTTTTCGTCTCCCAATACGCTGATATACGCTTTGCAGCTCTTTAAATCCGGTGCAACTTCCACAGAAACCACGGAAGTAAGGGGGGCAATCCGGGGGTCTTTTATTTCTCCCCGTATAATATTGCTCAGCTCCCGCAAAACTTCTTCGTTGATCCTTGTATTTTTAATGCTGTTTTTTCTCATATCCTGCCTTACTCCTTCTCTGCTTCAGACAATTTCGTGCGGCGTTCCTGCTGTTTGCATCTTTTGGTATTTAACGCGGCACTTCCACCATAATATATGCTTCTACCACATCGAGTTCCTGAATATCATTGAAACCGTCAAATACCAGACCGCACTCGTAACCTGCCCTTACTTCCTTTACATCATCTTTAAAACGTTTTAAGGATGCAAGATCCCCTTCAAAAATCTGTTCACCCTCTCTGGAAATGCGTACCTTGCAGCCTCTCTGGAACGTACCATCCAACACATAAGAACCTGCAATGTTTCCGACGCCGGAAGCCTTGAAAATCTGGCGGATCTCCGCATGGCCAAGTACTTTTTCCTCAAATACAGGGTCAAGCATCCCTTTCATGGCTGCCTGTACATCCTCAATCGCATTATAGATAACCTTATACAGCCTCATATCCACGCCCTCACGTTCTGCCGTCGCCTTCGCTGTGGCATCGGGACGTACATTAAATCCGATAATAATGGCATTGGAAGCTGATGCAAGACTTACATCAGATTCATTGATGGCACCTACGCCGCCATGAATAACCTTTACCATAACTTCTTCATCCGAAAGTTTTACCAGGCTCTGTTTCACAGCCTCCACAGAACCCTGTACATCTGCCTTTACAATAATCGGAAGTTCCTTAATATTACCTGATTGAATCTGTGAGAACAGGTCATCCAGGGACATCCTTGCCTTCGTATCCTCCAGCATCCGTTCACGTCCCTCCGAAATAAAGGTATCTGCAAAACTTTTTGCTTCTTTCTCAGAATCCGTACATACAAAGATTTCCCCTGCATTCGGCACGTTATTCAAACCTAATATTTCCACCGGGGTAGATGGGGACGCTTCTTTCACCCTTCTTCCTTTATCATCAATCATGGCCCTTACCTTGCCATAACAGCTTCCACAGGCAATTGGCTGGCCTACTTTTAAGGTTCCCTTCTGTACCAGAATCGTTGCTACAGAACCGCGTCCTTTGTCAAGCTGTGCTTCAATCACAAGGCCGCGTGCATTACGCTTTGGATTCGCTTTTAATTCACATACCTCTGCTGTCAGAAGTACCATCTCCAGCAAGGAATCAATTCCCTCATGCGTATGTGCAGATACTGGTACAAAAATGGTGCTTCCGCCCCAGTCTTCTGGAATCAGCTCATGCTCTGCAAGCTCCTGTTTTACACGTTCAATATTAGCGCTCGGCTTATCAATTTTGTTAATTGCCACAATAATTTCAACACCTGCAGCCTTGGCATGGCTGATTGCCTCCACAGTCTGCGGCATAACACCGTCGTCAGCGGCAACTACCAGAATAGCAATATCAGTCGCATTAGCCCCGCGCATACGCATAGCGGTAAATGCCTCATGTCCCGGCGTGTCCAGGAATGTAATCTTCTCTCCGTTACACTCTACCATATAAGCACCGATATGCTGTGTGATTCCTCCCGCCTCTTTATCAATCACATGTGTATCACGGATTGCGTCAAGCAGTGATGTCTTACCATGGTCAACATGCCCCATAACACATACAACCGGAGGCCGTTTTACCATAGCTGCCTCATCCTCATCTTCTTCCTTCAGAAGTTCTGCAATTACGTCCACCTTTTCTTCCATTTCACAGATGCAGTTAAATTCCAGGGCAATCTCCTCTGCCGTTGCATAGTCAATCTCATTGTTGACAGTTACAATATTTCCCTGCAGAAACAGCTTCTTGATAATAGCAGAAGCCTGCACTTTCATACGATCTGCAAACTCTTTGATCGTCATCTTCTCTGGAAGGGTAATTGTTTTAATGGTATCTTCTTCCTTCTTCTGCGGTTGTTGCGGCTGCTGATTCTTCTTTCCCCTCGTCTTCTTCTCCAGGTTATCAAACCGCTCTTTCTTTCTGCCCATCAGTTCTTTCTCATGGCGCTGGTTATTGCCTTTGCGGTTATCACGCTCCCGGCTTTCTTTCCCTCTTGCTTCATCCATAGACGTTGTTGGACTGTTTTGATTTAACTTGTTAATTTCCTGCTCAAAACGGCTTTTCTGACCTGGACGCCCATTTTGATAATTGCGGTTATTCCGATCTCCCTGCGGCCTTGCGTTCCGGTCCCCCTGCGGCCGCATATTCCGGTCTCCCTGCGGCCGAACGTTCCGGTCTCCCTGCGGTCTTGCGGAACGCTCTGCCTGCGGTCTTGTGTTCCGGTCTCCCTGTGGTCTTGCGGAACGCTCTGCCTGCGGTCTTGCTGCATTTTCCTGGGACCTTACTACATTTTCCTGTGGTCTTTCTGAAACCCCCTGTGCCTTTACGGAATGAGCCGCCTGCTCTTTTCCTACATGAGTCTCCTGTGGCCTTGCCGGACGCTCTCCCTGTGGCTTTCCCTGCCGCTCTGCCTGTGGTCTTACCGGGCGCTCTCCCTGCGGCCGAACGTTCCGGTCTCCCTGTGGTCTCGCCGGACGCTCTCCCTGCGGCCTTGCCGGACGTTTTTTGACAGTTTTGCTATTCTGCGGATTAAACACAGCCGTAATGCTGGATTTCTTTTTGGGTCTTGCCAACGGCTTTGCCGTCTCCTGCGCATCTGGTTTATCTTGAGGCTTTGCAGCCTCCTGCGCATTTGGCTTATCCTGGGACTTTTCTGCCTTTTGCACTTCTGGTTTAACCTGGGGCTTTGCTGCCTCCTGCAACGACGGGGAAGATATTTCCTTTGCAGCCGTCTCCTTTTCTTCTTTCTTTACCGGTTCTGACTTGGAACCGCTGTAATTCTTCCTTACCATTTCAATGACTTCATCCTCAATGGAACTGCTGGCAACCTTGCCGGTAATGTTCCTTTCCGCAAGAAACTTAATCACTTCCTTGGATTCTATCTCTAATTCATTTGCAAGTGCATATATTCTCATTTTCGCCATACTCTTACTACCTCCGTTATTCCGTTTTCTCTGTTATTTTCAACTTTTCCTTAAGGCTTTTGGCAAAGCCTTCATCAAGTACCGCAAGGGAAGCACGAAACTCCTTGCCTATCGCATTTCCCAAAGCCTCCTTAGAAGCATACAAATATATCGGGACCTGATAAAAGGAACACATGTTTTGAAACATTTTTTTCGTATTTTTCGAGGCCTCCTCAGACACAATCACAAGAAATGCACTGCCGGATTTTACCGCCTTCTCTGTGGAAAATTCTCCGCTTGCAATCTTTCCCGCTTTGGCTGCCAGACCAAGCATGGATAATACTTTATCCCTTTGCAATGATTCCCATCTCCTTTGTCAAACTTTCTATTACCTCTCGGGGTATTGCAGTTTTCAGTGACCGTTCCAAACCTTTATTCCCAAGTGCCAGTGCCAGACATTCTTCATTCGGACATATATATGCCCCTCTGCCGTTCTTTTTGCCTGTGGCGTCCAGAAAAATCTCATTTTCAGCAGTTTTAATGATACGCAGCAGCTCTTTTTTGCTTTTCATTTCCCTACAGCCGACACACTGCCGCATAGGAACTTTCTTATTCATAGGAAGACTCCTCATACTCCTTGGCGTCACTGTCTGGAGTTTCTTCTTCATAGCCATCCGCCGGCTCTTCTTCATAGCCATCCGCTGGCGCTTCTTCATAGCCATCTTCTGACGCTTCTTCATAGCCATCCGCATAGCCATTCTCATCATATGCTTCTCCATCGTACGATTCCTCGTCATATTCATCATATTCCTCGTAATCGTTCTCATAGTCCATGAAATCTCCGGCCTCTCTTGCCTGCGTCTCACTCTTAATATCAATCTTAAATCCAGTCAGCCTTGCAGCCAGCCTTGCATTCTGCCCTTCTTTTCCGATAGCGAGCGAAAGTTGATAGTCAGGCACAACTACTTTGGCAGTCTTTTCTTCCGCATCGGCAATAACAGAAATCACCTTTGCCGGACTAAGCGCATTTTCAATAAGCATCGCCGCATTATCACTCCAATTGATAATATCTATTTTTTCTCCCCGCAATTCATTGACTATGGCATTTACCCTGACGCCATTTAACCCCACACATGCTCCCACCGGGTCCACATCCGGGTCATTGCTCCACACAGCAATCTTCGTTCTGCTGCCAGCTTCCCTGGAAATACTCTTAATCTCTACCGTACCGTCCTTTACCTCTGTCACCTCAGACTCGAAAAGACGCTTTACCAGCTCCGGATGGGTTCTCGATACCAGAATTTTAGGGCCTTTCGAGGTTGGTTTTACCTCCAGGATATAAAGCTTAATCCGCTCCGTAGGTTGGAATACTTCCCCTTTGATTTGTTCATTTTCACTCAAAATAGCATCTACTTTGCCAAGATTAATGCTGATATTTTTACCCACATATCTCTGGACAATGCCAGTCACAATATCCTTCTCTTTCTCATAATACTGGTCAAACAATACTTTCCGTTCTTCCTCGCGTATTTTCTGCAAGATCACATTCTTGGCATTCTGGGTTGCAATCCTGCCAAACTCTTTTGACTTTACCTCAATATTCACAATGTCGCCCAGTTCATATTTGGAGTCGATCATTTTGGCATTCCCCAGGCTGATCTGCGTCACATCATCCTCTACTTCCTCTACAACTGTTTTTTCTGCATATACGTGATACTCGCAAGTCTCATGGTTCATGTCTACCTTAATATTGTCCGACTTGCCAAAATGGTTCTTGCAGGCGGTAAGCAGTGAGTTCTCAATTGCTTCCAGCAATGTCTCCTTGCTGATGTCCTTCTCCTTTTCCAATATATTTAACGCTTCTAATAACTCATTGTTCATTTTTTTATCCTCCTGAATAGTTTTCTGTTATTTGACGCATCTAAAAATCAAAAGCAAGACGGATTAATGCAATCTCCGATTTTGCAAATATCATCTCTATCTTATCATCCGTCTCTATTGTTACCGTCTTATCATCATAAGCCTTTAAAATGCCATAAAATTCCTTTTCCTTGTTGATGGCACGGTAAGTACGGATTTCCAATTCCTTTCCCATACTCCTTGCATAATCCTTCTCTTTCTTTAAAGGCCTTGAAAGGCCCGGGGAACTCACTTCAAATATATAAGACTCATCTATATAATCTTTCTCATCAAGTAAATCGCTCATCCTTCTGCTTACCAGTTCGCAGTCGTCTACCGTAATTCCTCCTTCTTTATCTATATAAGCCCTGAGATACCAGTTGCCGCCTTCTTTTACATACTCTACATCCACCAGTTCAAACTGATATTCTTCCATCAAAGGCTTTAGAAGTTCTTCTGTCTTCTGCTCATAAACCTCTTTCTTCGACATATCACACCTGCCTTTCACTCAGGCTTGTTGCGCCCCACGCACAAAATTGAGAGTGGACATCCGCCCACTCTCAAGCCTTAGGTTATCTAGTTATCATACACATCATAGCACTTTACAATGGAAAATGCAAGAAAAACTTTGCAGCCTTATTTGTATATGAAGATTTACAAGCGATTGTATATTTATTTGATACAAAAAGGGATCAAAAATTACAACCTATAAAAGAAGTCCATCATAAAGTTTCAGATACCAGGGAGCGGTTCAACAGGGCAATGAACCCATTCTAAAATCACGCTTGCCATATCATTTATTCCCCGTATCGTTTATATTTTCCCATTGATTTTTGGGAAGCGTTCTTGTAAGGATTAAGTTATAGGCAACAGTTATAAATATCAGAATAAATAAATGAATAAAGTGCTTTTCCATGGTAATATCT
>CAPQSW010000037.1 GCA_948688495.1 uncultured Lachnospiraceae bacterium | reverse complement strand
TTTTTTATTAATATCCATACAGAACAAAGCGGGCAAGCTCACTTTGACGCGCCCCTTCCGATATGGCAGCCCTGCCTTCCTGCTCCCAGCATGCGCGCCGTCAACTGTTTGAATAGCTTTCTTTTTCTTATTTCATCGTCTCCTCCTTAAAGCAAATGGCTATTTAAACAACAAAAACACATATGCC
Organism: uncultured Lachnospiraceae bacterium; assembly: GCA_948688495.1. Classification (GTDB taxonomy): domain Bacteria; phylum Bacillota; class Clostridia; order Lachnospirales; family Lachnospiraceae; genus Petralouisia. Next base: position 34,270 of record CAPQSW010000037.1, on the reverse strand, counting down.
AGCCGGGAATTTCTTACTTCGGCCGCATATGCGTCTCTGTTGAAAACACTAAATTTAAAGGCAGCGTTACTTAACGTCTGTCTGTCAGTCAAAAATCATGCTTTTTCTCTCTCTGCTTGTCAAGTTCTTGAAAAACGAAAAATTTCACACGCTTTCTTTCCGCTTATCATCACCCTTTCCCCCGTCAAACTCTGTGACATTAACACCGGATGCTGTAAGTATTGCTTTTAAATCAACATATCTTTCTAAAATTCAAAATCAATCTCAATACCCTTTAAGTCATCCTCCACAAGATTATTTTCTTTCATCATCCTATTGATGGTTCTCTGTGCGCTTTCCATATTACTGAAATTCTTCTGTTTTAAAGAAAATTCCTTCTCCAGCTGGTCGGCCTCCAGATTTCCTTCCACAATCTCCTGCTGTTCTTTCCGTTCCTCTCTCGACTGCTCAATCTTCTCCTGCTGTTCTTCCTTCTTCTCCTGAACTTCTTCCGCTTTCTCTTTCTCGTCTGCCGTTTCCTGATCCACTTTATCTTTGCCTTCCTGAACCAGCATATTCATTATTTCCTTTCCAGCTGTGTCCAGAATCTCGTCTGCCGTATCCTGCGCTTTTAACATATCCTGTGATATTTCCTGTTTTTCCTCGTCAGACGAAATGGAACCTCTGATCCTTTCCGCCTGCATTTGGAGTTGCTCAATACCCACTTTTTCCTTACCTGAATCGTGGTTTAATTTCAGGACTTCATTCTGATACTCCGTCCGTTCCATGTATTGAAGCTCTTTTAAGCGTTCTTTTTCCTCATCTGTGAACTCCAGCCCTCTTACTCCGTTCTGGCGGTCCTGGTATTTCTCCAGAAGATCCAGATCTTCCTGTTCCTGCGACTTTGGGTCAATCTCGTATTGCTCCTGCAGCCTCGCCTTTGCCTCCTCGATATCATTGATACGGGTCTCAGAATCCTTAATCTGGGTCATCTTATTCTCCCAAATCTTCCACTTGCCATCGATCCTCTGGACTAATTTCTGATCCTTCCCCCATGCGTCGCCCACCAGCCTCATTGCCTGTTTCCGGGCGTCCTTACGTTTGTCCTCTACCAGACCGTCCGTCTCGGAAGGAACCACCATTGTCCCCGCAAATATAGATTTCCCTTTTCCAGCGTCCTGGCTTAACCCTGCTGCACCGGAAGCCATACCGACACCATTCATACCGTTCTGCACTGCTTTTACCGTTAATGACATTTTATCTCCTCCTTGACCCTGTGCTCTGATTAAATTCCATTTTAATCGCTCTCCATTTGTCTTTTACAAAAATTCCTTGTTATGTTTATCGGCAAAAAGACGCTGTTTGCTTAGGAACTATTATATAAAATAATCCCTGCCATGTCGTTCATAGAAAAACTGTTCCTTTACCTCTGCATAAATTCCACACAGATTTTCAATGCAGCCACCGCAGCAAAGGAACTTGAAAATACCTCTGCAGCCACTATCGAAAGCTACATTGACGCCCTTGAAATGCCAAACCTTATCTATCTGGCAAATCCCATCAACATAAGCGGGAAAATTTAAATATTCCCCATCATCCCGTCAACTTCCTTTCGCGCCTCCACAAGACTCTTACAAATCCTGCTGCAGCACCGCTGAATCTGAGGCGAGGATGCGATCAAATCCGGCACCATGATTGTAACACAGCCTGCTGCGTCCCCGGCCCTTACGCCATTTTCACTGTCCTCAAACACAAAGCATTCCTGCGGCCTGCATCCAATCCGCTCAGCGGCACGCAGAAAAATGTCCGGCGCGGGCTTTCCGTGTTCTACTTCCGTACCGCTGACAATTTCAGAAAAATAGCCGATAATTCCAGCTTTTTGCAGATTCGCCTCAATCTGCTGCGGCAGGCTGCTGCTGGCAACCGCTATCTGTACTCCTCTTTGCAAAAAAAATGCAAGTATTTCACAAACCCCTTCTTTTACCGGGACATGGATAGATAATTTCTCCCTCACCCTGTCCATGCATTCCAAAGCAAGCGATGCGCCGTCCGTGGTCTTAAAATATTCCTCAAGCACCTTGCACATATGAGTACCGCTGGTTCCTGTAATTGCAGTGAGAAATCCGCTTCCCAGCACTACCCCGCGTTCTGCGGCAAGTTCATGCCACGTCTGTTGATAGACTCGTTCCGTATCAAAAAGGACACCGTCCATATCAAAAATTGCTCTTGTAAACCTCATAGTTTTTCTCCTTTGTACCCACAACTAAGTCATAGCTCTCTGCAATCATCTGTTTTATGACGTCCTTTGGGACACTTCCATCCAGTATCACCGTATTCCAGTGCTCTTTATTCTGATGGTAACCGGGAATGACAGCCTCATAAGCATTCCTCCAGAAGTCCCGCCACTCCGGGTCTGTCTTAATATTGATCCGCATCTGTCCCTCATATTCATAGGTCCACAGAAAAGCCTTTTTGTTCTTTTTGCAGCGGACCAGCACCCAGTTATCGTCACGAAACGGTGTATCTATGTAAACATTTTCAAATGTCATGCCATAGTTTAATGCTTCTTCCCGTGTTGTCATTTCATTCTCCAATCCCCTTTAATTTCCCGAAACATTGGATGTCATCCCTGACGACGTCCGACGTTTCATCCAGATCAACGCTAATATACAAACCAACACAGACAAGAGTGATCCTCCCGGCGCGGCAAGTCCCATTGGAAACAGCGTATCCGCAAAATATTTTGACGCTAGATACGCACCCGGGATACGCACGCAGACAATCGAGAGGAAATTGTGCAAAAACGAAATCCCAGACATGCCATATGCACAGAAATATCCACTGAACGCAAAATGCACGCCTGCAAACATACAGTCCCAGATATACCCGGTAAGATATTGTTTTCCCAGAAGAATTACCGCTGCTTCCTCCGTAAACATCCCCACCACCGGCGCGGCAATCACCTGTGTAACAAGGGACACTGCCAGTCCATACCCCACTGCAATGTACACTGCATACCGCAAGGTCTGCGCTGCACGGTCATGTTTCCCCGCCCCTATATTCTGCGCTGAGAGCGCGGAAACGGTAGACAGCATGGTAGAAGGTACTAAAAATACGACTCCGATTATTTTTTCCACAATCCCAACAGCCGCTGCATCATTCAATCCCCTGCGGTTGGCAATCACCGTAATCACGATAAATGCAATTTGGATAAATCCGTCCTGCAAAGCCACCGGAATACCGATTTTCAGAATTTGTCCCATCGTCTCCGTCTGTGGTTTAAAATGGTTTTTCTTTAATTTCATTCCTGTCTTCCGCCAAAGAATCATTGACAAAGCAAGAATTACGCTGATTGTCTGGGACAAGGTAGTTCCCAGGGCAGCGCCCGCCGTTCCCATGCCAAAAACACCGATAAACAAATAATCCAAAGCGATATTTGCCCCGCATGAAACCGCAATAAAATACATGGGGCTTTTGGAATCCCCAAGCCCCCGGAATATGGAACTTATAATATTGTATGCCGTGATAAACGGAATCCCCACAAAGCAAATGGTAAGATATGTAACCGTACTTGCCGCCGCCTCATCCGGCGTAGACATCAAAGATACAATTGGCTTCACCAAAACCAGAAGCACAGTCATACATACTGCTGATACACCCATAAAAAGCGTTACCGTATTACCAATAGCCGCTGATGCACGTTCCGGATGGTTTGCCCCGACTGCTTTTCCAATACTCACCGTCGCCCCCATGGCCGACAATCATAACCGTCAGCATATGCATGACCTGGCTGCCCACGGAAACCGCCGTAATATGCTCCACGCCATTAAACTGTCCGATAATATATAAATCTGCCATCCCATAAAGAGTCTGTAAAAAGTAAGACAGGAGATATGGCAGCGAAAAATACACGATATTGCGAAATACACTGCCGGTCGTCAGATTCTTTTCCATAATACGTTCTATCCTTTGTCAATGATTTTTATTAAGAAACCAAATTCCCAGCACAAGCAGAACCCCTAAGACGGCCGCCACCGCTGTGGCAGCATAAAATTCCACTGTTCCTAACTCCATCCAGGAAAACACCGTCGTCTCCACACGGAGCACTGCGAGAAAGTTCGCTCCCATATGCGCCAGAAGCGCACCATAAAAATGTCCTGTCTGCTCCATCAGCCATGCCAGAAAAATACCCAGAACGCCTGCATAGATAAACTGTACCAAATTCATATGAATCACGCCAAACAACAGCGCTGAAATGATCATGGCAAGAATCCGGCTGACCCGTTCACGTTTTTTTCCCTGGGCAGTTTTCTTATCATTATCCAATATCATCAAATCACAAAGCCTGCCGTAAACCACACCCCGGTAGAGCAGTTCTTCCAAAAATGGCGTCAAGAGACAGGCGCCCAGCAGTTCAAACAAAATGCCGCCTGAGAAAAGCTGCTCATTTACCTGCTGATACCCTTGGGAAATTTCCTCCAGCTGACTCAATATCAGCAGATTATTTAAAGCCAGACCAGCCGCCGCACCACCGAGAAACATCAGTATGCCATTCATCATCCGTTTTATGGAAGACTTTTTTGCAATTTCCAAATCCATATGCTCCCAGAACACCGTCGGCTCATTTTTATCTTTCTGGTAATGGCGCGCAATAAAAGGAATCGTTACTGCCACGGCCGCTGTCTGCAGCGCCATATACTGTTCCTGGGGATCAGCCCCCAGAAATGTGGCAAGCATGGTGAACAGCGACATACTGAGATTGATTGCCACAAAGTAAACAAAAATAGGATAAATGATATGCACTGCCCTAAAAATCGGGCTGCTCATTCTTTCTTTTGGATTCATCGTCTTTCTTCTCCTCTGTTTGATTCATAACTGCTTTTTTCTCATCTTTTGGCTTATCCAGCACTTCCACGCCGCTGGTCTCGTCTTCAATCTGCATCTGGGTCTGCCGTATTTTCGCATCCTCGGCAATCGCGCGCATAATCCTGTTGATGTCCTCCGGTGAAAACATTCCGATTGCCTTTACCAGATCATCTATGTTTGCCCGGTTAAATACCAGAGCGCCTCCCTTTTCCAGACCCACAGTTATGCAGTTTCTAGGATCCGATACGTCTCCCAGGCAGAGGCGGTTATGCTCGTAATCACACAAAAATACCACTCCCTTGTATTCGATCATGCCATTTTCATCCGCCATCACAGAATACGGCGCCCGCTTCCCCTTGCCCAGCAGTCTTTGAATCGCTTCCTCCGCAACCATATCATCCATCGTATCCTTGATGTCCGGCTGTTTTGGCAGCTTCGCCGTCTCAATTTCTTTGTTTTCAATTTTCATGAAACGCATGGCGCAAAAACATCCATTGTCAAGTAAAACATGTTCCTCAAATTTTTTGTCCCGCTCTTTCTCGGAAATTTCCCCGATTGTCTTAGGCTCTCCCCCGCCCTGTTCATTCTCTGGTTTCATCCGGGCAGCATAATCCGTAACCTCCCGGGAAAAATATCCCATTCCACTGTTTCCAACGCTCTGTAATCTGTTTATCATATATGTCTCCTTCCCCGGTAATTGCCCGACGCCTATTCCATCCGCTCTAACAGCTTCCTGCGTTTTTCGTCAAATAATAATTCCTTATTATAGCGGTAATACCGCTCGCACTCGCAGTCCTGAAGAAAGCTGATACTGTACGGATTGGAATTTAACTCTGTAATAAACATTACCATTTCCTGGCTGTTTCCAAAGGCTCCTTCCAGGAAATCAAATACATATTCTACTATTTGCAAAGCTGTTTCTTTTCCATCTTCGTATTCCTCCCGCTCCCGCTCAAACAGCTCCTTCACATGTGCAAAGACTGCTTCCTTTCCCCGAACATTTCCAATCTTCACATCCTGGATAAAACGCTCGAGGGAGGCCAACACCTTTTGGCAGGTCTTTTCTTCCTCCCTGCCGATCAGCTCCGCCTTTTTACCTTTTATATAATCTATATTAAATTTATGCTGCACATTTTGCAACAGCTTCTGCCCGTCTTTCTCTGTCTGACTTAGCATCATTTCCTTATACCCGGACAAACAACCAAATAGCATTTCCATATAAGATTCCGTCTGTACAGATGCCTTCATCACCTCATTGACCCTGGAAATCAAAAGCCCCAGAACGCTGAGACGCTCGTCAAAGGAAGCATGTGCAACTTTCTTCAGTAGAATCTCATCCAAATTTCCCTTTAATATTTCCTCAATCTGATAATCCGTACGGTATTTATAATAAAGCTCCAGATAATTTGCAAAATCTTTGGCTATCTTGGGAAATTGGATATACTGCCCTACGACCTCCCGGTCTGCCGTTTTCCCCAGCTTCTCATAGACCATAATCAGATTTGAAAGGTCTTCCCATCCTCTGGGCGTGGCAAAATTCCTGCCATCCACAGTAGTCTCCATCTGATAAAAATTCTGCTTGCGGTTGTTCAAATAGGAAATCACTGCCCCATGCAGCCCCTGCTGGTATGCATACTCCTTCCAGACCTCAAAATCCGCTTCCACCTCGATCTTCTTTACCCTGTCCATCGTTACCACATCAAACTCCCGGACAGACTTGTTGTATTCCGGGGGATTTCCGGCAGCTACAATCAGCCACCCTTCCGGTATCTTATGATTGCCAAAGGATTTGCACTGTAAGAACTGCAGCATTGCAGGAGCCAGCGTTTCCGACACACAATTGATTTCGTCCAGAAACAAGATTCCCTCAGATAGTCCTGTCCGCTCCATTTTCTCATAGATGGACGCCACAATCTCGCTCATGGTATATTCCGTAACAGCAAATTCCTGTCCGCCATACTTCTTCTTAGAAATAAACGGAAGGCCGATGGCGCTCTGCCTGGTATGGTGTGTGATCGTATAGGCCACAAGCCCAATCCCACACTCCCTGGAAATCTGCTCCATAATCTGCGTCTTGCCAATCCCTGGAGAACCCAAAAGCAGTATCGGACGTTGGCGGATTGTGGGAATCTCATACCTTCCATACGCGTCTTTGAGCAGATATGATTCTATGGTATTTTTGATTTCTTCCTTGGTTCGTTTTATATTCATAATTCCCTCACATTTCCTCCAATTATTAATTTTATTGCCCAGGGAGGCACGTCTACATCCAGATAGTCCTCGCGAAAAAATACAAACGCTGTGTCATACGGAGGTTTTTTCAGCGGAAATGTCCCATAGCCATCCGTAAAATAAATCAATCCCCGCAGCTTATGAAATGCTTTCCTTGCCAGCAGCGTACCAACATAGGCAAATGCCGGGCGAAAATCTGTCCCTCCCATGCCCTGTACCTTAAACTCTTTCATATATTCCTGCAACTGTTTTCGATTCTCAATCACAACATCCGACTGCACCCGCTCGTCGCACTGGATAATATGGACACAGAATTTTCGGCAGAAGGACTCCGACTGGCTTAAAATGCTGTAGGTCTCCTCCAGAAACTTCTGTACAAGGACCTCCTTACAGGACATAGAGGTATCAATCACAATGACAAAATCCTCAATCTTCTGCACTTCCCTGGTCTCCAAATGCTCAATCAAAGGCATATTTCCATACAATTCCATGCCATAATGATAAAAAATATAATCAAAGCTGTCCATATCTATCTGCATTTCTTCCTTCAAAACACAGAATTTCTTCAGAAACGTTCGATAGTCATATCTCTCACGATTCTCCACATGAAGCTGGCTGCACAATCCTTTGGAATCTTCCGCTGCCTCCTTGGAAAAGGTCGTAAGCTCTGTTTCCATCTTTTCCCGAATATCCTTCCATTGATTCTGTTGCTCCATGGACATTCTGGGGCTTTCTGATTCCTCCTGCCATAAAAAGTGATCATCTACGGTAAATTCCTGGATCAGCCTGGCTATTGTCCGGCTGTCAGCCTCTGTATGCTCAAGCAGATAAAAAATCCCCTCTCCGTTCAACACTGGAACCTTTTTTTCCAAACCCTGATAAACCGCACGCCGATAGGGCTTGGATGGATTTCTCAGACAACGGTAAGGCAGACTGTCTATCACCGATTCTACAGCAATGTCACAGGCAAGATTCCAAAGCTGCAGATTTGCACGACCCCTGGGATTCCACACATGCCCCAACAGACAATGCAAAATACTGTGAAGATAACCGCGGTTTACCTGTGTATTGCCCAGACGGTACTGGTCCATCAAAAACTCCGGGTTATACTTTAACACTTCTCCATCTGTCGCTGTCCGCCCCAGCTCCATAGAAGGTTCCGGCCGCAGGCTGTGAAGCGCCACATCCAGAAAACGCATATTCAGATACAGCTCATTCCTGCTATCCGATAGAATCTCCTTGCATATTTCTACTTTTTCCAGCAACCGTTCCTCAAACATAATGCTCCTTACATTTCTATCTTAACAGATTCGACAATACACCCCAGTCTCATTACAGGCAGAATTTCTTTTTCTTTACAGGAAACCTCTGATGTTTTACATCCATGATAATGCTGACTGCCTGGGCTGCGGCAAGCCTCTTTGCTTCCTTAAGGACTACCTCTATCTGTTCCGATTCCGTTACAAAACGTTCTATAAGCCAACGCAAATTTTCCAAGTCTGCCTGTTCCAGAAGAAGGGAGGCACCTTCACGCAGATGGCAAGACAGCCATTTCGCATATAAATCCCTGGCTTCCTCCTCCAATGCAAATGGGTAACAAAGCCTTGCCATTGCCATTTCCAACAAATTTATCAAATCAATATTATATTTTCCAGTTTTAAATAGATGGTCATATTCAGAAAAAACCACCTGCGTATTGGCAAAAGCATTGCGGTATTGGATTCCCATCCCATGTGTCTGCGTAGAGATAATCCTTGCCGGAGTGTTCTCCACTGCTTCCTCAAAAAATTCCGGGTAAACCAGACGCCAGATTCGTTCTGTGCGGCTAGTCTTTTGCCTTATGTCCCCTGTCTCCTTGTCCGTCACCTGGTAACAATCCACCGTCACCTTCTGTTTCAAATCCTGCAGGATTTCCCTCAGGCAGGATTTCCCCTCGCGCTGATACATTTCCAGACACGAAAGTCTTTCACACCCGGTAAATGCCCCTGCCCCCATAAAGGCAATATCACTATAAAAAGACAGTTTACGAAGCTGAAGGCAGTTATAGAAAATATAACGTCCCAACCGCCGGATAGTTGGAGGCAGATATACTTCTTGCAGCCTATCACCGCAGATGCAGGGAAAACCACTGGTATTTTCTGGTTCATGATCCATTTCCTCAGCAAAAGCATACGCCGCCAGTTCCGTCACCGGAAGTCCCTCAAGCTCCTTAGGTATCACCACGCTTCCACTGCTGCCATAACAGCGCAGTATAGAAATCTGCCCGTCCTTTTTCTCATATGCGAAATAGCCTTCTATCATTTTGCACACATCCTTAGTGCCTCCAACATCTGCCACACCGTTTTTCCCGTCAATGGATGGCGCAGATAAGGCGCAAGCTCCGCCAGCGGCTTTAACACAAACTCCCGGTTCGCCATATCCGGGTGTGGAATCTTAAGCATTTCCTCGTCTATGATGCAGTCATCATAAAAAATAATATCCAAATCCAGTGTTCTTGGTCCCCAGTGCATTTTCCGTTCACGGCCCGCCTCCTGTTCCGCCTGGTGAAGCACCTCTAACAATTCCCGGGGAAACAGGAGTGTCTGCATCTTTATCATTCCATTTAAAAAATCAGGCTGGTCTTCTACACCGTAAGGTTTTGTCTCATTCAATTCAGACACCTGCTCTATGACACAATCTTCTCTGTCATCCAGCATCCTTATACCCTGCCTGATATATGCTTCCCTGTCACCCAGATTGGAACCGGCCGCGAGATAGACGCGATGCCAGCCTCGGGTAATCTCCACAGAGACAGCCTGAAGCGGCAGCCCGATCGGAGCCCAGGGCTTTGATATTTCTAAAGTAATCCTTTGCAGGGAAGGAAACTGCAGCAATACAGCCCTGGCCATCTGTTCTGCCGCGGCCTCGATAAGGCCAAATGTGTGCTCCGTCATATAATTAGTCATAAAATGTGAGACTTCTCCATAATGAATAGACTTTGTCAAATCATCATTTAACCCTGCGTCCCGGGTGGAAACATACAGGACAGCATTGATAACAAATTTCTGTCCCAGACGGTTTTCCTCTGGAAACAGACCATGCCTGCCAAACACCTCTAAATTCCTGATATGAATCTTATCCAATTCCCACTCTTTCATGTTTCCTCCCTGTTCTCCCCGCACGATAGCGGCACATTCTTCTTCGTGTCACCTGCCATTTCGCCAGAATGCCTTCCTCCTTCGAGAATCGCCTTTGTCATCTGAATGGCTCGCTTATTTTCCCGCACATCATGCACCCGCACAAAAGCACAGCCAGCCAGCACACCCAGCACGGTTGTAGCCAGCGTCCCTTCCAGCCGTTCTCCCACCGGAAGGTCTAAGGCAAAACCAATCACAGATTTTTGCGATGTTCCCAGAAGAAGGGGAAAGCCCAGTTCTTCCAATTCCCCTAACCTGCGGATTATTTCGAGATTATTCTCATATGTCTTTGCAAATCCAACACCAGGATCCAGTATGATTTTATCTTCTGCTATCCCTGCATTTCCTGCAATCGCTAATGTTTCCCTTAAATCTGTTTTCACATCTTCCATGAAATCACCGTATGCTGTCTCTCTGCGGTTATGCATCAGACAGCATGCCGCTTGGGCTCCTGAAATTACTTTTGCAAGCGCTTTATCATATTTTAAGCCCCAAATATCATTGACCATATCTGCCCCTGCCTGTAAAGCTGCCGATGCCACTTTGCTTTTGTAAGTGTCAATAGATACCGGAATATCAAATCTGTCTTTGATAAGTTCAATTATCCCTGCGGTTCTTTCAATCTCCTCATCATCTGTTATCTTCTTATAACCTGGCCTGGTCGATTCTCCGCCGATGTCAATGAGATCCGCTCCCTCAGCAATCATCTTCTCTGTATGCCTCAGCGCAGCATCCGTATGATTATATTGTCCTCCATCAGAAAAAGAATCCGGCGTCACATTTAAAATTCCCATAATATAAGTAGAATCCGCTACATCAAATATCCGATTCCCTATCTGCATCGTTTTCTTTCGCATGCCGTCACCGTCCCATCATCCGCCAGAATTCCTCCTGCAAATGCGGATCGTTTTCAAATGCTCCCCTTACCGCCAGCGTAACCGTCAAAGCTCCGGGCTTTTTTATCCCGCGCATCGTCATGCACATATGTTCCGCCTCCAACATCACCATGACACCTTCCGGCTTTAAATACTCCATGATACTATCTGCAATCTGCACCGTAAGCTGTTCCTGTATCTGCGGACGACGGGCAAAGATTTCTACTGTCCGTGCCAGCTTGCTAAGTCCCACGACCCTGCCCCCTGACAGATAGGCAACATGTGCTTTCCCATAAAAGGGCAATAAATGATGTTCACAGATAGAATAAAAGACAATATCTTTCTCCAGCACAATCCCGCTGTTTGATGCCTCAAAGGTCTTCTCCAAGACCTCCCGCGGATTTTGATCCATTCCCTCAAAAATCTCCTCATACATCCGTGCAATCCTATCCGGCGTCTCTCGCAGGCCCTCCCTGCCCGGGTCTTCTCCAATACCCTCCAACAAAAGAGCCACGGCCTGCCTGACCTTCGCTTTATCTATCATTTATAATTTCTCCTTAACCACTTCCCGCAATTCTCCCAGATAAGACAGCGAGCCAAACGCAAGTATCATAACGCCCTCATTTCCTGCATCAGAAAATGTACTTTTATCCAATTTCTCTGGCGCCGCGTCAGACACAGCCCGCTCCACAGCTTCCTTCACCGTCTGGCAGTACGAAACCTGCCCGTGGTATTTTCCCGCCTCTGCCGCTAGCACCTGACCATCCATAGCCCTTGGACTTTGCGGAGTAACCGTATAAACCCGCCATGCCAGCGGAAGCATGATTCTTAACATTCTGTCATGTTCTTTATCTGCAAGTACCCCTATTATATAAATAATTTTCCAATTTGTAAAACCCCTTTTCAAAGTTTGGCATAATTTTTTCGCCGCATCTGCATTATGGGCACCATCCATTATAAACAATGGGTTTTGACACAACACAGAAAAACGCCCCTCCCAACACGCCTGTAAAAGACCTGTCCGTACAGCTTTTTCTGATATATAAAATCCTGATTTCACTAATATTCTCATTGTCTCAATGGCACAGACTGCATTTTCCACCTGATAACTTCCCAGCATGGAAAGTTCAAATTCTTCCTGTTCATTCCATAGCCTGTCCTGAATTTGGGGAGATAATACGCCATCAACCATTCCGACAGAATATGTAAAACACTGCCGTATCTCATTTCCCTTACGTTGATAACGTACATTTTGCACCCGTCCCACTTCACTGTACGACAGCGGCGCATGTTTTTTTTCACATATGTCCTCAATGAGCCTCCTCACTTCTTCCTGCGGCGGTCTTGCTGCTGTCACCGGACATCCCTCTTTAATAATCCCTGCCTTCATCCTGGCGATCTGTACCAAATCATTCCCTAAAAACTTCATATGATCCATGCTGATGGAGGTAAGCACGCTAACCAGCGGATTTCTGATGATGTTTGTTGCATCCGTCTCTCCACCCATTCCAGTCTCCAATACCACCACCTGACACTTTTGTTTATAAAAATACACAAATGCTGCCGCTGTCTCCACCTCAAATACCGTAGGCTGTTTCCCGCCCTTTGCGACAATCCGCTCACAGGCATCTCTGACCTTTGAAATCACTGCCACAAACTCTGGAAGTATCATATTTTCTCCATTGACCTGATACTGTTCCATTCTGTCAAATACCGCCGGAGAGGTATATTTGCCCACACGAAGACCCGCCTGCTGCAAAATTAAGGAAATCATGGCACACACGGAACCTTTTCCATTCGTCCCCGCCACATGGATAAACCTGAGGCTGTCCTGTACATTCGAAAGCTCATTCATCAATTCCCGCATACTCGCAAGCCCCAGGATACTGCCGCTCTTTGCAATTTCTTCCAAATATTCCCATACCTCATTCTCTGTCATCATTTATTCGCCTTCCTCCTTGCGGCAGCGTCACCTGCTTGGCTCCCCTGCCTTCCAGCTCTCACTCGGTGAACAATTCCAGGTTATTGTGCTGCCATCTGAAACCGCTACAATTGTACCCTGTTCATCTGTACGGTACACATGGATTCCCATACTGCGCAAATTATTAAGTACCTCGGCACGGGGATGTCCATAACGGTTATCTTCCCCACAGCTTATCACTACTGACTCAGGATGAACTTCCTCAAGAAACGGCATCGTATTTGCCGTATCGCTTCCATGATGGGCCGCTTTAAATACATCCGCCGACAAATCCATGCCCATGCTGAGCATATCTTCCTCTGCATCTTCCTCCGCATCCCCAGTAAATACAAACCGGTTCTCCCCAAAGGTAAGAAGAATGCCCACAGAATAATCATTATAGCTATCCCCATAATCTTCCTTCACCGGAGCAATCACCGTAAATTCCGCTGCACCCAGCGCATAGGTATCACCCACCCTGGGTCTTGTGATCTTCTGATTCTTATCTGCAATAACCTTCAGCACATCCTGATACGTCCTGGTATCCTTTTCCACATCTGGCAAAATCACCTGCTGCCAGGAAAATTTGTATAGTATAACATCCAGCCCGCCCACATGGTCTGCATCAGGATGCGTCCCTATCACATAATCCAAAGATTTAATTCCCTGTGACTGCAGATAAGACTGCACGGCTGTTCCCTTACTATTGTCACCGCCATCAATCAGCATGGCATGTTCTCCCTGACGGATGAGTGCTGCGTCCCCCTGCCCCACATCAAGAAAATGAACCTCAAGCCTCCCTCCGCCTCTCTGCGCACAGTTTGTATCCTGACCAGGGGCTTTATTTTCCTGGCTGAAATCTTTGGTTGCATCCTCCTGTCCAAACTCCTCCTCAAGATCTTCTGCCATACGCTCAAGCTCTGTTGCAATCTCTTGATACTCTGACAGGCTTTCGCAGCCCGACCCGCAAAAAACCAGCAGCAGGGTAAGCAATAGCACCCCTGTCTTTCGAATATATTTCTTTATCTCCATACCTGTTTCACCTCTAAAAAGCCCTGCGCAGATTTCCCTGCACAGAGCTTTTGTTCTCCTTATATGTTATGTATTATATCTGGCTGTCTACCATAATTCCTTTAATTTCTTCTTCTAGCAGCTTCTGCTCCTGCAGAATTTGCTCGGTATTCTGCACTACCTCCCGATGTTTTTGAAGGATTTCATCCACCTCAACCGACTTGAATTTTCCCGGTCCTATCTTTGCATCCCTTTGTTTCTCTTTCTTTAATTCTTCCTCTATCTCCTGCGCCTGCTTCTCTCGCTCTGCACGGACTTCCTCCAACTCGGCATCCTTCTTTGCATTCTCCTCCTTAGTCTCTTTCGCCTCCTCAATAACCTCATCCATATCTTCATCAATCTTATCTATGGCCTCATCCTTAAGCATCCCAATAATCTCATCACTGGCAGCCTTCAAAGACTTCTCTGCTAATTTGTTTGCATCTACCATGTCATGATGCTTCAATATCTCCTGCTTGATAGACTTAATTCCCTTCGTAGCAGCACCAATCATCTTATTGGCATTGTCATACCGTTTCTGCCACTCAGAAGCCGCCTCATTTAATTCTTTGAGACGCATCTGATACTCCTCATCATCCTTATCCGCATACATTTCCCCGAGTTCTTCCTTCTGCTTCTTAATATCACTCAGCTCTCCTGCCGCCTCTTTCATATCGTTCTTGCTGCTCTTAATCGTATCGCGGCACTCATCTAAGACATCGTCCACTTCAAGATCAGTCTTATACTGATTCTTGATGAACTCCATAGCATCTTCCATCGCTTTTTTCTTCTTTTCCTCAACCGGGTCCTGAATAAGATTAAGTTCAGAGCCTTTGACAGCGCCATTTTTTACCTTAGCCTGTTCTACCTGCTGCACGCCTTCCTTATTCTCTAACTGCTCCCTGTTATTAACAGCAACAACTGTATCTGTATTTATCGTATTATTTATCTTCATAAGCCCGCTCCTTTGTATAAACTGGGGTATACAACTACTCATTATAGGTATCGGCCATTTCCTTCATTTCTTTATGCTTTAGGCACAAACGGGCGGTTTTTATCCCCCACCAGAATATTCCCTGTCCTCTATCTTTCGCTCGGGTGTGTCTCTCCTTCCAACAGGCTCTTTTGGTTATTCATATGTGAAATAACCATCAGTGCAATTTTAAACAGCATGGCATCTTCAAATGTACGAATATCCAGTCCCAATGCTTTTTCTATACGCTCCAAACGGTAAACAAGCGTATTCCGGTGAACATAGAGCTGCCTTGCCGTTTCCGAAATATTCAGGTTGTTCTCGAAAAATTTGTTAATCGTTATCATTGTCTCTTCATCAAAAACATCCGGGATTTCTTCTCCGAATACCTCCCCCAGAAACATCTCACACAGGCTCGTCGGAAGCTGATAAATCAAGCGTCCAATCCCAAGCTTTCCGTAGGAGATGGTATCGCTCTCCATATAGAAAATTTTTCCCACTTCCAACGCCATTTTTGCCTCCTGATAGGAACGCGCAATATCCGGCAGCAAATCTACCCCGTTGCCATAGCCTACCCGCACCTTCACCATCGCCTCTGCATGAAGGTTGTCAACCATCATCTTAGCCAGATTCAGCAATTCTTCTTCCGACTCCATATCTGTGACATCCTTCACCAAAATGACGGATTTTTCATCTATCTCTGTCACGAAATCCCTGGAAGCCATGACAAAGAGATTTCTTATGGTTTCAAGCACCACACTGTCCTTTTTCCCTAACACCTCAATAACATACACTACCCGCCTTGCCGCCTCAATATGCAGCTTTTGGGCCTTGTTATACATGTCCACCACAAGCATATTCCCAAGAAGGACATTCTGTATGAAACTGCCTTTGTCAAACTGTTCCCTATAGGCACAGACAATATTGCGTATCTGACACGTTGCAAGCCTTCCAATCATATAGGCCTCCTCACTGCCAGCGTGCGCCAACAAGATATATTCCAGCTCATTTTCTATTAAAACCTTAAAGAAGTGGCATCCAGAAAGCATCTGGCTCTCAGCCATTGAATCTGCAAAATCACAGATCGCCTCCTCCATTGCCTCCTCTGGCTCATAAGTGGATGCCAGCAGCTTCCCCTTATCACTGTATAGCGCCAGCTCAACCCGCGAAATCTCCTTGATTTCCTGCAAAGTGACTTGTAATTTATGATTTGATAACATAGATACCTCACGAAAAAGGAAGCAGCACATTTCTGCACTGCTTCCGTCTATTTGTGCTACATCACTATCTTATCGAATTAGTGTGTAATTGTCAATTCCGTTTCTTTATCAAACACATGAACTTTCTCAATATCCATTGCAAGCTTGATGGAATCGCCAAGACGTGCAGAAGTTCTGGAATCAACCTTTGCCGTCATGTTGGATCCGTTGATATTATAATACAACAGTACCTCAGAACCAAGCAGCTCGTATCCGGTTACTTTCGTGCCGAAAACACTGTCCTTATGGGTCTCAAGCGCTATCTGGGAATCATCAATATCCTCAGGACGGATACCAAGTACAACTGTCTTTCCATTGTAACCGCCATCAATCAGCTTCTTAGCCTTTGCTGGCGGCAATACAACTGAATTCTCACCAAATACCAAGGAAACCTTATCACCCTGAGCTTTGCACACTGCATCCAGGAAATTCATCTGAGGAGATCCAATGAATCCTGCTACAAACAGATTATCTGGCTCATTGTAAAGTTTCTGCGGGGAATCTACCTGCTGGATGATGCCATCCTTTAAAACGACAATTCTTGTTCCCAGCGTCATAGCTTCTACCTGGTCATGTGTTACATAGATAATCGTAGCGCCCAGTCTCTGATGCAGGGATGCAATTTCTGCACGCATCTGTACACGCAGTTTTGCATCCAGGTTGGACAGCGGCTCATCCATCAAAAATACCTTAGGCTCACGCACAATTGCACGTCCCATAGCTACACGCTGTCTCTGTCCACCGGACAAAGCCTTAGGCTTACGGTCTAATAATTTATCCAAGTCAAGAATCTTAGCTGCTTCTTCCACTTTCTTCTTAATCTCTGCCTTGGGAACCTTGCGCAGTTTCAATCCAAATGCCATATTGTCAAAAACGGTCATATGCGGATACAATGCATAGTTCTGGAATACCATGGCAATATCCCTGTCCTTGGGTTCTACATCATTCACGCGCTTGCCGTCAATCAGAAGATTACCGGAAGAAATCTCCTCGAGACCTGCCACCATACGAAGTGTGGTAGATTTACCACATCCAGACGGACCTACAAAAATAATAAACTCTTTGTCCTCGATTTCAAGGTTAAAATCCTTTACAGCCTCAAAGCCGTTCGGATATTTTTTACCAATATGCTGTAATGATAAACTTGCCATTTTACTGCTACCTCCTGTGTTTGTCTGCTCTGCAGAAATTTTATAGCATTATCATACCAATTATCACGACAAAATACTACCTGACAACTCAACAAAATAACCGATACATTCTAGTCATATCCGCCAAGAATGACATCTTCTTCTCCCTTCCTTCGTCATTTTAACGAATAATTTACTGTTTTATTATACAAATCAACAAATCATTTTCATAAAACCATAAAGAAGGTCTGACAATCCGCCATTTTCGGGATTCCGAAAGGAATCGGGTTGTAAATTCCCTGTACTTTCGTTATAATAGAAAAAAAACTTTAGAGGAGGACCTATCATTATGGGCAAGAAACGTAACATTATTGTAGGACAGTCAGGAGGCCCCACTTCCGTAATCAATTCCAGTCTGGCAGGAGTTTATAAGACTGCAAAGGAAAGGGGATTTGATAAAGTATATGGTATGCTGCATGGTGTCCAGGGACTTTTGGACGAACAGTATGTTGATTTATCCACCCAGATTCACTCAGACATTGACATTGAACTTTTAAAGCGCACACCTTCCGCTTTCTTAGGTTCCTGCCGCTATAAGCTGCCAGAAATCCACGAGAATCCGGAAATCTACGAGAAGCTTTTTGAAATCATGGACAACCTTGACATTGAGACCTTTATCTATATTGGCGGCAACGATTCCATGGATACCATCAAGAAATTATCTGATTATGCAATTGTCAAGGGACATTCCCAGAAATTCCTTGGCGTGCCAAAGACCATTGATAACGATTTGGCTTTGACTGACCACACCCCCGGATTCGGAAGCGCTGCAAAATACATTGCTGCTTCCACGAAAGAGATAATCCGCGACGCTCTCGGACTTACCTACAACAAGGAGATGATCACAATCATCGAAGTTATGGGACGTAACGCAGGATGGCTGACCGGCGCTACCGCCCTTGCCAAAACAGAGGAGTGCGAAGGGCCGGACGCTATCTATCTGCCGGAATCCGTTTTTGACATTGACAAATTCTTACAGACGGTTAAGGATTTGCTGGAGAAAAAGAAATCCATTGTTATTGCCGTATCAGAGGGCATTAAACTGGCAGACGGAAGATATGTCTGCGAGCTGTCCGGCGGCGGAGAGTATGTAGATGCCTTTGGGCATAAGCAGCTTCAGGGAACTGCCGCATACCTTGCAAGCTTCCTCGGCGCAGAGATTGGCTGCAAGACCCGAAGCGTTGAGTTCTCTACACTGCAGAGAAGCGCTTCACACATGGCTTCCCGTGTAGATATCGACGAAGCTTTCATGGTAGGCGGCGCCGCTGTCAAAGCAGCAGACGAAGGCGACACCGGCAAGATGGTAGTTATCGACCGTATTTCCGACGATCCTTACCAGAGCGCAGCAGGTATCTATGACGTACACCGGATTGCAAACCATGAGAAGGTAGTTCCACGTTCCTGGATGAATAAAGAGGGCAACTATGTAACCGATGAGTTCATCAACTATATTGAGCCGTTGATTCAGGGAGATTACCAGCCATTCATGGTAAATGGACTTCCGCAACATTTGGTTCTGCGTAAATAATACGTGCTCTTGTGCGATCGAGCAGGGGGCTTTCTTCTCCCTACTTATCGCGCGGGACACAAAAGTACCAGATCATTCCATAAAGGAAAATCTGGTACTTTTTATTTGCCTTGAATTACATTGAAAACTCCACGTCAAAAAGGCTTACTGCATCCCAGTGGTGCCGAATCCCCCCCGGTTCTTATTCTCCAGAGAGGATGCCTCGTCAAAAACAATGGCCGGCTGGTTCTCCATGATACGAAACTGGCAAATCCGGTCATTTTTATGGATTACCGTATCCCTGGTCGCATACACCGGCATCCGCCACATATCCTCATCACCACAGTAGCTTCCATCTATCACGCCGCAACTGTTTGTCTGTAAAATTCCATAATTCTTAAAAGTAGAACTCCGGGGTACAACATGCGCCTCATACCCTGCCGGAAGCTGCATCGCTACTCCTAAGGGAATCAATTGAAATTCCCCGGCCTTTAATTCCACCGTCTCACTTGCCCGCAAGTCAATCCAGTCAGATTTCCCATCTATATAAGCGAGTTTGTCTATATCCTGGCTAAAATACTTTATCTTGATAACTTCCATTGTTGTCTCCTGATTCCCACATAAATAAATATCCTCACCCACTGCCAGATGACATTATGTACTGACCTACTGCCCCAGCAGATTCATCATAACCGGGCTGTAACGCAGCTCCTGATAAGCATGGTAGGATTCGTCCTTCTCCTCCTGGCTCTGGTTCTGCTCTTCTTTAATTTCCTTCTGTTCTGCCTCCTGGAGTTTCAAATACATATCAATGAATTTCAAATACTCCTCATACGAGAATAACTGCTCCAAAATACTCTGATAATAGCTGTCTTCCACTTCCTGTACAGACGCCGCTGCTACATTACCGTTCCCTGCATTGATATTATAAGATGCATTGGGTACTTCAACACCATTGTTCATATAACTTGTCACTTTCACCACATAATTCTGCGTCTCTTTAAAGGGTGGTATTCCACCATATTTGGCCACATTATTACTTCCAGCATTGTATGCTGCCAGCGCCAGGCTCACATTACCGTCATATTTTGCCAGCATCTCACTGATGTATTTCGTTCCACCCATAATATTCTGATACGGATCATAGGAATCCGTAACGCCAAGTTCCCTCGCCGTAGCCGGCATCAACTGCATGATTCCCTGCGCGCCTGCGCCTGAAGTTGCATTGGGATTAAAATCTGACTCTGCCTTTGCGATTGCCTTAATCAGATTTTTGGGTACATGATACTTCTCTGCTGCCTCCGCGAAAATTTCTTCCAGAGATGCCGTAGTCTGCAGATAAGAAGAAAAATCCTCCCCCTGGCCCACTGCAGATGTGGTAGTCGGGTTTCCTGCAGCATCCGTACCCTGTATCGCATTGATTCTCATAGACCTAACACCCTTTCTATATACTCTGATTATTTACTGGTAACTATCTAAAACTGCTTATAACGGGTTCACTTACTGTAATTTTATTCCCGCCAATAAATTGGCAAGACTTGTAGATGCACTTTCATTGGAAATATATTCTTCTACCTCCTCAGTCCTGTCCACATCTACCATTTCTTCCTCCAATGCTTTCATGCTGAGACTCACCTTGTTATCATTCGTATTCAAAATCTTAACCTTAACCTTCTGTCCCACGGAAAGCACCTCCGATGGCTTGCCAATCCGTTTATGGGAAATCTGGGAAATGTGCACCAGTCCGCTGATTCCGTCTCCCAAATCTACAAAGGCACCATAAGGCATCAATGACTCTACGGTTCCTTCCAACACCGTTCCCGGCACCATTGCTCTTATCCGGCGTTCATATTCCTCCTGCTGCTTCTCCTTTAAAATAACCTTCGCCGAGAGAACCAGCTTCTTCCTGGATTCTTCCACGGTAATTACTCTTGCCTGTACCTGACGGCCCAGCCATTCTTCTGTTGCCTCCACATAAGACAAATCCAACTGTGATGCCGGTATAAACCCGCGGATTCCCTCCACATATGCAACCACACCACTTGGCACAATTCCCGCTATCTTAACGGAAAGCTCTGTCTTCTCTTCCAGATATGTATTCAGCTTTTCCCAGGCAAGCACATCATTCGCCTCTTTTTTCGAGAGCTTTATATTGCCTTGTCCATCGTCAAGGCTTACAACCGTGCCTTTGATGACGTCCCCCGGATGGACTTCTTCCATTACCTGAAAATTGGGATCATTGCTTAAATCTTCCACCTTGATAACACCCTGCGTATAATATTTCAGATCCAGTGTTACCTCTTCCTCCGTCACGCCGAGCACGACCCCTGAAATAATATCGCCTTCCTTAATCTCACGGAAAGACGCCTCCAATTCTTCCTTGTAATCTTCCATAGATTCTGCCATAATCAACGCTCCTTTTTTATCTACATAATTATCTTTATTTTAACAGAATCCACGGGAAATTACTAGTATTATTTCTGCTTTTTCTCATTTGCTTTCTTCTGAAACTTCTCTTCCTCCACAATAAAGCGCTCATGCCTCGCCTTTCCAATCTCACCCTTTTCATCTTTTGCCGTAATGGAAAATGTCAGCTTCCTTCCCTCCACATGCTCCAACACAGATTCACAATATACTTTCATACCTACCGGTGTCGGAGCAAGATGGTCAAGCTCCAAACGGATTCCCACCGTTCCCATTTCCGCATCCAGGCCTTCTGCCACACTTTTCCATGCAGTTTCTTCCATTAAGGCCGCCATCCGGGGCGTGGCAAGCACCTCTAAGGTACCGCTTTTATATACTTTTGCCGTGTCCTCCACAGTTACTGTCATTTCCTGATTTCCTCTTATTCCTGGCTGTAACATTACAAATCTCCTTTCCATTCAAACTCATTCCTTCTGCACCTCTGTGCATAAAGACAGGGCGTAAGCTATATCATTGACCTGCGCCCTGATTTTCTATTGTTTTAGTTATTCTTTCATCTTGTCAATATCGGTCAGGTTTACACCTGCTACGTTTAGAAAACTTTTAAGATATAAATATTCATCTTTTAATTTAGCATACGTTTTCACGGAATTTTCTTCCCTTGCCAATAACATATACTCCTGTATTTTTAAAGTCTTCCATCGCTTTTTGCGTGATTTCTAAATTCGCAGCTAGTATTATACCATAATCACTTCGCAATAACAAGAATAAATAGAGTCTTTAAACCCCCGGCAGACATCGCAAAACGTCCGCCAGGGGCATGGTGTCAAATCTTTTTAAGCTCTGACTGATTATTTTACTTTTACGGTAATCGTTGCCTTTGCCTTCTTGTTATTTCCCGCCGTAACTGTAATTTTAGCCGTTCCTTTCTTCTTAGGCGTAACCTCCCCAGTCTTGGAAACAGATGCAACTTTAGATTTATTAGATTTATACGTAAATTTTGAGCATACAGTTCCTTTCGGAAGCTTAACCTTGATCTGGAAGGTCTGTTTCTTTTTCAATTTCAGCGTCGTGCTTTTCTTATTCAGCGTAATCTTGCTCGGTATGCCTTTGACTATGACCTTGCAGACTGCCTTTGCCCCGCCTGGCGCTGTTGCTGTAACGCTGGCAGTTCCCGCCTTCTTGGCAGTCACTACTCCGGTATTTGCATCAACCGTTGCAACTTTATCATTACTGCTCTTAAAGGTAATCTTAGAAGTCTCGCTCTCAAGATCCGCCTCTGCCACAATCTTTGCGGTCTTCGCAAGTCCATCGGTTGCCTTGGTGCAGATTGTCACTTCATCCTCATCCAGATACACTTCCGTTGCTTTCATCTCTGCCGGTAATGTCTTCACCTTATTTTCAAGCAACAGATCTGCCCGTTTTAACTGCGTCTCCAGCTCTGCATACGCCTCTGACCAGGTCTGTCCTGCCTCTTGTGCTTCCTCCGCTGATGGAGCCTGCATCGCCTCAATTACCTGCTTGGCTGCGGTAATTTTGTCAGCAATGCCATTCATCTGAGTCTTTGCACTTGCAGTGTATTCAGAACTCTGTGCAGCTTTCTTTAATTCTGCTGCCTTGTCCTCATACGCCCTGGTATCAACAGGAATGTACTTAATCTCATGATAGTTGGCGATACTGGGATCTGCATTGTAAGTATCAATCATCGTGTTATATTCTTTTACGGTAATCGGAATCATACCGCCGTGGGTACCAACGTCACCGCCAGTACGCCCGTAAGTTCCTTTTGCCGCTTTCTGTATGCTGTCAGGTTCTGACAAATCTGTTGTCAGATACGGTTCATAACGGATAGACATATCGCCATAATTGTCAATCATGACGCACCATTCATCGCGGTCAATAAACTTGAACATGGTAGGACCTTCATAATTCCCATTTTCATATGTATGGGCATACTTCTCCATATCTACCTGGGAAACCTTCTCAAAATGATCTGCAACCGCCTCATCCTTTAGCCAGTTCCACACGATCTCTGCCCGCTTCAAATCCCTGGTTTCGCCTGGTATATTCGAAAGGTCCGCAAATTCACTGTACTCTTTTCCATCCAGGATAAATGGTGTAATCCTTGTGGCGTCTGTTGCATCATAAGCCGCCTGGTTCTCATACCCCTCATACTTAGGGTCAAGCACCGATGAGGCTTTCATCAGCTCAACATGATTGTTCGTCTCATCCTTTACAAGGCGGAACAGTGTTCCATAAGGGTTATCCCCATCTGCCACCCAGAGCTGGGAAGTGTCAATGTTGCCATAACCATCGTGGCCTTTGGATGGTGTCTTATCTTTCCAGTTTAAATAGAACGGCTCCTGTTCGGCAAGCTTTGTCGGTCCAAAGTTCACAAAATCCTTTGTCTCATTGCAGTACAGACGGTCCCTTGCGTTGCCATCTACTGTTGTGCGGGCAGACCAGTATACGAGATAGTTGTCTTTCACCGGGTTGTAAATTGCTTCCGGCGCCCACGCCATGCAGGCGCCTACCTTATCTCCTACCTCAATATAACGCCTTGTCCAATGCACCCAGTCTTCCGTCTCATAGACGAAAAGATTCGTGCTTCCATAACCCTTCGTCGTCATAAGCGGCCAGCTTCCTACGGTATTGTTCGCCCGGTTCCCGCCGTATTTCTCTGCCATCGTATTCAGGTCAGTAGCGAGAAGCCATACCTTATTGGAATCGCTGCCGTCCGCCCTGCATCCACGAATCAGGTAGGGGTCGCGGACGCCCTGGTCATTTCCCTCAAATGGGAATAGCGCAGACGCATCCCCCTTGACCGTCTGTTTCGTATCTACACCTTCTGTCACTTTATAGTTAAGGCTCTTTCCGCCATAACTCTCAATTAAATCCGCATAATCTGAACCCGTTTTAAAAATCGGATCAAATCCATTCAATGCTGTCCAGTTCATCCCATCCTCACTGAGGAAAAAATGAATCTGCTGTGCATCTCTCCAACCTTTATCAGGATCGGGCAACGGAGCAACCTGCCAGTCCGCAAAGCACACATACACATATCCGGCATAAGAATCACCCGCCAAACCGGCACGGACAATCATTGGAAACTCCTTCTCCACCGTCTCGCTGCCTGCTGTGACCGTCGCTTTGAGCGTAAATTTATAATCACTCTCATTGGACTTGGGGCGATTTTTTACCTTTAATATCTGCTTGGCATCCGCACTTTCAATCTCCACATACTCCGCAGCCTTCGCGTCAACGCTGTATGTTACAGTTGACCCTGTTAAGCCTGTTACCGTGGCAGGAAGCTCCACATCCCTGTCCTCTGTCAGAAGCCAGTTCGTCTCAGATTCCTTGATACTCAGGTTCTTCTCCACTGTCGCTCTTGTATCTTCTGCTGCCTTCACGCCCAGGCTGGCCGCCGGCAATAAACCGACTGTCATACTTGCGGTAAGACAAGCAGCAAGTAACACATTTGCAATTCTATGTTTCATATTCCCTTACCTCCTGTCATGATCCCTATTTCTTCGAAATCGTAATTTTCTTTTTCATGGTAACTTTTCCAACCTTGGCTGTCACTGTCACCTTACCGGTTTTCTTCTTGGCTGTCAGTTTACCGGTCTTCTTATTGATGGATGCCAGCTTCTTGCCCTTGCTGTCCAGCGACCATGTTGCCTTACCGCTGATTCCCGTCACTTTCAAGGTAATGGACTTCTTCACTTTTACCTTAGAAGCACCTGTGATATCTCCAACCTTGAATTTCACTTTCTTGGTGATACTTTTTCCGCCTGCTTTAATCTTGACAATTACGGTTCCATTTCCAGCCTTTTTCGCAATCACCTCGCCGTTCTTCACGGAAACTGCACCTGTCGCCTTATAGGTAACCGAGGGTCCTGCCGTCTCCACTGCTGCCGGATAATTGACAGAAATCTTAAACTTCTCGCCTTTTCCTAAACTTGTCTTCGGCGCACTTACCGTAATCCCCTTCATGTTAAGGTCTACTTTCACTACCGTCTGGTATTCCATCTCAAAACCGTCGGATTTTGCTTTTACCTTCGTGGTAATGATGGTATAGCCTGCCTTTACGCCCGTCACAACGCCGGTAGTCCTGTTTACCGTTGCAACGCCCGGCTTGCTGGATGTATATTCCACGGTAACAAGATTCTTTACATCCGCAGGAATTGCATTCGACAGAACATTGCTGGCGGCCTTAGGTCCTATTGTAAAATCAGCAAATGCCGTACGCTTAATTTTTGCAAACGGATTGACCTTAACTTCTTCTACATAGGGTTGTTTTACAATAATGTTCGTCTTGGCGGTCTTGGCTGTAGCTTCTTCCCCGTTATATACAACTTTGGTTGTAATTGTGACCGTCCCTTCTTTTACTGCCGTAATCTCGCCGGTAGACGCATCTACCTTTGCAACAGATGGATCGGAAGATTCATAGCTGTATGTAATATTCTGTGGGTTAACACCAGCTATTGGTTCTACCGTAACTTTTGCACTTTTACTCCCTACAAACATCACCATCTGCTTAGTTACTGATAATACTCCATCTGCATAAACCTCCGATTCCTCTCTTGTATCAAAGAGCTTATACACCTGGAGTGCATTCAGCCTCTTATTATAAACCTGAACATCGTCAATATATCCCTTAAAGGAGGGATCCCAGAAACAGGTCGCCAGATAAATACTCTGATTTGCACCGTTCAAAGCCTCCGCTGCTTTATCATAAGATCCTATAAGCTTACCATTCTCATAGACGTCAAGATTCGGTCCTGACTGTGCCAGTGTAACCATTGTCCATTCGCCTTTGGGAAACGTAAGGTTTGCCGCTGTCTGATGATGAGTGGCAGCGCTTACATCATTGGTCCATACTTTGCAGCTTTGGGTGTTATTATTTCCCGCTACACCGACCCATTTCTCCGGACTATGGTGTCCTAAAAAAAGCACATTTGCATTCCCTGCAATCGTACCGTCCGGCTTCACCCACATGGATACGGTGTACTCGCTGCCAAGATTCGTCTGGGGCAATTTCAGACCATAAGTTCCTGTTTTAACTGCCTTATCGTTACTGTCCCCGCTTCTTCCCTGTCCATATACAGCAGCACCGGTGTATTCATTTAGTGCATTCGCTGTTGGATCAATCAATGTAACCTCATCTCCCAGCATTCCGTCACCACCGCTAACGATTGCATTAAAGTTATAAACCGCTATGGGCGTTACTGCTGCATCCTCTGCCTTTACAGTCGTTACATTCCCTGCAAATACAGAAGTAACCGCCAGGGCGCCAGCGAGCAGCCCGCTCACTATTTTGTTAAATCTCATATTCGTTTCTCCCTTCCTTGGTATATGTACCTGAATTTTCACATATGTCCTTTGTATAAGGGATAAGCTTTTTAAACAGATTATTACATGAGCCCAAAACTTACTCCCGGGCAATAAACCTCCTCTCCTGTTCCTGTAATTTATAAATTGTCTAAATCTTATCCTTGATAAAAGAGCATATATTATGAAGATAGTATTATTATCTCATTTTAACAATAAAAATCAATATAATTTCTTCTTTTATTAGTTAGTTTTTTTATGATTTCCTTCTTTTTGCTATTTTCTTTGTATAATTTTTCATGGGTCCGCGCTTTTTTTTATTTCCCTATTGACTTTTTTTATTTTCCCCTTATAATATAGCTAGTTTATTATTATTAAACAAAAAAATCATTATTACTTTTATTATCGTGAAGGGAGGATTTCTATGGATATTGGGCACCGCATGAAAGAACTGCGCATCCAGTACGGATTGACACAACAGGAGCTTGCAGACCGAAGCGAACTCTCCAAAGGATTTATTTCCCAGTTGGAACGCAACCTGACCTCCCCTTCTGTGGGCACGCTGTTAGACATCATTCAGTGCCTGGGCACAACACCGGCAGAATTTTTTACAGACCAGGAACCGGAACAGATTGTCTTCCGGCAGGAGGATTATTTCGTTAAGGAGAAGGATACGCTCGGCCACCAGATTAAATGGCTGATTCCCAACGCCCAGAAAAACGCCATGGAACCGGTGCTTATGACATTAGCGCCCCACGGAACTTCCGAGATCCAGCTTCCCCATGAGGCGGAGGAATTTGGTTATGTGTTACATGGCAGCATCCGGCTGTTCTATGGATCACGCTCTTTCACTGTAAAACACGGAGAATCCTTTTACTTTATTGCCGGAAAAAAACACTATATAGAGAATTGCGGAGACCGGGAAGCATCCATACTCTGGATAAGTACTCCCCCCATTTTTTAGGAGGATACCAATATGAACAAACGATTGATTGATTTACAGCATATCAGCAAATCCTTTGATGGGCAGATGGTGCTGGATGACCTGAACTTATATATACGGGAAAATGAATTTCTTACGCTGCTTGGGCCTTCCGGCTGCGGCAAAACTACGACACTGAGGATTATTGGCGGCTTTGAGATGCCGGATACGGGAAACGTCATTTTTGACGGGAAAGATATCGCAAACCTTCCTCCCAATGAGCGGCAGTTAAATACGGTCTTTCAAAAATATGCCCTCTTTCCCCATATGTCGATTGCAGAAAACATTGCTTTTGGATTAAAAATCCGCAAAAAAAGTAAAACCTACATTGCAGACAAAATTCGCTATGCCCTGAAACTTGTGAATCTGGACGGCTTTGAAAAACGTACGGTAGACTCTCTAAGCGGTGGGCAGCAGCAGCGGATTGCCATTGCCCGCGCTATTGTCAATGAACCGAAAGTCCTTCTTTTGGATGAACCCTTAGGCGCCCTGGACCTAAAGCTGCGCCAAGATATGCAGTACGAACTGATACGGCTGAAAAATGAACTTGGGATTACTTTTATATATGTAACACATGACCAGGAAGAAGCACTTACCATGTCCGATACGATTGTAGTCATGAATCAGGGATATATCCAGCAGATTGGCACACCGGAAGATATTTACAATGAACCGACCAACGCTTTTGTGGCGGATTTCATCGGGGAGAGCAATATTATAAATGGCACAATGCTTCACGACCGGCTGGTGCGTATCCTGGACGTCAACTTTCCCTGTGTAGACGTGGGATTTGGAAATAACACCCCGGTAGACGTGGTTATCCGCCCGGAAGATGTAGAACTTACCGCCCCTGAATCGGGCATGTTACAAGGGGATGTGACTTCCTTGATTTTTAAGGGTGTCCACTGGGAAATAGATGTGCTGGCAAACGGCTATGAATGGCTGGTACACACGACTCAGATGCATCCAGTGGGTTCCCATGTGGGGATTTGTGTGGACCCCTTTAATATCCAGATTATGAACAAACCAGAATCCAATGATGAAAAGGCGGTGGAATCAGATGCGTAATTTGAAACGCCAGCTTTTAGCTGGACCTTATATTTTATGGATGGCTGGATTTATCCTCCTGCCTACGGTAATGATTCTATACTATGCATTTACCACTACCAGCGGGAACTTTTCCCTGTTAAATATTTCCTCCATTGCCTTTTCCGTGCACCTGAAATCTTTGGTCCTGTCTTTACAGCTCGCCTTTATCTGCACGGTAATCTGTCTGGTGCTCTCCTATCCGGTGGCAATGATATTAAACAATATAAAATCAAAGAGCCAGGGGCTGCTTGTATTTATTTTCATCCTGCCCATGTGGATGAACTTTATGCTTCGCATCCTTGCCTGGCGGATGCTTCTGTCCAACAACGGCGTTATCAATTCTTTACTGGGCACACTGGGACTTCCGGGACTTGATATTCTAAATACGCCAAAGGCTGTGGTTTTTTGCATGGTATATGACTTCCTGCCCTTTATGATACTGCCAATTTATAACGCTATGGCACGAATCCAGCCGGATATTATCGAGGCGGCAAAAGATTTAGGCGCCGGACGTATTACGGTTTTCTTTAAAATCATCCTGCCCCTGACCATGTCCGGCGTCATCAGCGGGATTATTATGGTCTTTGTCCCTGCGCTGACCTCCTTTGCCATCTCGGACCTTTTGGGCGGGGGCAAGGTGCTTTTGATTGGAAATGTTATTGAACAGGCATTTATGCAGGAATACAACTGGAATCTGGGTTCCGGGCTTTCCGTCGTATTGATGGTATTTGTCATTGCCAGCATGGCGCTGATGAACTCACACGGAGATGGGGAAGGAGGCAGCTTTACCTAATGCGGAAATCTATCGAAAGAATTTACCTGTTTATAATTTTTTTATTTCTATATCTGCCTATTATGGTATTGATTGTACTCTCCTTTAACAACTCCAAGGCCAAGGTTGTCTGGGGCGGATTCACGTTGCGCTGGTACCGGGAACTCTTTACAAACCGTGCCATCTTGGAAGCCTTTTCCACTACCATTTTTGTTTCCCTGGCTTCCGCACTGCTTGCAACACTGCTTGGAACACTTGCCGCCCTCGGTATTGACGCCATGAAAAAAAGCGGCAGGGCCATTATGCTGGGCGCAACCAACATCCCCCTGCTGAATGCAGATATTGTCACGGGAATCTCCATGATGCTTTTATTTGTACGCTTTACACGCCTGGGGCTTAGCACCGTATTGATTGCACATATCACATTTAATATCCCCTATGTGATTTTAAATGTCCTGCCCAAATTAAAGCAGAGCAGCCGCACCACGTATGAAGCCGCTCTGGATTTGGGCGCAACACCCCTGTATGCATTTTATAAAATTACCTGGCCGCAGATCCTGCCCGGAGTACTCTCCGGCTTTCTCATGGCAATGACAATGTCCCTGGACGATTTCTCGGTCACTTACTTTACAAAAGGCGCCGGCATCAACACACTGTCCACGATGATTTACACAGAAATGCGCAAGGGCATCCGCCCGGAAATGTACGCTCTGTCCACCATTTTATTCCTGATTGCCCTGATACTGCTTCTTTTTATAAATTTCAGGCCTGCTGCGCGCAAAGAAGCTCAGGATTAGGAAAGGAGAACCGCTATGAAAAAGACATTACTGATACTACTCTCAATGCTGTCTGTTTCTGCACTTTTTGCCGGCTGCATGGGAAAGGATTCGCCCAATACCCTGACAGTCTTAAATTATGGCAAATACATTGAGCCAAAGGTATTGGACATGTTCGAGGATGAAACTGGCATTAAAGTAGAATATGAGGAATACATTACCCCGGAAAATATGTATACCAAATACAAGGCGGGTGCGATTGACTATGACTTAATCTGCACCTCTGACTATATGATTGAAAAACTTATCAACGAAGGTGAAGTCCTGGAAATGAACTATGACAATATTCCACTTGTAAAAAATCTGGATCAGACGTATTTCGACTTTTCAAGATCCTTCGACGAAAAAAATAAATACACGCTTCCCTATTTTTTTGGAACCGTAGGTATTCTTTACAATAAAGAAATGATAGATGAATCCAAAGTGGATTCCTGGGACATTTTATGGGATGAGGCTTATGCCGGCAAAATTATCATGGCAGACTCCGTCCGCGACTCTTTCATGGTAGCGCAAAAACGTCTTGGCTATTCCTTAAACACCACAGACGATGAAAAGCTGCGCGAAGCACAGAAGCTTCTCATCGCACAAAAGCCGCTTATTTATTCTTATCTTGTGGATGAAGCCCAGGATGAAATGATTGCGGAAAATGCAGCCATGGCAGTGGTTTACTCCGGGGAAGCCGGACTCGCACTGGAATACAACGACAAACTGGCATTTTCCGTGCCAAAAGAGGGTTCCAACATGTGGATTGACTGCTGGTTCATGCCAAAGAGCGCAAAACACAAAGAGAACGCTGAGAAATTTCTGAATTTCCTCTGCCGCGAAGATATTGCCAGTCTGAATTTTGACTATGTATATTACGCAACGCCTAATACGAAAGTAAAGGATTCCTTAGATCCAGAACTCCAAAAAAATCCTACCATCTTTCCTCCCAAAGAGGTTTTGGATAACTGCGAAGTCTTAAAATCCTTAGATGATGAGGCTACCATGCGGTATAACCTTTATTGGAAGGAAATCAAATCTGCGGACTGAGCGATTACGATTATATGAATTTTTTATTTATACATTGCATTTTCCCTTTAGACATGCTACACTAAAGTCCACACATTTCGTGTGGGCTTTTCCTGCTACTGCCAGCACAGCGCAGGAGGTAATTATGTCAAACAATTCATTTTATCAACAAACACATACAAACCAAACAGATAACTATGCTTTATTCAAGCAACAGTTACTTACCAGTCTCAGGGAGTTCCTTCCTGCCGATACCCGGATTTCTATTGATTCCTTTTCCCACAATAACCGGCTATCCCTCGATGGGCTGACGATTTTAGAACCCGGCAGCAATATATCCCCGACAATTTATCTGGAAAGCTATTTTGAGCAGTACGAACAGGGTACGGATTTTACGAAAATCCGTCAGCAGATTCTGCAGTATTATCATGAGCACCGCTATGTGCAGAATATAGATGTTTCCTTTTTTACCAGCTTGGTGAAAGTCCGTCCACGGATTGTCTACAAGCTTATCCATTATGGCAAAAACAGGGAACTTCTCAAAGAAATTCCCCATTTCACATATTTAGACCTAGCCATTACATTCTATTATTTAGTACCAGGTGAATCCTCGGAAAACGCCTCCATACTGATTCACAACAGCCACCTTGCCTTCTGGAACATTTCCAAAGACAATCTTCTGCTCTTTGCCCAGCAGAACACCATGCAGCTTCTTCCCGACAGCTTTTTGCCTCTCACAGACCTGATTTGCTCCATCCTGCCTGGGGCAGAAGCCGCAGAAATATCAGAAGAATACAGCGCCAATCCACTTCCGATGTATGTCCTTACCAACAAAAGACGCTATTTTGGCGCCTGCTGTATCCTATATCCAGATGTACTAAAAAAGATTTCGGAAAAACTCAACGACGATCTCATTCTACTGCCTAGCAGCGTCCACGAATTCATCTTGATTCCTTCCCGTTTTGCCGATCATCCAGGTGACTTCCAGAACATTGTCCATGAAATCAACGTGACAGGTGTGGCACCGGAAGAAATTCTCTCCGATTCCATCTATTTTTATAACAAAGGCGCCGACAGGGTTTCCCTGCTTCAATCTTAATCCAGTGACTGTAGACTTACAACCGCGCTATGCGCACCAGACCAACCGATTATCCCAGCAAATCCAGATACATCTGCTCATACTTTCCGGCAGACTGCTGCCAGGAATGATCAGCTTTCATACAGCGCTTCATCATCTTTAGCCATTCCTTGGGATGGTTCCGAAAAACATCGTAAGCATAACGGATAATCATTAACATCTCATTGGCATTATAATTTGCAAAACTGAATCCCGTCCCAGTCTGCCAGATTTCATTGTATGGTTCCACGGTGTCTTTCAATCCTCCAGTCTCCCGGACAATTGGCACCGTACCGTAACGCATACTAATAAGCTGGCTCAGTCCGCAAGGTTCAAACTGGGACGGCATCAGGAATGCATCTGCCCCGCCATAAATTTTATGGGCAAGCTCCTCCTGATAACCAATCGTTACAGACACCCGGCCGCCGTATTTCCAATCAAAATACTGGAATGATTCCTGAAAACGGTCTTCCCCCGTACCCAGTACCGCCACTTGTACATTCATGGAATTTAGCATTTCTTCCATGATGCGGTTCACCAAATCAAAGCCCTTCTGCTCTGTCAGACGTGAAACTATTCCAATCAGCATAGCAGAGTCATCCTGCCGTAGCCCTAATTCCTTCTGTAGAGCCTTTTTGTTCTTTTTCTTACCGGAAATATTCTTCACTCCAAATGGAGCGCTCAATGCCGGGTCTGTCATGGGATTATATTCTTCGTTATCAATTCCATTGACAATTCCCAGCAGCCGTCCAGACATTTCACACATCACGCCGTCCAGTCCTTCCCCTCCAGCCGTGGTCTTGATTTCCTCTGCATAAGTCTCACTGACTGTAGTCACCCGGTCTGCATACAAAATCCCGGCCTTTAGGAAATTCGTCTCATGGTACGCCTCCATTGCCTTATAACGACAGTCTGCCGGAAGATCCCGACAATTTTCAATGTCATCAATCCTCCATCTTCCCTGGAACTTCTGATTATGAATGGTCAGAACGGTTCCGGTATTCTTATAAAATGAATCTTTCGCGTAGAACTCTTTCAGGAACACCGGTATCAAAGCCGCCTGCCAGTCATGGCAGTGAATAATGTCTGGACAGAATTTTATCTTGGGAAGGCATGCCAACACGGCCCTGGAATAGAATGCAAATTTATTTACATCCTCATAAATCTCATTGTATGGACTGTCCCCTGCAAAATAATGCTCGTTGTCGATAAAATAGTAGGTAATACCCTCTACCTTAAACTTATCAATCCCTATGTACTCCCTCCCTCTCGGCATATCCGCATAAAATTCTGTCACATGCGACAGTTTTTTTCTGTCTTCTTCCGGAATACACAAATATTTCGGCAGGATTACCCTCACATCAAATTTCTTACGATTCAGATATTTCGGCAAAGCGCCTACTACATCTGCAAGTCCTCCTGTCTTAATAAAAGGATTCCCTTCGGATGCTGCAAAGAGTATTTTCTTCATAGTAAAACCTCCAAACTTTCCCCGCATCCTGTGCGGGTATTTTACTCTCTCAACTTATATTCTAACCGAATTTTGTCTGCAATTAAAGCTATAAATTCAGAATTTGTAGGTTTTCCTTTTCCATTGTGAATGGTATAACCAAACAATTCATCAATCGTATCCATTTTCCC
>CAPQSW010000036.1:10505-36058 GCA_948688495.1 uncultured Lachnospiraceae bacterium | reverse complement strand
GCTTCAGGTGCCTGTGGTAGCAATATCGTGTGGGTTCAAGTCCCATCTCCTGCATGAAGCGAAAAGCTGTTGCAATAGCAACAGCTTTTTTCTTATAAGAAAAGTGTGCGATAAAAAAGGAGGATATCAAATGCTATACAGGTCAAATCCTGTCAATCAGGACAAACTCTCTATTTTGGGATATGGCTGTCTGCGTTTTCCCAGGAAGGGTACAGCCATTGACCAGGAAAAGGCAGAAGAACAGATGAAGGCGGCAATCGATCATGGCGTCAATTACTTTGATACGGCATATACCTATGGGGGAAGCGAGGCGTGTCTGGGCAGATTTCTTGCAAAGGGCTATCGTGATAAAGTCAAAATTGCTACAAAACTCCCACATTATTACATAAAGAAAAGGGGAGATATGGAACGGTATTTTGCGGAGGAGCTAGAACGGCTGCAGACGGACCATGTGGAATATTACCTGATGCATATGCTTAACGATGTTGCTACCTGGGAGCGGCTGCAGGAGTTTGGCATAAAGGAATGGATTGAGGAGAAGAAGGCAAAGGGGCAGATAGAAAACATTGGATTTTCTTTCCATGGCGGCACAGAAAATTTTAAGAAGATTCTTGATGCTTATGATTGGGACTTCTGCCAGATTCAATATAATTATATGGATGAACATTCCCAGGCGGGAAGACGCGGGCTTGCATATGCCCATGAAAAGGGACTGCCGGTCATTATTATGGAGCCGCTTCGAGGAGGGCGTCTGGTACAGGGGCTTCCGAAAGGCGCAGTGAAACTGTTAGAAAAGGAAGAACCAAGACGAAGTCCGGCAGAGTGGGGGCTGCGTTGGTTGTGGAATCAGCCTGAGGTGACGGTGGTGCTTTCCGGCATGAATGATATAAGGCAGGTAGAAGAAAATGTAAGAATTGCGGGGGAAGCGGAAGCAGGATGCATGACAGAATGTGATATGGAAGTCATTGAGAAGGTCAGAACAGAAATTAACCGGTGTATGAAAGTAGCCTGTACTGGATGCGGTTATTGCATGCCCTGTCCGGCGGGAGTGGATATACCCAGTTGTTTTGCGGCATATAATACAAGATACACGGATAGCTGGTATCAGGGGATGAAGGCTTATCTGATGTGTACAACATTGCGGATGAATGTGAGTAATGCGTCCAAATGTTTGAAATGCGGGAAATGTGAGCAGCATTGTCCGCAGGGAATTTCTATCCGTAAGGAGTTAGAACAGGTCAAAAAACATATGGAGACGCCAGTCTATCATATGGCAAAGGTAATTTCCAAATGGAAGGGTAAATATTAGGGGTGTGTAAGATTTTGCGGATTTTGAAGAAAAAATAAAGGAAATGAAAGATTTATGCGGAATATATCATTTAGAGGTGATGGGGATTGCTCATAAGAGAGGATATAGAGAGGTTGGAACGAACCTATTTAAGCCCCTTTGCGACATTAAGCGAGAAATCCAAAGGGCGTGACAGAGAGGAATCGCAATGCGACATCCGGCCAGTGTTTCAGCGGGACCGCGACAGGATTTTGCATTGTAAGTCTTTCCGCCGCCTGAAGCATAAGACGCAGGTATTTTTAACACCAAGGGGGGATCATTACCGCACCAGACTGACCCATACGCTGGAGGTTTCACAAAATGCACGAACGATTGCCAAGGCGCTTCGGTTGAACGAAGATCTGGTGGAAGCGATTGCACTTGGCCATGATCTGGGGCATACGCCTTTTGGCCATGCAGGCGAGAGGGTTTTGAATAACATTTGTGAGGGTGGGTTTCGGCACAATGAGCAGAGTGTACGGATTGTAGAAAAGCTGGAAAAAAACGGCGAGGGTTTGAATCTGACCTGGGAGGTCCGGGATGGCATTTTAAATCATCAGACCAGCCGGATGCCCTCCACGTTAGAAGGGAAGATTGTCCGCCTTTCGGATAAGATTGCGTATATTAATCATGATATAGATGATGCTATCCGGGCACGCGTACTGTCTGAGGAGGATATTCCGATGGAATACAGGGAAGTCTTAGGAATGACGACCAGAGAACGCCTGGACAATCTGATTCATAATATAATTACTCATAGTTTAGAGAAGAATGATATCTGTATGTCGAAGGATGTTGAGATGGCAATGCGCGAACTGCGTACATTTATGTTTGAGAAGGTATACCGCAATCCTGTGGCAAAAGCAGAGGAAGAACGGGCGGAAGGGCTGCTTGTCTGGCTGTTTCAATATTACATACAGAACATGGATAAGCTGCCGACATGGTGTTTTCAGATGATGGAACAGGGGCATGGCAGGGAACGAGTTGTCTGTGATTACATTGCAGGCATGACCGATCAGTATGCGATTGCTAAGTTTGAAGAATATTTTATGCCTAAGGCATGGCAGGTGAATTGAAAGGAGCAAAGATGCCGTATTATTCTGATGAGCTTATTGAAGAAGTCCGTTCCGCCAATGATATTGTAAATGTAATTTCTGATTATGTGCGTTTGCAGAAAAAGGGCAGCACCCATTTTGGACTCTGTCCTTTTCATAATGAGAAGACGCCCTCATTTTCCGTAAGCCAGAATAAGCAGATGTATTATTGTTTTGGATGTGGGGCGGGGGGGAATGTAATTACTTTTTTGATGCAGTATGAGAATTATACATTTCAGGAAGCGCTGCAGGTGCTTGCAAAGAGAGTTGGAATTGAACTTCCCGAGCAGGAAATGTCAGGAAAGGCGCGCAAGGAAGCGGACAAGCGCGCAAGGGTCTTAGAGGTAAATAAGACAGCAGCAAAATATTTCTATGCCCAGCTCAGAATGGAGCAGGGAAAGAAGGGGATGCAGTATTTTGAGAGGCGCGGACTGAGTCTGGAAATATTGAAGAAGTTTGGATTGGGATATGCCAATAAATTCAGTGATGATTTATATAAATATCTCAGAAAACAGGGATATGAGGATGAACTGCTGAAGGATTCCGGCCTCGTTACGATTGATGAACAGCGGGGAGGGTATGATAAGTTTTGGAATCGTGTGATGTTTCCCATTATGGATGTTAATAACCGGGTAATCGGCTTTGGGGGGCGTGTCATGGGGGAGGGAGAACCCAAATATTTAAATTCTCCAGAGACTATAATTTTTGACAAGAGCAGGAATCTGTACGGGCTCAATTTTGCGAGGAGTACGAGACAGCATTTTATTCTGTTATGTGAAGGGTATATGGATGTCATTGCGCTGCAACAGGCGGGGTTTGATAATGCGGTTGCATCTTTGGGGACAGCATTTACTGCAGGACATGCTAATCTTTTAAAACGTTACACGAAAGAAGTCTACTGTACATTTGACAGTGATGGCGCAGGAATCCGGGCGGCATTGCGGGCCATTCCTATTTTAAAGGAGGCGGGGATTACTGCTAAGGTTGTAAGGATGGCTCCCTATAAAGATCCGGATGAATTTATGAAGGCAGAAGGTGCGGATGCTTATAGGAAGCGGATAGAGGAAGCACAAAACAGCTTTCTGTTTGAGATAGAGGTTTTAGAGCAGGAGTATGATTTGGGTGACCCGGAAGGCAAGACGGCCTTTTACAGTGCAGTTGCCAAAAAAATACTGGAATTTGAGGAGGAATTGGAAAGAGATAATTATATAGAGGCAGTAGCCAGGAAATATCAGATTGGATTTGCAAATCTGCGCAAATTAGTTGTCCATCAGGGAACAAGGGCTGGACTTACCAGAGAAAGCAGGAGCTTCAAATCAGGAATCCGTGAGAAAAAAAAGAAAGAGGATGGCATGAGGCAGTCCCAGAAACTGATGCTCACATGGCTGATTGAAGAACCGGAGCTTTTTTCCAAGATAAGCTCATTTCTTGGACCGGAAGATTTCACGGAAGATTTGTACCGGCAGGCAGCAGAGATAGTTTTTTCCCAGTATCAGGAAGGGGAACTCAATCCCGCCGGGATTATCAGTATGTTTACGGAGGAAGATAAGCAACGGGAGATAGCCGCGCTGTTCAATGCCAGGCTGGAGGAAATTGTTACCCCGGCAGAGAAAGAGAAGGCATTGTGGGAGACAATTCTGCGCTTGAAGGAAAACAGTATCAATTATCGTTCGAAACATTTAGATCCAACGGATATGGAAGGGCTGCAGAAACTAATTGCAGATAAGAAGAATATGGAAGATATGAGGAAAAGATTTTTATAATTACAGATACCATTCCATATACCGCGTGAGCGGTTCGTATAGGAATCCCGTATAATACTACGAATTAAAGGACAAAATATAAACAACGATTGGAAGGAAGAAACAAAATGGAAGAAAAGAGTGCAAAATTTGTTGAGAAACTGCAGGAATTGTTATCAATAGCAAAAAAGAAAAAAAATGTCCTGGAATATCAGGAGATTAATGATTTCTTTCATGACATGGAGTTGGATGCAGAACAGTTTGAAAAGATCCTAGATTTTCTGGAGACCAACAATATTGATGTGCTGCGAATTTCCGAGGAGGAAGATGAGGAGGATATTCTTATTGACGAAGAAGATGAGGTGGAAGTTGAGAATATCGACCTCACGGTTCCTGACGGAATTTCCATTGAGGACCCTGTCCGTATGTATTTGAAAGAAATCGGAAAGGTAGCGCTTCTTAGTGCAGAAGAAGAAATAGAGCTGGCAAAACGCATGGAGTTGGGGGATCAGGAGGCAAAGAAACGTCTGGCAGAGGCAAATCTCCGTCTGGTTGTATCCATTGCGAAACGCTACGTTGGACGCGGCATGCTGTTTTTGGATTTGATTCAGGAAGGAAATCTGGGTCTTATTAAGGCTGTTGAAAAGTTTGATTACCGTAAAGGATATAAATTTTCCACATATGCAACCTGGTGGATTCGCCAGGCGATTACCAGGGCAATTGCAGATCAGGCGAGGACAATCCGCATCCCGGTGCATATGGTAGAGACGATTAACAAGTTAATCCGCGTTTCCAGACAGTTATTGCAGGAACTTGGGCGTGAGCCGACTCCAGAGGAAATTGCAGAAGAGATGAATATGCCGGTAGAGCGTGTACGGGAAATTTTAAAGATTTCCCAGGAACCGGTATCCTTGGAGACCCCGATTGGAGAGGAAGAAGACAGCCATCTGGGTGACTTTATCCAGGATGATAACGTGCCGGTTCCGGCCGAGGCCGCGGCATTTACCTTGTTAAAGGAGCAATTGGTAGAAGTGCTTAGTACATTGACAGAGCGGGAGCAGAAAGTTTTGCGCCTGCGTTTTGGTCTGGATGATGGACGGGCGCGGACCTTAGAAGAAGTCGGAAAAGAATTCAATGTGACGAGGGAGCGTATTCGTCAGATTGAAGCAAAGGCACTGCGTAAGCTGCGTCATCCCAGCCGAAGCAGGAAACTGAAAGATTATTTAGAATAAGGAAGCGTATGATTCAATTATCAAAAAGACTTGGGGCCGTTGCAAATCTGGCGGGAGAAGCCAGGGTTGTGGCAGATGTAGGGACAGATCATGGATACATACCGGTTTATTTAATATCTTCTGGGAAAGCAGAAAAGGCAATTGCCATG
Source organism: uncultured Lachnospiraceae bacterium (assembly GCA_948688495.1). Lineage (GTDB taxonomy): Bacteria > Bacillota > Clostridia > Lachnospirales > Lachnospiraceae > Petralouisia. The sequence goes on along the minus strand of CAPQSW010000036.1, from coordinate 30,514 downwards.
GATGTAAATGAGGGACCGCTGCTGCGGGCTAAGGAGCATATCCGCCAGTTTCATCTGGAGGCTCAAATTGAAACCCGCCGTTCAGACGGACTTATCGGACTTCAGCCGAAAGAGGCGGAGGTACTTGTGATTGCCGGGATGGGCGGAGCGCTTATGATGCGGATTTTGGATGAGGGCAAAGATGCAGCGCATGCAGCAAAGCGTCTGGTGTTACAGCCGCAATCAGAGCTTTTGTCTTTCCGACGTTATCTTATGGAGCATGGGTATCAAATCACCGAGGAAGATATGGTATACGAAGATGGAAAATTCTATAGTATGATGGCGGCACGATGGGCTAAGGATGGCACACGGAATGCTTATGTAGAAGACGACGTTTGGGGCGAATGGGCTAAGATAGGGCCTTCTTCCTTGAAATATGGCGCGTTGCTGATAGCGCGCCGGCATCCTGTGCTCCGTCAGTATTTAGAATATCAGCGGGCGCAGAAACAGAAAATATTAAAATGCCTTGGGGAGAATGCCAGACAGGACGTATCAAAGCGCAAGGAGCAGATTTTGTTGGAACTTTCGGAGATAGACGGATTATTGGGATTATGGCAGACATAAATATATTTACCCGATATATCAGAGAGGAGCAGGAATTATGACGTGCCGTGAAATCATAACATTGTTACAGGAGCAGTCACCGGAGGAATTTGCCTGTGATTGGGACAATGTGGGACTTTTGGTAGGGGATTATGATCAGGAAATTAATAAGATTTACATAGCCTTGGATGCAACAGAGGAAACGATTTTAGAGGCGGCAGAGGAGCATGCAGATTTGCTGTTGACACATCACCCGATGATTTTTAAGGGATTGAAAAAGGTAAATACCCATGACCTTATAGGGAGACGTGTGGTGAAACTGATTCAGAATAACATTTCCTGTTATGCCATGCATACGAATTTTGATGTAAAGGGCATGGCAAGTCTCGCTGCAGAGAGGATGATGCTGTCTGATTGTGAAGTATTGGATGTTACCTGTTTGCATAAGGAGTCTGCAGAGGGGATAGGAAGGGTCGGTCTGCTGCCGGATCAAATGACCTTGGAAGACTGTGTTTCGTGTGTAAAACGGGTCTTTGCAGTGGATACGGTAAAAGTATTTGGTAATTTGAAGAAAACAGTGAGGAAGGCTGCAATTTGTCCAGGATCTGGCAAGAGTGTTATTTCCCATGCCATACGTGCCGGAGCAGAGGTGCTTATTACTGGAGACATTGACCACCATGAGGGAATTGATGCGTCGGACCAGGGTCTTGCCATAATTGATGCAGGACATTATGGAGTGGAAAAAATGTTTATTCCCTATATGGTACAGTATCTCAGGGACAGGACAGCAGGAATTGAAATTGCCGGTCAGCCGGTGAAACAGCCGTTTCATTATATATAATGCAGGAGGACAGGATGAAAAAAGGAACATGTCAGCTTATCGTGAATGGGGTGAAAAAGAGTTATCCCAGCGGCATATTATTTTCAGAGCTTGCCCGGGAATATCAGCCGGAATATGAGGATGATATCGTGTTGGTGATGTTTAACAACCGTTTGAAAGAATTACATAAGACTGTGAAGGCGGATGGAGAGCTTACTTTTGTGACAACAAAGGACCGGGCGGGAAGGAAAGCCTACCGGCGCAGTGTGACGTTTATGATGCAGCGTGCGATCCACATTCTGTCTGAGGAAGATGGAGAATCTGTCTCTGTGCGGGTAGAGCATTCCATCAGTCAGGGATATTATTGTGAATTATCTGGGAGGAAGCCGGATGAGGCTTATATTTCCAGACTAAAAGAAAAGATGCTTAAAATGGCAGAGGAAAAGATACCCATTCAGAAGAAAAGCATTTCTACGGATGAGGCAGTCGCGTTGTTCCGGGATCTGGGCATGCATGACAAGGAACGTCTGTTTGCCTATCGGCGCAGTTCCAAAGTGAATATATACAGTATTGGCAGGTATGAGGATTATTTCTATGGTTACATGGTGCCTGATACGGGTTATCTTAGGTATTTCGAGCTGGAATTGTATGCAGGAGGTTTTGTGCTGCTTTTCCCAGACAAGGACACAAAGACACCTTCAGAGTTTGTCCCTTCCCACAAATTGTTCCATGTGTTGCGGGAATCTGCGGAATGGGGGGAGAAGCTGGATATAGGAACCATTGGGGCATTGAACGATGCCATTGCCCAGGGGCGTATCCGGGATGTAATTCTTGTGTCGGAAGCACTGATGGAGCGTAAAATTGGCAGGATGGCAGAGGAGATTGCCGCTATGCCGGATAAGAAATTTGTCATGATTGCGGGACCATCGTCTTCCGGGAAGACTACTTTTTCACACAGGCTTTCCATACAGATGATGGCGCAGGGGTTAAAGCCGCACCCGATTGCGCTGGATGATTATTATGTTGACCGGGTGGATACCCCCAAGCATCCCGATGGGACATATAATTTTGAATGCTTGGAAGCTTTGGATATCGAATTGTTTAATCATGACATGTCTGCACTGCTGGCAGGCGAACGGGTGGAACTTCCCGTTTATAATTTCCGTACGGGAAAGCGTGAATATAAGGGCATATATAAGCAGCTTGGGAAAAATGATATTTTAGTGCTGGAGGGAATTCATGGACTGAATGACAAACTCTCGTATTCCCTGCCAAAGTCCAGCAAATTGAAAATTTATATCAGTGCGTTGACACAGTTAAATATTGATGAACATAACAGTTTGCCCACAACAGACGGAAGGATGATTCGGCGGATGGTTCGGGACGCCCGCACCAGAAATCTTACTGCCAGGGAGACGATTGCAATGTGGGGCTCTGTGCGAAAAGGCGAGGAACAGTATATTTTTCCGTTCCAGGAGGAAGCGGATATCATGTTTAACTCTGCGTTGATCTATGAGCTTGCTGTTTTAAAACAGTATGCGGAGCCGTTGTTATTTGAGATTGACAAGAGCTGCCCGGAATATGTGGAGGCGAAGCGGCTGTTGAAATTCCTGGACTATTTTCTTCCGGTGCCAAGCGAGGATATTGGAAAGAACTCGATTTTGCGGGAGTTTATTGGCGGGAGTTGTTTTAATGTTTGACCTAAGGGGGGACCCGCTTGCGGGAGGATGCCTTAGGTCTTGTAGAACAGCCAAAGAAGTAATGTAGAGGACAAGATTATGACACAAAGGAAGGTAGAGGAATTCCGTTATTATGAGATGCCGATGGGCAGATATGATTTGGCATTGCTGGGGAAAAGCTGGATTACAACCTACCGTACCGGAGAACAGCATTTTCACAATTACTATGAAATTGGTTATTGCTATTATGGGGAGGGCGTGGTGTTTCTGGGTGATAAGTCAGAGCCATACAAGGCTGGTACAATTTCTCTTATCCCGAGCAATTTTCCCCACGGTGTACATAGCAGAGGAGGAAGTGTTTGTCGCTGGGAATGGCTGTATCTTGATTTTGCAGGATTTGTGGAACGAAGCTATCAGTCGGATGTATATAATGGGATGCGTATTTTGGATCAGATTACACAATTTCCGATTATGATTGAATCGGAGGATTATCCGGGATTGTCTGGCGTAGTGCGCGCCATTTTAGAGGAGAACCGGCAACAGAAAATGTTGAACCGGGAGGCAGTGTGCGGTTATATGTTTGTTTTACTTCAGGAGCTGATGCGTTTAAACCAGTATATGTCTGGTATTGATAAGAAACAGTCGCTGCATATTGAGAAAATACGTCCAGCGTTAGTATATATAGAAGAACATTATCAGGAGGAGATAAAGATTAAGTCATTAGCTGAAGTCTGCAGCATCAGTGAACCACATTTTCGCAAGTTATTCAGAGGATGCATGAATACCTCTCCGTTAGAATATATCAATACTGTTCGGATTCAGAAGGCTTGTGATTTTCTCCATAAGAAGGATGTATCCGTGAACGACCTTGCCTGGAAGGTTGGATATACTTCTGTTTCAACTTTTGAGAGGAATTTCAAAAAGATTGTCGGAGAATCGCCCAAGCAGTGGCGGTTGAAATCAATAACAGACCAGGAGTTTGTAAGTTACCAGACGAAAGTATTAAAAGGATGGTTAGAATAAGTAGGGCAGATAATCGCGGCTGCAGGTGTCGAAAGACCGCAGGTGAGGAAAGTCCGGGCTTCATAGGGCAGGATGCCGGTTAACGGCCGGTGGAGGTGACTCCAAGGACAGTGCAACAGAAATATACCGCTGCCATGATGGCAGTAAGGGTGGAAGGGCAGTGTAAGAGACTACCGCCTGTCTGGTAACAGACAGGGCACATGTAAACCCCATCCGAAGCAAGACCGAACAGAAGCGTTGACGTGGCCCGCCAGCTTCAGGTAGGTTGCTGGACCTGGCTGGTAACAGCCAGGCTAGATAGATGATTATCCATGACATAACCCGGCTTACCGCCCTGCTTATTTATAACATATTTATAAACAATTCTTAAAAGAAAATAACACCATTGACTTCCTGCTTTGTCTGCGTTACCATGAAGAAAACAGATTACATGGGAGATAACCGTATGAAGCAGAAGATACAGCATTTTATGATGGGAAGATATGGCGCCGACCAGCTTGGTCAGATATTGATGGGGATATCCGTTGTATTCCTGGTGGTTTCCCTGTTTACCAGATGGGACATTTTCTATATTCTAGCCTTAGGATTGATGGGGTATGAGTATTACCGCATGATGTCCAGGAAGACTACGCAGAGATATGCGGAGAATCAGAAGTATCTCAACTGGCGTTATAAGCTGGCGGTTAAGTGGAATCGTAAGAAGGAGCATCTTAAGCAGAGCAAGACATATCATTTTTATAAATGTCCATCCTGCAGGCAGAAGGTGCGTGTGCCGAAAGGCAAGGGGAAGATTTGTATTACCTGTCCAAAGTGTAAGACAGAGTTCATAAAGAAAAGTTAAAGCGGCCGCACTCGGCGCGGCAAAGTATGCAAGCCCATTCTCAGTAGAATGGGTTTGTTCACTTTGTGCTGTTCAATGGAAGCGGATTCACCGTGAATGCGTCCGCATACGGACCCGCTGTCCCTTTTGGCCCTTATATTTTTCTTCGCAGTATTTGCAACGGTATGTCTCCGTGGTTTCGTCTGTCAAAAGGAAAATCTGATCCAGCTCCTGCTCAATGGAAGTAATGCAACGGGGATTTCGGCAGTGGATGACATTTTTGATTTCCTTGGGAAGCTGGAGCACACGCTTTTCCACAACTTTTTCTCCTTTGATTATATTAACGGTGATATTATGGTCGATGAAACCCAGTACGTCCAAATCCACCGCGTCAATATCACATTCCACCTTGAGAATATCTTTTTTTCCCATTTTGTTGCTGCGGGCATTCTTAATAATGGCAACACAGCAGTCAAGCTCATCTAATTTCAAGTCGTAATAGAGGGAAAGGCTGGTTCCAGCCTGGATGTGATCTAATACAAATCCCTCCGTAATTGCGCCTACATTTAACATACTTCTACCTCCAGTAATGTAAGAATAAGTGCCATTCGCACATAAACACCGTACTTAGCCTGTCTGAAATAAGCGGCTCTGGGATCATCGTCCACCTCTACGGAAATTTCGTTAACCCTGGGCAGAGGATGCATGACAATCATATCGTCTTTGGCAAGGGTCATTTTTTTCTTGTTGAGGATATAAAAATCTTTCATCCGTACATAATCATCCTCGTTAAAGAAGCGTTCCTTTTGTACTCTGGTCATGTAGAGGATATCTAAGTCTGCCATAGCGTCTTCTAAACGTTCCACTTCCACGAAGGGGATATGATTTTTGTGTAAAATATCCTCGCGGATATAGCTGGGAACCCGTAGTTCCTCCGGGGAAATCAATGTAAATTTGATGTTAGGGTAACGGATTAATGCATGAATCAGTGAATGGACGGTACGGCCAAACTTCAAATCGCCGCATAGGCCAATCGTGAGATTGTCAAGGCGTCCTTTGAGGGAACGGATAGTGAGCAGATCGGTCAGGGTCTGGGTGGGATGCTGATGTCCGCCGTCTCCTGCGTTAATGACTGGAATTGTGGATTTTTGGGAAGCAACCAGCGGAGCACCTTCCTTGGGATGGCGCATGGCGCAGATGTCAGCATAGCAGGAAATTACACGGATGGTATCAGAAACGCTTTCGCCTTTCGCTGCGGAACTGCTGTCCGCACTGGAAAAGCCGAGGACGCTGCCGCCGAGATTTAGCATGGCGGCTTCAAAGCTCAGGCGTGTCCTGGTGCTGGGTTCATAAAAACAGGTTGCAAGCTTTTTCCCTTTGCATGCATGGGCGTATTTTGGGGGATTGTTTTCAATGTCGTTTGCCAAAGTAAGCAGTTTGTCCAGTTCTTCTACGGACAAATCCAACGGGCTCATTAAATGCTGCATAGCTGGTCTCCTAACTTATTATACTTGAAACTATTCAGAACACCGAGCGACAGACATTCTCCATAGGGTTCTGAATAGTTATCTATATTTTTATTATCATATATCAGAAAGAAGCAAATTTCAAGGGGAAAAGAATTGCAGCCGGATAAAAATTATAGTAGAATAATAAACAAAAATAAGCGAGGTGCATTTATGGAGAATGAGAAGAAAGAATACCAAGAGAAAAAGAGAACTCTGTTTTTCGGATTGCCATGGACATTTACCTGGTATGTTGTAGGCGAAGAATTTCTGACAGTAAAAAAGGGTCTTCTTAAAACAGAAGAGGACGACTGTTACATGTATAAGATCCAGGACGTAAAGATGACGACGAGCCTGATAGAGCGGATTTTCGGGCTTGCCACGGTCATCTGTTATACGGGAGATACCACAGACCCCCAGATTCCCCTCACGCATATTAAGAATGCAAAGGAAATCAAGGGATTTATCTTAGAGGCATCTGAGGTAGCAAGGCGCAAGAGGCGTACTATGAATACGCTTGATATTGGTGCTATGGATGGCGATGATTTTTAATTGTGGATTATAAGGTTTCAGAGATCTGTCCGCTTGATTTTGGAGAATGCATCAGCAAATTTTCAAAAATAAGCCCGGCAATCATCCAGAAAGGGGCAAAATCTAATCGGATTACCCCTTTGATGTTTGTTCGCGCCTTGCTGTAATCCCAGGGACAGATCTTATATTTTTTCAGGATGCTTCCGCTGACGTACTCTCCGAGGAAAATAAGCATGCTGTAGCATAGTGCCCGTATCCCGGCAGGGAAATTACGTACTAACCGGCAGACCGGTTTTAGAAAGGCTGCCATCCCGTAAATGGGGAACATCCACAGGGATGTCTGGCCCATGAGGCGCAGCTCGCGTTTTCGATAGGAGTCGAGGGCGGTAAACATTATTTCCATACACCATCCGGTGAGTCCACAGAGTAAAAAATTTTTTTTCATGAAAATAATATAACCATTTTGCAATTGTTTATGCAAAAAATATTGACGGAAAACAAAGAGACATTTATAATAAATATGTTGCGGTAAAATATTACAAAATTATTACAAAGGAGCGGTATTTATGAAAACAATGAAAAAAGTCAGCCTGCTGCTTGCAGCATTGCTGGTAGTGTCAGTATTAGGAGGTTGTGGCAGCTTTGATGCGAGCGGATACATAAAAGCATTACTGGATAATTCTTATAAGGGTGATTCCGCCGCATTTGTGGAGCAGAAAGTAGGGGACGAGGAACAGGCAAAAGAGTTGTATGACCTGGGCATTGATACGGAAATGAACAGCCTGATTTCAGGGGTCAATATTTCAGAAGAACTGCGCGGTGAATTTAAGACCGTGCTGCAGGATGTTTATAAGAGCGTGAAGTATACTGTGGGAGAGGCAACCAAACAGGAAGATGATTCTTATGTGGTGGAAGTCAAATACCAGAAGATGAAGGTATTTGCAGCAGCTATGGAGAAGTTCCAGGAAGGACAGCAGGCATATACGGATGAGATCTCCGAACAGGTGCAGAACGGTGGGGAATCACCTTCCGAGGATGAAATCAATGAACAGGTGTATACTATATTAAAAGATGCCATTAAAGATGCACTGGCTAATGCTGAATATGAGGATGAGACATCCACAACTGTCCGGGTGGAATTGCAGGATAAGGTTTACAGCCCGAACCAGGAAGATGTTGAGGCTTTGGAGTATGCCCTGTTTGATCTTGAAGAAGCATCCAATATAGGACAATAAGAAACTGGAGGAATTTGAGATGGCAGAAAATGAGAGCTGCAGCAGTGCAGCAACCTGTTCAAGAGAAAGCTGCGAGGGTTGTCCAAGTAAGGCAGGCACCCCTCAAAGCCTGATAGAGGAAATGAATCCATTTTCCAGCGTGAAAAAAGTAATTGGTGTAGTCAGCGGGAAAGGCGGCGTGGGCAAATCTTTTGTTACGGCATCGTTAGCCTCTGCAATGCGGGAGCGGGGATATGAAGTCGGTATCCTGGATGCGGACATTACGGGACCCTCCATTCCCAAAATGTACGGTGTACATGGACCTGCAGAGGGAAATGACTTAGGACTGTTCCCGGTTCTGGCGGCTGACGGAACGAAGATTATGTCCTTGAATCTATTGATGGAGGATGAGGAGGCGCCTGTAATCTGGCGTGGACCTGTGATTGCTTCTACGGTAAAGCAGTTCTGGCATGATGTCTACTGGGGGGATTTGGACTACCTCTTTGTGGATATGCCTCCGGGAACCGGGGATGTGCCTCTTACGGTATTCCAATCCTTACCGGTCGATGGCATTATGATTGTGACATCCCCGCAGGAGCTGGTGCAGCTGATTGTGAAAAAAGCTATCAATATGGCGGCCATGATGGATATACCCGTGCTGGGGCTGGTAGAGAATTATAGTTTTTTAAAGTGTCCAGATTGTGGAAAAGAGATTAAATTGTTTGGTGACAGTAAGATTGAAGAAGCTGCAGCAGAAATTGGCGTTCCGGTATTAGGAAAGCTGCCGCTGGACCCCGAATATGCCAGACTGGCAGATGAGGGGCAGTTTACCAGAATTAAGAATCCTTATCTAAAGGATGCTGTGGATAAGGTGGAAAACTTATAAGATTTTTTATGTCTTTTGACAACGTAAAGCCTTGCAGAGAGCGTGTTTGCTTTCTGCAAGGCTTATTTTGTGGAAAACTTTTTGTGAGTAATTCATAATTGCTTTTTTGTGGGAGAGGGCTTACAATACCCATACGGAACGAGGTTCCGTTTCTAGCCGCCGGCATTGTCTATGCCGGCACACACCTATCTTTTTATTTCTGCATCAGGATTATTCTCCAATTACCAATGCATGAATGAAAGAAAAAATAAGCTGTATGGAATTTATTATTTATGATTCCACTCCGCAGAAAGGAGGGATGGCATGAAGGTTATTTTTGAGGAATACAGCGGTATTATCATTACGGCAGTAGCAATTATTGCGCTGATTGCAGTTGTAGGCTTGCTGCTTGCCACAAATGGTCCGGTACATAAAGCATTTGTGGATTTAATTACCAATCTGTTTAATCAGACAAAAGTTTCCTGACTGGGTATGCCGGACAACTGAAAAAGATCCAGCTGACTGGGTATGCCGGACAACTGAAAAAGATCCGGCTGTCCGGCAGATTCCCTTATGGAAAAGTATTGAGAATGGAGGGAAAGATGAAATATGACTGGGAATTAACAGAGGAGGAATTTGGTGTTTTTTATCCTTATATACGAGATAAGAATGTGACAGATATTGATTATAATGGAAGAACCTTATGGATTGCAGATTTGAAGCGGGGAAGGTACCGGGCAGATGTTGTCGTTGACAGGGAGTTTATTGAACGCTTTACCCATCGGATTGCCAACCGGGTGAATAAGCCTTTTAACCGCACGAATAACGTATTGGAGGCAGAGACAGATGAACTGCGGATTAGTATTATCCATGAATCGGCGGCAGTATCGGGGCGCAGTATCTGTATCCGAAAATCGCTTCCCAAAGTCCGTCAGACGGTAGAGAGCATGTTAGATCATGGATACTGCAGTGTAGAAATTTTAAGTCTTTTAATCAACTGCGTTAAGGCAAAGATGAATTTTGCTTTTTGCGGGGAACCAGGCGTCGGTAAAACGGAGTGCGCAAAATTTTTTTCCAGGTTTATTCCGCCCAATCAGCGGGCAATTACGATTGAGGATAATCTTGAGATGCATTTCCATGAGATTAATCCGCAAAATGACTGCGTAGAATTACAGGTTAGTAAAGATCTGAGTTATACAGAGGCGATCAAGCTCTGCCTTAGACAGAATCCCAAGTGGATTATCCTCTCCGAAGCGCGATCCACAGAAGTACAGTATCTTTTGGAGCAGTGGTCTACCGGGGTATATGGGTTTACGACACTGCATCTGGATGATTTAAGGAATCTTCCAGATAGAATTATGAATATGATAGGCCGATCCAGGGATGCGGACCGGTTGGAAAATTATATTTATGAATTTATCAGCGTGGGAGTGCTTCTTCGTCAGTATCAGGATGAAAATGGAATGATACAGCGCTATATTGACCAGATGTGTTTTTTTGACAGGTTAGCGGGAAGGAACGCTATTTATATGCTGGTAGAGGAAGGAAGGCAGATTTCTGATGTTATTCCAACTGATATTTTAAGGCGGTTGCAGCGTGCCGGAATTGAGGATGCATTCCATTGTCCGCAGACTTGTGCGTATGAGCCTTTGGATATTGCATTGGTGAAGGAATCCCGGGGGCTGGAACAGGAGGTTGTATGAAAAAAGGATTAAACAGGCAGAAAGAACTAGGAAGGGCAAAATTTGAGATGTTCCATCCAGGGAATCTGCAGAAAAAGATTGACAGTTACGGTTACAGCTTTTCCATGGGAAAGTACAGTGTATATCTGTTTTTAGCTGTATCAGGCGCTATTGGATGCGGAATGCTGTTCTGCCTGCGGTGGTACCTGATTTTTCTGGTAGCCTGCGCATGTGTTATGGCGCTGCCCTTCCTCATTTTAGACGGATACCGGCAGATGTATGAGCACAAACAATTTCTGGATGTGTCGGATTATATGGAGCAGATTTTGTATTCATTTCGTCTGAATCAGAAGATTCTCCTTTCCCTGAAGGATACCCGGACATTATTTGCTGAGGGAAGGATGCATGAAGTGATTGGTGAGGCCATTCACTACATTGAATGTGGCAGCTATCAGTATGAGTTGTACGAGGAAGCGCTTGGGATTATCGAGCAGGCTTATCCAGCCAAACGTCTGCGGGCTGTACACGAATATCTTAGAACGGTAGAAGGTAATGGAGGAGCGTGTGGAGAGGGGATCGACTTACTCCTTCAGGATAAAGCGGTCTGGGCAGATAATGTGATGCTGCTGCAGGAGGACCGAAAGGCGGCGCGTATGCGGACAGTGTTTTCACTGGTTGTTACCATGCTGCTTGCCATTGTTTTTCACATGGTATATAAATCCATGCCCAAACAGTACACGATCGTTTATCATCCTATTACGCAGGCTGTGACGACATGTTATCTGATCCTAAACATTGGAATTTTCCGAAAAGTGAACAAGCAGATTGCAACGAGTTGGATCAGACCAGAGGATGAGGGAGAAGAAAAGATATCAAAATATTTTGGGATGGTAAACCGGTATGATCAGAAAAAAGAAGCGAAGAAAAGTCTGTTTTTGGCAGGCCCCGCCTTTGGGGGCAGTGGTGTTTTGTTCATTATGGGGAGTCATGTTGGAGCCGCAGTGTTGGGGATTACAGGTATTTTTTTGCTGAACCAGCACCGGATTGGCTACCGCATTGCCTACGATAAGGTGGTGCAGGAAATAAACCGCGTATTTCCAACATGGCTGATGGAAATGGCGTTGCTTCTGCAGGGAAACAATGTACAGGTTTCCATAGAAAAGACCATAGACCATGCACCGGCAGTTTTGAAAAATGATTTGCAAAAACTTTCGGACAGTCTAAAACGGACACCGGATGCGATTGAACCCTATCTGGAATTTCTGGGGATGTTTGAATTATCCGCGGTGCTTTCGTCTATGAAGATGCTCTATGCCATCTCGGAATCAGGAACTGGTAATGCGCAGTCCCAAATCCGTATTCTCGTACAACGTAACAGCAAGATGATGGATAAGGCAGAAAAGATATCCAACGAGAGATGCCTTGCCGGTGTGAATGGGATTTTTTATCTTCCGCAGGTGACGGTATCTTTTCAGACAATGGTGAATATGGTGGTGTTTATGATGGTTTTTTTGGGGCAGATGAAAATGTAGGAGCAAAGCAAATGCTTTGCGACGAATTGGCAGGTAACGCAGAGCGTTGCGTGCCGATACCTATTGAAAGGAGGAGTCTATGGGACAGATTATGAAGACGTATCTGGGGTTATTCTTTCTTCTCATAACAGGGATGGTTGGGATTGGTGTAGTGACAGCCGGAATCCAGTCCGCAGCAGCCAGAAATTATCATTCTGATGTCATCAGTGAAATTGAGTGCAGCAATTTTAACGCCTCTGTGGTTGCAGCATGCCAGAATCAGGCGGAAGAAGAAGGATATGGGCTTGAGGTAAAAATGATGTCTTATGACCCGCAGGGCCATACAAGGGTGGCGGAAGTTATTTTACACTATGAATATGCGATACCGGTACTGAATCTTGTAACCGATCATCAGGTACGTGGGTTTGCAAAATAGAGCGAAAGGAGAAGATATGAGGATAGTGATAGAGGAATTTGGGGGAGCTGTTGTTTATGCGATTGCGGGCGGCGGTATGCTGGGAATTTTTATATATCTGCTGGAATCGCTGCTGGGTATCTAAAGTGAGGTGAGTCAAGATGAAAGAGGTATTTGAGGAATATGGAACAATATTAATTGCAACAGTATCTTCTGCGTTGCTGATTGGTTTTGCGGTTGTATTTTTAAGTGCAGGGGAGGCATTTGATAGGATTCTGTTCTTTTCTCAGAACATTTGTTAGGAGGAGATATGAAGAAAGCATTTGGAACAGTATTTGATATAATTCTTCCAGCAGTTGCGTTTGCTGCTGTTATAGCGATTTTTGCTGGGGCGTCATTATTTGGAAAAATTGGAAAACGTATGGAAGTTCCGGGAGAGAATTTTTCTGTCATGAAAGACAGCCAGGCAGTACAGGTATTGTGTAACAGGGATGAGCCGGTGATTCAATGTATAGGAAAAAAGTTATGGAGTGTCGGGGAAACTATTTCTATTTCCGGGATATTTGCAGCTGTTGACGCAGAAGGGGAGGAAGTAGATCTTGCTGTCTTGGACATTACAAATCAGGAAGGAATCAGCGTAATGGAGTGTTATAAGAAGGATAGCGGGCAGGTTGTTTTTGTACAAAGAGGAATATATACATTTTTGCTGGAAGCAACGGATAAAGAACAAAAGAAGGCCACAAAAAGGAGTGCTATTCTTATAGACAGCAGATAGAAAGGAGGCAGCATGAAACATATGATTTACGGATCGGTGTTATTGATTATAGCGGTCATGGTAATTGCCGGGGTAATGATTGTCAGTGGAAAGGATGTTCGGGAAAATGAAACGGATAAGGCATTAAATACGGCGGTAGAGCAGTCGTTAAAGCAGCTGAAAACGTATGGAGGCTATGAGATCGAGAATAGTCAGGAGCTGGTAGCTGATTTCCAACAGGCGCTTTTGATGCATATTTCTTCTGATGCTGATATACAAGTAAAGATTCTTGCAGCAGATGAGAAGAAAGGCGTATTGGATGTTGAGGTGAGAGCGGCATATAAGACTGTGAATGCAAAAGAGAAACAGACAGTATGCAGGAAAACCGTAGTTTTAGAGCAGTATTCTGGAAAAAGAAATTATTGTATGGCAGAGTTTTTTATGGATGGGATTATCTATGAGAAGTATTCGCTTTATCCGGGCAGTACAATTGTTATTCCCAGGAATCCGCGTAAGGATGGATATGAGTTTCGTGGATGGAAAAAAAGAGGGGAAGAAGAATGGCTGACCGACAATCTGATAGTGGAAAATGATGTAGCATTTCAGGCGGTATTTGAATAGGTAAAACCAGCTTTTATATCACGGATATTAGGTGAGGAGGATTTGAATGAAAGTAATTTTAAGTATAATGTTATCTTTCGCCCTTCTTGTAACAGGACTTCCCATGACCGGACAGGCTATAGCATCCAGTCAGGAAGCGGTATTTGCAGAAGGACAGGAACAGGGGGAAGACAACGCAGGAATCCCGGATGAAATCCAGGGGACTGCAAAAGATGAAGAAGGGAACGAAGGGGAAAGGAACCTGGAAAGACAGGAAGCAGAGAGTGAAACAGAAGTAGGAAATGAGGGGGAAGAAGTCACCGGAAGCAGGGAAGAAAGCAAAGAACCCGCTGAGGAAACGCATGGTCCGGAGGAAAACGGGGAAGGAACTGAAAAACAGGGAAAGGAAGAACAGGAAAACAACAAGCTCAAGTCCGGGGAAATAAAAGATAAGGAAAAAGGAGCAGGAAAAACTGCTGACGTCCCAGGACTTAAGAGGCAGGAGAAAAGGGACGGACTGGCACTGGCGGAGAACCAGCGTGAATCCCCAAATGAACATTACCAGAATAACAAAGGATATTTTTTCATCTTCGTCAGAAAGCAGGGGGACAAGCTTGAGGAGGGCGAGTGGTATAAACTGAGCATGAGCGTTGCCAGCCTGTCCGCAAATGCAAGCCAGAAAATCGACTGGAAACTGACGAGAATAGGAACCATGCCACTGAAAGAAAAAGACCATGTATTGACATGGATTTCAAGCGTAAGTGGAAAAGAACCGGCGATCCCGGATAAGTTTTCCCTGACGCTGGAAAAGGGGAAAGACTGGGAGAAAACAGGGCATGACAGTTTCGGTACGAATCCGGTGCTTGGATACTGGGACGAACTCACGGAGGACTTAATAAAAAACGGATTCCCAAGTCCGAACAGGCATTACATGATGTGCGGGAAGATTCTGTATACCCTGAAGGGTTACCGGATGTTTTTTGACACCTCCGTGTTTGACAGCATGAAAGAGCTGGACATTGTGCCGGAAAACAAGCAGATACAGAAAAAGGACAAGGACCTGGCTGCCGGTGAAGAACCCTGGACGGGGGACGGCTATTTTAAGTTTGCCATTGACACGAACAACGTCGGGATGACAGATTATTCCGAGGACCGGAAATTTCACCATTCCATGTACGGCTTTCTTTTGAAGCCTAATAAATACAAGGTGGCGTACAATGCAAACGGGGGAAGCGGATCTGTCAGCGGGCAGAATGCCACCTATGACAATGAGCTGACCTTGAAGGATGGGACGAAGCTTTCGCGTCAAGGGTACACGCTGACGGGCTGGAACACCAAAGCAGATGGTTCCGGGAAAGCATACGGGCTGGGAAAGAAGGTAAAAAACCTGACAGCGAAGCACAATGCAACGGTTACCCTGTACGCGCAGTGGAAGCCCAATACCCTGATAATAACCTATCATGCAAACGGCGGGCAGGCCAAACACGGAGCAGAAAAGGACATTGCTACCTTCATGCATAACTGGAATTACAAAACTACGAAACAGAAACCGGTAACTTTCCAGTCATTCGGGCTTTCCAGGATGGGGTATACCCCCAAGGATGGAGCGGAGTGGAATACAAAGGCGGACGGCACGGGACGTTCCTATGCCCAGGGGAAAGAATACAAAATGACGGATTATGCGCCAAACATAAAGACCGGGAGCAGGGAAATTACATTATATGCGCAGTGGAAGCCCAATGTCTATACCATCACGTTAAAACACGGACTTACAGACCCGGAACAGACGGGAACCGGAAAGCTTTATACAACATCCATCGGGGGGATATTTTCAGACAGCGGCTGCACCAAAGAACTTGTGCCAAAGAAAGGAAAGATTGACATTCCCAAAAAAGCCGGATACAAGTTCAAAGGGTATTACAGCGGGATCAGTGGTATCGGAAATGGAAGAAAACAGATGATCGATGCCTCCGGCATCCTGACCGGAGAAACCCCAAATGACGTATCCAGTAACCAGACCTGGTATGCTGTATATGACTATCTGATCGGGTGTGAGGACTACGCAGACATCCCCTGTGATATGGAAAAGACGGACGGAGACACAAGAGAGGATCCGGGTGTACGGCTTACATACAGCAGCAGCACAGGGAAGGTGACGGCAGAAACATCCCAGCCGGGCATAAGCGTAACCCTTACCGGACAGCCTTCCGGAACAGAAGTCGGGGAATTTACGTCCACAACCACCGTATCTTCTGCAGCCGGAAATACCGGGAGCGCACAGAACACAGAGCTCTCCATCCCCATCCTGGAGGGTGCGGCCTACCGTCTGGAAGCAAAAAAAGGGGACAAAATTATATGCAATCGTCTGGTGTATTACAGGGACGGGCGCTTTAGGACCCTCGTAAAGCTGGGCACACAGAAAGAAAAAAAAGCAGCCTCCGGAAGCAGCCTTGCAGGGCGCGCGTGGAATGCGGATGGAAAGGCATCGTATGGCCTGTATGAGTACCATGGATGCAGCGAACTGAAAAACATTAAGGCGCCCGGAACGGCATACCGCTACTTCTGCTACAAGGACGTGAACATGGCATACAGCGGGAGCGGCGCCACCGGAGGGAGAAATACCCTGGAATATGACGTATCCCTGGAGAATATGTACCAGTTCCGGGACAACGGTTTTACGAAGGTAAAGACGCAGATCAAACAGACGGAAGATGGGGAAGCATATGAATGTGAAGTGAAGTACAGCTTCCAGGGGTGGGAGATGAAAGAAGATTCCTATGACGAAAAAGACCAGCGTTGGGTAACCAAGATCTATGAAACAGCAAAAGGGTCGGGAGCTATTTCAGACCATACAACCGAGGACATCAGCACGTACCAGGAAGCCGAGCCCGTCCGTGTCATGCCAGGATTTGACGCAGAGGGCCTGGCAGGGACAGACAGGGGCGCACAGGCATGGGAAGCCTATGCAGCCGCTTCCAGAAAAGCCCATGCGGGGGAATATATCAACCTTTTAGCAAAGTGGGACGCCTGCCCGACCATTGTGGTGACGCCGGGGGAGAAAATGGAGTTCTATGAGGGTGAGGAGGTCACGAAGGAGAAGCTTATCAGCCGCCTGACGGCGCATGACAATGAGGACAATAACAGAGAATATCCAGACATGAATGACAAGCTGCGTATCCGGAAAGTGGTTTATCCGGAACCGGAGAACGAAAGCCAGGCAGCATACGAGGAAACTTATGAAACGGACGTGCCGGAAGGCTTTCTGCTTGACACCTATTACCTGAAGCTTACGGAGGATGAGGAAGTGGACGTGCTTGTGACATTTGCCGTCACGGACAGCAAGGGAAACACCACGGAAGAAGAAATACCGGTGAAAGTAAAATACAACCACTACCCGGAGATCAGCAGTGAAGACGTCTTCTATTACCTGAAGGAGGAGGCAAACCGCGGGGAGATCACGGAAGAAGCCCTTTTAGGACGTGCATCCGCAGAGGATGAGGAGGACGGTGACATCACAGGGAAACTCGGCCTCAAGGACTTTGACGCGCAGATCATCAAGATGCAGACCAAATCCAAGGAGGAATTTTTGATCACCTACCAGGTGACGGACGCCTACAAAAAGACCACCTATAAGACGGTGGCCGTCATGGTATGGGATGAGGATGCAGCGATTGCAGAAATGCCGAAATACTATGTCCGGTACATATCAGAGAAATACCTGGATACTCTGGAGGAGAACTCCACCTGGCGGGAGCCGGAGAATATGGCGTATTTAGAAAGCATCCTGAGAAACGAGACGCCCATAGAGACCTGGTCCTTTACCCATGAGGACGTGCTTGCCGTCCAGGACTGGATCACCGAAGGGGGAGACGGGAACTGGAAAATCGGCCAGACAGCAAACCGGGAATTTCTAAAGAAGTTCGGCTACTGTCGGCAATAAAAAACAAATAGAAGTTTTTGCTTTTTCACTAGAACAGTGATATAGTATAGATAAATAAAAACAAGAGATAACGACTGCTTTTTGAGGGAAGGAGCAAAGGGGTATGAAAAGAATCATAAGTGTGGCACTGGCAGCAGCGGTGCTGTTTACCAGCATCCATACAGACGTAACCAAAGTACAGGCTGGGGAATTGCAGGAAGAAAGAAAAAACATATCGGAATGCACATTTGCAGAATCACTGGGAGAACGCACCTATAAAGTGCCGTATCATGACACCTATAAGCAGGGAACCATACGGATACTGCCAAGCCAGAAGTACACAGGAAACGAAGTGGAACCGAGGCTGACAATCATGGATGGAGATTATCTGCTTGAGGAAGGAAAAGACTATAAACTATCTTATGAGGATACAAGGAAGGATGATTTTTCTTCCCCGGTAGATCCATATTGCGGGTCTTTCCTGAATGAGTATGGAAATGAGGAAGGACCGATTGTTGATGTACGTGGAATGGGTAATTATTCCGGGAAAGAATTTTTCTGTTTTGCCATTCTATCCGAGAACCAGAAGGAGACAGAAGACCATCTGATCTACAGTGACAAGGCAGTTCTTGCAGGGTATGATGGAATCACGATTGACGGATATGTCGGGGCGGAAACAGAAGTAGTAATTCCGCTTCACATTGATGGGAAGCCAGTACAGGAAATCAATGAAAATGCTTTTGCCTATAACCCAACCCTGGAGAAGGTGGACATTTCCGATAACGTATTCCGGATTTTATCAGGAGCTTTTTTCCGGTGCGGGAATCTGAAGGAGATAAACCTTTCCAACCAGCTATGGGGGATTGGAGACGGAGCCTTTGCAGGCTGCAGATCCTTAACGGAAATCACCCTCCCGTCCAGCCTGGAAAAACTGGGTAATCGTGTGTTTGGCGGTAGTGCTTCCTTAGAGGCAATCCATTCCGAATCAGAGACAATCTATGATGTGGACGGTGTGCTGTTTGACAGGAACGGAGGCATAAATGGTCATACAAATGAACTGTATTTCTTTCCGCCGGCAAAAAAGACAGAGACTTACCGGATTCCGGATGGAACACAGGAGCTTGGTATTCGTTCCTTCCGCCAGGCAGAATACGTGAAAAATGTTATCATCCCACAGTCAGTATTTGATGTATCGCAGGGAGCAGACAGTGCTTTCGGAGGGAAGGCAGAAATTGTAGGGGAAAGTGAAGCTGAAATATCCAAAAATGCAATAAACATTATATTCAAGCACAACCAGCCGACAGATGATATCCTGAGCAGTAAACTTCCATTTTCCTATACACTTCCGGCAGGCAGCACGATTACTGTAAAAAATGAGGAAATGAAAAAAGCTGCAGAAGCATCCTTTACCGAAGAATTAAGAGAAAATATTAATATCCAGACTGCCACAAAACCATCCGATGGATTTGAACTTGCTAGGAATGATTTCACCCTGTCCAAAGGGGAGGAGGCGCAGCTATCCTGGAGCCAGTTCCCGGAGGACACCACAGACAACATTACCTGGGAGAGCCGGGATGAGGCAGTGGCAAAGGTGGACCCGGTACTTGGGAAGATTACGGCAGAAGGATACGGGAAATGCAAAATTACCGGAACTGATGAGAGCGGGCACAGCCAGGACGTGGACGTATTTGTCTATGATGTCTGTAAGAACCATTCCCTTATGCTTAAGGTATGGCATGGACAGCCGCATAATTCTGTACATTATGAAGAAAACGGGCCGGAATGCACCATTGCGATGGATCAGAATTTTTGTATTTCAGTGCACGCGGAGGCAGACGGATATGCGGGGGCCCAGGCAGTCGAGTTCAGGAGTGAGAATGAAGATGTTGCATCCATAAAAGCTTCCGGGGAAAATGGGAAAGAAGCCCTTCTGGAAATAAAAAAGCCGGGAACAACCGTTGTTACAGCTACGTTTGACGATGCCAATTCCACGTTTACGGACAGCATGACCGTTCATGTGGTAAAGTCAGCGTCCGACATTCCGAAACCGGAAGACCCCGCTGGGCCGCAGGAGAAAAAGGACCAGGAG
>CAPQSW010000036.1:0-10495 GCA_948688495.1 uncultured Lachnospiraceae bacterium | reverse complement strand
GGAGTTGCAGTATAAAAAAATGTTCTGCAAAGCCTATGGAGACAAACCGTTTTCCCTGGGTGTGAAGCAGAAAAAGGGGGATGGAAAGCTTGCTTATGCCAGCTCCAATAAAAAGGCAGCCACTGTCAGCAATAACGGCAGGGTATCTATCAAAGGAACCGGAAGAACCATCATAACCGTAACGGCCAAAGAGACGGAAAAATACCGGAAAAAGACGGTGAAAATTACCCTGGACATAAGCCCAAAGAAGCAGAAAATCAGCATTAAGGCATTGGGCGGGAAAAAGATAAAAGTGAAATGGAAAAAAGATGCCGAAGCAACCGGCTATCAGGTGCAGTACTCGACGAACAGGAAGTTTAAGAAAGGTGTAAAGACTATAACCGTTAAGAAGAAAGGAACATCCGTAAAGACCATCAGCAGGCTGAAGAAAGGGAAGACATATTATGTGAAGGCGCGCTCCTATAAATCCATCCGAATCGGCAGAAAGACAAAGAAGCTGTACGGTGCATGGAGTGCGACCGTAAAAAGCAAGAAAATAAAGTAAAAGAAACTGCCTCCCGGAATGTTCGGGAGGCGGTTCTTACAACCCTGAAAATGACAATACAGGAACTTTTGATAAACACTTATCCATCAATATGCCGTTGGTTATTTGGAGTTAGGGGTTTGCAGCTTTTTCGGCGTATGTGGTATCTACAAGATCTTCATAAGCAGGACTGCCAGAAAGTTCTCCCGCATCGGAGAGTATATCCAAAAGGAGTTCATAACTGCCTTTTTCAAATACCAGATTTTCTTTCCATGTGTCCTGTTCATGGTATCTTGCTACGATTGCGGTGAGGGTATCGGAATCCGTTTCCTTGAATTGCGGAGCAATCACCTCTGCAATTTCTTCCGGGGTATGACTTCTGGTATAGATCATGCCTTTTTGAAGTGCATTCGTGAATTGCTGGATAACCTCGGGATTTTTTTCGATATATTCCGATTTGGCGCTAAAAGCCGTGTAGGGAACATAACCGGAATCTACGCCCAAAGAAGCAACGACATAACCTTCCCCTGCCAGTTCCAGGGAAGTTGCGCCAGGTTCAAATTCTACTGAGAAATCACCCTTTCCACCGGAAAAAGCAGCAGCGGTAGAACCGAAATCAATACTCTGGTCAATTGTAAGATCGGAAGAAGGATCGATATTATTTTGCTTTAGGATGTATTCAAAGATCATTTCGGGCATGCCACCCTTTCTCCCACCTAAAACTTCACATCCTTTTAAATTTTCCCAGGTAAAATCAGGCATTTCTTCGCGTGCTACTAAGAAGTTTCCAGCGCGCTGCGTCAACTGTGCAAAGTTAACCACGTAATCCTTTGCCCCTTCATTGTAGGTATAGACGGTTGTTTCAGGTCCCATAAATCCAATGTCTGCCTCGCCAGAAAGAACGGCGGTCATAGTCTTATCAGCCCCGAAACCTGTGACCAGTGTTAAGTCTATACCCTCCTCTTTAAAGTAACCATTTTCAATTGCAACATACATCGGAGCGTAGAAGATGGAATGTGCCACTTCGTTAAGTGTCACTTTTGTGAGCGCCTGACTGTTTTTCTTGGCAGAACAGCCGGTTAGGACAGAAATACCCAGGATGGCAGTGAGGCATAAAAGCATGGTCAGGCTGTGAAACAAATGTTTTTTCATGTTATCGTCCTTTAACTTTTTGTATATAGTATGTGAAAGGAAAGAAAACTGTGTCTGGTGTGGGTGAATCTGAAACGAGATACTTGTATTTTTGTTTGAAAACAGATAGAATAGTATAATATAAAAGAGGAAGGGAAGGTTAGTTATGACGGACAGGATGGATTTGCATACACATACCATTGCAAGCGGGCATGCCTATAATACCAGAAATGAGATGATTGCAGCGGCATATGGGAAGGGGTTAGAAATATTGGCAATCACAGAACATGCACCTGCTATGCCGGGGAGTTGCCAGCACATCTACTTTTCCAATTATAGAGTGCTGCCACGTCGATATGAAGAAATGACAGTACTGTATGGTGCGGAGTTAAATATTCTGGATTATGCAGGCAGCGTAGACCTTCCAGATGACACATTGCGGAAAATGGATATAACACTTGCAAGCATACATCCGAACTGTTATGTGTCAGGCACGGAAAAAGAGAATACGTCTGCCTATCTTGGGGCAATGAAAAATCCTTATATCAATATTATTGCCCATCCAGATGACAGCCGTTTCCCTGTTGATTATGAGACATTGGTTAAGGCTGCAAAGGAGTATCATGTATTGCTGGAGGTCAATAATACCTCATTATCTCCGGCAAGCTTTCGGTTAGGCGCCCATGAGAATTACCGTAAGATGCTGGAACTGTGTGTAAAATACCAGGTGCCAATTGTAGTAGATTCTGATGCCCATGTGGATGGTTTGGTAGGAGCGCATGAGTTTGCCATGCAAATGCTTAATGATATGGGATTCCCCGAGGAATTGGTGTTAAATACTGACAGTGAGGCAATCTATGGATATATCAACGGTATACCAGAATACTGAGGGGCAAAGGAAATCAATTGCTTTCTGAATGTATATCATTGATATACATAAATATGCAGATTACGGTTAAAACAGTTTCAACAACAGGCTGTGCTGCAATGACACCATCCAGTTTGCAGAAGTAATTCAAAACGATTACTCCTGGAATAAATAGCACAGCATTTCTTAATAATGTAATGATAAGCGATTTTACAGCTTTTCCCAGTGCCTGGAAATAACTTGTTATCATATTGATGACACCAAGCAAAGGCGCCGACAGGCAAAGGATTCTTAAAAAGTATCCCGTTTGTTCAATCAGGACATCATCTTGAAGGAATATTGTGGCAAGAGATTTTCCCCAAAATACAAAGACAACAGAAAATATCGTACCTATAAGAATTCCATATAACACGGTATACTTTACTATATCAGACATTCGTTTTTTCTTGTTAGATCCATAGTAATAGCCCACGAAAGGAGCAACACCCTGCGATAATCCTACTGACAACAAAATTGGAATCATATCCAGTTTATATGCAATTCCATAAGAAGCTACTGCATTGGACCCATAAATACTGATATAGTTATTAAGTACTATATTGGAAACACTCATGAGTACTGTGATAAGGGCACCTGGAATCCCGATGCTTACGACATTGCGTACTGTGGTTGCATTTGGCGAAAAACGTTTTGGTGTCAATGGAACGAATGGATTCCCTTCGTGTTCTTTTCGCAACATGCAGGTAATATAGTATATGGTTGCACATACAAACCCTAAAGAGGTTGCAAGTGCGGCTCCTGCGGTTCCCCATCCTAGGGCAGCGATAAAGACATAATCTAATACCATATTGATTAAATTTCCAAGTACCAGTCCAACCGTGCTTTCCTTTATTAGTCCGACTGAACGGAATAAATGGACAAATCCATTTGCCAGCATAATAAAAGGGGCACCTAAAAAAATCCATCTCAGATAATCACAGGTATATGCAATATTATCTGCATCAGCACCAGATATCTTTGCCAAAGGCTGCAAAAATGCCAGTCCTAAAACGAGCGTAAGAATGCCCGAAATTGCCATTGCATATACACAAAAATTCATTGTTGTTCCAGCTTCCTTTATCCTTTCCTGTCCTAATAATCTGGCAATGACGCTGCTTCCTCCCATTCCGAAAATACAGGCGATTGACATAATAATAAGCAGTATTGGAGCACACAATGTTACGGCGGCTATTGTTGCGGGCTCTTTTGTCAGTGAGACGAAAAATGTGTCGGCGATATTGTAAATAAGCGTTGTGAGCTGTCCAAGCATTGCGGGTAATCCAACTCTTATAATTGCTTTGTGAATGTTTTTTTCCTCAAAAACGGATGTCATGTTTTTCCTCCCTTGAATTTTTTTTCATTGTACTGTAAAATGAAATTAAAAAAACAAGACATATGTCTTGTTGGTGGGGACAAGTATCATGGAAAGAATATTTGATAAAGAAAAAATTGCGTCCTGTATTGCCAAAAGTAAATACTATGAGGTACTTGATTCACTGAATATAGATATTTACCTGATAAAATATCAAAAAGGCGAATTTTTGAGTTCACCGTTTGGAAATGAGCTTTTATTCCAAATAGTGGAACAGGGATCTATAAATATTTACGTTATCCGTGATGACGGGACACGCTATTCTTTGTCAAACGGAGCAGCAGACTACTTTCTCGGCGATATGGAAATTTTTTATCCCAAAAACAACAATATTTATGCCGAAGCAGACGAAAATCTGACATGTATTACATTTTCAATTGAAAAACACAGAGAAGTGCTGCTTTCCAATAACGGCTTCCTTCAACTTATCTGTAATAGTCTTTCAACTAAAATTGCAGCGATAACTATTATGGATGCCGCTCCAGTTTCCCTTACCGAACGGGTTATGTTTTATATGAAGTATAAATGCGATGATAAAATCTTAAAGGGAGTAGAGCAGGCTGCGTTTCATCTCCATTGTAGCGCGAGACAGCTTCAAAGAATTTTGAATCAGAGTGAAGCCGCCGGATTAGTCAAAAAACTGGGAAAGGGGACATATAAGTTAATGTAGGGAAGAATGGCTCTTATGTAAATCAGCATGCTTTTATCAGCATTAAAATTGATAAATATGTTGTTTACTATGCAACGTTAATATGGTAAAATCAGAAAGAGACAGGCACAGAATCCTGGTCTGAGAAATACATAAAAGGAGAATGGGCATGAGCAAGAAATTAAGGACAGAAGCCGTAGACCATTTGTTTGAAGCTATATTGGATCTGGAAAATAAGGAAGAATGCTATAAATTTTTTGAAGATGTATGTACGGTGAATGAGTTGTTATCGTTATCACAGAGGTTTGAGGTGGCAAGAATGCTGCGGATGCAGAAGACATATCTGGATATTGCGGAGCAGACAGGGGCCTCTACGGCGACAATCAGCCGGGTGAATCGTTCTCTGAATTATGGAAATGATGGATATGACATGGTATTTGCCAGAATGGGCATCGGGAAAGAAAAATAGGGATTGCAGCTTATGGCAATCCCTTTATACATTTATTTTTTATCTGGATTATCTTTGCTTTTGTCTTTTTCTGAAAGACTGGAGTCAATCATTCGTTCAATCAGCTGTTTTTTTAAATACACATCAAAGCACAGCATACAGATGAATGAGAAATGCTGTAGCTCCTTTCGGTCTTCCTTGGGGAGTTCTGCAAACGTCTGCAGGCTTTTCTGGTATTTCCTGGTAAGATCCTTTTGGATATTGCGAATGCCAGATTCTTCCAGGCGAAAAATTTCGGAATATATATTTTCCAGGTTAAAGTCCAAATCAGAAGCAAAGTATTTATCGGTAATTGGGTTTAAGATTGCCTGTATATCCCCGATGCTTAAGATATTCTTAAAATAATAGATAAAAATTAATACCAGCATATGCTCCCTGGAATACTTTTTCTTCACGGGAGGGGGAAGCAGTTGGTTCTTGGCATAATTATTGATCATAGTCTTGGTCAGCACCTTATCCTCTGGATGCCGTTTACATGCAGAGAGCTGCGTATCCATGAAAGTTGTGACTTGATCCATATACAAATCTATATTTGGGAAATCTTCCGGTTTGATAAAATCAATATGGGACAGGCTGTTTATAATACTATTCAATAAATCTTTTTCATCAATTGTCATTTTTTTCACCTCAAAATCATTATATAGTATTCAAAACCAGATGACAAGCAGTTTGTTGTATTTCCATAACATTATAGAAGAAAAACAGGTTGAAATATAAAAAGATATACACTATAATAAACATATGTTTGAATGCGTATCAGGGAGGAAATGAAAATATGTATGAGAACTTAAATTCCATGCAGCAAGAGGCAGTATTTTGTACGGAAGGGCCACTGTTGATTTTGGCAGGGGCAGGGTCGGGCAAGACCAGGGTTTTGACGCACAGGACAGTCTGCCTGATTGAAGAAAAGGGAGTCAACCCTTATCATATTCTGGCAATTACGTTTACAAATAAGGCAGCAGAGGAGATGCGGGAGCGTATAGACAAGCTTGTTGGGTTTGGAGCTGAGAGTATTTGGGTTTCCACCTTTCATGCCGCCTGTGTGCGGATTCTGAGACGTTATATTGACCGACTGGGATTTGACAATCATTTTACCATCTATGACACGGACGATCAGAAGTCACTCATGAAAGAAGTCTGTAAACGGTTGCAGATTGATACGAAGGTATATAAGGAGAAAATGTTTCTGGGAATTATTTCCTCTGCCAAGGATGAGTTGATTTCGCCGGAGGAGTTTACGCTGCGTGCTGCGGGTGATTTTGCGAAGGAGAGGCAGGCAGCGGTTTACCGGGAATACCAGGCGATGCTTCGTAAGAATAATGCGTTGGATTTTGACGATTTGATTGTAAAGACTGTGGAACTTTTTAAGCATGATGCAGAGGTTTTAAACAGTTATCAGGAGCGTTTCAAATATATCATGGTGGATGAATATCAGGATACGAATACGGCGCAGTTTGAGCTTATCCGGTTGTTGGCTGAGAAGTACCGGAATTTATGTGTGGTAGGCGATGACGATCAGTCTATCTACAAATTTCGGGGCGCTAATATCAGGAATATTTTGAATTTTGAGGATGTCTATCCGGATGCAAAAGTTATCAAGCTCGAACAGAATTACCGCTCAACAAAGAACATTTTAAATGCGGCGAATTTTGTAATTGCCAATAATGTAGGACGAAAGCCCAAGCGTCTGTGGACAGAGAACGATGAGGGAGAAAAAATTAATTTTCAACAGTTTGACTCCGCCTATGAGGAAGCAGACTATGTGATAAATGATATTAAAAGCAAGGTCAGGGAGGGGAAATATCCGTATGGTGACTGTGCCATCCTATATCGCACCAATGCACAGTCCCGTCTCTTTGAGGAGCGGTTTGTGGTAAGCAATATGCCTTACCGCGTTGTGGGCGGCGTGAATTTCTATGCAAGAAAAGAAATTAAGGATCTGCTTGCCTATTTAAAGACAATTGACAATGGCAGGGATGATCTGGCAGTGCGGCGTATTATCAATGTACCCAAACGAGGGATTGGTGCGACTTCGCTTGGACGGGTGCAGGATTATGCCGTAGAGAAGGATATGAGTTTTTACAACGCATTGAAGATGGCGGATGATATTCCAAGCCTTGGACGGGCCGGAGTAAAGATTAAGCCTTTTGTGACGTTTATCCAGACGATGCGCAGTAAGCTGGAGTATCTTTGTGTCTCACAAATATTGCAGGAAGTCATTGAAGGGACGGGATACGTTGCGGAGCTTGAGGCAGAGAATACAGAGGAATCCAGGGTGCGTATTGAAAATATTGACGAGTTAATCAGCAAGGCTGTGGCGTATGAGGAAAGCGCAGAGGAGCCCACATTGAGTGGATTTCTGGAAGAAGTTGCGCTTGTCTCAGATATTGATAACCTGCAGCAAGGGAATGATTATGTGGTATTGATGACATTACATAGTGCCAAGGGGCTGGAATTTCCGAATGTGTATCTGGCAGGCATGGAAGATGGACTGTTTCCTAGCTATATGACGATTATTTCCGATGATCCTATGGAGATTGAGGAGGAACGGCGTCTGTGCTATGTTGGAATTACGCGTGCCATGACGGACCTTACAATTTCATGTGCCAGACAACGCATGATTCGTGGTGAGACACAATATAATAAAGTATCCCGTTTTATAAAGGAGATACCGGGAACGCTGCTGCGCGGAGCAGATAAGAGTGAGGTGGAGAAAACAAGGGAGGCTCTGCCAAGGTCCTTTAGCCAGGCAGGATCAAAAGTGAATCCGATTTTTGCAGTTGGAAATGCACAGAGTAAACCATATCAGAAAAAGACATATCAGAGTACCTCCTTTTCGAGCAGTACAACAAACAGCATTTCCCTTGAGTACGGCAGCGGAGACCGTGTGAAACATATCAAATTTGGGGAAGGAACGGTTGTGCAGATTGTAGAGGGAGGCAGGGATTATGAGGTAACTGTAGATTTTGACAGGGTTGGCGTAAAGAAGATGTTTGCGTCTTTTGCAAAACTAAAAAAAGTATAAATTTTCAAAAAATTGGTATGCTAATTGGCAAAGGTATGATATAATATGACCCAAGGAGGTCTCTTTGAGCAGCCAGAGAGATACTGATGCTTTCCCTTCAGGGGTTAGAAGGACGGTAGGTGGAATTATCTGCCACAATTTAAAGAAAAGCAGGGTGGAAGTGAAAGAGTCCGTAAATCTTTTACCAGACGCCTGTTTGTGCTGAAAGATGCACAGAATGGAGGAAATCATGAATAGAGAGAAATTTGATGAGTTTTTAAGTTCAGTAAAGTTGAATGAACTGTTACACAAACAGGAGGAAACGGAGAAAAAGAAATCTAAGGTACTCTGGATTTGTGCAATCGCAGGGGCGGTTGTAGCAGTTGCAGCTATCGTATATGGAGTTTACCGTTTCTTTACACCGGATTATTTGGAAGATTTCGAGGATGACTTTGAAGATGATTTCGAGGATGATTTCTTCGATGACGAGGATGAGAAAGAATAAAAGGATTTGAGTGTGAAAAGCTCCCGCATGTATGTGGGAGCTTTTTAGCTTATAGCGCTATTTTCTATAAACTGAAGATCATTTAGGAAGGAAAAGGTAAAGGTTATGAAAAAGGGACAGGTATATGAGGGCACCGTAGAAAGGATGGATTTTCCAAACAAAGGAATCGTTATTCTGGAAGATGGGAAAAAGGCAGTGGTAAAGAATGCACTTCCCGGACAGAGAATTTCCTTCTCTATCAATAAAGTCAGAAAAGGCAGGGGGGAAGGTCGGTTATTAAAGGTGCTGGAAAAATCACCGCTGGAGCTTAACGAGATTCCCTGTGAGCATTTTGGAACTTGCGGCGGCTGTACCTTTTTGAATCTTAGCTATGAAAAACAATTGGAATTAAAGGGGCATCAGGTAAGGCAGCTTATAGGGCCGGTATGTGATATATATCAGGATCAGAGGGATGGAAGGGCTTTTTCTGATATTTTTGAGGGAATCAAGGAGAGTCCCAGACAGTTTGCTTACCGCAATAAAATGGAATTTTCTTTTGGGGATAATTATAAAGATGGACCGCTCTGTCTGGGAATGCACAAACGCGGCAGTTTTCATGATATTGTGACGGTGTCTGGTTGTAAAATTGTCGATGAAGACTATTCAAGGATTCTGTCGGCAGTGCTTACTTATTTCCAGGAACAGGGAGTGCCTTATTATCACAAAATGCGCCATATGGGGTATTTGCGCCACCTACTGGTGCGCAAGGCTGTAAAAACGGGGGAGATTCTTATTGATTTGGTGACAACGACCCAGATGGAAAATGATGCTGAGGAAAGTCTGCTTAAAGGTTTTCAGGAGGTTTTGCTTGGGATTTCTTTGGAAGGTAAGATTGTTGGCATTTTAAATACACACAACGACAGTCTCGCGGATGCGGTAATCAATGAGCAGACCAGGATTTTATATGGACAGGATTATTTCTTTGAGGAGATATTGGGGCTGCGTTTTCGTATTTCGCCGTTCTCATTCTTCCAGACCAATTCACTGGGGGCAGAAGTTTTATATGAAACCGTCAGGGAATTTGTGGCAGATGCCGGAGATGACCGGGTAGTTTATGACCTGTACAGCGGAACAGGGACGATTGCCCAGATGCTTGCGCCTGTGGCCAGGAAAGTTATCGGTGTGGAGATTGTGGAAGAAGCTGTGGAGGCTGCCCGGGAAAATACCCGGTTGAACAATTTGCATAATTGTGAGTTTATTGCCGGGGATGTGTGGAAGGTCCTGGATGGGATTGAGCAGCAACCGGATTTTATTGTGCTGGACCCTCCACGGGATGGCATACATCCAAAGGCATTGGAGCGCATTATCCATTATGGTGTTAAGAGGATGGTATATGTTTCCTGTAAACCAACCAGTCTGGCAAGGGATTTGGAAGTTTTGCAGGCACGCGGGTATATGGTAGAGCGGGTATGCTGTGTGGACATGTTTCCGGCTTCGGCCAATATAGAAGTTGTATGTTTGCTTTCCAAACTCCGTACAAAACAGAATATAGAAGTGGAATTGAAAATGCGCAATGATTAACGGCGAGAAAAATCGTTTAATTATTGAGTGGTTGTTATTTGCAATTTATAGAAGAAATCAAAAAAGAAGTTCAAAAGCAGAGAGTTTGTCATCGACTTATTATTTTAACAATTGAAGATATTGAAAAAAGAATCAATTAAAATTTTGCATCAGGGTGGTGCAAAATTGATGGAGGTTATATTTTGTGGGAAAAAGGTTGCACGAGCGGTATTCGTACTGTATAAATATTGCCCATATTTCCGTGATTTTGTGGGGATATGTTCTAATTTGGTATTCATGTTGAGACGGTTGTAATGCTTTCCCACAAAAAACCTGATAGCGTAATCAACGTAAAAG